>JAYNIM010000003.1:0-84268 GCA_038109055.1 bacterium
CGCGGGGTGGAGCAGTGGTAGCTTGTCGGGCTCATAACCCGAAGGTCGCAGGTTCGAGTCCTGCCCCCGCTACCAAAGTCTGTTTTAGCTAAAATTAATTAAAAAAAATATTTAATAGAGTCTTCTGTATAGTTTCATGATGTCAACGTTTAAAGCGGTCATTTTTTCGAACAGACCCTTATATCTACTCTATATTTTATTGTATTTTTTCCCACAAATTTTAAATATATATCAATGTCCAATTGCTTCAGATATGCGAGCTTATTTTTATCTATCGCAGTATAGTCGTCTGGACGTGGTAGAGTTTGTTGGGTCAGCCTTTAGATTCCGTGTTTTACCTTCATACATTGCAGGCACTTTGGACAGGTTTTTTGATATAAATGTTCACATCACATTTTGTGTCTTGAATATCATCGCCACACTCCTATTTTTCTGGTTTTTAAGACAGGTAATTTCACTATTATTGATAAGGTATTTTGGCCAATACCCACAAAAGAAACAGCGCTACTACACAAATCTTGCCTTATTTTTATCTCTTTTTTGTTTTACTTTTCAGACTTACTTTAGCTATTACATTCATCCAGAACCTCTCGCACTACTTGCCACAATTATTATTTTCTTCTGTTATCTAAAAAACCATAAAACGTCCTTGGTATTGATATTGATACTTTCCGTCTTTATTAAAGAAAATGCCATTTTATTTTTTTCATTCATAGGCTTTGATATGCTTTTTAATAAAAAAAGCAAAGATTTATTTGTATTTGCACCAGCAGTGATTTGTTATGCTTTTTTCAAGACATGTTGGTACCCTCAGGTAGCTACAGAAGTTGTCCCCTTTCATTTACAGCCCTCCATTTTCATACATACATTACGTTCCTACTCTTTATCTGACTATATAGAAATGTTTGCGACTGTATATGGAGTATTTGGGTCCTTATGGCTAATATTTATTCTAGCTTGGCTTAAATCAATACAGTCAAAAAAGCACGTGGGATTTGACTTAGCCTGTATTTTATATCTTGGGCTAATCATTCTGACGTCTTTCTCCGTTTCTGCAAAGTTCAGGGCTTTTCCATATTTTTTACCTTTTATCATTTATTATTCCGTTCTTTTATTAAAAGATTCCAAACATACACTGATGGTGCTTATACATGTGATATGCTTTAACTTGGTTGTGGTGTTTCCATATTGGTATCTGCGCATGTTTGATCACGTACAGGAATTTAGAACAATCCTCAGTATTTTGGTCTTTATTTGGTCATTGGGTATAGTCACTGTATTAATCCGTGAAATGCTTCAGCAGGGCGTATTAAAACGCCTGCGGTCTCATTGATCATTTGGTTCTGTTTTTGACTCATTGATAGACTTTTTTTTCGCTATATTTTATACATAGCATTTATCTACCATTCTTGATATAGTTGATGGTAATGATAAAGAATTCTTTCCTCTGCTTAGTTGCTTTTTATCTTTTCTTGACCTTACAGTTGCAAGCTATTACCGGTTATGAGGTCATGAAGAAGGTTCACGATCAAGATAACCTACTTCGAACAAAGATCATGAAAGTTTCCATGAAGATTATTGACTCTAAAGAACGCGTTAGAACCCGTTTTTTTCGTTTGTGGAAAAAACATGACCAAGACAAAAACCAAGATATCTCCACAAGTATGATTAAGTTTTTTAAGCCCGATAAAGTCAAAGGTACATCGTTGCGAACTGTTTCTAATGAAGGCTCTGGTGTTAGTCATCAATGGGTTTATTTTCCAGCCCTGAAATCTCTTAAACAGCTTAAAACAGAAGACAAAAATAAATCCTTTATGGGCTCCGATTTTAATTATTCAGATATTGCCGGCCGTCGCTTGTCTCAGGATACCCATACCTTAGTTGTTGAAAAAAAGAGTTACTATATTGTTCAAAGTATTCCAAAGGACAATAAAGAACAATATAGCAAGCTTATGTTTAAGATTGATAAAAAAAACTTTGTTGTGCAACAAGTCAACTTTTATAACCATAAAGGAACTAAATTTAAGAGTTTGAAGAATGAAAAATTTAGTACTGTCCAAGACGTTTTGGTAGCCGTGTTCTCGGTAATGGAAAATCACTCCTCTGGTGGCAGAACTATTCTAGAGGTTCAGGATATTGAGGCAAACATGGCTATTGGGGAAGATATCTTAGGGTTTCAAGGGTTGAAGTCTTTTTAATTTTTTGTTCAAACACTTTTCTCTTCGTCATTACTGTTTTTTACTCTTTATCTTTTCTTGCTTTTTCTTGGGTGCTTATTTCGCCTCTAATATTTCTTTTGAAAATAAGGATTGGCTAGCGGCCGATGATCCTGTTCAACGCTTGTTGACTCAGGTGAACGATGAATTTTCTCCTGGGGACTCTGTCTTTGTAGGTGTTGCACTGCCTGAGGGTCACGATTTTTTTTCCTGGCCATTACTTGAAGAATTACGCACCTTGAGTGCCAAAATAGCCAACCTCCCTTATTTTTTGGACTTAAAAAGCCCCCTTGAAAGTACAGTTATGCTTAATAAAAATGATAACTTAATTATTGAATCCTTTGATAGGGCCTTACAAAATAAGGATATTGCGTCTTTATCAGACTATAAAAACGAGTTACAAAATAGTCATTACTATGGGACCCTAATTTCCAAAGACTTTCGTGCATTTTGTTTGAGTATTGATTTTGATATCAATACTCAAGATTCTAATAACCCTATAAAACGGCAGGAAATTATGCAGGCACTTCGTGCACTTTTGGCAGAGTCCCACTATTTTTCTGATGCTCATTTTGCGGGGGACATCGTGTTAACGCATCAAATTGACTCTGATACGAAACTTAATTTTCGATATCTCCTACCCGTCTCTCTGTTTGTAATGATTGCGTTTTTGTTTTTTTTGTTTCAGTCTTTTTCCTTGGTTTTAGGTGCTTTTACTATTGTTTTTTTGGTCTTATTGGTCAATATTGTGGCCTTGGTACTTATGGG
This sequence comes from bacterium, assembly GCA_038109055.1. Taxonomy (GTDB): domain Bacteria; phylum Margulisbacteria; class Marinamargulisbacteria; family JAYNIM01; genus JAYNIM01. Next base: position 2,985 of record JAYNIM010000003.1, read on the forward strand.
GCATTCATTGACGGTGATTAATGTGATCTTGCCCATTATTATTTTGAGCATTTCTTGTACGGATGTCTTGCATATTTTTAGCTATTGGCAACGCTTGCGTGCAGATGGTGTCTCAGACAGAAAGGCTATTTTGCCTAGCTTGAAAGATACCGCATTGCCTTGCTTTTTAACGAGCTTAACAACCGCGGTGGGTTTTGGCGCTTTTTATCTTAGCCATATTCTGCCTCTTAAATATTTTGGCTTTGAGGCCTTCATTTGTATTTTTCTTTCTTTTCTTTTTACCTTTGTTTTTTCGTGGATGATCTTGGACTTACTGTCTGTTAAAAAGCGCCGTCCGCTTGTGTTGCCCCATCGTTTTTGGCTGTATGGCTTACATCAAACAATTTTTTATTTTGTCCAAAAATACACACGTATTATTATTGCCGCGGGGGCGGTGATTGTACTGTTTTTTAGCTTATTTTTAGTCAACTTTCGTAGTGAAAGTAACTTTTTAGACGTTTTTTTCTCGCCTAAACGTCAGATTTATCAGGATTTTTTATTTTTAGATGATCGACTAGGAGGTAGTGGTCAGCTGTATCTATATCTGAAAGGAGAGGCTGATGATACCTTTAAAGATCCCCGCTATTTGCAGGAACTTCAACGCTTAAAACATTCTGTATTAACCTTGCCTCGGGTTCGGTATATGCATAGTTATTTAGGGCCTATCTCTACGCTGCATCAAACCTTGGCAGTTAATGACCTTGAATTACCTCAAGATGCCTATCAACTCGAGCAAGAATTTTTATTCCTTGAATTTTCGAAAGATGATAGTTCTAAAGATGTCCTGGCCCCTTATTTGGATTTTACCTACAAAACTAGTTGTATTCAGCTTCAAACATTGAACTTAAATTCTCTACAACTGGAGACACTCCTTCACTATCTCGAGAGACAGATAAAAGGTCTTCTTTCCTTGGATGTATCATTTACCGGTTCGTCGTACTTGTTTCATGTGATTAGTTCGTACATTTTGGATACCCAGTTGCTTAGTATGGCCTTTACCTTGTTTTTTATTGCGGTTATTTTGCTTTGCGTCTTTGGTGTTACGTTGGGTCTTATTGGATTTATATGCACCTTGATCCCCATCCTTCTTGTGATGGGTGTCATGTGCTTACTGTCGATTCCTTTTGACTTTGCGACGGTGTTGATTGTGAGTATTGCTTTGGGTGTGTGTGTCGATGATGTACTGCATATGCTATATCACTACAAACGCATGCGGCACTTGGGCAATCGACCTGCGGTCCGTCGTTGCTTGTTAAGTATTGGCAAGCCAGTGTTGTTTACCACCTTTGTTTTAATGTTAGGATTTATGGTATTTGCGTTCTCGAACTTGGTCTTGTTATTTAAATTTGGTATTTTAACGACTGTGGCTATTTTCTTGGCGTGGTTTAGCGATGTCATTGTATTGCCTGCACTTCTTTTGTTCTTTAAAAAATGTTAAGATTCTTGCATGTTCAAACTAACTAAAATTATCTATCTAATTTTTTACTTCATTGTGGTTTTTTCGCATTTATCCTTGTTTGCTCAAGCCGATGTTTTTTCTGATGAATTTGGTGAGGATCAAGAGCTAGATATCGTCTCATCAACGCCATCCAAACAACAGAAAGATGATGATTTTATGGATCGCTTTATGAAGTATTGGCATACGCGCGGAAAAGGATATGTTAGTAGCTATGCAAGTCAGGGAAACAACCTTTCTATGTATGTCACTTTATTACGTGCTTCCCTGAGCCACCCTTATAAAGGGTTTATGTTTGCCACTACTCTTGAAACCTTCCATTATTCCCAGCGCTTTGACACAACCTTTGAAGGAGGTGATGGCAATAATCCTCTCCTATCTGTTCATAATAAAGAGACCGCCTTTTTGTTTAGAGAATTATATGTACGAAAATCATTTCCTCGCTTGCAACTTAATTTAGGCCGCCAGTTAATTGTATGGGGCCAGATGCCTGTTTTTTCGATGATTGACTATATGTTGCCCCGTGAATTCTCACGCACCCCTCTTTCTGTCACTAAAATGGATAACCGCACCCCTTTGAATGTGTTTCATTTGAATTATTTTCCGCATGAGTCTGTTGAATTTTCTGCTTATATATTTGATAAGATTGAGAGTCCGACTCTTGTTAAAGATGCCATGGCTGTTGACACTTATTCCAATGCTCAAGTACGTACTTTCTATGAAAATAGTCGTCGACCTTTTGCACTTCGATCTCTTTTTAGACGCAGCTCTTATTCGTTGGGACTGACCTATTTTAAAGGCATGAATTGGAATTTTGAAACGATTATGCCAGTTATAATTCAACAAGGTGAAACCACTCGATATCAACTAAATCGAGAAGATAAAACCTTTGGATTTTATGATGTGGAAGGTTATGGCTTAGAACTGAGTAAAATGATTGGCTCCTCAACCTTGATTCTTGAATTGGCTCTGCAACGGCGTGCCATGGCTGTTAAAGATCCCGAAAAAAGCCCCTCTATTCTTACTTGGTTATACGAAAACAGTGATAGAACTACGCTTGTTGATGCCACTATTCTTTATTACTCCATCGGGTATCAAGGTAACTACTCTTGGGGAGATGTAGCCGTGATGGTGCTAGGTTCGAACTTTTATTTTTATGATCATCCTATCCAATCAGACCTTGAAAAACATCATGCCTCTATGGCAGGGACAATGCCGGCTTTCTTGATTTCCAAAAACCTGTTTGAGGCCTCCAAACTGGGATGTGCCGTTGGATTGATCCCAGAAGGAGGGATTGGTTTTAAACTATTCTTTAATTCTGAATACAAAGAAACCTGGAAATGGATGATCTCTCCTCAATTTGTGCAGCCTATGGAATCATATTCGTTTGAACGCAAAATTGCAGGTTCTATTTCTGTGGCTGTTTCTCGTGATTTCTAGCCCCTTTCTTTTGTGACTGTGGTTGCTTGTTTTTTCTACAAAAATACACTAAGCTCACAAACATGTCTTTCTCTGTAATATACTTACCAATATTTTTACTTTTTGTACTATTTACCACAGCTCCATTACATGCTCAGTCTAGTTCGGTTTTTGACGAGTTTGATGATAATGATTTAAGTGTAGTTTCGACTCTTTCTTCAACAAAAGAGTCGGGTTCTTTTCAGGACGCTCTTATTGACGCTTGGAATGAACAAGGCAAAGGCTATTTCACTAGCGGTTACTCCAAAGGAAACACTATGAGTTCTTTTTCGAATCTGCTTTTGTTTACTTACTCTCACTCTTTTTGGGATACCTTATTGGTCTCCTCTGTTGAAGCATTTTCTTACACCCAAAAATTCCAAACTCAGATCAATAACTACCTATACTCTAGTGAATCGGGTTGGACCAAAACCATCGAAACTCTTACTGTTACTCATAAAAATAACGCTGCTTCCTTTCGAGAATTATACATTAAACGATCGCTTAGTCCTAAATTAGAATTTCGTGCTGGAAAACAATTGGTTATTTGGGGTCAAATGCCCCTTATGTCTATGGTTGACTATATTCTGCCTCGTGCATTTTCTAAAACGCCTTCTTCTGTCACTAAACTCGATAATCGTGTCTCTTTAGATACGTTTAGCCTGAGCTATTACCCCGTTTCCTCACTTGAACTTACGGCCTATGTTTTTAATAAAATTGAGCTTCCAACATGGCAAATTGATGCTGTTGAATTATTTTTAGATCATCAAAACAACAATATTATTTATGAGGATCAGCGTAAGCCTTTTGCTGTGAGAGGTCTTTGGAGACATCCCTCTGTTTCTGTCGGGATCACTTATTTTAAAGGCATGCACTGGCAACCTGTATATGGTTATAATTTGGAAGAGAGGCCTAATTTCTTTTATTCATTTAGCACAGATAGTTGGTTTCAGAGTGGTTCCAGTATCTATCCAGATTATAGTTCAGAATATATGTTATTTGCCGAAAGTGAATCTTTTGGCTTTGAGCTTTCTAAGCGGATTGGTTCTAATACCTTTGTTTTTGAAATTGTTAAATCTACTCGACTTTGGCCTATTGATGATAGTTCCAGTATCTATCGCGATGACATTTTTAATTGGTTATATGAATACAATAATAAAAGTAACTTGGTTATAGCTGATTCATATATGTACTCTTTTGGTGTTCATGGAGATTATAGCTGGGGCGACATGGCATTTTTGATATTTTTTGAAACTCACTCCTTTCCGGCCTATGATATGGAAACCTTATTTCTTGACCACGAAGCAACTTACAGCGACAATCCCCCTGTATTTGGTTTTATTTTATCTAAGGACCTATTTAAAACTTCTCGCTTAGGCTTTGGAATTGGGTATTTGCCTCAAGGGATTGGCGTACGATTCTTTATTGACTCTGAATATAAAGAAGCGTGGAAATGGACATTTTCGCCTCAATTTATAACCCCCTTAAATTACTTTCTAAGTGAGGGTCAAACTAACTGGGAACCGAGCCTTTCCTTTTCCTTAGCTCGAAATTTTTAATTAAATCCTCCTCGTCTTTTTTATTTATTTTATATAGACTAAACCTAATGAAGATCTTTATTGCTCTTTTATCTCTGTGTTTAGTGCATGGGCCTTTATTTTCAGCGGTATCTCTGAGCTCCTTTGATTTTCCCTTGCTTGCCCAAACTGAGTCTGTTTTAGATGAATTTGATGACGATGATTTGAGTGTAGTTGCGCCCTCATTAGCCTCTGATCTTTCTTCCTCTGCGCCCCCCTCACTCTCGGACCTCTGGGAATCTCGTGGACAAGGCTATTTAGGTACTTACTATAATCATGGCAAATTTGAAGATACCTATGCAGCCATGATACGCATTACCTATTCCCAGCCCTATAAAGCTAGTACCTTTGTCTCTACGATTGATTTTCTAAGTGTTCAAAAAAAAATTTATGGCTATGAAAAAGATAACCCGCTTTTATCTTTTTTATTGATTAAGAAAAATGCCCTGCATTTTCGTGAACTTTATTCTCAAACTACTCTTAGTAGTCAACTACAATTAAATATCGGGCGCCAACTGATTGTGTGGGGACAAACACCCGGGTACTCTGTGGTTGATTTTATTTTACCCATGGATATGGACATTAACCCGCTTCGTGTTGTTAGTAAATTGGATAGACGAATTCCTCTTGAAGCCATCAGTCTTTCTTATTTTCCTTTCTCTCAACTTGAACTTACGGCCACTGTTTTTAATGATATGCCACAGCCTTCACTTATCCGACAACAACTTAATGCTGATGTCGCTTGGTATAAAATCAATCATCTCTACAATGATAGGTATACAAATGATTATATCTATAATCCTGATACTCCGCCTGCTATTATTTATAAAAATCAACAAAAGCCTTTTTCTTTTCGTGTATTGTGGCGTCGCCCTTCGTTTACTTTTGGGCTTACCTATTTTGAGGGGATGCACTGGAATTATGTTGAATCACATCGCATTATTTATGCGCCTCAATATACTTACTTCGGGCCATATAATCAACGGTCTTCTACGCCGTCGTCGTATCGCTATGAAGCTGATCTTAACCAAGTTACCTTTGGTTTTTATCGAAAGACGGTGTGGGCGATTGAATTATCCAAACATTTTTGGGATTATACCTTCATCTTTGAACTCTCTAGAGAATCTTTACCCTATGTGATTCCAACCAACATCTGGTTTTTTCAAGATTATATTGAACAAACTTCCGCAACAACTAACCTGACGCGGATGTATCGTTACTTTTCCTCGTTGGCGCTTCATGCAGACTATCCTTGGTGTGACTTTGTTTTTATCCTCTTTGGTGTTTTTGATGATCATCGAGATTTTCCATCTGGGGATATGATTCAAGAATGGAAATCCCAAAGACCCCTAAATAGTTTACTTTTTAGTGCCATGGTCTCTATTAATTTGCCAAAATCCACAAAATTGGGTGCAGGTTTAGGCCTGCTTCCTTATGGAGTGGGTGTTCGCTTCTTCTTGAGTTCGGAATTTCGTGAAACCTGGCAATGGAGTCTGTCTCCACAATATGTTGCCCCTTTGTTTGAAGACAGTGCTAATTTTGCAAAAAAACATGGGGCTACCCTGTCGTTTTCTTTGTCTCGAAAATTTTAACCGTGGTCGGGGTGATAGGATTTGAACCTACGGCCCCCTGTACCCAAAACAGGTGCGCTGACCAGACTGCGCTACACCCCGACACGTGGTCTTAGTTTAAAGTGAAATATAGACAAATGCAACTGAGCTTTGTTTCGACATGTTGCAACTGTCTTTTTTTAGTCCTTTTTTAGGCTAACCTACACATTGTTGTTCGAAGTAAGTTTCCTCTCAGGTATTTAGTCATAGCGCTTTTTTTATTTCATGCCAGTCTCAACTATCGTATTAGCGGGTATGGGTGTTGCTTGGGGTATCTATTTTTTTGGCTTACTCTTTACGCGTTTATGCCCTTGGGTTAGACTTATGCCATATTATTATCGTTAGCTTAGGAGGCTTTTGTGGATTTAAAACGCATTAAAAGTTTGGTTAAATTGGTTGAAGAAGCCAGTATCTCGCATTTGAGTGTCGAGCTTGATGGCATGAAAATTGATGTTAAAAAAGAATTTTCAGGAGCACCGGTTCTTACTCAACAGGCTGTTATTCCAGCACCTGTTGCTGCAGTGCCTCCTGTTGTAGCAGACACCCCCCCTTCTGCTACTGAAAAACCTGTTGATGATACCTCGTTAACGCCGATTAAGGCTGAAATGGTGGGGACCTTTTATGCCTCTGCGAATCCTGATTCTGAACCCTATGTGGGAGTAGGCTCACAGATCTCACCTGGGGATGTTTTATATATTGTTGAAGCCATGAAACTGTTTAATGAAGTCGAATCGGAATGGACAGGTGTTATTAAAAAAATATGTGTCAAAAATGGTGAATCGGTGGAATTTGGCCAAACTATTTTTCTTGTTGAAGAGCAGTAAACTCTTGCCTTATGTCCAGTATTAAACGCTGGCAGTTGCACCCCCAACAATCCGACCTTTGCAATAAGATTTCGGCTGAGTTGTCTGTTGATCCGGTGATTTCACAGTTGTTGCTTAACCGTGGTATTTCATCCTTGCGTAAGGCTTCGATTTTTCTTGATAAATCTGACTCAGGCCAACGTTTTGTTTTTGCTGAATCTGACCATCAACGATGTTCGGATATTGTTTATCAGGCGATCGCCGATCAACGGCCTATCTTATTGTATGGGGACTATGATGTTGATGGCATGACCTCTGTCTCGATCATGTTAATGGCGCTTGAATCCTGTGGGGCCAAGGTGCAATTTTATATCCCTGACCGCTTTCGCGAGGGCTATGGGCTACAAGCCTCTGTTCTGCAGGCGATCAAAGATCAAGGAATTGGCTTGCTGATCACTCTAGATTGTGGTGTGTCTAATGTAAAAGAGATCTCGGCCATTAAATCTGAAACGCCCTGTCAGGTGCTGGTATTTGATCACCATCAACTTCCTGACCCAGTTGCTCCCGCAGATGGGATGCTCAATCCCTGTACGTTACCTGATGATGATCCTGCGACTGGTCTTTGTACGGCAGGTATTGCCTATGCCTTTATTTGTGATTTTTTTCAGCGTTATTTTTCGCATCTTGACCCTAGTCCTTATCTGGATTTAGTCGCTTTGGGTACAGTGGCAGATGTTGCCCCCTTACATGGGCTTAATCGTAGTTGGACCCATCATGGGTTGCGGTTGTTGGGCCAACGGAAACGACTTGGAATTTCGGCCTTACTTGAAGCAGCTAAGTTTAAAGGAGACACTGTGAGTGCCCGAGATGTGGGCTTTACTTTGGCTCCCCGTTTGAATGCAGCGGGTCGATTGGCCTCTGCGAGTTTGGGTGTACGATTACTCATAGCCACCTCGGAAGACGTGGCAACACAGCTGGCCTTTCAGCTTGAAACCTTAAACTTACAACGCCGTGATATTGGGGCCAAAATGGTTGATGAAGCTCTGGAACTACAGTCTGATGATAAGCGGCCGTCAAATGTGACAATCTTGTCTAATCCTAACTGGCATGCCGGTGTGATTGGCATTACGGCGTCTCGTTTGGTGGAACACTTTTCTAAACCGGCTATTTTAGTGTCTGGTTCGGGCCCTCTGGGACGTGGGTCTGCACGAACAGTCGGTTCTGTAAATGTTTATGCGTTGCTACGTTCTTGTCGTGATCATTTTTTAAGTTTTGGTGGACATAAACAAGCGGCGGGCTTTACTGTTTCTTGGGATCAGATTGATGCCTTTAAATCCAGCTTGATTGAAAAAGCATCCGCGATTGACCCCCTGGACTTGCAGGCTATTATTGATGTTGATGCGGAGCTAACCCCTAAGCAACTTACCTTGGATTTGGCCAAGCAACTGAGTACCCTTGAACCTTTTGGGGTTGGAAACCAAGCCCCGTTATTTTTCTGTGATGGACTTAAAGCTTTGGCCTTGCGGCCCGTTGGAAATGGTCAGCATATTAAGGCCACGTTGAGTACCCTTGATGAAGGATTGGTGATTGATGCGATTGGGTTTAACTTGGCTGAAAAGTTGGCATACTTTAATAAGACCCCACTACGTATGGTCTTTCGCCTGACGGTGAATCATTGGCAAGGACGGTCTTTGCCTCAATTGGAAATTGTCGATTTAAAATAACGTTGTACTATGTCATTTAGCTCATTTAAAAAAGGCCTCTCACATTATTTAACGGCCGACGATATTCGTTTGGTAGAGAACGCTTATCTTTTTGCTAAAAATGCGCACAAAGGCCAAACTCGCTGCTCTGGCAAGCCTTACATCACTCATCCCTTGGCGGTTGCTGAAATTTTGCTTACCTTGGAACAAGATGCTGCTACTCTAGCCGCCGCTTTTTTGCATGACACCCTGGAAGATTGTGACGTTCGTGCAGAAGATATTGCCAATGAACTAGGCGCTGAAATTACCCAGTTAGTTGAAGGGGTGACCAAACTTACCTCCTTTACCTTTGCCTCTAAGTTTGAAGAACAGGCTGAGAACTTTCGAAAAATGTTACTGGCGATGACGAGTGATTTTAGAATTATGATTATTAAACTTGCTGATCGCTTGCATAATATGCGTACGATCTCTTATTTAAATGTTGAAAAACAGCGTCGTATTGCACGCGAAACCTTGAGTATTTTTGCGCCTTTGGCACATCGATTGGGCATGGGCTCTTTAAAATGGGAACTCGAAGATTTATCCTTTCAGGTCTTGCATCACAGTGCCTATACTAACCTTAAAAAGCAAGTGGCCTTGAAACGCAAAGAGCGTGAGCATTATATCGACAATGTTATCCAACGTGTCTCTACTGCACTCGAAAACTTGTCTTTTCATAGCCATATTTATGGTAGACCCAAACATTTATACAGTATTTATCAAAAAATGCAGCAGCAAAAATTATCCTTTGATGAACTGTTTGATATTTATGGCCTGCGAATTGTGACAGAAAATAAAAATCAATGTTATGCCTGCTTGGGAATTTTACATGCCTTATTTAAGCCTATTGATGGCCGTTTTAAGGACTATATTGCTGTGCCTAAATCCAACCACTATCAATCGTTGCATAGTACCGTCATTGGTCCTGAGGGACACCCCATAGAATTTCAAATTCGCAGTAAATCCATGCACGAAGTCGCCGAAATGGGTGTGGCCTCCCATTGGCGCTATAAAGAAGGTAAATCAACTGAAAAAATTCGGCATGATTTTACTTGGGTTAAGGATTTGGAACAGCTGCAGAAAGAGTCGCCTTCGGCGCGTGATTTTTTGGGTGCTTTGAAGGATGATTTATTTCCAAAGGAGGTCTTTGTCTTTAGTCCCAAAGGAGATGTGTTCTCGCTTAAAGAAGGAGCTGTTGCCTTGGATTTTGCCTATCGAATTCATAGTGATGTGGGGCATCGCTGTAAAGGCGTTCGTATTAATGGACAAATCAAACCCTTGGGAACAGTCTTGTGTCATGGCGATCGTTTGGAGGTGATGACAGCCAAGGTAGCCGCTCCTAAGAAGGCCTGGCTGTCGATCGTTCAGACCCGTCATGCCATGGTTAAGATTCAGCAATGGTTCAAGAAACAAGGTCGTGAGGATCTTATTGTTAGAGGCAAAGAGTTGTTGGAAGAATGGCTATCTTTTTATCGTCTGTCCCTGAAAACTGTGCTGACCTCTGAGAAAGAAACTGCCGTTCTTAAGGAATTTTCTACCCCACGTCTTGATCAGCTATATCTCTTGATTGCCCAAGGAGATATACCAAAAACACGTCTCCTTTCCTTGCTGCTTCCAGACTCGCTGTCTTCGCAACCGAATCTAGCTACCCCTTTGCTCAATACCCTTCCTAAAAAACAAAGTGCCGATCTTTTGGTATCTGGTCTTTCTAATATCTTGGTCTATTTGGCTAGATGCTGTTGTCCGGTACCTGGGGATGATTTACAGGGCTTTATTACGATTGGAAAGGGGGTCTCTGCTCATCGTAGCGATTGTCCCCACATACTTGCTCGCGCAAAATCCCAACCTGAGCGGCTTGTTGAGGTAACCTGGGCCCAAGAGGATTCCTGTAAACCATTTTCTGTGCGGCTTTTGGTAATTGCCAATGATCGATTAGGCTTACTGCAAGATATTTTGCTAAAAATTCGGGATATGGATATCAATGTGCTAAAGGTATCGGCTTCCGCCTTAAAGCGTGGCCAAGAGACCCATATTTCCTTAGTGATAGACGTCACAAATCGTTACGAGTTGTCTGGCGTCATCAAATGCTTGACTTCTTTGCCTGACATTTATAGTGTAAAACGAGTATGAACTCCCTACGTTATCTGGCATTAATGAGCAATAATCCTGATAAGGTACATGAATTGCGTACTTTACTGAGGGATGTCCCCTTGGATGTTCGCTCCTATAAAGACGTGATCGGAGAGCCCCTTGATGTTGTAGAAGATGGCGAAACCTATGCTGAAAACGCGCTGAAAAAAGTCTTAGCTCCGCCGGAAAGGTCCGATACGATTTATCTGTCGGATGACTCTGGTATGGAAGTGACTGCGCTAGATTCTGCCCCCGGCATTTATTCGGCCCGCTATGCGGGAGTTGGTTGTAGTTATGCTGATAACTGTCGTAAAGTTATTGGTGCTATGCGTGGCAAAACAGATCGTTCTGCCCGTTTTTTGTGTGTACTGGCCCTGCGTTTTCCTGATCCAGAGCACTTTCCTCCTCAGACGGTTACCGGTATTGTGGAGGGTGAGATTCTGTCTGATTGGGAAGAGGGTGAAGGGTTTGGTTATGACCCGGTCTTTGTTCCGAGTGGATATGACCGCCCTTTTTCTGCCTTTTCTGAGCAGGAAAAAAATGCCATTAGCCATCGTGGCAAGGCGTTAGTTCAAGCAAAGGCCCTCTTGTTGCAGTACTTACAGCGTGTCTCTAGCCCCCCGCATTTGTGAAGATGTTCCCTGGGTTTTATCGCTTACTATTCTGCGTATCCCTCTTACCTTTTTTATTGGGTAGTAGTTACGAAAAACTTGATAATATCCAAAAAAAACTTAATCAGAATAAAACGAAACTGACCCATAAAAAGAAGGCCAAATATAAAGTTAAAAAATCTATTGGGCAGCTGTCCAAGCAACTGCGCTTGAGTGAACTCAAGCTACAACAAACCCGAAAAAAATACCGTGCTGCCCAAAAGCGCCACAAACAAACCTCTCAAACTCTGGCTGAAACCCAGGCAACATTTTCTAACTATCAAAGCTTGCTTTCCCAGCGCTTGTCGATTATTAACCGTCACAAACCTGTTGGATTTTTAGAGATGCTGTTTTCTCCTGATGCAGTTGATTTATCTGCGCCCTATGTCTTTAAAAAAATATTGGCCATGGACGTGGATCTCTTACGTCAAACAAAGGAGAGCCAGCTCAAGCTCCAAGCGCTTAGTCAACGTTTTTCCGTTGAAAAAGACACGATTGCGTCCCTTAAACAACGTATTCAATCCAACGAAAAGCGCTTAAACAAACAAAAAGCCGCCAAACAGCGCTATTATCAACGCTTAAACGCACAGATTCGTAAACTGGAGAAACAAAATAAAGAGCTCTTAGCTTCGTCAAAAGAAATTACGCGCTTGCTAAGTCGGCGTTCGCAGCATCGTAAAGGCTATTATGGATCAGGGTCCTTTATTAAACCTGTAAAAGGCTGGTTATCCTCAAAATATGGACCGCGTAAACACCCCTTGTTTAAACGCTATATCAAACATAATGGGGTGGACTTCGCTGCGCCCAAAGGGTATAAAATTCGGGCCGCTAATTCGGGCTATGTATTGGTGGCTGGGCGTCAAAAACGCTACAAGGGCTATGGAAATATTACGATTATTGACCATGGCCGACGTCAAAAAGATCAAAAACGTGTGTCGACTGTTTATGCGCATCAGTCGCGGGTATTGGTCAAGGCCGGCGATTTTGTGCGTAAAGGGGATGTGATTGGCTGGGTTGGAGCGACGGGTTATGCCACTGGTCCCCACCTGCATTTTGAACTTCGTCTTAACGGGGTTCCCGTGAATCCCTTGCGGTATTTGAAATTGTAGGACGGGGTTATGTTCCGTCGGTAAATGCAATAAAGGCGTCTAGGTCTGCTTGATAGTGTATGTGTGTTGAATCCTGCCTCACTATAAGAGGGGGATCTGTGTAGCTATTGTCGACAATCCGGCGTAGTCTTCTGGCTAATCCAGTATCCTTTAATTCTTGGGCTAAACCATTACTATACCCTTGGGTCATGCCATTTAAGGACTGCAAACATTTTTCGAGGCGGATAAAATATCTTACTGTCCCCCCTGCAGTTTGCTCTACTGCTGTAATGTATGCCTCTAGTAATTTGACATAGTTATTTTTATACCCAGGGTTTGACGCTAATTGTGCATACAGTGCGTCACCTACTTGAATATTTAGATGTCTGTATTGTGAGTTTCTTGTTTGACACGGAAATACACCCCAATCGAAGGGCACATGGCCGGATGAACCTGTAATAGCTGCATAATTTCCTGAATTGTATTCGTCTAATAAACGTTGTCCCATTTCTATTTGATTTTGTTCAAAGCGTTCGATTCTGGATATTTCTTGAGAGGCTTGGGCGTCTCTTGTTGTGACTTGGGCTGCGTGTCTAGACCTTTCTGTTGATGCTACACCGTCTTGAGCTCGTGCGAGTGCTGATCTTGTTGTGGCTTGGGCTGCGCGTCCGCCGCCCATGCTACTAGTTGGTGCAGATACTGAGCTTCTTTTGTCTTGGACTCCGCGTGTTCTGCTTCTGCTACGACCTAGTTGGAATTTTGATGCTCCTCCACCGCCCCTAACTTGTTCGAATGGTGAGCTTGTTGTGGCTTGGGCTCCGCGTGTTCTGCTGTTGTGACGAGCTTGCTCGAACGTTGATTTTCCTCCCCCACTAGGACCTCTTTGGCCTGTTGCTACTCTCCATTCTGTTGATCTAGAAGCTGAACTGGCTGTTGGTGCTCCACCGCCCCTAACTTGTGCGAATGCTGATCTTGTTGTGGCTTGGGCTGCGCCGCCTGCTTCTGGTCTAGTCACTGGTCTTGTTGTGGCTCGTATGCGTACCTCTGAGTGGAGGTGTTCTTTCCAAAAATTATCATAACTGTCCTTTACACCCCTTTCTGATCTTTCATCCTCTCCAAGTGCCATAACGTGTTCGGATAATGTTCCAAAGACCTGATTCAGATATCTGTCGCTGCCACAAAATAAAGCTAGACATTCTAAGACCCTTGTTAAACGTAGACTATTGTGATCTCCCGCTTTATTAATGAATTGAATGCCCTGGAGACTTGAGACATTCCCTTTAACATCTATCTGAAACCCCCAATGCGCTAACATTTCTGGTAACACTGTTTTTAGAAATTCCGGATAGCCTATTTCCTTGAGTATAGCTATGTCACTATCTGTTGGTGCTGTTTCTCTTATAGCAGAATGATTAGCACTTGTTTGAGGTGTAATAAAAATGGGTTGGACAAAGTTTGTTCCCCTCTCTTTATCCTTTCCAAAGAATTTATCCTGTAATTGATTGTATCTTAGCCCTCCCACTCTATCACCCACTGGTACGTCGACTAAGGTAGCAAATAATGTTTGGGTTTGAGGGCTTAATGTTCTAAATTGAGGATCGCTTATTATTTGATTGGCTTGGAGTAGGGCTTGAGCGGCTCTTCTTCCCCCTGAGACGCTTCTTACGCTAGTGGATCTCGGTGTTCTTGCTGCTTTGACATAGGGGTGGCTATCTTTTTGTGATCTTATTCTTTTTAAAATTTCATTTCCGTTCATATGGTGGTGATATGGTGAGAAGTCATCCCTTAGAGTAAGGTGCAATTCAGCTCCCTGATCAACATCTTTAAGTATCACTCCGCTCCCATCTCGTGTTTTTTCGATGGTTAAGCCCTTCAAACTACCGCTTCCTTCTACGGCTCCCTCTAGTGAGGATATATCTATCTCATTACTACTTAAATTTTGCACTATTTCTGCCATTACCTCTCCGCTAGGCATTATTTGATGGAAGGCTTTTCCCGTACCCCTATCTACGTCTTGTAATTCTCCTGGCATTCTTCGGAAAGGGCGTGCTGCAGCGCCTGTAGTTTGTACCCTGCTTGCCATTGCTGTAGAGGCTGGTCTAACGCCCCAGTCTCCTGTGTTTAGGCAATCCATAACATGTCCCTGCTGTTGATCCAACACAAAGCCCCATACATACGAAGGGGCTAAGCGGGCTAAACGCTCATCAAACGCATTATTTGCTGAGCGTTTACTTTTTGCGCCATTGCCAATATGCCCTACCTGATCTCCGGTGACCATGGTCACACACGCTTGTCCGACCGCCTTTAACTCTGCTGCGATACTTAAGGAATCTTTGCCAGCTGCAGATGTTACGTTAGGTAGCCCGAAGTCATACTGCGAATTTATAATGTACTGTTTTGTTGGATTCGCTGCTGCGTGAGCCTGAACAGCCCTTGCCCATGCTAGACTCTGTTGTTGCCCAATTTCACTGTCCCCTCTACCGTGAAGAAAGGCCTTTGGCTCTAGTAATAATAAAGCTTCTCCTGGTTCGTGTAGTTTATCTATGGCTGTTAACACACGTGCTGTTCTATCGCCATACGCCCCTGCATCCATTCCATATTTTCCATCTGGCCAACAGGCCCACAAAATATCTTGCTTTCTTTCTTGTGGGGAGATTGTTGTTGCGCTATCTGCTATCGCTGGATTAGCGTCGTTATAATCGTATTGGATATAGACCTCACCTCGTCGAGCAATGCCTTCTGCTACATAGTGGTTTGGCACTGCGTTAGTCCTTGTTGTACCTGGAGCGTTGAACTTTTCTCTCATACTCTGCATATATTCGCTTACATGGGCATCTTCTATATCTCCTGCTGCAGCAAGCTGAAAGCCTGCTGTATCAATCGTTGTTTGTTCTTGGGGTGTAGTAATGGTTATTTGTGAAGGGTTTCTCGGGTCTTGTTGATAATGTGCAGCTCCAAGGCGAATACCTTGACCTAAACATGCCATTATTTGCCCGTCGTGCCATCTTCCAGAATCATCTGCGCATGTTCGCTGTAAGTTTTGGCATAGCTTTCTTCTCATAGCTCTATCTGGACCTCTTTCTTGACCTCTTTCTGTAGATGTGCTGAATGGGATGAATCCTGATGCGCTTGCTATAGCACTATCTATCTTCCTTTTGATGGCTCGGTCTTGGCGGCTTGCTGCAGATGTTGCTGCAGATACTGCTGGCTTTGTAGCGGTTCTTGCTCCTCGTGACATTTTAGACGGATCTAATCTGGCGACCTGAGTGATAAATTCTTGGGTTAGTGCTTTGCATGTTGCCTGGTCAAAGATTCCTCCTTTGTCGCTTTGTTCTTGTATGTTATCGTAGGCAGCTCTTAGACCTGTTGTCTGGTTCTTTTCGTCTATTAACGTACAGATTGCTTGTCGAAATTGGTTTCTGTTCTCTCGTGTTTTAACCTCATCCAATTGTCCTGCTTCGTTGTTTACCTTGATATGCCTGGCTTCAAATTGTGTAAAGTTTGCTTTTATCTGACCTTGGGTTACTGAATCCGTGTATGAATGATGAAACGATGCGCGTAATAGTTCCTGTAATTGCTTAACCGTAAGAGAACCATATGTATTTCTTGTTTGCCTTTGTAGATCCCTGGCGGCTGGGCGCTGTGTTGTTGGGAACGGGACGGCTATTCTGGGGCCACTGGTTCTTGTTGGGGTACGCCTACTTCTACCCATCTGTGCTCTTGCAGTAGGAGCAACAGCACCAGCAGCAGCGCCTCCCCCTTGCAGTAGGTCTTGAAACTCTTGCGCATACTCAATTGTTTGAAGGTCTTGATTGTCGCTATTGTCTAGTTCTTGCACGACCCCACTTATAATGCGCTGCATGACATCTCTTGGGTCGACCTCCCCTCTGTACCCCCCTGCACTAAAGGCGCCCATCCTTACAGTTGTTATTTTATCCTGGGATGCTGCTTGTGCATTGTAGGCTCTTACCGTTCGGATTAGGTGTTGGGCTGTGTCTTGGACTGCCTCTAAAAATTCGTCATCTCCCTGATACAGCCCCCTTTCAGGTGGAACGACATAGATCATGTGTTTATTAGAGGCCTGATTATATGGGTGTTTTAGGGCGTCTCCAGTTAAACGATGGATGAAGACGTCTTTCGCTGACTTAGTCGGAGGAAGACGATAACTATGAGCAACTCCGGATATTGATTGAGGCGGAGCTTCACACTTCGGAGCACCATACTGCTGTAGTTGTGTGTGATATTCTTTAAATCCCCTTGTGCTCTTTAATGTAGCTCCAAATGCTCTATTAAGTCCGCCGCCTCCAACAAATAATGTAGTCGCTCCTGCATTTACAGACGCTAGACCTACGCCTTCTTGATTGATCTTGTTGAAGATTTCTGAATAACCATTACGGTTTAATTCATTACAAACTGTCATGTTTACATTATTTATGGTTGTAACTATTCCAGGTGTTACAGCTGCAAAGGCTGTAGAGGCCCCCACTCGAAGAGCTGAAGGAGATTGGTCACTTCTAGTATGCTGTGTAGGCTGAGTTGAAAAGGTAGCTCGTCTTGCTCTATCCATAAACAACACCTCTATCTCCACATTTATTCACTGTTCGTTTGCCTCCCCAGTTTGTTGTTTCCCCTTTCTCTTTATCATGTACCCAGGATTTCCCAATTTTAAACCTGTTATTTGGCAGGTTTAACCATTAATTATACTGGGTATTCTTTTTAATGATTTGATGTCTATATTGACATAAGTCATATTACACATAGAATGATCTGATGTCTATATTGACATAAGTCATATTACACATAGGGGGTATTTTTATTGAAAGAACCAGACAATTAACGTCAAGGCCCCAGATTTCACCTACTTCAGGGACTTCTAATGTTCCTGGCCAAGCGGCAGCTGCCTTTTCTGCTAGAACAGCTGTTTCTCTTAAAGGTGACCTGTCGCACACTGTCTCACCCCGTGACATGTCAGGGTCTACTCCTACTGAGGTTGACCGGGAGTCCCCTGTCTCAATCCCTGACTTGCCAGGCTCTAATTCTCCTGAGGGTGACCTGTCGCCCCCTGTCTCAATCCCTGACTTGCCAGGCTCTAATTCTCTTGAGGGTGTGCTGTCGCACACTATCTCACCCCCTGATATTTCAGGGTCTACTCCTACTGAGGTTGACCGGGAGTCCCCTGTCTCAATCCCTGACTTGCTACGTACCCCCACTAGGCAAACTCAATTAAGTTCTACCTTAAAACGTAGTGGTATCAAATGTGGCATTACCGCTGTTTTTACGGGATTATCTATCTTAGTAAAATCGGGTCCAGTTCGGCCTATTACGTCTATGCTTTATCATGGATACACAGGTTTAAAAGATTGTAGACGATCACTTTTATTTTGTGAAACATCCTTAAAGGCTAATCCTCCACCAGATAACAAACAACAGCTTGTTTTAAGTTCTGCTAAAAATATAGCTGCAAAACGTATACGTAACAAGAAAATTGCCATGGTTGCTGCGAGTATTTTGCTGACTATTGGTACCGCTTGTTCTCCAGCTATTGGCTTGTGTGCGTATACTGCCTTTACACTTTTAGAGGTTTCTTGTCAGGTTAAAAGTGACAGTTCAGATTTTCTTAAAGCAGAAAAAGCTAAGATACAGCTTCACAGTCATATGCTTACAGATGATATCCCCCACAATGAAGATGAAGATCTATATAAAGATGAAGATGTATATCAATATGTTTATGATCAACTTACTAGATCAGATCTTAGCACAGAGAACAGAGATATTTTTCTTCCATTGTATCTAGATCTTGGCGAACCTATGCATGATTATGCCCTTAAACGCATGACTCAGGCTCTCTCTGTTGACACTCTTGCCTCTGAACAAACTGCTAATATTACATTTTGTGCACAGTTAAAATATGGGGATCATCCTTCTGAGGATGATATTTTAGTCACAAAAGCGCATATCGCAGGGGTAAATTCTTTAAATGATGCTGAACGTACCCAATATAGTGCTATTACATCTAGTTTTACTCATTATCTTAAAAATGCTGTCGCTCTTTTTGTAGGCGCTTATGCTGAAATGGATCTCCCTAGTTGATATTGTTTTACAAAAGCCCATATCGCAGGGGAAAATTCTTTAGATGACACTCAACCTCTTCAATATAGGGCTATCACATCTAGGTTTACTCATTATGTTAAAAATACTATGGTTCTTTTTATAGCTACTTACACTGAGAGGCCCCTCCCTATCAGCTATAAGACCTTCTTAAACTATGTCACTATTTTTTATCGTAAGACGTTTATCCTCTGTTTGCTTTTTTTAAAATCAACTCTCTAACTGCGTCAGGTTTAGCGCGCCCTTGGCTTTTTTTCATGACCTGACCCATTAAAAAATTGGCTGAATTATGTTTGCCGTTTTTGATTTTTTCAACCACATCGGGGTTTTCAGACATCACTTCTTGCACAATACTCTCTAATTCAGAGCTATCATTAATTTGCCCCCCACCCTTTAATAACTCTGCCAATGCTTTGCCCTCGATTAACTGCGGTAAAAATTCTTTTGCCATTTTGCCAGATATATCACCCTTTTCTTGGGCCTGCAATAAGGCCATCAATTCAGCTGGCTTCAACTGTAACTGTTCAAAGCCTTGCACATCATTGGCTGCTTTACTGACATCGCCTAACACCCATTTGCTAATGGTATCACCTTTGACTCCATTGGCATGCCTTAAACATTGTTCAAAAAATTGGTTTAATGCCACATCAGCAACCAAGGTATAGGCATCTTGTTTTGATAGTTTAAGTATCTTTACATAGCGCTTCTTCTTTTCAAAAGGGTTTTCTTGCACTTGACCCGCCCACCTGTTGATTTGTTCATCACTTAATACAAGGGGTAATAAGTCAGGTTCTGGAAAATAACGATAGTCATGCGCTTCTTCTTTGCTGCGTAATACCGTTGTGCTCTGCGTTATATCGTCGTAGTTACGTGTTTCTTGATCAACGCTGCCACCAGAGTCCAAGATCTCTGTTTGACGTTCGATTTCACTGTATACCGCCCGCACAATGGCTCGAAATGAGTTCACGTTTTTGATTTCTGTCCGCGTTCCAAATGCCTCTGTCCCTTTAGGCCTCAACGACACATTAATATCCGCACGCAAATTTCCCTGCTGCATGTTGCCATTACACACACCTGCATGCACCAATATCAGACGTAAGGTTTCAACATAGGCTTTGGCTTCTTCTGCTGAGCGTATGTCTGGTTCGGACACGATTTCAATTAAAGGGGTTCCTGCTCGATTTAGATCTACCAATGAGCCACTCGATCCTTCAATCGCCTCTGCTCCTTGATGTACCAGCTTACCCGCATCTTCTTCCATATGGATCCGTGTGATACCAATACGTTTTGTGCTGTCTCCTACTTCAATATCGACATACCCCCCTAAACAAATAGGCAGATCAAACTGTGAGATCTGGTAGCCTTTCGGCAGATCAGGGTAAAAATAGTTTTTACGTGAAAAGACTGATTTTTTTTGAATCTTACAATGTAGTGCTGTACCGGCCATGACGGCATATTCAACGGCCTTTTTATTTAACACTGGTAAGGTGCCCGGCAAGCCTAAGGTTAGGGGACAGGTATGTTCGTTCGCATTTTCACTCACACCACTTGGACAGGCTGTAAATAATTTAGTTTTAGTATTTAATTGAGCATGAACCTCTATGCCAATAACAACGTCATACTCCATTTGGAATCTCCTTATGAAAATGGGTAAGTTGTTGATATAAATGCCCCGCTTGTAGCACACTTGTCTCATCAAATGCCTTAGCAATCAGCTGTAATCCCACGGGTAAGCCTTTGCTAAACCCACAGGGAATAGATAATGCCGGTAAGCCCGCCATATTAGCCGGAATCGTTGCTAGGTCACAGCGATACATGTCTAAGGGATTACTTTTTTCGCCTTTTTTGAAAGCGACCGAAGGGGTTGTCGGGCTCATGATAAGGTCGTAATCTGCAAATATGCGTGAAAAATCGTTTTTGATATACGTACGCGCTTTTTGTGCTTTTAGGTAATAGGCATCATAATAACCGGCACTTAATACGAAGGTACCTAATAAAATGCGCCGTTGAACTTCTGGCCCAAAACCTTCTGAACGGCTTTTGATCATCATGTCTTTCAAGGTATCTGCGTGTTCACGACGTCCATACCTCACTCCGTCAAATCGAGCTAGGTTTGCTGATGCTTCCGCTGGGGCAATGATATAATACGTGGCAATTGACGCCTCCAATGACGGCATATCTACCTCTTCGATCACGGCACCTTGATTTTTGAAGGTATCGACTGCTTGCAAGACACAGTGTTTTACATCTTCATCAATCGTCTCTCCAATCAATTGTTTGGGTAAGGCAATTTTGAATTTTTTGGGAGGGGTTGCAAGACTGTTTACCCACTCTTGAATGGGCGCTTGGCTACTGGTAGCATCATTTACATCATGCCCACAAATGGCCTCCAAGACATAGGCAAGATCTTTAACAGATCGAGCAAAAGGACCTATTTGGTCTAGCGAAGAGGCAAATGCCACTAAGCCATAACGAGACACCCTCCCATAGGTGGGTTTTAAGCCCGAGACTCCACAAAAAGCCGCTGGTTGACGAATAGACCCCCCTGTATCAGATCCTAAAGAGATCGGGACTTGACCTGCCGCAACCGCTGCTGCAGACCCCCCTGATGAGCCGCCAGACACACACTCTGTATTCCAGGGATTTGGCGTGGTAAAAAAGGCCGAATTTTCAGTGGATGACCCCATGGCAAATTCGTCTAGATTTAGCTTTGATACACACACTCCCTTGTTTTTCTGAAGCTTTGTAATTACCGTGGCGTTGTAAGGGGATGTATAAGGTTCTAAAAACCTTGACCCACATGTTGTTTGGGTGTTTTTAATACAAATATTATCTTTGATTCCTATTGGAATCCCTGCCAAAGCAGGAAGATCATCCCCTTTATCAAGGGCGGTATCAATCACCTGGGCTTGTTCTAATGCCTGATCTTTCAACACGGTGATACTGGTTTTGAAGTGTGCCTCTTGTTTGGTAATAGTTGCAAGGCTTTCTCGTACTAAGTCTGTGCTTTTTAGCTCACGGTTACGCAGTTTTTTTTGTAGTTCATCTACGCTTGAAAATTGCATGTTCCTTACGCCTTTAATTGAGGAACCCAAAAGGCCCCTTCTTGCCAATCTGGCGCATTCTCATCCATTAACAGGCCATGATGTTTAACTGGTTTATCTTCGCGCAAATAGAGTTCATTTTCAGCTGCATGACTGCTGGGTGCCAGGTGATTAATAGGCAATTTATTCAAAGTTTCCACATAGCCTAAGACATCATCAATACTCTTTTTCATTGCTTCTTTTTGATCTTCAGGAACCTCCAAATGCGCTAAGGTACATGTTTTGTCAAAATCAAATGATTCGGTTGCCTTTTTCATGAACAAAAGTGTAGCAAGTTTAACTAGGAGCGTCTAATAGGTTTTTTGATTTTTAATGGGAAAGGCGCAAAAGTGGAAAAGACCCGCAGGTAATGGAGATCTTCTACCCATCTCTAGGGTATATATTGAGAAAAAGGCCTTCCTAAAAAAATATGCTGCTTTCTTAGGTTTCTATCAACCCTAACTCCCTATTATTCACGGGATAAATAACTGAAATTTTCTCTGTTCTCATATCCCGAAACACTAAAAAACTCAGAGCTTTTTCTTTTAGCAAGGCTGCTGCTTCTTCTACATCCATTGGTTTTTTGATGAAATGATCTGTCTCTGATTCTGTCATTAACTCATTTGAAGTAGCTGAATTTGTACCTACCCCTTTAAGTGCTCTACGTTTATCTATCTTTGTACGGCGATTCTGCATTTTTTCTTTATGTTTCTTCAACTGGATCTGTAATTTATCGTAAATCATATCGACAACCGCGTAACTATCTCCAGCTCGTTCTTTGGCATGCAGCATAGCGCCAGATGCATAAACCGTGGCATTGGCTTCAAAGCGTTCGGTATTACTCGATGAGTATGTTTCACTTAAATCAATGATTATCTCTTGGGTATTGTGAAAAAAATGATCTAATTTTTCAATTTTGGTATAAATATAATCCTTTAACTTTGTTCCTAAGTCTATATCTTTTGATTTAACGATAATGTTCATGGTCATCTCCTTTTTTATTTTATAACTACTTATTTTAATACTACCCATTGTCGTGTTATTTTCAAACATGTTAGACTCTGTAAAAAAATAATAATACATAGGAATATTGAGATGTCATTGAATGCTGTTGTCTTAGCTGCTGGAAAAGGGACTAGAATGAATAGTCAGTCTTCAAAAATGCTATTATCCCTTGGTGGTCGACCATTATTGCATTATTTAATGGATACCTTATCAGACTTAAATAACTGCGATATCACCTTAGTTTTGGGCTATCAGTCTGAAAAAATCGAGCAGTCATTGCAACATTATACCTTTGATAAAGTCTATCAAGATACACCCCTTGGTACTGGTCACGCTGTCCAACAGGCCTTTCCTGTACTGCGTAAACATCAACCTAACTATGTTTTGGTCTTACCAGGAGATAGTCCCTTTATCCAAAAAGAAACTCTTGAAAAAATGTTAACGTTACATCAACGGATGCATGCTAAGGCGACTGTCCTTAGTGCTGTTTTAGATGATCCTGGTGCCTATGGTCGTATATTAAGAGACTCAAACAATCAACTGATGGCTATTCGTGAATTTAAAGATTGCAGCAAAAAAGAAGCCGCAATCAATGAAATTAATTCGGGGATTTACCTATTTAATCTAGATGTTCTTTTATCTAACTTACCCCAATTGAAAAATGATAACGCCCAAAATGAATTCTACTTGCCAGATATTGTTGAATGCTTACATCAATCTGCTCAGGTTGTCGCCTCTTATTGTTTAAATGACCCTCAGGAAATTCTTGGGGTAAATACACCTGAAGACTTGGCCTTATTGCGGCGCTTGGTTCCTCATTTTTCGTAAGTTATGTATAATCTTCATTATATGTTTAGGCTCTTGTTTTGTATTTTTTTCCGTGTTATTATTTATGCCCTATATTGAAAAGTAACGTAGGCGTTTGGAGAGATTATGAAGAATACATATGAACTTTATTTTATTATTAAATCGCACCTTGATAAGTCAGTGTATCAGGAAATTGAGAAAAATGTTCAGAAATGGATTGTAGATGGTAAAGGATCTATTTTACATTTTGAAGTTGAGGGTCTACGTCCGCTTGCAACCATGATAAAAAAACAAAAAGAAGGGTATTATATGCTTTGTCAGTTTGATATCCCTGTAGATTCTTTGCCAGAACTTGAGCATAAGTTGCGTATTGATGAGTCTATTCTTCGATATATGATTGTGACTATAGATACTGTGCGTCCTCGTTTTAAGAAATCAGACTCTGTGGAGAGCGCAGCTTAAATTTTTTATGTCAAGCTTAAATAAAATTTTATTACTTGGAACTATTGTCTCTGAGATTGAGCATAAAGAGTCTACGGATGGTCAGTCCTTGTCTAGGTTTACACTTTGTGTCTCTCGTCCAGAACGTCAGGATGGAGTGCCGTCAGGGGAGGATAATGTGCCTATTATTGCTAAGGCAAATGCCTCCACCGTCTGTCAATCCCTTGCCAAAGGGGCCCTTTTGCAATTAGAAGGGCGTGTTTGTACGGGTCGCTCACAGTCAGAGGATGGCTCTTTTACCTATTTTACTGAAGTTGAAGCGCTACAACTTACGCCATTGTCGTCTGTGTCTTTTAAACACGTTCCGGCGCAAGATCATCTTGATGCTCATACTGCTCCTGGACAAGCTTCTTTTAATGATTTAGGTGCTATTTTGGAGACTAAGGCCCCCGCTACTGACACCTTCTCTTTTGACACTAAAACAACCCCATCGGAGGAAGCGGAACTGGAAGAAACTGTTCCTTTTTAAGCTATGAATAAATGTTTTTTAATTGGTAGATTGGTTAAAGACCCGGATCAACGTGTGACTGGTTCTGGTATATCGGTGACTTCGTTTTCTATTGCTGTTGATCGTATTAGAAAACGTGATGGACAGGAAGGTGTCACTGATTTTATTCGCGTGGTTACTTGGCGACGATTGGCTGAAATTTGTGGTCAATATTTAAAAAAAGGAAAGCTTATTTGTATCGAAGGGCGCTTGCAGTTTGATCACTATATGAAAGAAGACAAACGTATTGAGCGCGCAGAAGTTGTAGCAGATACTATGCAAATGCTGGATCGTGGCTTGGCTGAAGCCGTAGATACAGCTCAGGCAGCAACGGCGGGATCATTTTAACGGAGGTATTTACATGGAACAGCAACAAACTAATAAAAAACGATTTAAACAAAAACGACCTTGTCCCCTAAAATCTAAGTTAATTTCATATTTAGATTATAAGGATGTTGACAGTTATAAACGCTATATTACAGATAGAGGTAAAATTGCCCCACGTCGCAATACTGTGGTAAGTGCAAAATTTCAACGCTATATTTCAAGGGCAATTAAGCGCGCTCGTATTATGTGCTTAATCCCCTATGAAATTTCGTAACGGAGCCTCCTATGACTACAACAGTTGAAATTGTATTTTTGGAAAGCAAACCTGGATATTATGACAAAGGTCAGCTTAAGGCCGTCAAAGCAGGTTATTTTAATAACTACTTAAAACCAAAGGGTATTGCTCAGTTACGCTCACTCGTTGATCTTTCATTATTTTCTTCATTGCAGAAACATTACGATACAAAACAAGCTGAGCTTAAAGCTAAAGCTGATGATTACGCAAAAACATTGTCTAACGCTACTTTTGTGCTTACGGCTAAATGTCAGGACAGAGGTACTTTATATGGCTCTGTTTCAACAAAAGATGTTATCTCCTTGATTAAAAAGAAGGGGCAGTATGATCTTACTCCTGAACACATCTTTTTAAGTAAAAAAAACATTAAAGAAATTGGTCAGTATAGCTTTTCTATACGTTTGCATGCAGACACACCTATTTTTTGCACACTCAGTGTCTTGCCTGAAGAAAGTAAAAAAAGTAAAAAGGTTGCAACTCCTTTGAAAAAGATTTCACGGCCTGTGGGTCAATCGCCAAATAAAGATGTATCTGCGTCCATTACTGCTACCAAAGATGCTGAAAAATCTGACTCAACTGATGATGATCTTGTATCTAAAGACTCTGAGTAAGCCTCCCTTTTTTTACCTTTCTTTCAGTAGTTAAAAACGAGCATGCTGGGGATGCATGATCATGAATGATTTTATCTCAGTCTCTGATGTGTCTTTATTGCCTTGTTTACCCGGTGTCTACCACTTTTATGATACAGATAAACAGCTGCTATATGTGGGAAAAGCTCTGCATTTAAAAAAGCGGGTTAGCAGTTACTTTCAACAAAAACAACACACCCTTAAAACGACGGTCATGCTACGAAAAGTTGTGTGGATTCGCGTGTTACTGTGTCCTAGTGAAGCGGATGCCCTTGTCCTTGAAAAACAGTTGGTTCAACACTTTCAGCCTCGATATAATATTCTGCTAAAAGATGACAAACACTTCCCCTATCTGAAGCTAACAAAAGAGGTGTTTCCTAAATTGGAGATTGTCCGGGAGAAAAAAAAGGATGGAGCTCGCTATTTTGGTCCTTACCCCTCGATTGGGTCAACAAAAGCCCTGAAGAGACATCTCTATGATTTGTTCCCTATTCGGGATTGTAAGCAAGCGATTTCTATTGATACACCCGAACAAAAATGTATTCTTTTGGACCTGGAGCGCTGTTTGGGACCATGTGTTTATAAAACTATTCGTTCAGAGTATGACGCCTATGTTCAGTCTCTGACTCTTTTTTTACAGGGAAAGAAAAAAAGCCTGTTAAAACAACTTGAAACGCGCATGCATGAGGCAGCTACTAATCATCACTTTGAACTTGCAGCTAAATTTAGAGACTCGTTACAACAACTTCGTCGTTTATTTAGCCAAGAACCTCTATTAACTTCAACGACTGAAACCTGTCTTTGCTTTGCCTTAATCTCTCGCTCTGATCTCCATTATGTCTCTGTTCAACATTATGTTGATGGCCACTTACGCTTTCAATACGGTCACTATAGCCAAACATATTGTGATGCCCTCGATTTTATGGAACAAGTAGCGATTGATGTGTTAGCTGAACTCTCTCACATACCGCCGTTACTCCTTTGTCAATCTGACTATACAGAGATTCTTCAGGAGCTTGCATTCTCGTTACCTGCTACATGCCGTGTTCTATCCCCAAAAAAAGGCGCAAAAGCCAAACTATTAGCTATGGCAGAACGCAATGCTGAACAGGCCCTTGAACGTATCCAGCTGAAACCTAGAAAAACGTCTGTCTTACCACAGGTTCAAACTCAATTTCGACTCAAACAGTTGCCTCGTCGAATCTTTGGCTTTGATGTATCCCATTTACATGGGACGGGGATTGTAGGATCCTGTGTCTGTTTTGTGGACGCAAGACCCTCAAAAGCTGATTATCGACATTTTAAAATCAAAGCAACGATTCCTCATAGCAATGATCCATTATGTATGAAAGAATTACTTTTACGGCGTTTTAAGGGCTGTCTGAGTAAAAATGAGCCCTTACCTCACCTCGTTTTAGTAGATGGGGGGAAAGGCCAATTATCCTTTGCCTGTGACGCGTTGGCTGAGTTGGGGCTATTGGAGAAGGTTGAGATTCTAGCCTTGGCAAAACGTCTTGAGGAAATTTTTGTGCCGGGTGCTTCCTCTGCAATTCGCCTTAATCACGATGACCCTGCGCTGCATCTGCTGCAACATGTCCGGGATGAGTCTCATCGCTTTGCACTTCGATTGCAACGAAAACAACGTGATCTTGGCAGGTAATTTGGCGATGTCCTTGTGGATCTATTAGCAATTGTATCTTTGCGTTGAATTGAAATAGGGCCATGTATGCTTGAGTAGGCGCTATCTTTAGAGTGAATATACCATCAAGGCGTCACTGATGATTTATTTCAGGATAGTCCTTAGGGACGATAAACTTGATTTAATAAGGCCTCTATTTTTTGCGTTACCTTTTTTGAATCTGGTTTTGTCATAGACCCAAAACGTGCGACTATTCGCCCTTCGCGATCTATTAAGAATTTGGTAAAGTTCCATCTAATCGGCTCATGAAAACTAGGGTTATCTTTTTTATTCGTTAGTTTTTGATAAAGGGGATGTTTGTTTGTTCCTTTGACATGTATCTTTTCAAGTAAGGGAAAGGTCACCTGATAATTTAATTGACAAAATGTTTTGATTTCCTGGGCCGTGCCTGGTTCTTGATTAGCAAAATCATTGGAAGGGATCCCAATTACTAAAAAACCTTTGTCTTTATAGCGCTCATAAATTGCTTGTAAATCTTTATATTGACTTGTAAACCCACACTTACTTGCTACGTTAACCATTAATATAAGTTTCCCTTTACATTGATCAAAGTCAAAGGGTTTTCCATTAATATCGTTGATGGAAATATCCTGAAAAAACTGAGGTGGTGATGGTAATTTTATTTTTTTGGTGGCCTGAACCGTCGCTACCGAAGCTGCGATCCCAATGATAAAGCAACTAGTGATGATTAGTTTGATTCCCATGTGTCTTTTTCCTTTTTAGTCTATACTAACTTTCACCCTGCTTATGATCAAGCGTTTTTATTCGTAATAGTTTTGGCTTTTTCTATCTGTGATGATAATTGACAGCTCTTCGTGAGGGCGTGATACTAACAGTAATGGATACTGATGAACTATGTATAGATAGAACTCTCCCTGGTTCCTGTGGGGTATTGGGCCTTGGTGTTTTTGATGGTTGTCATTTGGCGCATCAAGAACTGGCCAAACACTGTGATACGCTTTTGAGCCTCTTTCCTCACCCTCGCATGGTTTTAGGTAATGAAAGCTGCCAATATTTGAGTATGCCTGAGGAACGTAAGGTGTTTTATGAGCGGTCTCTGGTACTCCGCTTTACGCCGGAAGTTGCAACACTCTCCGCGCTTTCATTTTTAGAAAAACTCTGTCATCAACTGTCGCCAACAGGCTTTGTGGTGGGTTATGATTTTCGCTTTGGTCACCAGCGTGAGGGGGATGCGTCATTTTTGCGTGATTGGGCGAAAGACCGCGGACTCAGTTGTCGCATTGTCCCCTGCTTTCGTTATCATGATACTGTAGTTAAAAGTGGTGTAATTAGAACAGCTATACGTGAAGGCAAGTTTGATTGGGCCGTGACACTCCTTGGCCATCCCTATGTCGTGACAGGTGATGTTATTACAGGCGATGGTCGTGGTAAGTCTTTGGGATTTCCTACAGCTAATCTTTCTCTAGCGCCAGAGAAGCTACTGCCTGCCCCAGGTGTATATGCTGCACGCCTAATCTCCCCGTTTAAGGATCACTCTGCAATCGTATATGTGGGCTCGAAACCGACATTTTCTGGCAAAGGGCAACATCTTGAAGTCCATGTACCTAACTTTGAGGGCTCTCTCTATCATCAACGCTTACAATTGGGTCTGTATAAACATATTCGTGATGAAAAAGTCTTTGCTTCTCGAGACGCATTGATCTCCCAAATCAAACAAGACCTTGAGGCTCTTTCAACATGAGTACATCACCAGGGCTATGGAAAGCGTGGTTATTGGCGGCTCGACCTCAGACCCTGTTTGTAAGTATCTGTCCAGTATTAATAGCCATCGTCTTAAGTTTTCGCTTGGCTTCGATTGACTGGTTTGGGAGTGTATGTTGTCTCATGATTGCGCTTTTATTGCAGCTTGCGGCTAATTTTTCTAATGATTATTTTGATGCTAAACATGGGGTAGATACGCCGCAGCGAGTGGGCCCTAAACGTGCCACTGCTGAAGGTTGGATATCGGCTAGCTCTATGAAACGAGGCTTTATCTTGTGTTTATTAGCGGCCTTTTTACTGGGTTTGATTATCATTTTAAAAGCGGGATGGCTCTTTGCGATATTGGGGGTAGCCGCTATTTTATCTGCAATTCTTTATACAGGAGGACCGTTTCCCTATGGCTATTTTGGTTTGGGTGATGTCTTTGCCTTTTTTTTCTTCGGGCCTGTCGCTGTCTGTGGAACGTATTATGTGAATGCCTTGGTCTGGTCTGACTATGTGTTTATCTTAAGTGTCGCACCTGGACTACTTGCGACAGCTATTTTGGCTGTTAATAATCTGCGAGATTGTGATGAAGATACCCTACACAATAAACGAACTCTGGCTGTTTTATTGGGCAAGCGCTTTGTTAAATTTGAATATGCTGTGTGTGTGTGGGTGGCTGCCCTTATTCCACTTTATCTTTATTTTCATCACGGCCTTTACCCTTTTACTGTTTTAACGATCATTGTTACTTTTTTGGCAAAAAAACCCTTACGTATGATGTGGGATTCTGATGACGCTGATTTGAATGAGGCCCTTGTTAGAACGGCAAAATTGCTTGTAAGTTTTAGTATTTTGTTTACAGTTGGCGTTTTGGCAAATTAACGTTTATGTCTGAACGTGTTTATGTGTATACCCAGGGCTTTGATCAAGGATGGCGTGGTCCTTTTTGGGATATGTTTTTTCAAATTCTTGCCCATAATGGTGCGAAGGACTGTCTTTTTTTAGTTCCGAGTCATGCCTTTAAACAATCTTTAGTGAGCGAATGTCTGCGTCGATTAGATCATGATATATGCTTGCCTGATTTGCTGACCTTTGATGAGCTTATTGCCGCCTGTTTTTATGAGCAGGTTGATGCCCATGTCCTAACTGAACAAGGCTGTCTTTCCGCCTGCATGCAAGACAATCCTCTCCTGTGGCCATCTTCACTACAATCACCTGCGTCTCTTAAAGCATTGCAAGCATTGTGGCAGGATACTCGCCGTTATGGATGGTCGGCTACTACGTATAAACGTTGCGAATCGCACCCTTTTCATGAGGCTATTCCTAGGCTTTTTTTAGAGGCCCAACAACGTCTCAAGAGCTACCCCACAAAGCCCCTCTTATCACTGTATTATCGTGCTGAGAAAGAGGGGTATTGCTCTTTGTTAGAGTTTGTCGGATCACGCAGTGTTTTTTGTGCTGGGTTTTGGCAACTCCCCCCCTATCAACAAGCTGTGTTGGATGCTTTGTGGACCTTGCCTGGCGAGCATAGTTTATTGCTGTATTATATTGCGGGTCATTCAGCTTACCAAGCCGCAGTTCCTTGGATACGTAGGCTTGAAGCTGATTCACGTATTGAATGGCTCTCGGCTGAGTCTCCGTCTTATCGTAAAACTCCCTCGTTGTTTGTAGCAGACCATGTGCAGCAAGAAGTCGCTCATCTTATCTCTTGGATTTTGTCGGCGCTTCAAAGTCAAACAATTAAATGTCTCGAAGATGTTAGTATTGTGCTGGCGGATTATACTCGTTATTTGCCTGTTCTAGCCCAAGAAGCCCAAGCAAAGAGCCTGCCCCTTTATTTATCTACACGGTATTTAGAACAACGCCCTCTTGGACGGCTTATCCAAGCTATCCTAACCTTAAGCTATCCCCTGCAAGATCTCCAGGCTTTTTTGGGCCTCTTTTCTCAGTCTTTATTCCATTCTTTTCAAGGCATCATCCCCTTGCCATGGTTATGGGAACTCGCTGATTCCATCGGTCGAAAACCTCGTTATTGGCTTGACTGGGAGCGTGCTTTTCACACTGTTCGCAACAAATGTCCAGAAATTGAACAGTCGGCGCTTGATTCCCAGCTGGCACTTCTAGACGCATTAAACAAACAGTGTCAGCGTTTTTTTTATGCGCGCTCTATGCATGAGATCATCACTGCTTTTGTTACTTTATGGAAGGCGATTGATCTTGATACCTTTGTCTCCACGTTTTCTGAGAGAGATTGCGATTTATTTCGAGCGGATACTGAGGCCTTTGATGCCTTGCTGTTATCTCTTGAAATCCAAGAATCTCAGCGTATTTTGATGATTGATGGCCCAGAGTCCTGGCAATCTCGCTTGCGTCTGGGTTTATCACAGCAGACGGTGAGCTCTCCACATAAAAACGGACTTCGCATCGTGGGTAAATTTGACGCTTTCTTAATCAATACCCCGGTCATTTGGATCTTGGGTTGTGAACAAGGTACGTGGCCACAGGCTCCCAGACCCTCTGTTTTTATCTCCTCTCAAACTCGAAAACGGTTGGGCTGGCCCTCTGTTGCTGATCAAGCCTTGGCTGATCGATATATTTGGGAATCGTTATATCAACATCCTGACGCAGAGGTTATGCTGAGTGTATCTCGTTCACAAAATGACCATAGGCTGTCACTCTGTGACTGGATATTGCCTGACACCCAACGTCAGGTTCAGACCTGTGTTTCACGTGAAACATCGTTTGTTTTAGCTGAAAAACCAGTCCCTCTTTCAGAAAAACTGATTTCTATGAAATCGACTCTTTCACTCTCTAGCTCTGATACTCTCTCTAAAACTGACACTACTCATTCTGTTTATAGTCCGTCTATGCTCGAGTCTTACCAACGCTGTCCTCGTGCATTTTACCTTCGTCGTGTACTAAAGGTGCCTGACTCCTCGCCTAGCCAACTAGACATTGCTGATAAAGATTGGGGAGATTTGTTGCATGCTGTGATGAAGGAATTTGTCTCTTCATGGCCCTACACATCGCTTTCTAAGGCGGAGAACACCCTCTCTACTCTCTTTAAGGATTATGCACAACGCCTCTTTCCAGATGATCACTGGCTACACTTTCGCTGTGAGCGTTGGAAAAAAGGTCATGCTTATCTTAAATCTTGGATCTCTCTACTGAGAGAACTCTTTGTTAATTATAAACCTATTGGCCTTGAAGTTCCTTTGGGGCCTTTCACACAAGAAAGTGAAACTGACTCCTTCTCGGTTTCAGGGCAAGCGGATCTACTTATTCAGCATCGCGAAAAACCCTTTGTCTTTGTCGTGGATTATAAAACAGGCTCGATGCTTAGCAGCCCGGCAGATCTTCGTCAGGGCAAGTCATTGCAGCTCCCCCTATACTTACTTGCCTTGCAACACCATCCTGGTTTAGTACTCAATGGAACAAACCTACTTCCTTCTGATGTCCATATTGGAGGGGCTATCTTATTGCAGTGCCACCGTGAGTTACTCACCCATAAAACCCTCGTCCTATCTCCAGACTGCAAAGAGGACACCCCTTTGTCGGCACCGGGCCCCCGCTCCTATCTCACTTGGGATGACCACAGTAAACTTGACACCATCTCTATTCTTGATGATATTCATCATGATCTTTCTGAGAATATGTATAGTGAAGATCCTGTTCATGGACGCTCAAATGCCACCTCTAACCCAACCTTTCGTCAACAAAGCTGTTCATTTTGCTCGTTTCAATGGAGCTGCCAGTATCCCGAACGCTGGAAAGGGGCGCTTGGTGGATAAGTGGACCCCTAGCCAAGAACAGGCCATTTTTAATCAGAAACAAAACTTGCTCATTGAGGCGGGTGCAGGGTCGGGAAAAACGGCCGTCCTAGTTGCCCGTTATTTGGAGTTTTTACGACAAGGGAAGGATATAAGCCCAGAAAACATCTTGGTCCTTACATTTACTAAAAAAGCAGCCTCTGAGCTAAAAACGCGCATATCGACTTCATTGCTTGATTCGCCTGATCTTTGCCTGGATCGCCATTTTCAGCGAGAGTCATGGATTACAACCATTCATGGATTCTGCAAAGAACTTTGTGACCGTTATGGGTTTCAAGCCGGTCAGGCGCCTTACCCCTCTATTCTGCAGGATGGGATTATCTCGTCTCATTATTTAGACACTTGTATTACCCAGGTTCTTTCCACTTCCACTTCAGCCTCTCTCGCTCCCCTCCAACGACTCATGCAGCATATGTCCCTTCATCAATTAACCCGCTCTTTAAAGTCCGCCTTACAGTCCCCTTTGAGTATGGAGACCGCTATCTCAGCTATGACCTTACCCCTGACTGGACATGACCTTACTTATGACGAGGCAAGGACCTTTTTCGCTACAAAAGACCTCACATTAACCCCTTCTAGCTTCACTAGCCTGTCTCTCTCTGTAGATTTTATTTGTTTATATCGTCACATTTGGGAGAGATACTGTCATCTTACTAGCAGGCTCAATTGTATCAGCCAAGATGATCTTTTACATCGTGCTAAGGCAGTGCTTGAAGACCGAGATATTCGACAGGCCTGCCAGAAACAGTTTCGTCACGTGATGATCGATGAATGCCAGGATACAGATCCTTTGCAATGGGAGATCCTTCATGCGCTCTGTGATGATTCAGACCCGCTTCTGCCTAAAAAATTATTTTTAGTGGGTGATTTAAAACAAGCCATCTATCGTTTTCGTGGTGCCCAATCCCATTTATTCGTCTCCTTCATGAACACATTTTCCAAGCACCCAGACTCTCAGGTGGTGTCCTTACAAGAGAATTTCCGTTCAACTCAACCTATCATCACACTTGTCAATCATCTATTTTCTCAGCAACTCGATCCTTTTAGCCCCCTTGTTGCGGTTCATGATTCCTCCCTTAAACATCCCGTATGCTTGGCTCGGCTTGAAACTGACGCGTTTCACGTGAAACATGTCCTCCATTGGGCAACCACACAACGTGAACAACTTGACCTCAGCTGGAACGATGTTGCACTTCTATGCCGAAATCGTCGCCAGCTGACTTACTGGAAACAACAGTTCCTTGATGCCCACATCCCCTGCTGCGAAGACCTTGACCCGTTGACCTATAAACGTGAATGGACCATAGACCTCATTATGCTTGCGCAGGCCCTTATAGACCCCTTTCATCACCAAGCGTGGCTTCGACTCTGTCAGTCCCGACTGCTCTCTCTCTCGAATGACAGTCTAACTGTGGTCTGTCAGGAGCTGCCCTTGCAGACTAGCTTTTCGTGGCTGACACGACTTCAGCATCTCCCTTCATCGCCGCTTCTTACACAGTTCCTAAAAAACTATCACACTGCGGCTCAAAAACGTCGCAATGACTCTCTAGCCTCCGCTGTTTCGCATTTTCTATGCTCTTCCAGCTATATCCTTACCCAAGATGAAAAAGACGCTGAATCCTGCCTCTTACAGACACTTTATAGTCTTCAGTCCCAAGGGCTATCTGAACTTGAACTCCTCCAAAGTTTGAAAGCGATGACAGAAGGCCGCCTTCCTGCGACTACAGCGCCCATCGCCCCTAAAGGCATTCGACTTATGACCATGCATGCGTCAAAGGGCCTTGCTTTCCCTATCGTAATTATCCCAGATTGCCAACGCAGCACCTTTCGTGCTGATACTCGATCTTTTTCTATTAGCCCCTTTGGAATTGCGGCAAGTATTAAAGATGAAAATAAAAAGCAAAATACCTGGCGAGAGTTTATCAAAAGCGAAGAACAAAAGGCTCAGCTTCAAGAAGAACGTCGCCTCCTCTACGTTGCGATGACCCGCGCAGAGAAAGCCCTTCTTGTTTGCGGTACCCATTCTCGTTATAAAAGTGGCACTTGGTGGGATTTTATCTTGCCATTTTGTTGTGACAATCACAATACGGATGCCAAAAACATGCATAAAGGTCCCTTCTCGCTCAAGAAAGAACTTCTTAATCAAGGCATCTACTACACAGAATCACCCCAACAACCCCTTATTGCCCCATCTACTGACGCCATAACACAGACAGCCCCCATGCTATGGCAGCGAGCTCCTTTCGTTACGCCCGATTCATCACTTCCTAATACTCCCACCTCTACAAATCCTTCCTTCAGCCTTCATCAACAAGGTCTCGCAAAGTGGGGAAACTGCGTGCACCGGGCACTTGAACTACGCAATCGCCACCCCAAGCGTGATAAAAAAACACTGATTCATCACAGCCTTCAACGTGTCTCCCCCCACTTACAGACATCCTGGACAAAGAAGCTCCATACTCTATTAGAGCACTATGAAGCACACCCCATCTTCACGGCAGTCTGCCAGGCAGAACGCCGCCTCATTGAACACTCCATCCGTTACATTCATAAGCAGACGCAGCAGCATTGCCGACTCGACCTTGCCTATCTTCACAATCAAAGGTGGACGATTGTTGATTTTAAAACGGGACGCAGTGATCCAGCGCAACTCGAGAACTACAAACATGCGCTTCGCTACTGGCTAGGGACGCCCAGCATTGTCATTGAGGCCATGTTTATAAATATCACTTCCTTTGGATGATGTTTCACGTGAAACAAGCCCTCTACACCTACCCAATCCTTGATACCCTCCTATTTCACAGATAAAATAAATAGAAATGTATATCCCCCCCCGACCTATTAAAATTAGCGAACTGTCCCATTTTTTGTTGTTGCCTCGGCAATGCTAACAATACCCCCACACAATCAGCCCCATCCACCCAAAACAAAGTATCCCAAGCTATGCGCAGTCCCTCACAAGACCCCCCTCAAGAGGCATCAAAAACAGCCGATTCAAAAAAAGAACTGGAACTAGCAACAGCAGTATCCCCACCAGGACCATTAATTGAGCTGCAAAACATCAGGGGACAGGCAGGGCTCAATGAGGGGCTAAATACATTTTTAAGCGCTCTAGACATCTACGACAAAACGCAGTCTCTAGGTAAATACCACAAATTTGCAACAGGCGCCATGAGCACCCTGAGCTTTTTTGGCACGAAAAACAAGGATGGCTTTTGCGCTGATACCATCGAAGATTTATGCAGCAATTATGGCGTTACGGACTTAACTGAACTAACACCAGTTCAATTACGAGAAATCCTTCAAAAGAACTCAGACCAAGCCATCAGTCCTCAGAAAGCCGGCTCTATTCTCAGACAAATCATGGCCTTAGGAAGAGATCACTCTCTTCTCGGCTTGACGATCTCAGGGCTCGTAATGGGGGCACAACGTTTTCACCCTGAAACAAAAGGAGGCGTCCCCATAGAACACAAACGCCACCTTCGCCTCGCCCTCCTCCTACGCATCACCATTTCAATCATTGTCGAGGGCGATCCCCGTAATGAAAACGATGCCTTCAGTAACATCTTAAACAACTGTATAAAACTACAAGAAAGCTCCCAATTCATTGACTTCTCGAAATGCAAGGCATCAGTTGATAATTATCTAGCAAAAAGAGACACCCACTAACCGCCTCTCTCTTGAATAAACTGGGCATCTCACATAGAGCACACTCCTTCTTATACGCAAAATCACTTAAAATAAGCCCCATAAACCGCACACTCCGGCCACAATCACTTCCCGCCACCTCTCATTAACCAAGACCGCAATTACAGTAAGCCTACATCCCCGCCATTAAGACAACAATGTTTCACGTGAAACAATCCCTACAATACACCCCCAAAGCTTCACTCCATTATCACCTTAAACACAGTAAAACAATTGGTTAACCACTATAAAAACTCCCGAACGGCCGACCATCAACTAACCTTTTTCCAAAAATAAACTAACCATCTATGCTTAGATTACTATAAATACTTCTCTTTTATTACAAATTTATACAGCAAAAAAAAACCATGTCTTCACCCATTTCAGCTCAATAAAAACCCGATAGACTATTAATATGGATACTACTTTAGTTATCTTACCTTTATATTTAGCTAACCCTTAACGACTTTTTCAATTTCACGTGAAAACAAAATTTTATTTTTAAACGCGTTTACGTTACTATTTAATTGTAAAATACATTGTAAGGACCTAATCATCACCTAACCATGAGCGCTACTATATTTGCAATTGTGAATCAAAAAGGGGGAGTGGGCAAAACGACCACCGCAGTCAACCTAGCCGCATACCTAGGCCAACAACAAAAGAAATGTTTACTTGTTGACTTCGATCCTCAGGGAAATGCTAGCTCCGGTATTGGGGTGCAAACTGAGTCACTGACCTGTGGCATCTATGAGCTTATGATGACCAGCAAAACACTCCCGGAAACTCTGTGCCCAACCCCATTCAAAACCCTTCACCTACTACCTGCCACCCGTCACCTTGCAGGTGCGGAAATCGAGCTTGTAGAACTTCAAAACCGTGAACTATACCTAAAAAATACCCTAGCCCCCCTAGAAGATTACTATGATTACATCATAATAGACTGCTCCCCATCTCTTGGACTCCTTACAATCAATGCGTTATGCGCTGCACATAAGGCCATCATTCCATTACAATGTGAATATTTTGCACTTGAAGGCATTGCAGGACTCATCAACACACTTACGCAGGTAAAAGATACCCTTAACCCGCTCCTAGAAATAGGCGGAATACTCTTAACAATGTTTGATGGACGAACAGCGCTAAATAGACAAGTAGTAGAAAATGCAAGACAGTTCTTTAAAGATCTTATATTCGACACTTTAATTCCACGAAATATCCGATTAAGCGAAGCACCCAGCCATGGACTTCCGATATCAATCTATAGCCCAAAATGCAATGGAGCTATCGCTTACCAAGCATTAACAGAGGAGGTATTAAAACGTGCAAAACAAGAACAATACAGCACCGAGACTCGGTAGAGGCCTCGAGGCATTACTATCACGCGATCCCATCACAAACAATAAGGGCGACAGCTTCCTAAGCGCTGGCAGGACAATTATGCAACTTCCCATATCACTTATTGATCCCAGCCCCTATCAACCGAGAAAACACTTTAACACAGAAGCCCTACTACAACTATCTAACTCTATTAAAGCGCATGGTCTTGCCCAACCTATCGTTGTACGACGAAATGACAAACGCTATGAAATTATTGCCGGAGAACGTCGATTTAGAGCAACTCAAAGTGCTGGAATTGATAAAATACCTGCAATTATACGCAGCTATAGCAATCAAGAATCGCTACAAATTGCCCTTATAGAAAATCTTGACCGCGAAAACCTAAGCGCCATTGAAACCGCCAGGGGTTATGCGCGCCTTATGTCAGAATTTAATGTCTCTCAACAAGAAATAAGCCAAATTTTCAACAAAAATAGAAGCACCATAAGCAATACACTTCGACTACTTCACCTACCTGAAGACGTACAGCAGCTGATCATAAAAGGAGAACTTAGCGAGGGCCATGCCAGAACGCTATTATCCGCAGAAGATAGTGCCACCGTGCGAAAATTAAGCCAACGTATTATACAAGAAGGCCTAAGTGTTCGAGCCTGTGAAAGCCTTATCAAATCTCTCAGAAACGACTCTAAAAATAAATCAAGCAAAACACCCCATGATCAAATATCACTGTTCCCCGAAATTACTTCTCAACTCAGCCAGAAAATGGGAGCCCCTATCAACATTCAAGGAAATAATAAAAAAGGGAAAATTACCATTCAATACAAGAGCCCGAAAGAATTGGATCAACTCTTAACAAAATTAGACGGCATTTAAATATTTCGGATGCTGTTTCACGTGAAACAGCAGAAGAATTTTAATCATGGCCAAGAAAAGACTAAGGATAAATTCATCTTATTACTAAATAGATAAAATATATACTCAAATAATTAATTGAAATATTAAACCTATACACAAAATACCATATTTAAAACTTAAGAATCTTATCATTTAAGAGCCATATAAAGATATAAGAATCACTTAGACTGGTTAATTTGGAAAGACCTAAGACTTTTATTCTAAATAGATCAATATAAAAAGCAATATCAACATAGATCTTAAATAATAACCTATCCGCACTCCTATTATGCGACATCAGTTACTTAAAGTTTTATATTTTTCTGTCATTCAGTTCCGCTTAGATAAGAGCTTTTAAAGAATTTATCACCCCTTATTAACCATAATACAAACATATATATCAAGATGATCACTATATGAATATAGGCTTTTTTTTTTATTCTAAGTTGCATATAAGCGACATAAAAAATAGAAAGAGTACTAAAAAATAAATATCATAATCGTTTAATTAGTATAAATATAAGAAAAAACAAATAAATCAAAATAACCTCCTACATATAAATAATATCTGCGCAAACATCCGCTCTTATCACGACGGAAACCTTTTTTTTATTTGTTAGTATATTTTTACATATCGTACTTATGATACTTTAGATTTTTTTTATTTTATCTGACATTCTAATAAAATCTATAATAAAAGACTTCTTAATAAATGGTTAATAAAGACAATTGCGATCTAATACTCTGACAATTCATAAATAAAATTATCTCAGATTTTATGTAAAAATATATTTGAATTAATATTTTTTAGAATTATGCGTATGTGTAAGAAAACACCTATGGTTTTTACTCTATATTTATTATATATCAGGAGTAATATGAGTTGAAACTTAAGAAAATTGATTCCATAACGCAGTGCAAGAAGTTATATAGTTTAATCACATGGATACGCTTTGTATATATCGCCCATAAGTTTTTGGTTATCTTGGTTAACCGACTTTATTTTGAACAAAACAACTATAGTGAAATGGACAAAGATATCAATAGAATAGACGTAAAACTAAAAAAAGTCTGCGTCTTTTCTAACTATTTTTTAGCAGTAAATGGGCTTCATTGAGTGCAAAAGTGTCGGTCATACCCGAAATATAATCTGCGATGACTTGCTGCATTGTCTCGTCTTCAATACGCACTCTTACCTTTAGAGGGAGTAAATTAGTATCTTTTTCATAGGCTTTAAATAACAACTTAATTGCCTCCTGGCCTCTTTTATTCATACGATAAATATCTTCATGCATATAAAATTTATCAAATAGATACGTTCTTAGCTGAGTATTTTTTTTATTCATAGGGGCTGAAAAACGGATCAAAGGATGTAAACATCTTTGTATATCTTCAGGTCCCTTGATATCTTGAGCTACTAATTGGGATGTAGACTCCTTCACCACATCCTCTATAAAGGTCGCAATTAAATACCGATGTATCTGGTGTCGTCTTTGAATAGCTGTTAATGCCTCACCTTCTAATTCTAGAATTCTCTTTGCATCCGACCATATTTCCACCTCTTTTCCTAGATCTTCCTCGGATAATATACCAGCCGATAAACCATCATCAATATCGTGGCTATTATAGGCAATTTCATCCGCTAAATTAACAACTTGCGCCTCTAAACTAACAAATGCATCATTGCCATCAGGACTATCCCATGGCGTTTCATGTTTTAATAAACCCTCTCTAATTTCAAAGGATAAATTTAATCCACGAAAATTTGGATACTTAGATTCTAAATAATCAATGATGCGACGGCTTTGTCTATTATGTTCAAACCCCCCATAATTTCTCATTAGCATATTTAACATCCGCTCTCCTGAGTGCCCAAAAGGCGTATGGCCTAAGTCGTGAGCTAAGGCTATACATTCAGCCAAATCTTCATTTAAACGTAGCAAACGAGCCAAATGACGCGCAATTTGTGCTACTTCTATGGTATGCGTTAAGCGAGATCTATAATGGTCTGAAATATTTGCTAAAAAAACCTGTGTTTTGTCCTTAAGACGCCTAAATGCTTTTGAATGTATGATACGATCTCTATCTCGTTGAAAACAGGTTCGGGTATCATTTTGAAAATTCTCTTTAAATTTTCTTCCTTTACTGTCTTTACTTTTTACAGCGTATGGAGCTAAATATTTACTTTCTAATTCTTCGAAAAATTTTCGCACTAAACTAATGCAAAACAGATAAATTGATTAACTGAATTAGTGGGAACTAACTGCTTAATACTTTTTTTATCATCTTTGATAAACGGCTGTTCCATTAAACATATCTCTTTGAAGAACTTATTAAGCTTTCCTTCCGCGATTTTTTCTATTAAGTCTGCGGGCTTTCCTGATTCTGATAATTGAGACACAATTATAGCCTTTTCTTTTGCTTTTTCCTCTTCTGGCACATTAGCAGGGGTTACATATCGTGGTCTTGCAGCCACTACTTGCATGGCAATATCTTTCGCAATATCACTCTCTACTGACTGATTAAATGATACTAAAGCTGCGATTTTAAAATTACTATGCATATATGTAGCTATAGAATTCTCTGACTCTAACTTTTCAAACTTTCCTACTTGTATATTTTCTCCTACCTTCAAAATAAGGTCTGCTACAGCCTGATCAAAGGTTTTCTCAAAAACGTTTTTATTTTTTAAATCTTCTAAAGTTTGTATGTCATCACTATTTAAAATTAACGTTGAAAGTGTCTCCCCAAAACTAACAAAATCATGGCTACTGGCCACAAAGTCAGTCTCACAATTTAGCTCTAAGATTACGGCTTTATTGCCTTCATTCGCAATAAAAACACGACCTTCACTGGTATCTCGGGACGCCTTTTTGCTTGCTGAAGCTAAACCTTTTTCTCGCAGCCACTTGACTGCATCATCAATATTGCCATCTGCCTTAGTTAAGGCATCTTTACATGCCATCAACCCCACACCAGTTCTTTCTCTTAATTGTTTAACTAAGGATGCTGAAATATTCATTTTTTGGTCGTCTCTTCTATCTTTTCTTCTTTTTCTTTAGCTGCCTTGACTGCAGTTTCAGTTTCCTTTTTGTTTGCATAGGCTACCTGCTCTGATTGGCCAGCAATCACTGCATTTGCACATACTGAACATAATAACTTAATGGCTCTAATAGCATCATCATTGGCTGGTATGGGGTAATCTACATCTTCTGGATTAGCGTTGGTATCTACAACCCCTACAATTTTAAT
Source organism: bacterium (assembly GCA_038109055.1). Taxonomy (GTDB): domain Bacteria; phylum Margulisbacteria; class Marinamargulisbacteria; family JAYNIM01; genus JAYNIM01. Next base: position 45,190 of record JAYNIM010000003.1, read on the forward strand.
CCCTTTTCTTTTGGCCTCTTTAATGGCGAGATGCTCCTTATTTGTGTCTATGACAAATAAAATCTCTGGTAACCGCACCATGTCTTTCACGCCATCCAAATAATTTTTTAAACGTTGATAGCGTTTTGTTTTTCTTGCTAATTCTTTTTTCGATAAGGATTCTAACATCCCCTCGGCTTCTTCTTTTGTGTACTTTTTTAACTTGTTTATACTCAGATGGATCGTTCCGTTATTTGTAAGAAAACCGCCTAACCAGCGTGAACTGATATAAAATTGTTTGCAGCGTAATGCTTCTGACATTACGGCATCTTGCGCTTGCTTTTTTGTCCCTACAAATAATACCGTTCCACCTTTCTTAACTGTCTCTTTAATAAATGCATAGGCTTCGTGAATTAACGGAATTGTTTGTTGTAAATCTATAACATGAATACCATTTCTTGCTGTAAAAATATATTTTTTCATTCTGGGATTCCAACGCCTTGTTTGGTGGCCAAAATGAACACCTGCTTCTAACAGGTCTCTCATTGCGATTATCTCGCTATCTTTATCTGTAGATTCTTCTTTTTGATCTGTTACTTGTTTATTCATAAGTTTGAGTGACTAATTTAGCGGTTCTTTTCTTTATCGTCAATAGCTTTATTTGCATGACTGTGTGCCGCTGCACTTATCCCCCCCCCTTTCTACTGTGCTTCTTTTGTGAGGCAGTGACAGATTTTCAGTAAAGCTTCCCCATATTTACTCGTTATGCGCACCTTATTTTATCGATTAAAATAGCGCGTGATGCCTTTGGAAAGTGTGTCTGCAAGGTTTTGTCGAAAAGTGGCCATTTTAATTTTTTCTAAATTTTTTCTTTCTGTCATATATGCTGGTTCTAATAACACGGCAGGCATTCTTGTATGCCTAAGTACATACAACCGTTTCCTTCTTAGTCCATTATCTTTTAAATTTAATGCTCTGACCATGGCCTGATGTAATATTTTTGCTGCGTAGCGATCTTTATGTTTGTAATAATATGTTTCAGTTCCTTTCACTTTATTATGTTTAAATGAATTAAAATGTACACTTATAAACAAATCTGCTCGTTTATGATTTGCAAGCCTAATACGTTTTGGTAAACTTATACTATGGTCGCTGGATCTTGTGAGAATGACATAGGCTCCTTGTGCTTCTAAATTACGTTTTAATCTCTGGACAACATCTAACGTATAACGTTTTTCGTACTCTTTATTTAGTCCAATTGCGCCTGGATCACGGCCACCATGTCCCGGATCTAGTACAATAACTTTATTGGCTAGTCCTTTTTGCCGTCCTTTCTTTTCCGTCTTTTTTTTATAGGTTTTTTTGACTATTTTTTTCTCCACGGAGGTTAATGGAAAATTGACGACTAATGCCTGCCCTTCTTGCGTAAGTTTCCAGGTGTGTTTCTGGTTTTTTTCAAAATTGAATTCTATTCTTGTCATAGGAGGATCTACCTGTAATTGAGACATCCGTACTTGTTTATATACGCCATAATTGGACCGTAGTAATAAGGGGAGTTCTGAAAAAGTGTTGGGAATATCTATAATCAATTTAGCACCACTCTTTGACACCTGAGATTTAGCTTTAAAAGGCCGTGTACCTGTTATTTTGAATTGCAGCCGATTGTGTTTTAACTGCTCCTTGGCAGTGAGTAAAATACTGTGAAAACGGAGCTCGGTGCCTTTCTTTGTTCGTAATATTGTGGGAGGATTGCTTTCTAATCCAGCTCTTAAAAACAGTCGTGTATCTGCTCCTTTTTTATAGGCCCAGTTCCATTTCAAAAAAGGATGCGGACTTTTACTTCGTATTTTCTCTGTTGCTAATACTGTGTTTGCTAAGGTAATAAAATACCCCTCTTTTAAAGACCCTTCTTGTGCAGCACTACAGTATAACTTGTGTGCAGATAAAAGTTTTAGGACCGGGAATGGCCCCTGATTGACCCAAAAGATTCCTTGTAGCTTTGCTTGTAATACTAAGGTATTGCTCTTTTTTTGATATATGACGCCATAATCCAATGCACTTATTATATTTTCAAAGGGAATATATACTTTGTTTCTACGCTTTTTTACTGCTGCAATTCCTGATAATTGTAATTGTTTGTTACCGATGTAAATGGTAATTTTGTTATGCTTTTTGGAAAAAATATAGTGCGTGTTTTCTTTTTGTAAACTATAGCTATCTTTGGTTTCTTTGCAGGTATACCCTTCTTTCTTAAACGTATTTTCTAGATAGACATATAACACTTTATCCTGGCTGTAAAAAAAATGTTTTAATGGATAACTCATTCCTTGAAAAGAGATAAATAGCGTTTTGTCTTTTCTGAATTCTGGTAATGTTGCCGTCATATCTAAAATGGGTTTGGCATAGTCTTTTGACGTCACAATCTGAGGATGAGTTAACTGTAGTCGGCTTTGTGCAATTTCTTGGGTTTTAATTTTATTTTCTTGAATGATTAAACCCTCTTCTTCTTCGTGAACACTGTAACCTAAACTTTTTAAACACTCTTTGACTGGAATATATAACTGACCTTTGTAAATATGTGTGGGATTGTTAAAAAAATGACGTTGATCCAAGATCCACCACTCTCGACTTTTCTCTAAAAATAAACATCGTAATTCTGGATATTGTAGGATGACTTCATGTGCTAAACTACGACGTAACTTCTTGTGTTTTGCAGCCAATAATTCACTTAAATCTGGTATAGATATATAGCTTTGATTATGTCTCGTTATTACTGTTATTTTTTGGTGTTGTTTTTTGAAATTTATACTGATTGTTTTAGATTCTTGATCTGCTACCTCCTTTTCCGCAACTATATGTGTAGTACTCCACAGTACGCTTAGTAGTATCAAGATGCATAATTTTGAAATGTTACGACTAAAGACCTTTCTGCTTTCTGTCACTAAATTGAAACACATATCTTTATTCTAACAAAAAGTTATCTTCCACAAAAAATTTTAGCTATGTGTATTTTCACTCTATTGATTCCGTGTTTAAAAACGGGTACCCTTTCATTTATGTTGGATTCTTTATCTTTGAAACAAAAATTGCTCTATGCTTTGGAAGAAGATATGCCTCACACAGATGTTACCTGCGAGACGTTAGCGCTGTCTGACACCCCTGGATTTGGCACCTTAATTGCTAAAGAATCCGGTATTTTTTATGGTAGTTCCGTCCTGCAGGCTATCGCGCTGTGTTGTACCCCTCCTATAAGTATTACTGGCTTAATTGAAGATGGTACAGCATTTTCTGCCAAGGATCCTATTGCACATCTTTCTGGGAATATACAAGATTTGTTGCGTATTGAACGTGTTTTACTCAATTTGTTACAGCATCTTTGTGGGATTTCGACTCAAAGCCATGCCTTTGTTCAGGCATTAGATAACCCCTCTATTCAGATACTCGATACTCGAAAAACCACACCTTTGTGGAGGGATTTAGAAAAAGCAGCAGTTGTAGCGGGTGGTGCTTTTAATCATCGTCAGTCTTTGTCTGATATGGTGCTCATTAAGGAAAATCACTTGGCACTATTGCCTATGCAACAAATGTCCTCGTATTTAACTCAAAAAATTTTGGAATCCAAAACAAAACATCCGAACTTAAAAATCGAAGTCGAAGTAGAAAATTTGGAGCAGTTATCAAAACTTGATCTCTCTTTAGCTGATTATATCCTTTTTGATAATTTTTCACTTGAGATGTTAGATGAGGCTATTTTGTACTGTCAACATAATTACCCTCATAAACAATTAGAAGTTTCTGGCAATATTTGTCTGGATAACATTCATCTCTATCGTGATCGTGCGATTCACCGTATTTCCTGTGGCGCACTCACCCATTCTGTTGTCGCTTGTGACCTAAGTTTGTTGATTAAGTTACGCTAGTGTTTACATTGCTATCCCTATTGTTCGTTCCTTAACTGTTTCTGCGTTTTATCTTGATTATTTATGTTTAACTTTTGCTTTAATTGTCTATATTATTAATAGATGGTATTCCCTATTTTTATATTTCATTTATGATGCAGGATCGTTTAATTGATTTTACGTTACCATCCAACTTAATTGCGGATGCTCCTTCTCAGGCACGCGATCAGAGCCGTTTAATGCTCCTTTCATTGCCTCAAAAACGTCTCTCACATTATATTTTTAAGGAGATAGAGGATCTTCTTTATCCTGGCGATATGTTGATCCTTAATGATACAAAAGTACTTAAGGCCCGCTTGTTTTGTACTCGTGAAAGCGGTGGTCGAGTTGAAGTTTTATTGCTACAAACTGTTACGCCCTTTGTCTGGCAAGCCTTGATTAAACCTAGTAAAAAACTGTCGATCGGAGAACCTTTATACCTAAGTAATGATTGTTTTTTTACGCTTGTTAAGAAAGAGGCCCCTTTTTGCCACTTACGCCTACCCGAAGGCCAATCTGCTCATGAGATCATGGCGCAATTTGGTGTGCCCGCGTTACCTCCTTATATTCGTCATAGCCCTCTTAGTTTAGAGGATCAAATCTCGCGATATCAAACTATTTATGCAGATAAAGAAGGGGCTGTTGCCGCCCCAACTGCTGGCTTGCATTTTACTGAAGATTTATTGACGTCCTTACGTGCTAAAGGTGTTTGTATTGAAACAGTAACCCTTCATGTAGGATATGGAACATTTCAGCCTTTGGAAGATCGCCATTTTCAAGAAAATAAATTACACAACGAACGTTTTTATATCTCTGATGCGACAGCCACACGCTTGATGGCACATCGTCAGCGTCGTATTGCTGTAGGAACCACGACTATTCGTGCTTTAGAGTCTGCCTGGACTGGAACAAGGTTTCGTTCGGGTTGGCAAGAAACAACGCTTTTTATTCAGCCAGGTTATCGTTTTTCTACCTGTCAGGGACTGATCACAAATTTTCACTTACCTAAAAGCTCGTTACTATTACTAGTGGCTGCCTTTTCGGACGTCGCATTTTTGCAAGAGGCCTACCAAACCGCTATTGCCGAGTCGTATCGATTTTATAGTTTTGGAGATGTGATGTTTCTCTCTTATGATTAATCGCCCTTATTATTTTTCATCTTTATATGAGGGTGCATTGTTGTGCTTGCGTTATTTTTTTTATTCTTATTTTTTGCTTTGTATTTCTGTTTTTTTCCTTCTATTTGCTAAAACTACTCTTGCTGTTACGCCATCTCCTTTATATGTTCAGGTTATTACGCCCACTGCTGCTATTCAGTTGAATGCCTTTGAACTTTCTAAGGTTATTTATGAAACAGAGAAGGGGGCCTCTTTTGTTATGTCTGGAGAATCGTTCTTTTTTTATGAAATTACTCTTGCAAATAATCAAAAGGCCTGGATCGATAAAACATTTGTTGCTCTTACCAAAACCCCTAGTGAGATTCTTACTCCTTCGTTAATTCGGCTGCCTCAACACTCTCACTATTCTTATGTGCCTAGCCATGTTTATGTAGACCCCCCTGACTATCAAAATAAACAGATTCAAAACCTGAATATTGATGGTTTTTATACTATTAACTTTAGTGGTCGTGATTATAACCCTAAAAATACCCTTGATCCTCGTTGGCAGATTATCAAATCTGATCCGTTATACACAAAATTTCCTGCTGATGTTCTTTTAGGTCCACTGAAACGTGAAGATAGCTTTAAATTTTCCTTGGATAGTCATATTTCTAAGGATCTCTACCTTTATTTTGATATTGAATCTATTCCAGACTTTCGCTCTAGATGGGATGTTCGTCTACATTTAAAAGAAAATAAATTAGCTTTTGGTGCTATTGATGCTCAATTTAATAATGGTAGTTACTCTAATCTTAAAAAATCTATTGATGGCGTTAAATATCAACGAGAAACAGATCTCTATGCTTTTACTCTAGCAAATGGAAAACAACGTTCTAACCCTCAAAAAGTATCGTTTATGGGTGATGGTGGAAAAAACTACTCACTGCAGCACAGCTCTATTTTACGAGGTACTGTTAAAGTGTGGGTAGACAACAACCTTCAAACTGAAGGATTGGATGGTGATTATACACTCAATTATTATACGGGGAGGATTTCATTTACATCGATCAAAACAATTACGAATGTTATTGAAATTGTTTACGAGTTCACAAATCCAATTGAAGATTTTCTACCTATCTTAAATCGAAAAGAATTTACGGGATTTCAAGCAAGTTTTAATACCCTGCGTCCTGAAAAAAAGGAGGCTGTTGTTGTTGACTATCGTGAAGTCATTCCGAGTCGTTCGATTCAAGCAGGGTTTTTCCTGACAAAACATAGGCCCCTTATCTTTGATAGTGACTCTCTAACCTTTCCGAACAAAGATCTTCAGCGCAATCACCATTATGTGATGAACTATGATTCAGGAAAAATAACCTTTTTAACTCCTATCACATCTACTCATAATTTATCTTTACGTTATCAATTCCATAAAAATGATGCTACGACAGACTATTATGTCGGTAAAGATTCTCCCGGCCCTTTTCAATTGACTCACCCTGATATTATTCGTTCATCTTTATCTGTTTATGTTGCTGGTAAACGTGTTAAAGAAATTAAAGACTACCTTATTCTTGATAATGACAATGGGTTTTATGAGATTATTTTTAATTACCCTATCTCTTTTCCACAGTTGATCTCTGTGGCGTATAACTATCGTATTAATACCCTCATTCCGGCGCAAAAATCGAAGGAACAATTTACTTTGGGTGTGAATGTTTTTGAAGAAAAAATTCATAATAATGAAACTTCTCTTATTGGTACTGTAGAGGAACCTGCTATTGTTAGTCAGAATACTATTTATGCCTCTCGTGTGCCGTTGACGGAACTTGCATATTTTCAGGTGTCCTACTTGAACAATGTGGTTTCTCATAATATTACGGATGCTTATCGTGGTATTATTACCGTTAATGATGCATCGCTAAATGGCAAAAGTGTTTCACTGCGTTACAAGTATAAACGTAGTGAAACCGCTTTCCTAAGTTTTACAGCCAATAAAGCATCTCATACCTATGAGATTGATAAGTATCATTACAGTAATTTTTTAAACCCAATTCAATATCTAGGTATTCGAAAAGTAACTGTGCGTGATATCGAACTTGACCCTGGGGATTATTCCGTTGAATGGAGCCAAGATGGACAAAGCTTTACTATTACGTTCTTGCAATACAATGTTGATACAAATACTGCGCCTCAAACTCAGGTTTTACTTGGAGATAAAATTGACATTCACTATAACTATACGCCTGATGTTGCAGTGACTGGTTTATTGCAACATCGTCAGTTTGGTTTTACTATTGGTACTCAACTTACAGATCGCTGGCGTGTTGATGGTGAAATTGCTGCTGCTCAAAATAATTTCTCCAGAAAGATTTCCTTTGTTTCTGAAACACTTCTTGCCTCATCCGCCTCTTCCTTCTCTCTCTCTAAAGGTCCTGTTAAAGAAAATAGTGACTCTGTGTTTTTAAATACAGGTACCAGTGATTTTCCTATTTGGATACCTGTTAATCAGAATGAATATTATTTAAATTATAATACAGGTCAACTTATCTTTCATTCGACAGTTGCTCCTAATACTATGATTAAGGTCGAATATGATTATTTTCTTAGTCAAGATTCAGTTGTTCCTGGCACAAACCCAATGTCTTATGCTAAAAAAATTGCCCTTAGCTATGATAATTCTATATTGAATAGCCATCTGTCCTATCAACATATCGATATAGATTACAAACCTCTTAGCCAAATCAGTGAACGTAACGGTAGCCGTTTATTGCGTTCTCAATCCACCTGGGAAATCAGTAGTCAAAACCGTATAGAAGCCACGTATAGCCATTCTTCCCAAGAACAAAAATATTATGAACCTGTTATTCAACATGACTTTTTTACAAAATCAACTCTTAAACTATTTCAATATATTGATGTCGATGCATCCCTGACTTATCATAGTGAAAAAGAAAAATATATTATTCCTGTTTCAGAAGAACGCTACCGTCAAGATTCTCTTTCGTATTCGATCAATGACACATTTTCTGTAGGTCCTAAATTTTTTCGCACTACCTATGCAAACTCATATGCTTATTCAAAAAACAACTATATCGATAACATTAATGTTGATACAACCTTAAGTTACGCACATGATATATCCTCGACTCTTTCATTAGATGATTTAGCATTTTTAGGCCCTTTTACCTTTACTCCCAGTTTTTATATGTCTATTTTAAAAACAAAAAAACCTTCTTATACTTATGCTTCTTTACAAAAAAAATTAAATCAAAGCTATAGTGCCTCTTTTTCTCCATTACGATCTTGGCGAAATAATGTGTCTTATACTGCTGAAAATACGTCCCAAAAAAATGAATCTAAAGAATTATTACATGACAATTATGCAACAAACTACCATTTTTCTTCTTCATTTTCTCCCGTCTCTTGGTTTTCTAGCGATCTATCTACCTACCATAAAGAGGCATTTAGTAAACTTAGTCATACACAATCGTTGATTCAAGATACCTACTCGGTCGGTATTAGTTCATTTAAACCCATTGGTGTTTTACGTCTATTACGTTTACGTGATACACATTTTCTTCGTCGTGCTTTGGCTTATACCTATGGTTCAGCAACCTTTTCAAATGACGTTTCTAAACAAAAAGATTCTCTTATTTTGAACACTAATAGTATCCAACGTTATACCTTAAGTTCTATTGAGCTTCTTAAAAATGCTGTGCTTAAATCTGTTTCATATGGGCTCACTGATCAACATTATAAAACCTTAGAGGCATCTAGCTCTTATCAAACAAGTTCCACTGATTCTCATCTAAAAAATTATGCTTTTTCCTTTTCGTACTTTCCAACCTATCGTTGGCTAAACCGTTTTAACTATTCTATCTTTTATAAACATAATACCCAAACTAGTTTGGGGAAGGATGTCTATGAAAATGCTAATTATAAGCTTGTAGAAACGGATACCCCTTTGTTTGAAAACAAGCAAACATTTCGTCTTAATTCTATCCCTCTGCATTTTTGGGGCTTGGGCTATGTTAGTACTTTTGAGGCTTCGTATGCACTAGATAGTCGCTATACGCGTAATGAAACGTCTGTCAACTATCGGCATCCATCAAATTCTTTAGACCCTTATCAACAATTTGATAATTTGCTTTCGACTAGTCATTCTGTTACGTCACAATTTTCTAGATATTTTCGTCGCTATAAGTTTGGAAATGTGACGTATTCAACTATTTTTGAGCGTTCGATTTCTGAACAATTAAATTCATTATCCTACTCGTTTTCTCCTAATAAAAATACCGAATCTTCTGATTTTCGATATAAACATTCTGGCAGCCATACTATTAGCATGAAGCCTTTCTCTCAATTTGATCTAACTAGTAAATATCAGTATAGTTCTGAAGATAATACTGTTCATACAACATCAACATTTAAAACATTTCTGGATCAAAATACCTTTTCCATTTCTAGCGTATTTCCTGTGTTTTGGTCATTGTCTTTAAACACAGGGTTTCAAGAAAATTATTTACTTCAGTATCGAGGTAGTGCAAAACATTTATCAAAGAATGATTTATATCAGGCCTATCTTGATACCTATAACGGAACGTTTAGAAATTATTTTATTGAACGACTGTTAAAAGATACCCAGACTTATTCCGTAGGATTAACATATACTTTCTCTTCTATCTTGAATTTAACAGGCACTCACTCTCAAACTTATACATTAAATAGACATAGAACCTTAAACTCGAATTCTGACCTTAATTTTTTGATAATTAAAGAGTCTCTTTTAACAAAATTTTCTCCTCTCAAGGCACTTGATATTGTGTCCGAATTTAGCCTTAATTACAGTAAAAATAAAACTTTAAATCAACAAATCTTTCAAAAGGGGTACCAACATGTTCTTTCAGTTAGCTACTCTCCAATAAAAACTAGATACTTTAATGTCAATCTTAGCTACTCTAAAAGTAATAATTGGGGCCAGCTCATTAATAACAATGAACAAGAAGGGGATGAAGTTCTTGAAGGACATACGACTGCAACGTCTATTACGAAACAAAATAATAGTCAGGAAATTGGGCAGCTTTCTGTTAATATTACATACCCTTTTCATAAAACACCGCATATTGATAAATTAACAATTACTGGTGAAGGTTACATTAAACGAAAGTCAGATCGCTATGAAACGCTTTATAATTATGATCTTTCTGGATTAACTCTTGAGCTCAAACTTCATCTATAATGGCAATGTGTCACACTGCTCATTTAGCCTATTTCCTGTATGTTTTGTTTGTCTTAGCTAAGGCCTTATTTCTCTTGATCTCATATATTCCGCCGATCGCAACGGCTAGTGCATCACAAACATCGTCTGGCTTTGGTGCTGATTTTAAATTTAGAAGTCGCATTACCATGTATTCTACTTGTTTTTTTGTTGCTCTTCCGTAACCACAAACCGCCATTTTTACCTGTAGAGGTGTCAGGGATATCGGTGAACAACCATATTGTTCACATTTTAAAACAAGTGCTCCTCTGGCTTGTGCAACATTTATCGCTGTTTTTGTATTGGTGTTGAAAAATAACGATTCAATTGCAATACCATCTGGTTTATAGTGATCCAAAATTTGACTTAACTGTTGTGAAATTGATAGCAATCTCTCTGAAAATGCTTGCTTTGCGTCAGTTATAATTGCCTTGTAATACAAGGCCTTGGTCTTGTTTCCTGTAGATTCAATAACAGCAATACCAACAATTGCGTATCCAGGATCAATTCCTAATATAATCACATTCTAAACGATTTGAACCTCTAAAAAGGTAATATGTATATAAATTTCTTCTTTGGGCCTTAGCGGCTGTTTAAATATTACTTTTTGTACTGACTTCACTTCACATTGATCTACAATACCTTCTACATCATGCCAAGCTTTTAATTCTGTATTTTTGAGTTCCGCTATCATACCGTAATGACTTTTATATAGTTTTGCGTTTACTTTCATTGTGATATGACCGCGAATATCTCTCTCTTTTAACCATAATAATACTGTATCTTCGATTGACGTTACTTGTAATACGCCCATTAATAATGGATTGCCTGGAAAATGACCTTTATTGCAAATATGGGTTTCGGGGAAAAAATAGCTTGCCCATGCCTCTGTTTCTGATGAAAAAAATAGTTCATCTGTTATGACTAAGTCTGGATGCTTTAGATCGCTGTTTTTGTTTGCCACTTTCTTGCAATTAGAGGATGGAATGGTCAGTGCTTGTTTTTGTACTTCTTGTGAAATATCATCATTATCTTTTATGTAGTAAGCAACCATTTCTCCCTGTGCAAGCCTTTGTTGATTACTATCGTATAATTGTCCTGAATATTTATGAAATCCTCTTTTATTACCCAGGCTATGTACCGTACCTTGTAAGCTTGTATTAATATAAAAGTCCTTCTCTTTTGTGTATTTGGCTGCACTTGCGAAAATAATCAAATCGTCTTTCGTCACACCTTTTGTAGATGCGATAGCTCCCAAGGCTAATACCTCAAGATATAATGCTGAGAGTAAACAATAACGGCCATGTTCTTTTTGACGAAAGAAAATATGTCTGTTTAATAGATCATTTTTTTCTATTTTTAACTGTAATTCTCCTGGATGATTTGGTTCTGCTATTTTTACCTTATCTAATAATAAATTTTCATATCGATGTCTTATCTTTTCTTTAATCCCGTCTTGATGTAATTGTGTCATGTCTTTATCTTTAATATATCTTAGTTTGATTCAATAATTAGTGTCTTTAGCTTTAAAATTGATTTTCCCAAAAGTCGTGAAATATGCATCTGTGATAATCCTAACCTATCTGCAATTTGTGTTTGTGATAAGCCTCCATAATACCTTAAATACACTATACGGCGTTCTCGTTTTGTTAGCTTATAAATAGCTTCTTTAAGTGTTTCTTTATTAAGTAAACTATCCTCTTTACCTATCACCCCTAAACGGTTCATGATATTTTCATTTTGATTGCCTTGATTAGACAACTGATTATGGGTGTATGTGGGTGTGTCTAAAGATATTGTTCGTGTATTTTGACCTGCTTCCATTGCTTCTAAAACGAGTTCTTCACTTACATCTAATTTTTGGGCTAAAACTTTCAATGTGGGTTGTTTTTGATCGTTTTGCATATCTCTGACTATTGTTTTTATTTTTGCATAAACCTCTTGTAGGCGTCGTGGTACTTTGATTAATTTATTTTTATCTCTAAAATAATGTTTAATTTCTCCAATGATATTCGGTGTTACAAATGTTGCAAAATCTATATTTTTATTTATATCATAGCGGTCTAAACAGCGTATTAGCGCAATATTCCCGATTTGAATTAAATCGTCCAAATCATCTATATTGTAGGCTAATTTTCTTGCAATGTATTCTACTAATGGCTTAAAGGTTATTGAGATTTTTTCAAGTAATTCTATGCTTTTATTTTTGTAATAAAGCTTAACTAACTCTTGCTGCTTATTTTTCACTCGTTATTAATCCTAGAATATAGAAATTAGTATATTATTATATCCATTGCTATACTCTCAAACAAGATGTATTCATTCGACTCTCGAAAAATCACTCCGGGTGATACGTTCTTATGTTTACCAGGTGCAGAACGTTACATAGAACACGCCATGCGAAATGGTGCTGTTGATCATGTTCATCTAGATCGACAAACGTTGGCAGTGTTTGCTAAATATTATTTTTCCTGTCCTGATGAGCAGCTTTTTATCATTGGTATTACTGGTACAAATGGTAAAACAACCATTTCGCACATGGTCCATCAGACACTTGTCTCTCTTGGTCATAATAGCTTACTATTGGGAACCTTACACTCTCCCTTAACTACCATGGAAAGTTGGGATCTTTTCTCTTGTTTTTATGATCATTTGTGGAAAGGTGGGACACATGTAGTCATGGAAGTATCCTCTCATGGTATCGCACAGCATCGCATTTTTGGTATTGATTTTAATATTAAATGCTTAAGTAATATTAGTCAGGATCATTTAGACTTTCATCATACCTTTGCTGCCTATAAAGCATGTAAACTATCCTTTATGAATGCCTCTTCTTGTGTCAAAGTTTTTCCACTTGAGGTTTCTCGACTTTCTTTGCCTTTTAAAAATCCGTTACTAGGTCATTTTAACTTAAATAATGTCAAAGCTGCTTATCGTATTTTGCAACACTGTGATTTACCTAACGATTTGATTTGTCAATCTTTAAAGAAAACAACGGGTGTCTGTGGTCGTTTTGAAGCTATTAAAAATTCATTATCTTTGCAAATTTTCATTGATTTTGCCCATACTCCGGCTGCGTTGAAAGCTTTGTTAACCTCCGGCCGTTTGCTTGCTAAAAAAACCTGTGGCCGTTTGTGGATTGTTTTTGGCTGTGGAGGTAATCGTGATCAAAATAAGCGTGCAAAAATGGGGGCTATTGCTTCATCTATTTCAGATGTTATTGTGCTTTGTAATGATAATCCACGAAATGAGGATCCTGCCCGTATTATTCAGGATATTTGTCAGGGTATTCAACATTCTTGTTTTAAGGTTATACCAGATCGAAAAAAAGCTATCTTTCATGCTGTGCAGCATATAACGCCTAATGATATACTTTTAGTGGCTGGAAAAGGTCACGAATCTCAACAGATTACTCGAGGTCGATCCATTCCGTTTTCTGATAAAGAGGTTATATTGTCTGCTTTGACGCTATTGAAAAAAAAATAATGGATATTTCTATTGATTCGCGAACTATTCAAAAAGGGCAATATTTTATTCCTGTTAAAGGAAAGAATTATGATGGACGAGACTTTATCAAAGAGGCTGTATCTAAGGGTGGTATTTTATTGGATGTGGATCTACAGAAGTATACTAAATCCTATCGAAAAAAGTTATCTGCTACTGTTATTGCTGTAACTGGATCTGTGGGTAAAACAACGTGCTGTCAGATGCTTTATTCTCTGTTACGACCTTATTTTAATACGGTTTGTACTACGGGAAACCAAAATAATGATATTGGGGTTCCGTTAACTATATTACGTGCAGATTTTCAAACAGAAATCTTAATTTTAGAGCTGGGTATTCGTCAAAAATCTGATATGTTACCTTTAGTTCAAGTTTGCCGTCCCTCACTATCTATTGTGACAGGAATTTCCTACTGCCATATGGCTTTTTACCGTTCTTTAAAGCAGCTAGCACTTGCTAAATCTACTATTTTTCAAAAACCTTTATCTTGGGAACAATTAAACCGTACTGCTCTTATTCCTTCCGATAATGTCTTTTTTGATGTGTTATCAGAAAAAGCTCAGCGAGCTGAGTATAAGGTTAGGGCCTTTCATGGTGATTCGCCTAGAGCCGCAATGCTTGATCTTTGCTATCAAGTGGGCCGATACTTTTCTTTAGATGAATCACAGATAACCCAGGGGCTTAGTAATTTTATTTCACTTGAACAACGTTTAAAAAAAATTACCCTCTCTAAATGTACTCTTTATGATGATACCTACAATGCAAACCCTGCTAGTGTCCTCTATGCCTTAGATGTCCTCAAACCACTTAGTAGCCGTAAACTTTTTGTTTTGGGGGATATGCTTGAATTGGGATCTTTTACTGATCTTGCTTATAGCCAAATGTATCTCCCTATGATCGATGCTGATATATCACTTTTCATTTCTTGTGGGAATATTGTTCCTAAAGTTCCAGATACTATTTCCTCGCTTCATTTTCATCATAAAGACTTGTTACATGCTTATCTAAAGGATGAAATCATACCTGGTGATACTATCCTGATAAAAGGGTCCCGATTAAGTCGTATGGAGGATACGGTTTCATACCTTAAGACCCATGTTTCTTAAATTATTCTTTATCTTTATAACGTCTTTATTTTGTTTTTGGGCCTTGATATATATTTTAAACAAACGACATATTTTTCAGTACATCTACAAGCTTACACCACCTACACATCAACACAAAACACATATTCCTTCGTTTGGTGGTTGTGTATTTTTATTGATGATAATCCTGTCTTATTTTCTTTTTGAGTTTACGACGCCTAAAATAGGGTGGATTTTGTGTTGTTTTTTCACCTTTAGCCTTATTGGATTTGGAGATGATCTTATATCAGCGTTACGCCACAAAAATGATGGCTTATCTGCAAAAGCTAAATTTTTGCTTCAATGTCTCTCCGCCTGTTTACTCATGCTTTATTTTCATTTTTACATTGAACCACTTTCCTTGTTTTATTTTTTATTTTTTATTTTTTTATTTGTTGCAACGTCTAATGCTTGTAATCTTAGTGATGGTCTGGATGGTTTATTAACTGGTTCTAGCCTCATTTCTTTAGGAAGTTTTTCCTTATTATTTTTCCATATGCAACTCCCCATCTTCAGCCTCTTTTGTTTTTGTCTCATGAGTATTTTAAGTGCTTTTTTGTTTTTTAATCGTCATCCTGCTGTCTTGTTTATGGGTGATACAGGCTCATTGGCTTTAGGTGCTTTCTTTGTTGCTCTTGCTTGTTGTGCCAATAATCCATGGGTTTTACTTGCGTTTGCAGCGCTCTTTCTGATAGAGGCACTTTCTGTCATTCTTCAGGTTAGCTATTTTAAAACAACTAAAAAACGTTTCTTTCTTATGGCACCTTTACATCATCACTTTGAATGTCTTGGTTTAAACGAACGACATATTGTTCTTATTTTTTGGATTATACATCTGCTTTTTTGCAGTATATACTTAGTAAAGTTATTTAATTTTATGTAAAGGATGGTTGTATGATATTTCGACACTTATTTATAATTCTATTATTTTTTACTCCCTACCTATTTTCTCAAGAACAGTCACCCTCTAATTATGTACGATTATTAACAAACAAAGGTTCTATCTTAATTGAACTATTCCCTAAAAAAGCGCCCGAGACTGTTGCCAACTTTTTAAAGTATGTAGATTCTGGTTTCTATACTAATGTCATCTTTCACAGAGTTGTCCCAGGGTTTGTTATGCAAGGGGGCGGTTTTGATATCAATATGGTTAAAAAAGAGACACTTCCTGCCATTAAAAATGAAGCTGATAATGGCCTTCTTAATAAAAAATACACCTTATCTATGGCTCGAACGCCTGATCCGCATTCTGCATCTTCTCAATTTTTTATTAATGTTTCAGATAATCCTTTTTTAGATTTTCGATCCAAAACATCTCAAGGTTGGGGATATGCTGTTTTTGCTCGTGTATTACCTGATAGTTATTCATTAATTGATACCCTCTCATCTGTCTCAACAAAACGTTTTTCTTACCATACCCATTTACCAGTTCAACAAATTATTATCGAACGCGTAGAACGATATACCCCCTAATCCTCGCTATGTCTCATGATGAATCTATTGCTGTTTTGGGCGAAGGTGTTACGGCAAGATCTATTCACGCATATTTGAATAGGCATGGTGTTTCTTGCGTTCCTATAGATCAGGCTGAAACTCTTATAGTAAGTCCTGGTATCCCCCCTCGAAATTTTCCTAAAACAAACGCTGCTATAGTGCCTGAGATAGAATGGAGTTACCTCAAGTTACAACAGAAAAAACAGCCCCCTTTTGTTATTGCAGTAACCGGTACGAATGGAAAAAGTACGGTCTCTACCCTTCTTGGTCATTTTCTTGATGCGCCTGTTTTTGGAAATATTGGAATCCCCCTTACTGAGGCTATTGACTGTGATCCTTGTCCCACAACGATTATTGTTGAAGTAAGCAGTTTTCAACTTGAGTGCTGCCGTTATTTTCGTGCTGATATTGTCATTTTATTAAATATTAGTGAGGACCATATTGACCGCCATACAAGTTTTGAAAACTATATTCAGGCAAAATCAAAACTCGTTGATGCTCTCTTAGAAAAAGATCTACTTATTTATAACCAAAATGACCCTATTGTCTGTCAGTTATCAAATCGATGTGTTGCAAAAAAACGGGCTTTTTCTACAGATCTATTACGAGACTATCACTATGAGCTCCCTATTGTTAAGGATAGCCTTGCTGCTGCTATTTCAGGTGTAGAATACTTATCTATTTCACCTACCATAATTCAAGAGAAACTAAATTCTTTTCGTCCATTGGCTCATCGAATAGAAAAGGTTGCTTGTATTAAAGATCGTTTATTTTTTAATGACTCTAAATCTACGACGCCTAGTTCTACCTTAGCAGCTCTAAAAACTTTCCCCAAAAAAGTACATTTAATTTTATGTGGTAATCATAAAAATATCGACTTTTCCTCTTATAAAGAAGCTCTATTAAAACACAGCTTATCCATTAGTGTTTTTGGAGACCTTTCACCATGTATTGCCGCCCTGTTTCACTCAAGTTCTATTCCTATATATATTCATGATACTATGCTAGATGCCGTATCATTGTTATTTCCAAAAACAAAGGCAAATGATATTATTTTATTTTCTCCTGCTGGTGCTAGTTTTGATCAATTTCAAAACTTTAAAGAACGCGGTGAACACTTTAAATCCATTGTCCATCAACTTTGTTCATGATTCAAAAAAAAATTACGTCTCATATTTATTCCTTAAAAGACTGTCATTTTTCGTTGCTTTTTGTTTCTCTCTTTTTTTTACTTTTAAACCTTTTTATGATGTTTTCTACAAGTCCCATTACTGGCCTTAGTGTTTATGGTGATAGCTACTATTTTATAAAAAAAACGCTTTTTCTGGGAAGCGTGGGCTTATGTGCCCTGTTGTGTGGGTTACTTTTCCCCCTAGGGTATTTAAAAAAACTAAGCCCTCTGTTTCTTATAAGTTCATTTATATTACTTTGTCTTTGTTTTTCTGTATTAGGAGTTTCTATTGGTGGTGCTCAACGATGGCTGAACCTCTATGTTATTAATCTTCAACCTGTTGAATTAGTTAAATTTTCTTTGGTTCTTTTTTTTGCTATTTTTATGAATAATAAGCATCATCAATTACAGTATTTTCAAAAAGGGATCCTACCTCTTTTATGTATTTTCATTCCCTTTATTTTACTTTTGCTTCTACAGCCAGATCTTGGAAATACCCTTCTTATTTGTTTGGTTCTTATCACCTTGTTTTTTTTAAGCCCGCTTCCTCTTTGGCAGCTTTGTATTCTCTGCTTAAGTTCTTTACTTACGTTTATTATTAGTGTTTTCTTTAGACCCTACCAACTTGACCGTATTTTAACTTTTTTATCTCCAGACTTAGATCCTTTTGGTAAAGCTTATCATATTAATCAATCATTACTCTCTGTGGGTTCTGGTGGATTATGGGGCCTTGGTTTAGGTCAAAGTAAGCTTAAGTTCTTTTATCTTCCCTTGCAATATTCAGACTTTATTTATTCAATTATCTGTGAAGAAGGGGGGTTTATTTTAGGAACTCTCGTTATTCTTTTTTTTCTCTTTTTTCTTTTAAAATGTTTTACGATTGCAATGCGGTCACAGGACTATTTTCAACGTTATGTTGTTTTGGGTTTAGGACTCTTTATTTGTTATCAAGCCTTTATAAATATTGCAGGTGTTATTGCCTTACTACCTATTACGGGAATTCCCTTAACCTTTGTCAGTTTTGGTGGAAGTTCTTTGGTTAGTTCCCTGTTTTATCTGGGGATTATTCTTAATATTTCTAGACTTCCTCATAAAAGAGTCAGGTCTGTGTGATGTCTTCATATTTTTTTGTTGTAGGAGCTAGCGGTGGGCATGTCTATCCAGCGTTAGCAATAGCGGAACTATTATCTAAAAAAGAGGTCTTCTTTATTGCCCGTAAAGATAGTCCTGCATCAACTATTTTAAATGGCTTTTCTTATCCCTGGATTACCTGTATTGCTACTAACACTTTTTTTTCTTTTATTAAAAACTTTATTATGGCTTTTTTTATATTCAAAAAACAGAGGATTCGTTGTGTTATTGGAACAGGTGCCATTGATACTGTTCCTATTGTTCTGGCGGCTTTTATATGTCGAATACCTATTTTTTTACTTGAACAAAATACCATTCCGGGTCGAAGTAACCGTTTTCTGCAATTTTTTGCTCGTAATATCTACTTAACCTTTGCTGAATCTCAACGTTATTTTTTGACTAAGAATTTTCAACTTACAGGTAATCCTATTTGTATGACATATCCCCAAAATATCAAAAATATTGATTTAAAAGGGCTAGTGTTTGCTAAAGAAAAAACACTTTTAGTTATTGGTGGTAGTCAAGGTGCTCACGCCCTTAATGATTTTTTTATCGCACAACAACCCCGTCTTTTAGACGCTGGTTTTAATCTTCTTGTGCTTTGCGGAAATAGCTATTTTAACAAGAAATGGCCCAAAAACTCTGGTGAACCTAGGTATATCAAACAAAATAACTCTATCTCAGCAATCTACTTTCCCTATGTTGATCGCATCGACCTAGTCTATCAACAGGTTGACTATGTTGTTTCACGAGCAGGAGCAACAACCTTAAGTGAACTGCAATTTTATAATAAATGTTCCGTACTTATACCTTATCCTTACTCTAGAGATAATCATCAAACTAAAAATGCGCTTGCAGTTATCCAGGCAGACAATTTTGATATCCTGAGTCAAGATAAACTTGATCTGGAAGTCTTATTAGAAAAATTATCTTACTTAAAACCACTTACACCCACACCTAAAAATCAGGCGTCTCAGCTAATTTTAAAGACTATTAATGCTAATCTATAATTTTGATTAGATCATCATTTATAGTTTGTTACTTATGTGAAGTAGAGATTTTGATCTTTCTTTTATCAAAAAACTAACTTTTATTTTTTGTCATGCGTTTTCCGTATTTTTTATACTTGTGCTTACGCATTTTTTTACGCCTTTTTTTAATTAGGCTACCCATTTAATATTTCTCCATTTTTTTTTTGCATAGTCACATATCCTACGTGCTTCACTACAAAAAGTCAAACCCATCTTTAACGATATTCTTTCTTATTTCTACAGAAAACACAGAGCCTATCTTGCATTGTCCAACTTGACTGACATAGCATACACCAAACATAGCCCATGTCTTTCATTCTTCTATTTTTAAATTTTATCTTCTCCGCTAGCGTCTTTTTTTCAATGTTACGCGCTTTTACTTGACCATTTGATTGTTTTTTTTTCGTATACGTTACAATAAGTTTTATTCCTGAAATGTTTCTTGACCGCCGTACATATTGATGTAACTTTTGGATAATTTTTTTTTCAAAAAAAGAAATTTCAGTTTTCCAACTAGGATTTTCAGATTCAATAATTATCTTTTTATTTCTACAATAAGAAAAATGTAAAACACTCTCTAAATTCCCCATAATTTTAGGCCAGGCTTTAGAAACCTCGTGATTCAATGTTAGCGTTTTAGCTGCTGATTTTACAACAGTGGATACATACCCATACTTAATTTCTGATAAACAGTTATTAAGCTGCTTCATAGCAATGAATTTTTCCTTTTTCCACTTGGTATACGTCAATATCATTAAATAGCCCTATATCCTCACTATTTACCCCTGTTAAAAATAGTTGATCATATTTTTTTAAATATGTTGCTAACTTTGTCTTTACCTCGCTATCTAACTCTGCAAATATGTCATCCAATAATAAAATAAGGGGCTGTTGAAACTTTTCAGATACAAGATCCCAATGAGCTAGTTTCGTGAGTACGGCAAATACCCGATTAATCCCCTTAGAAAAAAACCTAAATACACTTTGATCGTGTGATATTGCATCAAAATCATCTCTATGTGGACCTACTAGACTATAGCCCAGAAAACGTTCTTTCTGTTTATCTTCTTGTAATTTATTAAATAATACTTCTTGATATAATGGCCGTGAAAACTCCTCGATATCTAGGCGATGAAACATATACTTAAATTGGATATTTTCTAATATATCCACAAAAAATATTTCTTGTGTCTTTTTAAAAAATTCAGATAATCGTCTTAATCCCTCTATTCTATATTCTAATACAGAACCTGAAAGTATCGCTAACTGTTTATTTAAAATATCGCCATGTTTTTGATCCACAACATCTTGTTTGATCCATGCATTTTTTTGTTTACAGACACTTTGAAATCGGTTTAAACTTTGACGATACTCTGTGAAATATTGTGTACAAAATGTGTCCAAAAAATGTCGTCGTTGAGCTGCTGAGTCTTGAAACTGACGATTTATATCCGATGAAAGGTAGTCAGTAAAACAGTTTTTTGTAAATGTTTTTTTGTCTCTTGAGCATTGTTTGTTAATAACAACAGATACACCTTCTGATTTAGACAATGATAAATAAACCTGTTTTTGTTCCTCTTCGTTAAGCTGCCACTCCCCCCCAATTACCGCTCTTTCTTTAGAGAATTGAATTAACGCGTTGCGGTCTTTTTCTTTTAACCATCCCCCAGTTAACAATATATAAATGGCTTCTAAAATCGTTGTTTTGCCTTGATTATTTTTGCCTATAAAAAAAATATATTTATTTTGTTTAACTACGTTTAATTGATTTATGTTTCTAAAATTCTGAATCCATACTTTGGCTAACATATATTAGCTTTGATTAAATTCTCTTGCTCGAATTGGCATCACAATATAGGTGTAATTTTCATCACTTGGTCGATCAAATTTGCAGGGACTTACAGCATTATTAAAGTTAATAACTAAATCATCATCCTCCATGACTCTTAAATAGTCCAAAATTAATTTCACATTGAATGTAATCGTTAATTCACCAGCCCCCTCTAAGCTATTCGCTTCCAATACTTCTTTAAAATCACCTAATGCACTAGCTTGAGCGACGATCGTTATACTATTTGTTGCATAGCTAAATTTGATAATATCGTTGGATGCTGAGGCAATAATTGATGCACGTTCGCAAGAACTTAGTAACTGCCGTCTAGAAACTTTCACTTTATGCTCAAACTCACTAGGTATAACCTTATCTATATCAGGAAATTGTCCTTGAATTAATCTTGAAATCAATAAAAATTGTTCGCAAGTAAAGGATATTTGTGTCTCAGAAAATGAAATTTCAACAGTTTTATTTGGATCAAAACTTTGTAATAATCTAAAGACTTCGTTAATAGCTTTAAATGGTATGATCTTTGATATATGTGCTATATCTTGATTATAGTGAAGTGTTTTTACGGCTAATCTGTATCCGTCTGTCGATATAAAACTAACAGAGTTGTCTTTACACTCTATCAAGACTCCGTTAAAAAACTTTTTTGTATCATCGTACGATACTGAAAATATAGTAAATTTAATTAAATCTAATAGTTCTGAAACTTTTAACGTTAATTTCTGACCACTTTCTACGTTAGGAAAGGCAGGATATTCGGCAATATTTTCACCTAATAAATTAAACTCTATACCTTCGGTTTTGATGTTTAGTGAATTTTTCTCATTGACGCTTAATTCTAAATGATCACTTTGTACTTTACTTATAATTTCATTTAATGTTTTGGCTTTTACTAAAATAGCGCCATCTGTTTCACTTTGTTTAACGGTAATATGATTCTCTATCCCCATCTCTAGATCATTCCCCCTTACGATTAATGAGCCTTGATTTAGTGAAAGGTATAGATTTT
The DNA here is from genome assembly GCA_038109055.1 of bacterium. Classification (GTDB taxonomy): domain Bacteria; phylum Margulisbacteria; class Marinamargulisbacteria; family JAYNIM01; genus JAYNIM01. Next base: position 67,771 of record JAYNIM010000003.1, read on the forward strand.
GAAGTACAGGTAAACTGCTTTGCTTTGGTATGGCTTTTTCTACCATTGCGCAAACATCTTTAAATTTTTTTCTTTCACAACTAAATTTCATTAAAGCCTCCTATAGGGTGTTATTATATATATTATATATTTATATATTTATTAATATTAATATGCCTTGTGTATATGTGGATTCCTTGCATAGATTCTACTTGAATTTTTTGTTGATAACCTTGTGCAAAAGATCTGTATTGATTCTTGATAAAGATATGGATATTGATGTTCTATATATTGTTAATAGGTTCTTCACAGGGTTCTCCACATATTATTCTTGTTTTAAAACATTGATTAGAAAGGTAATTGATTTTTGTGTTTCACTGTTATCTTTTAACTCTTTCTTTACTTTTTCGCAGGCATGAATCACGGTAGTATGATCTCTATTTCCAAATTTCTTACCAATTTCGGGTAACGATGATTTGGTTAATTCGCGTGATAAATACATGGCTATTTGGCGTGCATGAGCAATTTCTTTTGTTCTGCATTTAGAATTTAAATCTTGAACACTAATATTAAATAGGTCAGAGGTCTTTATTTGTATTCTCGAGATAGTGATGGGTTTTTCATTTTTCAGTGTCACCATGTCGCTAATTACTCTACTAGCAATTGATAATGTCATGGGGGTGTCCATGAGGGATGTATATGCGAAAACTCTATTTAAAGCTCCTTCCATTTCTCTAACGTTTCCCGACATTTGACTCGCTATAAAATGAAGAATTTCATCGGCTAAAACTGTTTTATTTAATTCTGTTTTCTTCTTTAAAATTGCAATTCTTGTTTCTAATTCAGGTGGCTGAATATCCGCAATTAATCCCCATTCAAAGCGAGTTCGAAGTCTTTCCTCTAGTGTAAGAATATTTTTTGGAGGACGATCGGAGGTCAAAATAATCTGTTTTTTTTGACTATGTAAATCATTAAATGTGTGAAAAAATTCTTCTTGGGTTTGTTCTTTTCCAGATAAAAACTGAATATCATCTACAATTAATACATCCACAAATCTATATTTATCACGGAATGTTTCTAGTTTTTTATCTTTAATTGCATTAATCATGTCGTTTGTGAACGTTTCACAGGACACGAGTAATATTTTTGCGTTTGAATTTTTTTCTAATACTTGATGTGCAACGGCGTGTAATAGATGTGTTTTACCTAAACCTGCAGATCCATAAATGAAAAGTGGGTTGTATATTTTTGCGGGTTCTTTCGCTACTGCATAGCAGGATGCATGTGCAAAGCGATTGTTTTGGCCAACCACAAATGAATCAAAACTGTATATTGGGTTAAATAATTGTTTGTTTTTTGTTGACTTTTCTTTATCAAAAATAGATAGTTGTTCTGTTTCTTTAGGTAGTGTAGGACTTATATTGTAGCTGATAATTACAGGGTGATTGTGTTGTTCAAATAAGCTTAATACTATTTTTTCGCAAAAGTCCTTAAACCAGTTTTTTGAGAATTCATTTGGGACTGATAATAATAGATTTGAGTTTTCAAGTGATATGGGGGTTGCAGAGGCTAAAAATGTTTGATAAGCAGAATTAGTTAATGTTTTATTTAAGTTTTCTTTTACTTTATCCCATATATAATCTAATGATATCTCTGTCGCTTTATTCATAAATGTAATTTTCTTATTTAAAGTTAGGAATTTATTTTACTAAACTACTATATAGTTCTGAGCGATTCATGTAAAGGTTTGTATGTGACGAATAATTTGCGTGGTATTGTTTTGTAAGGTATTAGAGAGCATAAGACTTATCAAATTTTTATTTTCTTGTATGAGTGTTGATGGGAGAAGTTATTACCAAGTTATACACAGAGCTATTTATATATATTTTTTTTTAGTATAGGGGGGGGATTTTAGCTACTGTTGTATATTTTTTTTTACAGTATTGGGTATAAAGCTTGTTTTTATCACAAGTTATACACAGTTTTTTTTTTTTTAATTGGGTGACTGTAATTTTTGAATTTTTTGTTATATATGAGTCTATGATTGTTTTTTTTAAGGTTATATTGAGATTGATTTTCTTATTTTTATAAAAGTAAGCGTATGGATTTCATGTATAGATAAAGGTTCTTTTTTTTGTAAAACTGAAAATAGTTGAGGATGTTTTTAATAACTTATCCACATTTTTTTAATCAAATATCTTTGTTTGAATTAGTGGGGTAATGTGGGTTCGTTTTTTTTTTAATAGTGAATGATAGGCGTCTTTATTTTTTATTTATCACAGGTTATACACAGGTTGTTTTTATTGAGTATTTATGTATATGGATAGTTATTTTTTTTGAGTTGCTAGGTATATTTCGGAGGAAAAATTATTTTTCATTTCTTGATAAGCAATTTCTTTGGCTTCTTTTTTCCTATTTGATTTTCCTGTTGATTGAAAGGTCTTTGTTTCTGTATTTATACTTAAGGTAATGATAAAAAGTGGAAGTTTATTTTGACCTATCATGGTATTTGTTTGGTAAGATATGTTCCATTTTCTTTTTTGACATTGTTCATTTAGTTCACTAATAATATTTTTTTCTTTTTCTTGAGGTGTTTTTATTGTTAAGGTTTCTTTTTCGTCTTTGTTTACTAGAGAGTTCGTCAGATAGTGTTGAATGAATCCGACAGCGGCTAAATCTTTTGCTAATTGTTTTCTTTTATTTGTATATGGTAACTTTGTTGTTTTTCTTTCTTTATTTATTGTAATACAAACCCTCATTATAAATATCATGTTTGTAGATTCGTCTATTAATTCATAATTATCCCAAGTGGATGTGATTTGACAGGCAATGTTAATGATTTGAATAGCTAACCCAGGTGCGTTTTTTAGATAGTTTAGTATATTTTCTTGAATGTTTTTAAAACTAGGGTTTTCTTTTGATAAAATCGTTAGTTGATATAGTTGTGTGGGGAGAATTGAGTTTTCGTAAAGATGTTTTTTTAAATAATTTTCTATATTAGTAAGGACGTTTTGTTTTGAGAGAAGTTCGTCATTAATGGCAATTGATAAGTCATTTGAGTTTTGAATGTTTTGTGTATGATGTAACTTTATTTGGTAGTTATAATTGCTATTTGTTTTAGATATATTTTTTTGTAGTATATTGAGATGATTTGATAGGAGTAGTAATTCATTTTTTTGATAGGGGATGGGGGTATTTTTGATTAGGCTCTTTAGAATCCGTAAATTGACAAGACTAGGGTATCTATAGATTGGGTCACAGATGAATAGATAACAGGCTAAGTTTTGAGAAAAAAAAGGGGTAGGGTTAGTGTCATAAAATGCTTTGTTAGAGATTTTTTTTAATTTGTTATTATAACTTGTAATATTATCTGTAGATAAGGTCTCTTTTTCTAATAAATCAATTAACTCTTGTCTTTTATCTTCGGTAGTATTGAGACTATGATTGTAAAAGAGACCGGGCGTGTCACTTTGTTGAAAAAATGATGCAATTAATTGCTGGCACAATAGTTGAAATTCTTGTTGTATTAAAAAGCATTCAAAGTTTTTATGGCTGTCTAATGGTGTTAAAATACCTAATTCTTGACAGGTGAGACCATTTTTATTGTTAAAGTAACAGAGTGCTTTTTTTTCTTTTCTTTGTTTGTATAAGCCATTTGCTATTTTTAAGCATAAGCGTATATGTTTTGTACTTTGTTGGTCTGTGTTTTGTTCTAATAAGTGATTAGCTGCTTGGAAAGAGAGTGTTAATGATTGTTTTAATGAGGCTTGAGAAAAATTACATGTTTCTGGTAAAAAATCTTGATTGAGATGACAGGATATTAATATGCAGGAATTTTTGTTTTCTGTTTTTAATGATAGTTGAGTATCTATTAAAGGTTCAGGGAACATGAAGATGGGATTTGTATTAGAAAATCGGGTAAACCCAATAAGACGTGCTTGACGATCTAAAAGGTCGTCTCTTTTTATAATTTCAGTGATATCGGATAGTAATATATTTAATTCAAAACCGTTTTCTTTTTCTTTTGTTGAATAGGCCATGTTAGTTGCCTTAGAATATGGATGCTCTATGCTGGTTGCACAGTCATTAAATGTACGCTCTTTCATAGAAAAAACAATTTGTTTTTCTTTTGTTGAAATGGTCAAATAACCCTCCAAATTATTATTTTGAGTATATAAAATATTGTAGCAAAAAAAATATTAAAAGCAATTTTTTATGTCATTATTTTGTTTTTTTGTGTGTATATAAATGAGGGGGGTGTTTACTTGTTTAGGTTTGTATTTAATATGATTGCATTTTTTATACTTAGGTTGATATAGCTATGACTGTGTGGATATTTTTCTGATGGATAAATATGTAAATTTTTAAGGCTGATGGTGTGATCTATCTTTTTTGCGGCTTTTTTGATGGATAATAAAGAGGTTTTGTTACCATTCTCGAGTGCAAATATCGTGTTTATTTTTTTTTGTTTTAATTTTTTTGCTATTTTTATGATTATATTATGGGTTGGGTGTGCATTTATAGGTAGAATTTGTGGAGTGAGATTGTAGGTCTTTAAAAACATATTTAAGGCGTTTGTATTGGTAACAACTAAACGTTTATTGGGCGGGATTTGTTTTATTAAACGTTTAATTTCTTTGTGTGTTTCGTTCAATCGAAGGGTGTATATATATTTGTTTTTAGTATAAAAAGCTCTGTTTGTTTTATCTAGTTCTATTAGTTTTTTTTCTATTATTTCTAATGCTTGCTGCCATATTTTTGGGTCTAGGTAATAATGGTCATTTTTTTGCTTCATTTCTTTGGATAGTATGATTAGTCGTTTATCTTTTTTTCTCTTTTCTTGTTTTTTGTAAATTGTTTCTGTCTGTTTTGTGTTCATGCTGATAATTAGATCAGCTTTTTTTAAGGCTTTTTTACTTTTTTTACTTAATTTATTTTTTTTTTTGTTTAGGGTGATAGTGTGTCTATTACAGCGCGAGAAAGCGATATGAAAAATAGCCTCATCTACTAGTTTGTTCGTACTTACTATATTTAGTTGTCTTTCGTGAATAGATATAGATGGGGGCGTTTTTATTAAAAGAAAATACCCGATGATACTGAGTGTTAGGATTGTGGATATTAAAATTATTTGGCGTTTTATTTTTTTAGTAAAGACTTTTTTTTGATCTATTTTTTTTTTAGATGGCATTATTTTTTTTAGTATATACAGTTTGTACTGAAAAGTCTTGAAGGATTTAGAAAAAATTTGTATTTATTTGTGGGTAAGCTTCTTTTTTATTTAAAAATTATACATATAGACGATAAGTCTAATAAAAGATATAGTGGTTTATATTTCATATGGAACGATTAAATAGTGGTATAGAGGGCTTAGATAAGGTAATTTATGGGGGCTTTCCCTCGGATCGAGCTTATGTTATTTCGGGAGAGCCTGGAACTGGTAAAACTATTTTTTCTTTACAATATTTGTTAGCAGGATTACATAAAGGTCAAAGGGCTATTTATGTATCTATTGATGAAAAGCCAGCGCATGTTATTTTGGATGCGTTGTCTTTAGGATGGGATTTGCAATCGTTTTTAGACAACGGTCAATTGAAAATTATTGATGTTACTAGGTATTTTTCTTCTGCTAAGACGAATGATCAAGATGCTGTTTCTTTAAATCGTGCGATAGAGGATATTTTGGGGTTTGTCAAAGAAAGTGGTGCAGAACGTTTGGCTATAGATCCAATTGCGCCGATTATTTTTAATCCACGTCATGATGCTCAGACTATGGTGTCGTATATTCGTTCTTTGGTTTTTGAGCTTGAAGAATGTAGAGGGTGTACAACCTTGATGACGTCTTATGTACCTGTAGGTTCTCAGAGGCTTAGTCTGCATGGTGTTGAGGAATATGTTGCCTCGGGTATTATTGTTTTAAAACTCAAGCAAAATGATCAAGGTAAAAATATTCGAACTGTTGCGGTACGAAAAATGAGAGGAACTCGTATTGAATTATCAGAGTATAATTGTGAAATATTACCGGAACGGGGCTTTGTTCTTCGGCAACCAGTATGACTAAAATTTTAGTTGCTGATGATGAACATAATATTCTTGCTCTTTTAGAGATTATTCTTAAAGACCTAGGTGCAACTGTAGTGTGTGCAGAGGATGGTCAGGTTGCTATTGATAAGCTTCAGGTTGAGAAGCCTGATTTAATTATTACGGATGTTGTGATGCCTAATAAAAACGGTTTTGAAGTTTGTCGACATGTTCGAAGTATGCCTGATATAGCAGATACACCTATTATTATTTTGTCTGCTTTAGGAGATGAATATAATAAAATTACGGGGTTTGAAGAGGGGGCTGATGATTATGTTATTAAGCCCTTTAATGTCGAAGAGCTCAAAGCTCGAGCGAAGACCTTGTTGTTGAGACATGCCTCTAGGCAGGCTCACTTTTCTACAGTACCTCAGGCTTCAGTCACCATGGATGATCCTAAATTAATTCCAAGTAGTTATGCTGTTTTGGATATGAAGATGGGGGGAGGGATGCCAAAAGGGTCTAATATTTTGACGTTGGGATCGCTAGGTTTAGGCAAGTCTTTTTTTTGTCGCAGCTTTATTTGTGAGGGGCTTAAGCGAGAAGAGCCTTGTTTGTTTATTGCATTAGATGATGATCCTAAAAAAATTAGGCAAAGTTTGGAGCAGCAATTACCTGAGCCCTTGTCTTTTTATGAAGATGCAGGCTTGTTTCGTTTAGTTGATGCTTTTTCGTGGTCGTCGATGACACAAGACAATGAGGAACAGTACGCGGTAAATGGTCATTTGGAGTTAACCCAATTGTCGGGTGTTATTTCGGATGCAAGTTATGATTTGGGGCAGACTGTACAAGAAAAGAGAGGGGGGCGACGAGTGATTGATTCTATTTCTAGTTTGATGATTCATTTTGATTTGGCTGCAGTTCAGCGTTTTTTAAACCAAATTGCGCGAACATCTATTGCCTTGGGAGATGTTACTACCTTGTTTTTGATGGAAGATGGTACGGTTACTGAACAGGATCTTAACCATATTAAATATGTTATGGATGGTATCATTGAATTTAATTTGTATCAAAATCAGCGGGCCGTAAGAGTGACGTCCATGAAATGGTCGTCGTATGATGGCGATTGGGTTGTTTTTTAACTTAAACGCGGAGTAAATGTATGGTTTGTCTTCGTTTAGACCCTACAGATACCATCGTGATTTCGACACCTACTTTTTTTTCAATGTATTGTATGTAAGCTTTGGCATTTTTAGGTAAATCTTGGTAAGAGGTTAGGGTAGAAATGTCTGTTTTCCAACCAGGGAGTGACTCGTATATAGGACTGCAGTTTGTAAATGTTTCTAAGTCTTGTGGAAATTCATTGATAATACCATCTTGTGTTTTATACCCTGTGCATACTTGTATGGTTTCCATATGATCCAAAACATCAAGCTTTGTTAAGCATATTTCTGTTATTCCGTTAATTCGGATCGCATAGCGTAAAATGACAAGATCTAGCCACCCACAGCGACGTATTCGGCCTGTTGTTGTACCGAACTCTGCACCTCGTTCTTGTAGATGTTTACCTATTTGATTCTCTTGTTCTGTTGGAAATGGGCCTTCGCCAACTCGGGTAACATAGGCTTTTGTTACGCCAATCACACCCGATATTTTGTTTGGGCCAATACCTGCTCCGATACATGCACCGCCAGAAGTGGGGTTTGATGAGGTCACATAGGGATAGCTTCCGTGATCAATATCTAGCATTGTGCCTTGAGCCCCTTCTAATAAAATATTTTTACCCTCGTTTATGGCTTCATTGATTGTCAGAGAGGTGTCACAAATGAAAGGTTTCAATTTTTTTCCGAGTTTCAGATAGTGGTTATAGATGTTTTCGATGTCAGCTTTAGTAATATTTGGAAGATGCTGTTCCCACTGTTGTTTTTCTAGTTTTTTTTTGAAATTCTTGGGTGATAGTAAATCTTGTACGCGAATGCCACGTCTTGCTGTTTTATCAGCATAGGTAGGGCCGATTCCTTTGCCAGTTGTACCGATTTTTTCTTCATAGCGCTTGGCCTCTTGTTTAGAGTCTAATTGTTTGTGAAAGGGGAGTATGATATGGGCGTTACATGATACGTTGAGTTGTTTAGGCGTTATGATGACATTTTGTTTTGCTAATGTTTCAATTTCTTGAAAAAATACTTCGGGATCCAAGACGACCCCATTGCCTATTATGCATGTACAGTTATTATATAAAATTCCAGATGGAATGAGATGTAATTTGAATGTTTCGTTACCTACAACGACGGTATGACCTGCATTATTTCCGCCTTGATAACGAATTACAAGCTCCATTTTTTCTGCTAGAATGTCGGTGATTTTTCCTTTTCCTTCATCACCCCACTGAGTACCTACGATTACTTTGACTGTCATAACAACCTGATAAGTTTAGCGTAAGATTTGTAGAAAGAGAAGCGTTTTTTTAATGATGTATTAAGGAGTGGATTTCGTTATATTTTTTATGATGCATGTGTAAAAGGGATTTTGAGTGTGTTTATACGAAGTTTATTGGGTCTGGTTATGTGGAATAAGGTAGCCCCACTTTGCCGTTTTGCTGGAAATGTTCAATCCCTTTTGTCAGGGTGGGTTCTGCACAAGGCAGATAGCAGTTCATTATTAACGAACACGTTCAGATAATATCCAAACTCCCAATATAAAAATGTTGGAAAAACATTAAGCCAGTAGGCACCAACAAAGTCGGGTTAGATAAATAGTAACAAATTTTTAGGGTAAACAAAAATAATTGGTATGAATTTTCGTGTTATTTTTTTTTCTTTTTACTAATTACGCCCATTACTGGTATGGAAATGGGAGGTTTAGGCGTGGGTTTGTTTTTTTTGGGCATTTTTCTTCCTTTAATCATGTTTTTCTATATTTAGATTATACCCTTTTCTTTTTATGTATAAACCTTTTTGTTGATTTACCTGTATTTGATATTTTATTTTTTTGATTTTTATGAGGATGTTTCTCATCATTATTAGATTTTTTGGCTGGTAGGAGTTTCAGATGTTTTGTAAGGTATGGATATGCGTATTCAGAAATATTTGTCGCAACAGGGGAGGTTGTCTAGGCGTGAGGCAGAACGCTACATGCGGGAAGGATGGGTGAAGGTTAATGGGGTTGTGGTGACTGTGTTAGGTTCACAGATTGATCCAGTGGTTGATTGTGTAACGTTACATGCGCCTGCTGAGAAAACAAATACCTGTCTGCTTGCTTTTCATAAACCAGTGGGTATTGTCAGTCATAGTCCACAAAATGATGAGAAGGAAATTAAAGATTTATTGCCTGAGAACTATCACAGTTTATCGCCGATCGGGCGCTTGGATAAGGCTTCTTCAGGATTGATTTTGTTAACGGATGATGGGGTTTTGGCTCGTAAATTGCTCCAAGGGGATACACCTCATACGCGAAGGTACATTGTGACGACATCTTCAGAGTTAACGTCAGGACAACAACGTAAATGTGAAAAGGGACTAGTATTATTTGGTCAGAAAACGAAGCCTGTTTCTATCAAGCGAGTGGGGGATAAGTGTTATGAATGGACAATGATAGAAGGTAAGAATCGTCAAATTAGACGTATGATACAAAAGGTTGGCTCGAGTGTATTGGGGTTGAAACGCGTGTCTTTTGGACCCTATGTGTTGGGTGATTTGGGAGTAGGGGCGTATTGTGTTGTCGATGTGTCATTGATGGGTAAATAAGTAGTTTTTCATTGGTTGCCTGTTTTGTATATGGTAGACTTTGTGGTATGAGACAAATGACTCCTTATGGTGTTAGTGATTTTGTACCTGAAGAAACTACTTTTTTTCAGGAAAAGATACAGATTTTAAAGGAACTATTTGAGCAGCATCACTATCGATCTGTTAAAACACCTACCTTGGAATACTATGATACATTGTCGTCGGCTATGGGGGATTATTTAAAAGAACAGGCGATTAAATTTGTTGATCGTTCGGGTCATTTGCTTATTTTGCGTCCAGATCATACGACTCCCATTGCTCGTATGGTTGCGACCCGTATGGCGGAGACGCCGCGTCCTTTGCGTTTGTGCTATTTTGATTCAGTTTTTCGTTTAAAAACAGGTGAACTTTGTGATGCTGTAGAGCGTTTTCAGGTGGGTGCGGAATGTATAGGTATTTCAGGGGTACAAGCTGAGCTAGAAACTATTTTACTTTGTATTCGTTGTTTGGAGGCGATGGGATTGACGGGCTTGTCGTTGGCCTTGGGGCATGTATCTTTTACTAAAGGGCTTAGTATGGAAGAAAAAGAGGCCTTATTAAACAAAGACTATACTATTTTGGGTGCTTTGCCTGACCGTGGAGATGCGACTTTATTTTCGGCCTTTCCTGATTTACAAGATCTTACGTCTCAGTTGCAGAGTCAATTGATTTCGACACAGGTGTTTGTTGATAAATCGTTGGTGCATGGTTTGTATTATTATACGGGTTTAATTTTTGAAGTTTATATGAAGGGGATTGCCTTACCTGTGGCAGTAGGGGGGCGTTATGATCAGTTGTTGTCGAAATTTGGTGCTGATGATGCAGCAGTAGGTTTTGGTATAGATATGACCTTGTTGGCGGAGTTTTTACAATAATTATGAAAACGATTGCTGTTGCTAAAGGTTATTTGATGAAAGATGCGTTACACTTACTAGAAAGTGTGGGGATTGTGTTTGATATGAACGTGTTAGAAAGTCGGGCGTTGTCTTTTGTTGATCATTCCAAAAGCTGGACGTTGTTGGCGGTTCGCCCATGGGATGTTCCGGTTTATGTTGCACGAGGCGCAGCTGATTTTGGCATTGTTGGTTATGATGTGTTAGCCGAACAGCAGCAACATGTGTCGGTGTTAAAAAATTTAAAATTTGGTCCCTGTTCGCTGATTTTGGCGACAGTTTTATCTGATTCTCCCTTTGTTTTAGAACATAATGTTCGGGTTGCTACTAAGTATCCTAAATGTGCAGAACGTTGGTTTTGTGAACAAGGTATTAAAGTAAGGTTAATTAAATTGTATGGAGCTGTAGAATTGGCTCCTTTGACAGGTTTAGCAGATATTATTTGTGATTTGACTGCGACAGGTACAACTTTGAAAGAGAATGGCTTGTCTGTTGTTGAGACATTGTTTTCTTCTACGGCTCAATTGATTGCTAACCCAAGTGCTATGGCTTTTTATTATGATGATGTGTCGGAGTTATTATCTAAATTAGGATGAGTCGTTTTTTTGCCTTACGTGATTATTTGTCTATTTTAGATTCGTTGTTTAGACCTGATTTATTGACGGATCGTGTTGAGTCTATTGATCTTGATCAGTTGAAGACTCAGGGATATCAGATTTTGTTATTAGATATTGATAATACGGTATTGCGTATGGATGAACGAAAATTGTCTTTGCAGTGTTTACATTGGATTGAGCGTGCAAAAATGTTGGGGTTTTTATTGTTTTTTATCTCTAATAACTCTAAACATAAACGGGTTGAGTTGGTGTGTGAACAAGCCAAAGTATCCGGACGTTTTTTTTCTTGTAAGCCTTTCCCCTTTTCTATTTGTGAATTACTAAAGTCACTTTCTGTTAAGCCTGAAAAAGTGGTTGTGGTGGGAGATCAATTGTTTACAGATGTGCTTGTTTCTAATTGGATAGGCGCTTATTCTGTTTTGGTTGACCCATTGGATAAACGTTTATCTTTTTTTAAAACGTTACAACGTCAGTTAGAATTGTCTATTTTGGGTTTTTTAGTCCATTAAAAACTCAGCGTTAAATTGCAAGATTCTTTATTTTTGATTAAACCTAGCAATCTTTCTTTTATAATGCTAGAATGGTCACTTAGAAAAAATAGAGGAGGAGTCTAATATGTCAAAATTGAAATATAAACCATTGGGTGATCGAATTATTGTTGAGCCTGAAGCAGCTGAACATAAAACTAAGAGCGGGATTGTTTTACCTGATACGGCTCAAGAAAAACCACAAAGAGGAAAGGTTTTAGCTGTTGGGAAAGGTCGTGTCACTGATGAAGGCAAAACTATTCCTGTGGAACTTAATGTTGGGGATGTTGTTATTTATGCCAAGTATGGTGGTACGGAATTAAAACAGGATGGCTTTGATTACTTGATTGTTAAAGAAAGTGATATTTTAGCTAAAGAAAATTAAATTCGGAGGAAAATTATACTATGGCATCAAAACAATTAAAATATTCACATGAAGCTAAACGTGCTATTGCTGAAGGTATTGAAAAGGTAGCAAATGCGGTTGGGAGCACCTTAGGTCCCAATGGTAATAACGCTGTATTAGAAAAAAAGTGGGGATCACCAATAATTACGAATGATGGTGTGACTATTGCAAAGGATATTGATTTGGAAGACCCTTTTGAGAACATGGGGGCGCAGTTGATCAAGGAAGTTTCGTCTAAAACAAATGATGTTGCTGGTGATGGGACAACGACTGCAACAATTTTGGCTCATGCAATCTTTAAAGAAGGGTTAAAAAATGTTGTTGCAGGTGCAAATCCAATACAATTGAAGAAAGGGATTGAGAAAGCAACGTCTATTGCTGTTCAATCTTTGCGTAATTTAAGTAAACCTGTTGAAACAAAAGAAGCTATTGCTCAGGTTGCAACTATTTCTGCTAATAATGATCCAGAAATTGGAAATCTTATTTCTGATGCAATGGAAAAAGTTGGTAAAGATGGTGTTATTACTGTTGAAGAATCTAAAGGTATTGAAACAGAATTAGAGGTTGTTGAAGGGATGCAGTTTGATAAAGGTTATGCATCTCCTTATATGGTTACAGACAAGGATAGAATGGAAGCTTCATTTGATGATCCGTTTATTTTAATTACAGATAAAAAGATTTCTGCGATTAAGGATTTGTTACCTATTCTTGAAAAAGTTGTACAAGCAGGTAAAGGATTGGTTGTTATTGCTGAGGATGTAGAAGGTGAAGCTTTGGCAACTATTGTTGTAAATAAATTACGTGGTACTGTTAATTGTATGGCTATTAAGGCGCCTGGTTTTGGAGATCGTCGTAAAGCCATGTTAGAAGATATTGCTGTTTTGACGGGAGCTGAAGTTATCTCTGAAGAAAAAGGGCTTACTTTAGAAGCTGTAGAGCTTGAACAATTGGGATCAGCTGCGAAAGTTAAAGCTGATAAAGATAATACAACGATTGTTCAAGGTAAAGGTGATTCTGCTGCTATTGAGGCACGTGTTCAAGAAATTCGTCGTGAAATTGAAAACACTGATTCATCCTATGATAAAGAAAAAGCGCAAGAACGATTGGCAAAATTGTCTGGTGGTGTTGCGGTTGTTAAAGTTGGTGCGGCTACAGAAACAGAGTTGAAAGAGAAAAAACATCGTGTTGAAGATGCATTATCTGCAACCAGAGCTGCTGTTGAAGAAGGGATTGTTCCCGGTGGTGGAACAGCTTTGCTTAGTTTGACGACTGAAATTGAAAAGGCTATAGGAAAAGGCACGTCGGATTTTGATATTGGAATGAGAATTGTTCTTAAAGCGTTGGATAAACCGTTGAGAAAAATTGCAGAAAATTCCGATGAAGATCCTTCTGTTATTGTTGATCGTGTTAAAAATGCTAAAACAGGATTTGGGTTTAATGCATTGACGGGTGAATTTGTTGAAATGATTGCAGCAGGTATTGTTGATCCTACTATGGTCACTATTTCTGCATTACGGCATTCAGCGTCTGTTGTTGGTTTGTTGTTGACTACAGATGTGTTGATTGCAGATAACCCTGAAGAAAGTAAAGCAGAAGCTGCTGCACCTGCAGGTGGTGGTATGGGCGGCATGGGTGGCGGTATGCCAGGTATGTACTAAACCTAGTTGTTTTATTTTTAGTGAATAGCAGGGCGAAAGCCCTGCTATTTTTTTATATATATTAGAGATTATGTCTTGATTTATTGTTATTTTTTGGTTAGTTTATTTTATGATTGAAATTTATTTGTATTGTTTCTGTTTTTAATTTGGGGCAATATTTTGAGCTTAGTGGGTTTTGTTTTATTTCTTTGCTTATTGGGGGCTATTTTTGCTCTTTTTTTAAACTATAAATTTTTTAATTTTCATTTTAAGTTCAATAATTTTCTAGCGTGGATTGTTTCGTTTGGGCTTGTTTTTTTGAGTTTTTTCGTACTTTATTTGTTTGTTCAGAGAAATATTTTTTATGCTGCTATTGTTAATCCTTTCTTGTGTTTGTTATATGTTTGTTTTGTTGCCTTGTTTTTTCATGACATTCGTTTATTTTTACAAGATAAAACATCTAAGTTCTTTTTTATTTCCTATCAAAACTATGACCTGCTTTTACCAAAATTAACTAAAGTTTTGGGATTCTGTATTGACTTGGATCAGTTACTTCTTTGTTTTAAAGATACATGGTTCCCAGAATTAAATGTTAGCCGTTTTATCTTGTTGATTCCTAAAGAGCAAGAAGATGTGTGGCAACATGATTGGGTTTGTTATCTTATTTCAAATATGGAAACTCAGGTTTTTGAAGTCAGTTCTAAAGAGATGACAATTTTTTCTCATGTGTCTTCTGATACGCAACTTTATTTTTATGATCAAATTTCGCCAAAACTTAAAGTTTTTTTTGATAGGCATCATCTTTCTTTATTATTACCTTGTTTTGGACCTGCTCGGCTGAATGGATTTTTCTGTATCGGAAAGAAAAAAAATGATAAAACTTTTTATAATAATGATATTTCCTTGTATAAAGTCTTGGCGGGACATATCGCATTAGCGTTACAACATATTCAACCCTATGAATCGATTAAGCGTTCGTATGAAAAATATCGTGAAAACTTGGAGAAAGCATCTCAGCAAAGTGCCTTTTCTAGTTTAAGTATGGGAATTTCTCATGAAATACGTAATCCTATGGCGGGTATTTTGACTCGTACGGAATTGCTTGAAAAAGATCCGGATAATGTAGAAGATGTGAAAGAATTTGTTCAGCGAGTTAAGCGAGATATTTTTCGTGTTTTGAATATTACGGATATTATGTTGCGTTATGGTAGTCCTGTTGTAAAGGATATGACCTTGATTTCTATGCCTGAACTTTTGGATGATATTTTGTTTATGGCGAAAGGCAAGTGTCAACAAACTGGTATTCGTATTCAAAAAAATTTTATTGCTAATTTAAAGCCGGTTATTGGGGACTCTAATCGATTATATCAAGTGTTTACTAATATTGTTTTAAATGCGATAGAAGCAATGTCGGATTCGTCTGAAAAACTACTTTCTATTAGTACCTTGTATCATACTTTTACGAGTCAGGGAAAATTAACACCTGGGGTAGTGGTTATTATTCAAGATACAGGTTGCGGAATGTCTGCAGAAGTTTTACAACGAATTTTTGATCCTTTTTATACGACAAAATATAAAAATACGGGCTTGGGATTGTCTATTGTTGCTAAGGTTGTTAATGATCATAATGGATTGTTAAAGATCTTTTCTACTCCCAAAAAGGGGACAGAGTTTCGTATTTCTTTAGTTCAGGGATAGATTTTTATGTCTTATGGGGGGTATTTTTATGTGTTTTAAGTGCATCAACAAAGGGGAGAAGCCCCTCTTCTAAAATTTCGTTTGGAATGTTTTGATTATCAGGAAGATGGTTGTTTCTTAGTTCTGGAAAAAAAGAATAAATATCGCTCATTTTAAATGGTTCTTGTGAGGTTAATTTTGTTTTGCTGCATTCGTTTAATAACGACATTTTTTGATTATTTGGGATCACATTTTCTGTAATCCAATTTTGTAATTTTGGGATTATTTTTTTTAAGCGTTGCAAGCGAAGATTTTTTGAAATGGCGTTATTTAATGTTTCTTCTAAAAAAGGTTTATTTAGGTAGTCATGTGCGCCTAATTGTAATGCTTGGATGGCAATATCAAGTTCTTGATAGGCAGTTATGATGATGATGGAACAGTTTTTTTGATATTTTTTAATGTCCTTAATAAGTAATATTCCTGTTGTATCGGGAAGGTAAATATCTAAAAGTATCAGATCTATGGGTTCGTTTTTTAAATGATTTTTGCATTCTTTTCCGGTTTCTGCTGTTATTATGTTAAATTTTGGCTGTAGTAACTTTTTTAATGCTAAATTGATGGACTGATCATCTTCCACAATTAAGATTGTATTTTTTTCTGTGCTTTGAGCATTGCTTTGGAACTCATTGACTAATTTTTTTTGAAAACTAGCCAGCATTTTTTTATCCTCGTTTTGTGGTATTGTATTAGTTGTTTCCGTGTTCCATTTAATTTCCATATTTGTTTGTTCTATGACAATACGTTCTGTTAGGTCTTTTAATTTTTTTGTGTAATCTATATTTTTAACGGCTAAGGATAATTTATTTAGTAGGCTTCCTTTTTTAAAGGGGCTTAATAAATAATCAAAGGCGCCTGCTTTTAGTAGATCTACAGCTTCTGTTAAATTTTCATGATCCGAAAATATAATAAACTCAGGGCTGTTG
>JAYNIM010000003.1:84278-148876 GCA_038109055.1 bacterium
TTGTAATATAGTTGAGCATGGTTTTGAGAGTTTATTGTGCATAAAAATAATTTTTGTTTTGTACCCTACTATTTTAAATAGAGCATAGGCTTCTTCTAAGTCAGAAAGAACCATGGTGCTAAATTTTTCTTCAATAAGTTTGGCGATGAGCTGGCCTTGACTTTCTAATTGATGAATAATGAGAATTAATGGTTTTTCTTTGTTCATGTTAGATGCTTTAATAATACTTTGATGTTTTCTTCGATACAATTATCTTGTAATGAAGGACTGGCTTTTTGCAAAGCTATTCGAATTTCTTGTGGTTGATAGCCTAAACTTTTTAAGGCAAGTAAGAGGTCCTCTTGATTATCTTGTTTATTGCTTGGTGATGATGGGGTGTTTATTGTTTCTAGTTGTTCGCTGTTTAATTTGTCTCTAAGTTCTGTGATTAATCGCTCAGCTAATTTTTTGCCTATTCCCGGCAATGATACTAGTTGAATTAGGTTTTCATTACAAATGAAGGTTTGAAGGCTCTTCCATTTACAGGCCGATAATACTTTTATTGCGGCTTTAGGGCCCATGCCTGATACAGAGGTTAGTTTGATGAATCCCTCCCGCTCTTCAAGGCTGGCAAAGCCAAACAATTGTTGAGTGTCCTCTCTGATATGATGATAAATATACAGTGTTGTATGATCTTTTGTGCACTCTTCTATTGTGGAGTAGGCCGTAAATACCTGATACGCGACACCCGTGGATGTGTCAATGATTAAGCTATCTTTTTTTTTTTCTATTATTTGACCTTGTAATTTATAAATCATATTAGAGCTATTTTAAAATATATTTTATATTATGGCTATGTGATTTTATTGCTTTAGAGGGAGGGATTATTTTTTTGTTTTGAATTAGGCCAAATAGGAGAGGCTAAATAAATGCACATTAAGCCTAGGTTGATTTCTGCTAAGGGCCATGTTTTTGGGATGGGTATATCTAAAAGTTGAGCTATTTGTAACAGCCAGAAAACAAATGAAATATATCGCATTTCTGCAAAGAGTATTTTTGTATAGGAGTAGCTGTTATGTGGATAGGGGAGTTTAGAGACTGATAATGCCTGATTGATGATCATTAGAATGTAGAAAATAGTAGGGGAGGATAATGTGGTTGCAGCCGTGGTAAACACGACGATTGAGGCCCCTGCAGGTGCAGGGATTCCTTGAAAAAAATGGCTGTGGCCGCTGTTGCTAAATCGACGTAGTCTGTAAAAAATAGCACAAAAATGACAAATGCCAAATATACTTCCAAAGATGATATGTGTAGAAGTGTTTTGTTGTACTAAAAAGCTGTATATGAGGATAGCAGGTGCTACGCCAAAGGTGATGAGGTCTGTACTTGTATCTAGTTGTTCTCCAAATTTTGATTTTACGTTTAATTTCCTTGCGATGATACCGTCACAGGCATCTAAGATACAGCCAATGAGTATTAGAGCGCAGGATGTTCCGAGATTTTGAATTAAGGCGTGTAATACGGCTAAAATTCCGCAACTTAGGTTTAATAATGTGACGATATTTGGGATTAAACATAGCCATTTTTTTTGGGATAATTTTTGTTTTTTAGGTTGTTTTTGAGATAGAAATTTCGCTGTGTAATCAAAAAAAGACCATATGGTGACTGTAACGGTTATCCAAATAAGTGTTTCAAAACACCAGTTCGGCCAACTTTGTACCCAAAGGATGAGCATATGGAGGGGTTTGAGTAGTAAGGGGATGTTGCTTTCAATACTTGGTATTCGACCTAAAAGAATACCTAGAACGGGTAGAGTGATGCCGGTTTTTATTTTACCGCTTAGTTTGGCTTCGATAATAATATTTTGTTTAGCTGCGAAGATGCGTAGTCCCATGATGGCAAATTCTCGACCTAGTATGATGAATACGGGCAATGCGGAAATCGCTTGTAAAGGAATGAGGGGGAGGAAAATTAAAATTAATAATTTATCAGCTAATGGGTCTATTATTTTTCCTAGATCAGAGGTTAGGCTGTAATGGCGCGCAGCCCAACCATCTAAAAAATCAGTGAGGCAGGTAATGGTGTATATGATGATGATCCATGTTTGAATAAAGCTGTTCTTGTAGGGAAGTGCCCAAAAAATGAATACAACGCCAATGATTCTTGAAAATGTAATTAAATTCGCAAGATTTTTTTTGTCTTTTAACATGTTATATTTTTGCGCAGCGATTTCGGAGGGTATGATCGGCTAATACGAGTGCTATCATGGCTTCTATGATCACGACGGCACGAGGAAGTACACAGGGGTCATGTCGGCCTTTAGCTTCTAATTTTTGAGGGGTACCGGTTGATGTGATTGTATTTTGTTCTTGAGAGATAGTTGCTGTGGGTTTTATAACGGTGCTTAATAGGATGTTTTCGCTATTGGAAATGCCGCCTTGTATGCCACCGGAGTGATTGGTAGATGTTTTTATATTGTTATTTTCGAGGATGAATGGGTCATTATGTTCCCCGGCTGTCATGTTTGCGGCTTCGAAGCCTGATCCAAATTGAATGCCCATCGTTGCAGGGATTGATAAAATGCCTTTCGCTAGATCTGCTTTTAATTTATCAAACACAGGTTCTCCGAGACCAATAGGAACATTTCGGCAGATAGATCCTATGATGCCTCCTAAGGAGTTTCCTTCTTTTTTAGCTGTTTCTATCGATGCGATCATTTTTTTTGCACTTTCTTGATCAGGACAACGAACTATGTTGCTTTCAATGGCTGATAAGGTGACGTTTTCTGGTGTGATGGGGGCCTTGATTTTATGAATTTGAGAGACGTAAGCTAAAATTTCTGTGTTGTGTAGGTGCTTCAATAATTTTTTGGCTATTGCGCCTGCTGCAACACGGCCAATGGTTTCTCTGGCTGATGCACGGCCGCCACCTTGCCAGTTTCGGATGCCGTATTTTGCATCGTATGTGTAATCTGCATGTGAGGGGCGATATACATTTTTAAGATGGTTGTAGTCCTTTGGATTGGCATCTTTGTTTCGGATCAGGATGGCGATGGGGGTGCCTAAGGTTTTTCCTTCGAAGGTGCCAGATAATATTTCTGCCTGATCGTCTTCTTTTCGAGGGGTTGTTATGTGGCTTTGTCCAGGTTTGCGACGATTGAGTTCATCTTGAATGTCGGATATGTCTATCTCTAACCCAGCTGGGCAGCCGTCAATGACTACGCCTATACCACCGCCATGGGACTCGCCCCAAGTGCTTATTTTAAATTGTTTGCCGAAACTATTTCCCATGATATTCTTTAGGTGTTTTTGTGTTTAGTTGAACAGCGTGTAGGCCTTTGTCAAAAAAAGGTTGTAATATTTTGTTTATGGCGCGTTGTCTATTGACTAAAGATAGGCCTTCAAATTTTTTGCTGACGATGAAAATGGATAGGTGGGATATGTCTAGCTCTGTTTCTATGTGTTCGGTGTGTTTGGCGCTATCGTCTCTAATTTCAAGTTTTTCTGGGGTGAATGACTCTAACAAGAGTGAGGCTATGGTGTCTTTTGTTGATGGCATGGCTAAAACTATAGCATGTTTTTTGAATTTTTGATATTTAAATTGTTTGATCTTTGATAGGGACTTGATATTTTATTGTGGGTTTCGTATACTGTCTAGCCTTGGAGTAAAAAATGAAAATTAAACGTCGAAAAAGTAGCTTAAAACGAAAAAAAGTTCACGGGTTTTTGTCACGTATGCAGACCCCTGGTGGACGTCGGGTGATTAATAATCGTCGAAAAAAAGGTAGACGAAAAGTTAGCGTTTGATTCTTCTTTTCACTTCAAACAGCGGAATCATTTGCGGAGGAGGGGGCTGTTTAAGCATATCTTTGCTCATGGCAAGCGTTTTTATAGCCCTTACATTTCGTTAATCTGTGCTGAATTTGACCAAGAACTAGGCAGAATTGCTTTTCTGT
Organism: bacterium; assembly: GCA_038109055.1. GTDB lineage: Bacteria > Margulisbacteria > Marinamargulisbacteria > JAYNIM01 > JAYNIM01. The sequence goes on from JAYNIM010000003.1 coordinate 88,213, forward strand.
GTTATAAAAGGACTGGTAACGCTGTTCTGAGAAATCGAATTAGGCGTAGACTTAAAGCTGTATTTTGTCATCTAAATCTACCGCTAAATCCACGGATAACCCTGATTATAGTTGGAAAAAAAAATTGTTTAGCGTGTAATTATAATGATCTTAGTCGTACCACCTTTTTATTATTACAAAAAAATGATCTTTTAATATGAATTTATTGTTTCTTTTATTTATACGTTTTTATCAGTTCTTTGTATCGCCTTTTCTAGGTGCTCAGTGTCGTTTTTATCCATCGTGTTCGGTTTATGCGGAGACTGTTTTTAATGAACAACCCTTATTTAAAGCGCTTTTTTTGACTTCTAAGCGTTTGTTATCTTGCCATCCTTTTCATAGAGGGGGCGTCCATGTTGAGGGGTTGTCGGGAAATTATGTAGGAATGGGGAGGTAAATATGGGGCCGATTGATGCTATTATTGTTCATTTTATGATTCCTTTTTTGAGTTTTTGTTATAACAATATTATTGCAAATTATGGAATTGGGATTATTTTGCTTACATTGCTGGTTAAATTGCTTTTTTATCCCTTAACCGCTAAGCAATATGCGTCTATGAATGTTATGAAAAAACTTAATCCACAGATTAAGAAAATTCGAGAGAAATACAAACAAACGCCAGAAAAAGCACATATGGCAATTATGCAGTTGTATAAAGAAAATAATGCCAATCCTTTGAAAGGGTGTTTGCCTGGTTTAATTCAGGTGCCAGTTTTTATTGCTATTTTTTACACGATTCACCATAGTTCTTTTCAGGCTCTATTGGATGTGCCTGGTGTAAATCAAGGATTTACATCTTTCTGGCTACCTAATTTAACGCAGGCAGATGGAACGTTTATTTTACCTATTTTGTTAGGTGCTGTTACGTTTTGGTCACAGCAGCTTATGATCGTTGATGAGCAGCAAAAGAAGATGATGATGTTCATGCCTATTATTATTCTGGTGATGTCATTTAAAATGCCAGCAGGTGTTTTGTTATACTGGTTGGTGTCGACGTTGGTGTCGACGCTTCAACAATTGATGGTTAATCGGCAAAGTGATGTTATAGAAGCAAAGGTAATATCAAAAACATAAATTAAGGAGTCATGTTATGAATCAAAAAAAAGGGTTTTGGTCATTTTTAGGTGCTAGTAAAGCGGAAGAAGAAGGGACTGTAGGGGCTGTGACTAAATCTGAAGAGGTGGTGCATGATGATGTGACCACTAACACAAAAGATTTGGGTGAAAATCAGAAGAAGTCGGCTGGGAAGCGTCGTTCAGATATTGATATGGATTTGCCAGTAACAGAAGAAATATGTTGTTTTTGTGTTGCGTCATTAGAAAATATTTTGCAGGCTGCTGGTTTTTCGGGCTGCGTTCGATTGAAGGAATTTTCAGAGCACTTTATTGCGTTGGATATCTTTGATGCTGGTGCTGATAATGGTCGTTTAATTGGTAAGCAAGGTAACACGGTATTGGCTTTGCAAATTTTGTTGAGACAGTTTGTTCTGCGTAAATTTCGGGTTTCTTGTAAAATTTCGGTTGATGTGGATGGTTATAAGGCGAGGCAAAAGACCCAGTTTCGTTCTGATGTGATGAGTTCTGCACAAAAAGTGTTAGATGGAGAGCCTGAGGTTTCGTTAGATCCGATGAATGCACCGGACCGTCGGGCCGTGCATGTTATGTTTGAGCATCATGATCAGTTAACGACGGAAAGTGTTGGGGAAGGGGATCAGCGTTACGTGGTTATTAAAGCCCGTTAGTCTTAAGTTTTTTGGATACTATTGTAGCTATTGCCACAGCTTCTGGGCCTGGGGGTATAGCCATTATTCGTCTTTCAGGGGTGAGGGCACTGTCTATTGTTTCTGTTTTTCTTTCTAGACCCGTTCTAAAGACGCGTTATCTGTATTATTGTTCATTTTATGATCCTAAGCAGGACCTTTTGGTTGATCATGGCTGTGTTGTTTATTTTGAAGGGCCTGCATCGTATACTGGAGAAGATGTTGTTGAGCTGCATGTGCATGCGAGTTCGTTTGTTTTAAAAACATTGATGGCTGCGTTGATACGGGAAGGCGCGCGTTTAGCACAGCAAGGTGAGTTTACTAAGAGAGCTTATTTAAATGGCAAATTAACCTTGGAACAGGCAGAGGGTGTTGCGGAACTTATTTCGAGTGATCATGCCTTTTCGCATCAGGTAGCAATGGGGCATGTTCAGGGAAAGATGATGGGTTATTTACAGGCTATTCGTGAGCCTTTTGTCGCTTTTTTGGCACAACTTGAAGGCTCTATTGATTTTCCTGATGAAGTCCCTGTTGTCTCACGGGATACATTTAAATCTCTTGTTCTTGAAAAACAGATGTGGTTAAAAGGGGTATTGGATCAGCAGGACTTTGGGAGGGTGCTCTCTCGAGGGCTTCGATGTGTGATTATGGGGCGGCCTAATGTGGGTAAATCGACACTTTTTAATACTTTATTGGGGGAAGAACGGGTGTTAGTTAGTGCTGAAGCTGGGACAACTCGTGACTATATTGAAGAAAAAATACAGTTGAAGGGGATCCCTTTTTGTCTCATTGATACGGCAGGTATTCATGAAACTCAAGATGTTGTTGAAAAAGAGGGAATTGCGAAGATTAAAGAGTTGATTCGTTCGGTTGATTTGTGTTTGTTTGTAGTGGATTTGCAGCAAGGTTCTATTGCAGCGGATCTCCAGTATTTTAGACGTTATGCCAAAGATAAGGATTTTATTGTGGTTGTTAATAAGCAGGATTTATTGACGGACGATTATGTTGTGCCTGATATGGCGGCTGCCTTTAAGGTAGTGTCAGTGTCGGCTGTCTCAGATAGAAGACTGTCTATTTTGCAAGAGGCGTTGCTTGATTTTGTAGCGTCGAAGCAACCTGGTGAAGATCTGTCGCTTTTATGTACCTTACGTCAAGAAGCTGCGTTACGACGGCTTTCTGATCTTATGGTCACTTTGCTGGTTCAATTGAACGAGGCTGTTTATGATGATTTATTGGTGCCACTACTTAAAGATATTGTGTTGTGTTGTGATGATATGTGTGGGGAGACGTTGTCTGAAGAGGTGTTAGATACTGTTTTTTCTCGATTTTGTGTGGGAAAGTAGAGCTTATTTATAGCATTGTTCCGCGATTTCTTTGTTTGTAGGCTTTTTCCCATTTCATAATTTGGTTATAGCTCATTTCACCTTTTTTTCGGATTTTTGTGTTGTTCATATCTAAGGTGGTTATTTTGATATTTGTGTTTTTATTGGGGGGGATTAGCATATCGTTGATGAGCACTTTTATTTTGTTGGCTTGTTGTTCTTCGTGGGAGACTTTTTGAGTGAATAGCTTGATGAGTACTTTGGTGGCACTATTGAGTTTTTTTATGAGAGGGATGAGTTTTTTTGCTTCGGCGGTACTTAATTGTTTTTTTTTTCTGGGTTGATTCATCATTGTTGAGGGGGGGTCTTTTTAAGTTTCTCTATGGCTTCTTTCTTTTTTAACAGGTTGGTATAGCGTTCTTTTCTTTCTTCTTCGAAGCCTAGTTTTTGTTTAAGCTTTTTGAAAATATTAAGATTTTGAAAAAATTCTTCGACGACTTCTTTTTCTTCGTCGGATAGCTGAGCGGTTTCGAAGCAGCCTTCGAGTTGACCCATGGCCAGAATTTGCTCTTCTTTCTTTTTTCGTTCTTTTCGTTTTTTTTTGTCGATTTCTTCCTGAGCTTGAGCACTAGCGGAAGCTTCAGTTACAGCGGCTGACGTTAATCGGTTCTTTTGTAGATTTGTTTCCTGGGCTTCTTGTTTTGTGTCTTTTATTGCCTTTTCTTCTGTTTTGAGTTGCTTTTTGTTGACGGCTCCCGATCCTATTTCTTCGCTTAGTTCAGTTGCTGCTTTAGCGGCTGTTTCTGTGATGGATAGGGGGTCTGGGCTATTTTGTGCCTGTTGAGGGGCACCTAAACTGTCTAAATTTGAAATTCCTCCGATTCCCATAGTGATAAGTATATACCCCTTAGGATTATTTTTGAAACCTAGTGAGTTATTTTATTTTTTTATATAACTTTTTGTTGTTTTTTGTTAGTCTTGGTTTATGGTTCATGTAGGATCTTTTGATCGAGCGGCGAGGAGTTATGAACAGGCGTCGTATTGGCAGCAGCAGGTGTTTGATAAGCTTAAGTCTTTTTTGCCGAAAGGGCCTGTATCGGCGCTGTTAGATGTAGGTTGTGGAGTTGCTGCGCAGTTGCAGGTGTTGGAAGAGCTGTATCCAGAGGCTGCCTTGTGGGGCTTAGATCGCTCATCTATGATGCTTGAAGAAGCTAAGAAAAAACTATTTAAGCGACCGATATCGTTTATATGTGATGATTTTTTAGGCATTCCTTTGGATGTGACTTATGATCTGATTGTATCAAATGCCGCTTTGCATTGGTCTGCTGATATATTGTCGCTGTATCAGCGTTTTCAATTGGGCTTGTCTGACAAGGGGTCTTTTGTGTTTTCTCTTTTTTTACCAGAGACCTTTGAAGAGTTACAGAAGTTGTGTCAGGCATTGGGGAAAGAGGTGAGGATCCCAAGTGCTTCTTTTTTGACGGCTGAGCAGCATATAGGGTATTTAAAACAGGTGTTTTCTGATGTTTATGTGCAACGTTTAGAACTTCGTTCTGTGTTTAATTCGCTGAAGGATTTGATGTTGCGTATTCGTTATACGGGTCTTCAGGGTGAGGGGGGGCGTCCTTTTTGGACGCCAGGTTTTTATAAAGCTCTTGAAGCGTTGTATATGGAACGTTATGGGGGTATTTGGGCGAAAGCATCGGTGTTATATGGAGTCGCGAGTGGCTAGGTCGTATTTTGTTGCGGGGACGGATACCGAAGTAGGGAAAACATTGATAACGGGGTTGTTAGCACGCTTTTTTTCTGAAAAAGGTGAGACGATTGTCACCCAAAAATGGGTGCACAGTGGCACTACTATTTCGTTGGATTTTTTACCTGAGGATCTTTTGAGGCATGATCAGCTTATGTTGCGTGAGCCTTTGATTCCCTTGTTAAAAGGATGTTCGGAGGTGTCGTTACGCTGTCCTTATCGTTTTGCCTTGCCTGCATCTGCGCATTTAGCTGCGGAAGCAGAAGGAGCGGTGATTGATCCAGGGCATATTAAGCAGTGTTTTAGGTTGTTAGAGGATCGTTATGATCGGGTACTGGTGGAAGGGATTGGGGGGCTGTTGTTGCCATATTCTCGTGAAGCAACGTTGTTGGAGATTGTAAAGGAGTTAGATTTATCAGTGATTTTGGTAGTTGCGAATCGTTTGGGGGCGATTAATCATGCGTTGCTGACCTTGGAAGTTCTGAAAACACAGGGAGTGGACTGTGTAGGGATGATATGGACGTGTCCAGCAGAGGAGGGTGATGCGACGATTTTGGCGGATAATCCGAAGATTGTTTCGCAATTGACAGGTATTCAGAGCTTATGTAGTTTAGGGTTCTTTAGTGATTTTGATAGTCTTTATACGTCTTTTGAGGGAAGGATAAGGGGACTTTAAAATATGTAAATGGGGATTAGGGAGTTTTTTCTATGTCTGTGAACAGAGAACTGAGTGTGGATTGGTAGTCTTTGAGGGTTTTGAGGACTTCGGTTTTGTTGTAGGTAGCAATATCTCTTGCCCAATCCTCGTCGCTGTGTGCGATTCGGGTAAAACTTTGGAAGCCAGGGCCTATGAATCGGGGGTCTAAGCCTGCTTTTTGGCTTAAGGTGAAGGCAGCTTTGGCGGCAAAATAGGGAAAGTGAGAAGAAAGGGCTAGTTGTTTGTCATGGGTGTCAGCGTCACATTCGATTAGGGTGCTGCCAATGTCGGTGATCAGCTGTTTGAGCGTGTCGTAATGAGGATGGGGTGTTGTTGGGGGGATGAGGACATAGCGTTTGTTTTGAAATAAATTTGCTTGGGCATGGGCATATCCTTGTTTTTCGCTGCCTGCAATGGGGTGGCCTAGAACGACATTAGGAGGAAAGTTTTTGGCGGCAAGATAGCCTTTTACGGAGCCAATGTCGGTGATGAGGGTGTTTGAAGAACAGTGGGCACATGTTTTATGGATGGTTTGGATCAGAGTGCTCATTGGGGTGCAAATAAAGACAAGATCGACAGAAGGATCAAGGTTTTCAAGGGTTGTATGGGCATCAATGCTGTGATCTGCTAGTGCCTGTTTTGCGGCTGTTTTGTTGCGGGTAATGGCGGAAATGGAGGTGGGGGCATAGGCTTTGATGGCTTTGGCTAAGGATCCACCCATAAGGCCTAGGCCCATAATGGCAATGTGTTTAAAGGCTGTCATTGAAGGTCTGGACGTAAGATTTTGGCGCCTTTTAGATAGCTGTGGCGTAGATCTTTTTGGTGTTTAGTGGTATTGATGTGTAGTAGAATACGAATACATTTTTTTAGGCTGCCTTCGACCTCAATTTCGTTTAGACATAGCAAGGGTGTGTGGGTGAGGCCTTGTTCACGTGCAGCCGCTGCAGGAAAGGCTTTATCAAGGTCTCGAGTAATGGAAAAGAAAATGGAAACGATATCGTCTGGTTGGATATTATTTTTATCGAGCATGTCTTTTAGAAGTTCGTTAGTGGCCGACATTATGAGGGTTTTAACATTTTTTTCGACAGTGATGGCACCTCGAATGCCCCGGCATTGTGTATTCATTATTGTGCTAGTGTACTTTGTTGGGACTTTGTTGGTAAATAGTTTGTTTAGTTCTTTTTGTATTTTATCAATACGTGTATTAAGGGGGATATTTTTAGGATAATGTTTATGTGAATGGTGTATCTAAAAAATTGGATATAAGTAAGGTCCCCCTTATGGGGCCTCATTTAAACGCGTCTTCAGAGCAGGCCAAGGTATTCATTTCCCGTCAAAAAGTGGAGGCTAATGATGGGTATACAGGTTAGTTGGATGTGGATGTGCGTGGATCTGATACGCCAATAGTGACGTCTTCGATTCTAAGGACACTTTGGATGGAGCCTATTTTAGGATTGGGTTTTAAGAGATAGCCTTTGTCTGTTAGGTTTTTTTTTGTTTGGGGATCAAAGTCTTTTTCGAGATAAAGCGTATCTGGTTGCCATTGATAATGCATGCGAGGTACGGTGCTGGCTTCTATCAAGTTCATGTTGTAGTCAATGAGGTTAATGAGGGTTTGAAAGACGATGGTGATGATGCGGCTACCGCCTGGGGAGCCTGTAGCTAACCATGGCTGATTATCTTTGAAAACGAGGGTAGGGGTCATGGAAGAGAGCATGCGTTTTTCAGGAGCGATGGCATTGGCGTGGCTGCCAATGAGTCCGTAGGCATTGGCGGCGCCGGGTTTGGCCGAAAAGTCGTCCATTTCGTTGTTTAGTAAGATGCCTGTGCCCGGAATCATGATTTTGTTTCCAAAGCGAAAATTGAGGGTGTAGGTATTGCTGACCATGTTGCCGTCTGAATCAATGATTGAAAAGTGGGTGGTGTCGTTGCTTTCATATAGAGGGATGTTAGGAGGTGCGGGACGAGGATGGGGACGTTTGGTTTGGGAGAGGATTTGTTGAAGTTGTTGTTGCTGTTGTTTGATGCGGGAGGGGCTGAGGAGTTGGCGCTGTGGTATGGAGACAAAATCGGGGTCGCCGAGGTATGTTGCACGGTCTTGATAGACGAGACTCATGGCTTCGGCAAAGAGTTGTAATGTTTTAGGATGTTGGTAGCCCCAGTCGTTGATAGGGAACCCTTCGACCATTTTTAGTAGTTGGATAAGGTGGATACCTCCTGAACTGGGAGGTGGCATGCTATAGATGTGGTAGCCTCGATAATTAGCAGAGACAGGTTCACGGAATTTGGGGCGGTACTGTAATAGATCTTCTCGTGTGATGAGACCACGATTTTTTTGCATGAAGTCGATTAATTTTGCTGCGATGGGGCCTTGGTAAAAGGCTTTGGGTCCGTCGTTGGCAATCCACTGGATGGATTGGGCGAGTTCAGGTTGTACAAGGATACTTCCTGTTGCAATGGTTTGATTGTTGGGATAAAAGGCTAAGGAGCCATTGTTTCGTTGTAAAAAATCATCTTTAGCTATGTCCAGGTGGTTGTGTAATTGTCTGGAGACTGGAAACCCTTCTTTGGCTAAGGTTATGGCGGGAGCTAAACAGGTTTGTAAGGGCAGTGTACCGAAGGTTTTCCAAGCGAAGTCTAATCCGGCAACGGTACCCGGTACTCCTGTGGCCCAGAGACTGTCTTGGGATAGTGTTTTGCTGACTTCACCGTTTTCGCCAATGAACATGTCTTTCCATGCGGCTTTTGGGGCTTTTTCGCGGTAGTCGAGGGCATAGACTTTGTTTTCTTTTTTGATGTAGATCAACATAAAACCTCCCCCTCCTAGATTACCGGCTTGAGGGTGGGTGACGGCTAGACTATAGGCGACAGCTATGGCGGCATCAATGGCATTTCCGCCTTGATGTAGTATATCCATGCCTGTTTTGCTTGCGAGAGGGTCTTGGCTTGAGACCATGTGTCGACGACCGATGGGATTTTTTGCTTTGTTGTAGCTGGGTAGGGCGTGGAGAGCTTGATTTAAGCAGAGGATGGCGATGATGAGTATTAGGGCGTTCATGGTGGCTTGATCCTCTTATTTTTACTATACAGACGTCTTGGGATCAATACTATGTAGGTTGGTGTAGGGGCTGTATTGTTGGTTACTTTATGCTTTTTTCTATGTTTAGTTTTGGGGATATAGGGGTATACCTTTTGTAGCATACGTTAAAAACTAAGGAGGCCTAATATATGGATTGCTTGGAGCTGGCAGAACATGTGGATGCTGTTTTTGATTTGGGCCAGAAGATTCAATCGGGCTTTGTTGATTTGATTCCTGCAGATGTTGATAATTTGATGTTTAGTAATTTAACCAAACTTGGAAATTCGGTTACCCCTTGTTGTTTCTGTATGGTGGTTTCTCGGGAGAAAGTAGAGCTTGTTTATCGGCATAGCACTATAAAAGAAGATTATTGTTTTGATTTACGTGATTTTAGTTGTTTATTGAACGGCCAAAAAACAAGCTGTGAACAACGAGCTCGTTTTGTTCATTTAATGGGAACGATAGTGGCGGCTATGCGTTGTTCGGATGTGAGTGTTTATGAAATTCGGGATAGCTGCAAAAACGGACAAGATTGAGGATGTGTTTTTTATTAGTAAGCTTTATATTTCGTTTGTTTATGTCTCCGTTGCGGGTTGTTTCTCGTCGTGTTTTAGGCCTTTTTAATTGGCGACTTTCGCATCCCTTGCTGCCGGCGTCTCGATATGTGTCTTCTCTTTATGATTTGCAGCGTTCGCTGGGGTTATTACAGCATCATATGCGTTTTGTACGACCGCTTGTTCCGCAAGTGTTGGCTTTTTTATGTTTTTATGTGGGGTTAAAAAATTATCAACAATCGCCTGCTTCGGGGTCATTGGTAGTGATTTGTGCGGCGTGTATGTTTTATGACGAGATTCCAGAGGCTGAACGTTGTTCAAGGGCTCCTTTATCAGCACCCTCGATGAGGAGAGGGTGTTCGTTACGAGAGTATGAGGCTTTGGTGACGTCGTATCAGGCGACTTATCGACGCTTTGTAGGTGTTCTTACGAGTGTTAGATCAGATTATGATGGGGTGTTGTCGGGTCAATTGAGTCGTGTTAAGGTTGCGCAGGTACAGGCGCGTTTGACAGAGACGCTTCAGGAATTATCTGACATGATGTCGGACTTGTCGGGATTAATTTCACAAGGCTTTTGCGCCGACCAACCTGTTGTATTGGCAGCGTTGCGTTCAGCATCTTTAAATGATATAGCAGTGGGGCGGCCGGTACCGACTCTAGAATCAGAGGCCTTACCAGTGGTAACAGAGGTGCCAGTGAGGGATACAGAGAAGAAGACAATTTGTACAGGCTTGGCGTCTGAAGACACTAAACGTTCTGTTTTATCGTTGAATTCATGGTATTTGGCAGATCAATTTTTAAAGCAGCGTTCGGTTGTGTCTCCAGTTACAGGTAGCCGTTCTTTCTTGGTTCGCTCGGCCTCGGAGGAGTTGTGATGGTGTCGTATCGCTTGAATATTTCTTCGAAAAAAGGTTTTTTGGATTTTGTTCAGCTTATGCAGGGTTTGGAGGGATGGATACGGGATTATTTGCAGCCCTTGTCGTATCATTTATGTTTTTTTGGACGTGGCTTGAGTCCCGCATTTCGGCAACGGGCGCATCGTGTAAAATTACCGTTTGATCCGCTGTATTTGCGTCAGTTGCGAGAGGCAGGGTTACTTCCGTATCAGGCGAAGTATTTGCTGCAATTTTTACATGAATCACAAGAGAAGGTTAGAGAGATGCAGGCGGAATTAGTTGAACTGCAAAAAGCAATGGATCTGTTTACGAAACCGGGCTCCGTATAGAGCTTTAACAATTATAGTAATTGATTCTTTTTTTTGATTTCGTTATTCTGTTTATAATTTTAAAAAAGGAGTTTTTATGTTGAAGAAAGGGTTGATACTTATTTTTATTCTTGGGTTGTCTAGTCAGATTTTTGCGCATTGTGGTAGTTGCGGTACGGGTGGCTCTAAAGATGAAGCTAAGGATTGGGGAGAGAAGAAACTACAACAGAAGGTACGTTTAATCAAGGCCTTTGGTTTGTCATCTGCTGATGAGGAAGCCCTTATTTCCTTAGAGAAAAAGATGATGGCGGATTTGAAGGAGATAAAAGATACGTATCAGGCAAAGGTGGCTGGTTTTTTAAATCAGGATCAACAAGCGGTTTATCTAATGACGCCTAAAGCTAAGAAGGGGTGTTGTACGTCTAAGGGGGGTAGGTAGCTATGCGGGGATTAACAGATCCAATGCATTGTTTTTACGCGTTATGTTGTGCGCCTTGTCAAGTATGTGGACCTAAAAAAGTTCAGTCTGCCACAGGTGATGAGAGTTCCTCTAGTCAAGGGGCTTCGGGTGCTTTTGCTGCTGCTGCTCCTGCTGCTCCTGCTGCTGCTGCTGCTGCTGTTCCTGCTGCTGCTGCTCCTGCTGTTAATGCAATGGAGAGATAAAGTAATGTTATTTTTGGGGGGGACAAAAGACACTTTTTTTTAAGTATGTAGTGAGTTTTCAGGCCTTTGGCGTATTCAATTTTTATCTGCTTTGATATACTCATTTTATGAAGTATTTTAGTACGCGTTCTACAGCAAGGCCTGCTGTTTCTTTTTCGGATGTTTTACTCGCTGGGTTGGCGCCTGATGGTGGCCTGTATGTGCCAGATGGTTATCCTGAACTTTCTAAGCATGCATTAAGGGATATGTCAGAGTTGGCGTACGCTGATTTGGCGTATGCCTGTTTGTTGCCGTATGTGGGGGATGATTTTTGTAAGGAGGCGTTAAAGCAGATCGTGGAGGCCACCTATTGTCAGGAGGTGTTTCCAGATCAGGCAGTGACGCCTGTTGAATCGTTATATGGGTCGCTTTATTTACAGGATTTATCACAGGGGCCATCCTTGGCATTTAAGGATTTGGCTTTGCAATTTTTAGGGCGATCCATGGACTATTTATTAGGAAAAGCCGATCAGTGTTTGACTATTTTGGGGGCTAGTTCGGGGGATACGGTGTCGGCGGCAGAACAGGCATTGCGGTCTAAATCGCGTATCAAGGTGGTAATGTTGACGCCTAAAACAGGGATGTCTTCGTTTCAGCGCGCACAGGCAGGTTCGATTTTGGATGAGAATATTTTTAATGTGTCTATCGGGGGGCCCTTTGATTTATGTCAGGACTTGGTGAAGGCCCTGAATCGGGATGCTGCTTTTAAAAAAGAAATGTTTTTGGGAGCAGTGAACTCGATTAATTGGGGCCGGATAGTTGCACAGTTAGTGTATTATTTTAAAGGGTATTTTTCGGTGGTTAAGACAGTGGGTGACCCTTGTGATGTCGTTGTCCCCTCGGGTAATTTTGGAAATATTTTAGCGGGTTATATTGCCAAGCGTATGGGCTTACCTTTGCGGAGATTGATTGTCGCAACGAATGAAAATACGGTGTTAGATCGATTTTTTAAAGAGGGGGTGTATCAAAAAACGGATGTTCAGGTGACCTCTAGTCCGTCCATGGATATTTCGAAGGCGAGTAATTTGGAACGTTTCTTTTTTGATTTGGCGGGGCGTGATGCCGGGATTTTGGCGGGGTGGATGGAGGCCTTTGAAGGTAGTGATCATGTGGATTTGGGCGATAGTTTGCGGGATAAAGCCCGAGACTATGGGTTTTATAGTGGGACAAGCACACATTGTGAACGACAAAGGGTGATTAAGGCTATTTATGAACGTTGTGGACGCATTATTGATCCGCATACAGCTGCTGCAATTAAGGTAGCGCAGGATTACAGAGAGGATGATGTGCCGATGATTTGTATGGAAACAGCCAAGCCATGTAAGTTTGAGGATGCTGTTGAAGAGGCGTTGGGATTTTTGCCGGATCGACCGGCTGGATTTGAGGGGATTGAAGATGCCGAACAGCGGTTTTATGATGTTGAGGCGAGTGAAGATGCTTTGAAGACCTTTATCAAAAAAATAATTGTTTAATTTGTAGTTCTGAACAAAGTAACATTCGTCCGGTTTATGATGCAGCGCATCGTGGTTCTGGCAAAAGATCAAAGCTAATGAGTGTTGATAAATATAGTAATCAGTATATTTGCGGCCGCGAAACAGCAAAAAATATCCAAGTGTGATGGACCACATAAATCAATGTAAGTCAAAATAATATTCAAACAGTGTCATAAAAATAATCATTGCATATACTAGAGCAATGCCCGAGCAATTTGAAGTCCAGCGAATGGCGCAATACTTAAAAGATCATGACCTAGAATCTCAGCACCTTAAAAGAGTGCTATTTAAAAATAATGGCAAGCGCATATTAAAAAATTATGACCCAAGTGATTTAAATAATGAGCTAAAACATAAAAAGCTATATTCTATTTCTACAAAAGCTAAATATACCTTTTTGCACTTTGAGTCGGGTACCTTGGTCTGGCACTATCGTTTTACGGGGATTCCTCATTTAAAGGGAAAGCCGTATAAAGAAAATTTGTATACTTTATTTTCATTGCCAATCCACCAAAAAGCATCACGCTATTGTCGCATGATAATGACCTTTGATAATGATGAGTTACATTACATAGATACCCGTTGTTTATCGGCGATATATTTTTTTAAGGGACTAAATCCAGAAAGTTGCCCCATTTATCTAACGCTAGCCCCAGACCTGAATTATGATTTAAATCCTAGTTTTCATACCTTTAAACGTACCTTTGGACATCGCAAAATAAGTGTCAAACAATGGTTATTACAACAAAACACAGCGCCTAGCGGGATTGGGAATTACTTGGCCTGTGAAATTTTAGCGCATGCAAAACTATATCCCTTTATTCCCCTTCAAAAAATAAATCAGAAAGCATACAAAGCCTTATGTCAGGCGATTCAAACGGTCAGAGAATTTTGTATGAAAAGCCCCAAATATAATTGGTTTTTGGTATTTAATAAAGAGCAATGCGAGCGATGTGGCAATAAGGTTCATAAAGAACGATGTCCTAAAAATTCACAAATGAGTCATTTTTGTAGTCACTGTCAAACATTGAAGTTAATGATTAATTGAGTGAACAAATAGGGCTGTTGTGTGGTTACCTATTTTATTGATATATCTTAGGGCTATAAAGGGGATGTTTAATAAAATGAAATTTTTATTTTAATTCGGTTACAACTGCCATGCAATCACTGGCCGGAATGACAGTTCAATCAAGCACCCCTCAGAGAAACAAATTATTCATGGCTAAAGAAATAATGTTGCAATATTGCTAAAAATGCTACAATTTATAGATAGGGCGGTTAGCTCAGTTGGTTAGAGCGCTTGCTTGACATGCAAGAGGTCACCGGTTCGATTCCAGTATCGCCCATAGTAAGAAAGTAAACGTAATCGTTAAATTAATGTAGCGCTTAAAGGTTAGTTGTTTTTTGAAAAGAGACGGATGATCTCACTTGGGCCAGCTGTTTTAAGAAAAACAATAAAGGAGTCTGGATCATTAAAAAAGACAGGGGCTATTTTATTTGTAAGCCAAGGTTGATATGATTCACCACAATAAGCGTGATATGAACTAAGAGTATAGGCTATAGCCTGTGTAATGCTGGCAGTTTCTAAGCATATGCTGCTGACACCTTTCCTATTCCCAAAATGTTTCAATATAGAAAAAAAAGGGTAGATTTTAAAACATAGGGAAAGAGAATTAGGAGGGTGAATGGATTCTGTCTGATGTTTTTGACGGAATTGAGGCTGATAGTGTTGTTAAATCACGCAAAGCTCAGAGTGTAGGGAATTGTGCAGTAAAGGGGATGACTAAAAATTTATTATATCAAGTGTGTTTGGATAGGGGGCGCCCTGATTTATATTATGAGATAACCGATAAAATGAGTGAGGTGTTGTTGGATGTATTTCAAGGAGAAGGTAAAGATCTTGAAAAAGTAAGAGAAAGGATTACAAATAAAAGGGAAAAATTGGCTGTTAAAATGAATCAGTAGAAACATGACACTGTTGATAAAAATTAAGTGATGTGAATGGTTATCACGAGTTACGTTTATTAATAAAGTTTTTAAAAGAAAAAGTGATCATTATGTGTGTTCGTAATTTATTTTTAAAGAAATAAATCTTTGTTATTCAGGCTTATCCAAACGCTTCATAATATGTTCATAGGGCTTAATTGGATGATTCTCAAAGGTTTGTAAATGATCATCCCAAGAGTGTATTGAAACATTCAAAAACTGGGTAATTTTTTGGGTAAAGATGGGTAAAATGGGTTGCAGATAAACGGCTAAAATATAAAGAGCATTCAACCCTGTGGTACAGACCTTTTCGGCGTCAGATTGATTTTCTTTCACTAAGGCCCAGGGGGCTTTCTGATCAATATAACCATTCACTTGATCTGCTAAAGCCATCATACATTGCGTGGCTTTTTGGGTATTAATGGCTTCGTAATGGGCTTTAATGCTGTCTGATTCTGCACGTAGTGTTTTTAAAAGGTTTTCTCCTTCTGGACACAGAGTTGTTAAGCGTTGGTTACATTTTTTATTTAAAATACTGGCCAAACGGCTGCCAATATTTAAGACTTTCCCTAGCACATCTGAATTACACTTTAAAACAAAATCATGCATATTAAGATCAATATCGTCGGTTTTGGCGCTTAATTTTGAGGCGTAATAATAGCGTAAGAGTTCAGGTTCATAGTTATCTGCAAAGTCATTGGCTAAAATAAAGGTACCTTTGCTTTTAGACATTTTTTCACCGTTGACGGTTAAAAAACCGTGCACATTGACGCGATCAGGCAAGCGGAAACCGCCTGTTTTTAATAGTACCGGCCAGAAGAGGGTGTGAAAATACACAATATCTTTGCCAATAAAATGATGCAGTTCATAAGCATCGTCTTTTTGCCACACATCTTGCCAGTTCCAATCTTGGTTTTTGCACGCACACTGACTATTGGCAATATAGCCAATGGGAGCATCCATCCAGACATAAAAATATTTATTATCTGTACCTGGAATTTTAAACCCAAAATAGGGCTCATCTCGCGAAATATTCCAATCTTTCAGTCCACTTTCAAACCATTCTTGGCACTTGTTTTTGATATCTTGAGGAATCTGAGTCTCTTTAAGCCAATTTTTTATAAAAGACGCGTGGTCTTTCAGTTTAAAAAAGTAATGTTCAGAATCTCTTAACTCTGGTGTGGTATTAGATAAGGCGCATTTGGGATCAATGAGCTCGGTACTGGCATAAGACGCGCCGCATTTATCACAGGAATCCCCGTATTGATCAGTTGCGCCACATTTGGGGCACGTTCCTTTTACAAAACGGTCGGGTAAAAACATCTTTTCTGATAAGGAATAAAATTGTTTGATTGTTTTGGTATAAATTAAGTCTTGCTTTTGGGCAGCGTGATAAATCTGTTCTGCCAAGGCCTGATTTTCATCACAATGAGTTGTGCCATAGTAATCAAACTCAATATTAAAACGTTTAAAATCTGTTTGATGGGCGTGTTGATAGGTAGCGATAAGCTCTTCGGGGGAGATGTTTTGCTGTTTTGCAGACATCATAATAGGGGTGCCATGGGTGTCGTCGGCACAAATAAAATGGCAGGTATTGCCAATGAGCTTTTGGAACTTAACATAAATATCCGCTTGGATATATTCAACTAAATGGCCGATATGAATGTGGCCATTGGCATAAGGAAGAGCGGCGGTGACGAGTTTTTTGTTCATGAGATGATGAGTTTATAAAAGCGGCGTTTGCCTATTTTTAAGATATAATTTTTACTTGCTTTTAAGTCAAACTGAAGGTTTTCAAGACGTTGTTCATCCAGATAAATAGCGCCTTGATCAAATAATCGGCGTAATTCTTTTTTTGATGATAATAGTTTCTGTTGCATAATCAGTTCATCGAGATTACAAGCGTTTTGAGAAATTTCAGGCATATCAGTGGGGATTTGTTGCTTTGAAAAAATACGGCTAAATTCTGCTTCGGCGTTGTCTGCGGATTTAGCGCTATGCAGTTGCTTAATAATATTTTTAGCGCAGCGGACTTTTAGTGTTTTAGGATTGGTTTTACTGTCTGTTAATTGTTGTTTAAAATTTTCTAACTCTGTTGATGTATAGTCACATAATAATTCAAAATAGCGTTCAATGAGTGTATCAGGAATCGACATTAATTTGCCAAACATATCATTAGGTGCATCTAAAATACCCACATGATTGTTTAACGACTTACTCATTTTTTTGACGCCATCTAAGCCTTCGAGGATGGGGCAGGTTATAATTGCTTGTTGTTTTTTTAGATTATATTCTTTTTGAAGCTGGCGACCGACTAATAAATTAAAGGTTTGATCCGTCCCACCGATTTCAATATCATTTTTTAAATAAACAGAATCATAACCTTGAAAGAGAGGATATAAAAACTCATGGATACTGATGGGTTGATTGGCGGCATAGCGTTTAGAAAAATCATCGCGTTCTAGCATGCGCGCTACGGTATGTTTTGCACTTAAGGCAATGACCTCTTGAGCACTTAATTTTCCAAGCCACTGACTATTGTAATGAACGGTGGTTTTGTTTGGATCGAGTAACTTAAAGACTTGGTCTTGATAGGTTTTAGCATTTGCATGCACCTGTTCAATCGTTAAGGGCTTGCGGGTTTCTGATTTGCCGGTGGGGTCGCCGATCATAGCGGTGAAATCACCAATGACAAAGTCGATGTGATGGCCTAATTTTTGGAGTTTTTGAAGTTGTTTTAAGACCACCATATGTCCTAAATGCAAGTCGGGCATTGACGGATCTGCCCCGAATTTGATGTGTAGGTTTTTTTCTTGGTTGATGCGATCAGGTGTGTTTTCAGGTATGTAGGTTAAAAGCGTTTTGCTGTTCATATGGCCTTATTGTAGCTTTTCGAGGGTTAAAGGGCTAGGTTAGGACCTTGTTGTAACGCTTTTAGTAAATGGAGGTATTTTTCTTATGTGGAGCGTTTAAGTTTAACTAAGTATAAATATGGGTATATATATTAAAAAATATTAGGGGGATGTAGATGAAATGCTGTGCCAGACCAGGCAATAATAATGAGAGGGGAGGGTTGAAGGCAACAGGTTCGAGGAAAAAATATTCAATGTCTAAATCAGATCAAACAGCACAATTTGTTCAAAATTTGTACGATGCTTTTAAGCCTTCTTCTGATTCTTCCTCACCTTCTGACATATCAATAAAAAGACGTATAAAGGGAGGGATAGATGTAGAAAAGTTTCATACTAATGTTGAAATGATCTTTGCACAAATTCAGAGTGGTCAGATAGCTCCTGAAGAAACTCAACGTTTACTTCAAGACTGTCGCGATCTCCGAGACCGCTATGCTTCTGACCCTAACAATTCAAGACATAAAGCGATGTGCCAGCAGCTCATTAAGATTGAATTAAAGCTTAGAATGACACTTGAACCGATGCCTCCAGTTGATTTATCAAATGCAGATTTATCAGGTATGGATTTAACAGGGTTTGATTTAACAAATGTGGATTTAAGAGGGGCGAATTTAGATAATGCGCGTTTAAGAGAAGCGGATAGTGCTGAATCACAACAGGGCTCAACGGCATCTAGTGCTTTTGGTGCAGGTTCTGAAAGATCCGCTGTATTAAAATCACAAGAACAAGTTTTGTGGGAAAAATATTTTACAAAGCATACAGGAATATTTGCTTCAGCAAGGTTTCAAGATTATGGTCCACTTTTAGAGGCATTACAGCATGAAGATGTAGAGGGGATCGTAGCGGCTATGGAAGGGTTATCTGAAGTTAAACGAGATAAATTTTTTCATCATGCACACTTAGGCACACAATGGCCTGTTTCAATTTTAAAAGAGATGTGTATGAGGGAAAGTGATGAAACATTTTTAAAAATGTGTTATCAATTGCTTTCATTATATCGATGTAATAATGAGTGGTTTTCTGGCTTAGGGGATGAGGTCGCAAAAAAATTAGTTAAAGTAGATGGAACTGCATTAACATTATTATCGGATGACTTAGGTAAGAATAACGATTTTTTACTAGATGCAGTTAAAGCGAATTGGGAGGCAATAAAGAGTTTTCCAAAAGAAGCTAAAGAAGATAAAGAATTTTATCTTTTAGCAAAAATGGCTGTACTTGAATCTTTCGGTGCTGATTATATCGGTTATTTGCTTAAACCAGGCTCAGATCCTGAAAATGATGTTTTAATTAGATATGCCTCTGAAAACTGTGAAATGTCTTTATATGGAAAAAGCTGTGAGTATCCGGAAAGATATTTAGATAGAGCTACAGAGGATGGACTACAAAGTGATTTAAGCTTTGTAGAGAGTGCAATTGAAAAAGGACGGATATTTATTGAACATATTCCAACATTAATGTTGGAATCTCTTCAAGCAACTAAAAAATATCAAGAAATGGAGGTTTATCCGTCAGAAGAGTATAGATGTTTACAGGTATTATCTTCATTAAAAGACAATACACATTTTCAAGAAGAGTTACTTGGGGTGCCTTCACTGTTAAAATATGCTTCAGATGAATTAAAAGGAGATAAAGAGGTTGTTTTGGCTGTAGTAGCTCAGAATGGGGATGTTTCGCTAGTTAAATCATTAATAGCTGCGGGGAAAGATATTAATTATCAAAACTTGCACGGTGAAATACCTTTACATTTTGCTGTTTATAATGGGCATGTTGAGATTGTTAAACTGTTACTAGGTAATGGGGCAGATATTAATGCCAAAGATAAAAATGGTAGAACTCCTTTAGAAGTGGCTGTTGCGCGAGGACATCAGAAGATTATTGAAATATTAAAGGCTTCAGATGCAACAAACTTACTGCCTCCTACACCAGGCACAGACTCCTCAGGAAGGTAGTTATGGGAGGAGTATTGGGCGTGA
This sequence comes from bacterium, assembly GCA_038109055.1. Taxonomy (GTDB): domain Bacteria; phylum Margulisbacteria; class Marinamargulisbacteria; family JAYNIM01; genus JAYNIM01. The sequence continues at coordinate 107,686 of JAYNIM010000003.1, forward strand.
GTTTGTGGGAATTATTTAGGCTGAGGGGGTCTTATTCTATATCTCGAATAAACCTTGTTGATTTTTTTCGTAAAGCTTGAAAAGCCAACTATCCTTTTTTTGAGCTAAATAATGGTTAAACATTTCCTGAATATTTAAATTTGATGCTTTTGTTTTAATTAAGCTCATAATATCCTTCGCTAAAGAAGGCTTTTTATCAGCTATCCTAACTAAACTAATCATATCACGGGTTAATTTTGTTTTAAGATCATCAAAATGATTTACTAGCCTCCTGATCAGTAGTATCGCGTAATGCAGCTGCATGTTCGTCTGGAGACCTCGGTGATGGAGGTGCTGCTGGTCCTAGGGCGCTTGATGTTACTGTTAGTGTTAGATTTCCGTTCATTAAGTTTGCCAGTTTATAAAAAACAATTTTTTTAAATTTTGTTTTTGACATATTATTTACATGTCTTTCTGTAACTTGCCATATATTGTGTCTGAATTTTAGAATAAAAATGTGCAGGTGTTTCTCGTGAAATACAGGTTGTGGGTTGTAGTAGAGCGGCACCTAACTAGATTCTCATCTCTAATCTGGGTATACTGGGGGTACATATGAATTATGAGTGCGTATTGTGATATTTAGAAGTCGTTATGGAATTGGTCGTGTTAATAAACAAACACCAGGGGCTTCGGCCCAAGCTAGGCGGGATCGTCAGCGGAAGGTTACCTATTATGTGAAGCGGTTTTTGGTTGTTTGTTTTGCTGGTTTTTTTCTTTTTGGCGTTTTGGGTATTTTTATTGTGATTAATATTTCTAAGGGCTTGCCGGATGTTGAAGGTGTCAGTACCTACATCCCCGCAGAAACCTCTAAGATTTTTTCTGAAGATGGGGTGGTTTTAGCTGAATTACATATGGAAGAGAACCGTGTATTGATTCCTTTAGAAAATATCGCGCCCGTTTTGCAGAAAATTGTGGTTGCAGTTGAAGATGCTAATTTTTATGATCATCATGGGATTGATTTTAAAGGGATTATTCGCGCTATGTTTATTAATATGAAGGCAGGGCGTTTTGTTCAGGGGGGTAGTACCTTGACCCAGCAGTTAGCGAGGAATTTGTTTTTGCATCGTCGGCGAACCTTATCTCGGAAGTTAGCGGAAGCTGTATTGGCGGTTAAGATTGAGCGGCGTTATACCAAGCCTGAAATTTTAGAAATGTATTTAAATCAAGTGTATTGGGGGCATAATGCTTATGGGATTGAATCGGCTTCGCGCTTGTATTTTGGTAAAAAAGCGGAGGAACTGAATATATCGGAGGCGGCAATGTTGGTGGGCTTGTTAAAGGGGCCAGAATTATATAGTCCACTTAAAAACTATAAGCGATCTAAACAGCGTCAAAAAGTTGTCTTGCAACGGATGCTAGCGACGAAATTGATTGATGAACAGGTTTATCACGATGCCTTTAACTATGAATTAGAGTTGAAACCTAGACAGGGGTTTCGTTATAAGGCCCCGTATTTTACCTCTTATATCTTGAAACAATTGATTGATATGTATGGGGAAGAGGCTGCATATACCTCGGGTATTCGTGTGTATACGACCTTGGATTATCGTATGCAGCAAAAAGCTGAACAGGTGGTTGATAAGTGGGTTAATTATGGAAATCAACCGCATTGGGTTAAAGGTGAAAAAGTACCTAGTTTGAATTTTCAGCAAGGGGCCTTGTTATGTTTGGATCCGCGTTCTGGTTACATTAAAGCGATGCAAGGTGGGTATGATTTTATTAATAATCAATTTAATCATTGTACACAGGCAAAGCGACAGCCTGGATCAGCGTTTAAGCCCTTTGTGTATTTAACGGCCTTAGAGAAGGGGATGTCTCCGGGGTATTTAATGGAAGATTCTCCTGTGACCTTTAATACGATTGAGGGACCGTATAGTCCTCGAAATTATACAGAAGAATTTAGTGGCAATATTCCTTTGCGTAAAGCGTTGGAGAAATCGATTAATGTGATTGCGATTAAGCTTAATTATTTATTAGGACCTAAAACGGTGGTTGAAACAGCAAAACGTTTGGGGATTCAGTCTCCCTTAAAGCCTATTTTGTCTTTGCCTTTGGGGGCCAATGAAGTAACGATGTTGGAATTAACGAAGGCTTATGGTGTTATGGCGAATAATGGCGTGAGGGTTGAACCTACTGGAATTATTCGTATTGAAGATAGAAATGGAACCGTTCTTTATGAGCATCATCGTGAAGAAACACGTGTGGTTGATGGTAAATATGTATCCGCTTTGGTACAAATGATGCAGGGAGTTGTCAAGTATGGGACGGGTATAAACTCTAAATTACCGCGACCTTCTGCAGGTAAAACAGGGACAACCTCTGATTATCGTGATGCGTGGTTTGCTGGTTTTGTGCCTCAATTGGTGTGTTTGACCTGGATTGGTAATGATGATAATACGCCGACACAACGCATGGTGGGCGGCTGGGTTCCGGCGTTGATGTGGAAAGAATTTATGAAGACAGCGTTGGTGGGTGTGCCAGCTCAGGACTTTCCAAAACCTAGAGGGATGGTTCGGGTGAAGGTTAATTGGGAAAACGGAAAAAAAGCCTCAGAGTATAGTCCGAAGGATAAAGTGTTTGAAGAGCTTTATTGGGTAGGTGCAGAGCCTAAAGAAGTTGATACGGGGGTTATAGAATGGAAAAATGATCGTGAATCGGATCCATTAGAATCTTTTTTTAAGACGTTTTAAGGTAGGAGGTATAAAAACTATGAGTAAACAGATGGTAGAAAATGTGATTATTATTGGATCAGGACCTGCTGCGCATACAGCAGCAATTTATGCAGGACGTGCGTTACTAAAGCCGTTACTGTTTGAAGGCGAGATGGCGGCGGGGGTTGCGGCAGGAGGGCAGTTAACGACGACCACAGATGTGGAGAATTTTCCTGGCTTTCCAACGGGTATTATGGGACCTGAATTGATGATGAATATGCGGCAACAGTCTATTAATTGTGGAGCTCGAATTGAAACAAAAACGGTGGATGCGCTTAGATTGGACTCGCGTCCTTTTGAGGTAATGGTAGGTTCGGACACATATTATGCGAAAACCTTGATTATTGCGACGGGTGCTACAGCAAAACGTTTGGGTTTGCCGGGTGAAGAAACGTATTGGCAAAAAGGGATGTCAGCCTGTGCTGTGTGTGATGGGGCTTTGCCGATGTTTCGTAACAAGCCCTTGGTGGTGATTGGTGGAGGTGACTCTGCCTGTGAAGAGGCGCATTTTTTGAGTAAATATGCGAGTAAGGTTTTTCTGTTGGTTAGAAAAGGTGAAATGCGCGCCTCAAAGGTTATGCAAGAACGTGTGAAGGCCAACGAAAAAATAGATATTTTATGGCATACACAGGCTACAAAGGTTGAGGGAGAGGCGTTGTTGCAGCGGGTGCATATTCATAATTCTAAGACGGGCGAGGAAGACGTTTTGGAGGCAAGTGGATTGTTTTATGCGATAGGACATGTCCCTAATACTGATTTTTTAAATGGGCAGTTAGATTGTGACGAGTCGGGTTATATTTTAACAAAGCCGGATTGTATGGCAACCTCTATTTCGGGTGTTTTTGCTTGTGGGGATGTTCAGGATAAAATTTATCGTCAGGCGATAACGGCTGCAGGGACTGGTTGTATGGCGGCCTTGGAAGCTGAACATTTTTTGCAGGGCTAACGTTTTTTAATTCTATTTTGTAAATAGAATGAGATAAGGCTTATACTTGCAAGTCCGATGCATAACCATTGTCCCATACTTAAGTTTAAGTAAAGTAAGCCTAGTTGTGGATCGGGTTCTCGGACGAATTCGATGATGAATCGAAAAGAGCTATAAAGCAGTGCAAAGAGGCAGGCTAAGTTGCCAGGGTGCTGAATGTGATGGGGTGTTTTGCTGTAACGATATAGACATAGGCCTAAAATTAGTCCTTCTAATACGGCTTCATAAAGTTGTGATGGGTGTCGAGGAAGAGGCCCGCCTGTTGGAAAAACCATGCCCCAGGGAAGTGTGGTGACGCGACCGTATAGTTCCCCATTGATAAAATTACAGATGCGGCCCAAGCCGATGCCTAAGGGAGCAACTAAGGCAATGAGGTCTAGGTATGCCCATACCTTTCCTTTATTATGTTTGGAAAATAGGATCATGGCGACTATGGCGCCTAAAATGCCACCGTGAAAGGCCATGCCTCCTTGCCATAAAGCGACTATTTCGAAGGGGTTTTTTAGATAATAGCTAGCGTTGTAAAAAAGAATATAGCCTAATCTTCCTCCTAATAAAATACCTATACTTATGTATAATATAAAGTTCATTTTTTGGTCGTTATTTAGAGGGAGTTGTGAGGATAATTTTTTTTGAATGATTATATAGCCACCGATAATGCCAATAATATAGGCAAGCCCGTACCAATGTAGGGCTAAAGGCCCTATTTTGATAAGTGTGGGAGGGATGTTTGGATAGGGGATAGCCATCGTGGTTTGAGTATAACTGCTTAGTTTTTAAAATGCCATATGCTTAGTTATTTATTTGGATTATGATAAATTTTGGGTTTTGTATTTTCTTTGTTATACTTTGAGATATGCCATATGTTCAGAGTGCTTCGTTTGATAGTGATGACGAAATTGTCATTGAAAATGTGTTGAAGGGAGCTGGGCCTTCTGGCTATGTTTTGCGTCAGAATCCATTGGTTTTTACGGCAGATCAAGTGGCGGATTCTGCGGGTATTGTGACGCTTTTGGGGCAGTCTATTGATTCCGTTAGTTCTTCTCAGGAGAGACCTGTCATATCGACACCTTCAGTTTCTAAAGAAGTTTCTAAATCAAACACTGTGTCTATGTTGATGGACCCAAAGATATTAGAAAAAGAAAGGGAAAAACAATTGTTGGATTTGAATGCAGAGATGCAGCAGCTACGAGAGAAAAAGATGGCGGAATTAGAGGCAGAGATGGCGGTGATTACTGAGCGGGCCAGAAAGGAAGGTTTTGAGGCAGGTAAACAGGAAATTGACCAAAAAGTGGCCGATGATGTTCATGCCCTTGCTGCTGAGGTAAAAAAAATGTTTGATTCGAAACAGACCTTTTTGGCGTCATCTGAAAAAGGCTTGCTAGATTTAGCAGTTGCGATTGCAGAACGGGTGATTCAAGTTGAGCTTTCGTCTAATAAAGAAGCACTTCAAGGAATTTTGAAGGAAGCGATTATGCGCGTTACAGATAAAGATCATGTATTGATTCGTGTTAATCCGGAATTGGTGGATGAAGTGGCTGTGTTTAAAGAGTCCTTTACAAAATTATTTAAGGATATTAAAAAATTAGATGTTGTACAGGATTCATCATTGAAGGTTGGAGGATGTATTGTCGAGACGCATTTAGGATTTATAGATTCGAGTGTGTCGACTAAATTAGATTTGATTAAAAAAGCGTTGTATGGTCTTATTGGTGAATGACCTTTGATGCATCACCCTATTTACATGCGTTAGATGGCCTAGAGCTAGTTCAGGTGATTGGTAAGGTTATCCAAGTGATCGGCTTGGTTGTAGAGGCCCAGGTTCAAGGGGTTGAAGTGGGTGAGCTTTGCCGTATTATGGTGACAGAGATTGATTTTGTGTTTGCAGAAGTGGTTGGCTTTAAAGAATCGCGAGTTTTATTAATGCCTTTGGGAGGGTTGACGGGAGTGAGGCCTGGTAACCGTATTTATGCGACAGGTCATCCATTATCTGTGGATGTGGGGCCAGGTTTGTTAGGACGGGTATTGGATGGTTTGGGGCAGCCGATGGATGGTAAGGGGCCTATTGTTCCAGAAGCATCATATAAAATTGATAATGATCCGCCTAATGCAATTACACGGCCTCGCATTGAAAAAGTGTTGGAAACCGGTGTGAAGGCCATTGATGCTACATTGGCTTTGGGGAGGGGGCAACGTGTGGGAATTTTTGCGGGGTCAGGTGTTGGTAAAAGTACATTGATGGGGATGTTGGCTCGAAATTGTACTGCAGAAATTAATGTGATTGCGTTGATTGGTGAGCGGGGGCGGGAGGTTAAAGAGTTTATTGAGGACTCGTTGGGGGAAGAAGGGTTGAAAAAATCAGTCGTGATTTGTGCCACATCGGATCAGGCACCTGTTGTGCGCTTGAAAGGGGCAATGGTGGGGACTGCTGTTGCAGAGTACTTTAGAGATCAAGGAAAAGATGTATTGTTTATGATGGATTCGGTGACACGTTTTGCGATGGCTCAGCGTGAAATTGGATTAGCGACAGGAGAGCCGCCAACGACCAAAGGGTATACGCCATCTGTTTTTGCCATGTTACCACGTTTGATGGAGCGTGCTGGGACGTCTGATAAAGGGTCGATTACGGCTATTTATACGGTATTGGTTGAAGGGGGTGATATGGATGAGCCGATTGCAGATGCAGCACGGGGTATTTTGGATGGTCATTTTGTGTTGTCACGGGATTTGGCGGCTAAAAATCATTACCCTTGTTTGGATATTGGACATAGTATTAGTCGTTTGATGTCGAGTATTTGTGAAGATGGTCATAAGAGTACGGCGGGTCAGTTAAGAGAGGTGTTGGCTAGGTATAAAGAGGCGGAAGATTTGATTAATATTGGGGCATATGTGCAGGGGAGTAATGAACAGATAGATTATGCTATTGAGAAAATTGATCAGGTCAATTCTTTGTTGAGGCAGGCGACGAATGAAAATGTGCCTTTTGCACAAACGGTGCAGGATTTGGGGCGTATTTTTTGATTTAAGAGTTTGGTGTGAGTAAAGCGAAAAAAGCGCGGCGCTTTGAGTATCAAATGGAGGCCTTGTTAAAGGTTCGGGGTATTCGTAAAAAGCAGGAGCAGGATAAATTTGAGAAAAGTGAAGAAGCCTTGCGTGAAGAACAGAAGAAAGAGCAAGCATTAATTGATCAAGAAGAGGCAGCGTATGCAGATTTATTGCAAAAGATGGATTCGGATCGTTTTCCAGGGGTGCATTTTATACAGCATCGTAAAGCGTATATTGAGGTGATGAAAGGGAAAATTGTTGAGCAGGCAAAAGTAAGAGTGGAAGCAGAAAAGGCTCGAGATGAGCAGCGAGAAAAGTTGATAACAGCGGTTAAAGAAGAGAAAGTAATTGAAAAAGATAAAGAAAATACTCGTGAAGCCTGGTATAAGTTGATGATGAAGGAGGAAGGGAAGTTTTTAGATGAAATTGCGGTGATAGGTTTTGAGCATAAAAAAAGAAAGGCTCAGGGATATGATTAGGTTTCTTGTTTGCCTCGGACCATAGATAATTTACCACTTCGGACGATTTCGACGACGTTGTAGTCATTGAGGAGTGCAATAGCTGCGTCTAGTTTTTGGGTATTGCCCGTGAGTTGAAGGACTAGAGATTCGTCGTTGAAATCAACGGTTTGACCTTTGAAATGTTCGGCTACTTGAAGAACTTCGTTACGTTTTTCTTTGCTTATATGAAGTTTAATGAGCGCTAATTCGGCCACAATGGTGTTGCTGGTTTCATGTTCACTGGCATGGATGACGTCTATAAGTTTGTTGAGTTGTTTGATGATTTGTTCAAGTGTTTCTTGTGGGCCGGAGACGGTGAGGGTTAATCGTGAATAGTGACCATCTAGGGCGGGGCTAACGACTAATGAATCGATATTAAACGCACGACGAGAGAAGACGGTAGTGATACGGAGTAACACGCCTGGTTTATTGGTTACTTTGATACTAATGGTATGATTTTTTCGTTCGCTCATTTAGGTACTTCCTTTGGGTTTTTCTCGTTTACCTTTAGCGTCTAAAATCATGTCCTCGACGCTGCCACCGGCTGGGATCATTGGGAATACGTTGTCTTCTTTGACGACTTCGGCATGAATGATGCAGGGACCATCATTGTATGCTAGTGCAGCTTTTAGGATTTTTTTGATTTCGGCGGGGCGTTTGATACGAAAGCCTTTGATTCCATAGGCTTTTCCAAGAGTTAAAAAATCAGGGTTGCCTTCGAGGTCTACCCCACTCAGACGGTTGTCGTAAAATAATCCTTGCCATTGGCGAACCATGCCGAGATATTTATTATCTATAATAAGGATTTTGATGGGAAGTTTGTGAATAGCAGCTGTAGCTAACTCACAACATGTCATTTGAAAGCCGCCATCTCCGACAATGGTGATGACCGGGCGGTCAGGTTGGCCAAATTGTGCCCCTATGGCGGATGGAAGTCCATAGCCCATGGTGCCTGCTCCCCCTGAGGATATCCAGGATTTTTCTTTGTGATTTTTATAAAATTGAGCGGCCCACATTTGGTGTTGGCCGACATCTGTGCTGACGATGGCTTGCCCATTGCTGAGTTTATAGCACTCATCGATGACCTGTTGGGCTTTGAGGCCCCCTTGAATCTTATAGGTTAAGGGAAATTTCTTTTTGTTTTTGTTAATTTCGTCAAGCCAAGGTTTTGTGGGTAATTTTTTGCAGTGCTTGATTAGTTCTGTTAGTACTTTTTTTGCATCACCTATTGTGTGTGCGTCAGGGGTGACGATTTTGTTGATTTCGGAGGGGTCTATATCGATATGTAGTTTTTTTGCGTTGGGACAGAATTTTTCTATTTTAAGTGGGGTAATTCGATCATCCCAACGGCAGCCAATAGAAAATATGAGGTCGCAATTACCGACGGCTTTGTTGGCATAGGCGGTGCCGTGCATGCCAAGCATTCCCAGTGCTAAAGCATGATTTTCTGGAAAGCAGCTTTTGCCTAAAAGCGTGGTGGTGACGGGGGCCTGTAAGGTTTCGGCTAATGTGAAAAGTTCTTTTTCCGCATTGGCTAAGGTGACCCCTTGGCCAGCAAGTAATAGGGGTTTTTGGCTATTACTGAGGAGTGTGGCCATCTTTTTTATTTCGTTTACATTAATGTCTGTGGGGGTCTTGTAGCCGGGGATATCCATCTTTTGGTCGAGTTTGGCGGTGAAGTCTTGATTGCCGGTGACGTCTTTAGGTAAGTCAATTAATACAGGGCCCTTTCTGCCACTGTTGGCGATGTGCATGCTTTCTTTTACTATGCGAGGTATTTCATTTGCATCTTTTACAAGATAGCTATGTTTGACTACGGGGACGGTAATGCCGTAAACGTCTGCTTCTTGAAAGGCATCTTTCCCTAAATTGCTGGTAACAGTTTGGCCAGTTAGGACAAGTATAGGGGCGGAGTCCATCAGTGCAGTAAGAAGTCCTGTAACGGTATTGGTTGCGCCGGGCCCGCTTGTGACGAGTACAACACCTACCTTGCCAGTAGCTTTTGCGTAGCCATCGGCCATGTGGGTAGCGCCTTGTTCGTGTCGAGTTAGGACAAATTTAATGCTTGAATCTACGAGCGCGTCAAAAATAGGGATGGCTGCGCCGCCGGGATGACCAAACATGATTTCAACACCATGGTCTTCTAGGCATTTGATTAGGGCTTCTGCGCCATTTTTTGGGTTTTTTATGCCTTTCTTTTTTTCTGTTTGTATATTTTTGCTCAATTTTAGACTCTTTTATTTTTGTAGTTTACTAAGTTTAGAGATTTTAAACCTGTTTTTAACTTTTTGTCAATGTTTTTTGTTGCTGTTATGTTCTTTTTAGATCCTTTTTGTGTTTTTTGTATATTTGCCTAGGGCCTGGTGGGGGCCTGGTTTTTTAAGTTATGGCTATAAAAAATCGTTATAGTGTTGAATTTATATGTTTGAGTTTTATGAGGTCGTGAATATTCGCTTTGATCTGAGGAGCTATGGCTTTGTTGTATTCTTGATGTTTGAGTTCTCTTTGCTGATAATTTTTTGTTTTTTATTGTTCTTTTGGTTTATATTAAATTTTCTTTTCTTTTATTTTTAAATATTATTTTTTTTTGATTTATGTTATCTTTCTATCATTCATCTTTTTTCGAATTTTTCACTTGTATGATCAATGAATATTTCGTTTTTTTCGTGTTTTATCATCCAGCAAGTTTTTGTTAATTTGGATCTTTTTTGGGGGAGTTTTTTTTTCTTTATTATGTATATGCTTATTCAATATGTTTTTTAAATTATTATTTATATATTAATAAATGGGTAATTTTTTGGTTTTTCTTTTGATTGGGTTATGGTCTCTTTTTGTTCCTGGGGTGCAGGGAGCTTTGTTTGGGGAGTCTTTGTTGAGTGTCTTTTGTAGAGGTGGATCTTTGATTAAATTTTTTTATCTGTCTTATTTAGATGTTATTCGAATTAGTTGCTTGGGTCCTCTACTGGGCTGACGGGTCTGCTAGATTCGGTGTCGGTATTTTTTTCCGGCGTTTTGACTAGTTGTAGAGCTATATATTTGGGTTGGTTCTTTGTTGGGCATAAGTCGTTTGAAGCTTCGTTAAATGCCTGTAGTAGTTGTTTAGCTGTGTTTGTAGGGGGAGTGGGGGGATTTATTTTTAGTCGTTCTATCCTTTCTGTTAACTTTTCCGTTGTTTCTTCTGTAACCTCAAGATCAAGGGGTTGTTTCAATGTAAGGAGTGTGAACATTCCCGCTTTGTTTGTCTCTAGATTCATACAGTACTTCCTGAAGGCTTCGGTGTCTGATTCTTCGTCTTCATTTTTTGCGGCTTTAATTTTTTGTAGTAAGTTGTTGAGTGGGGCGGGGGCTAGTTTTTGGATTTCTTCAAGTGTTTTTTTGAGTGGATGGGGTTGGAGTTTATTTGTTTGTGAATATACCATTATTTCTAATGTTTGTGTTTCTTCGTTTATGTTTGCTTTTAGGTAGACACTTCTGTCTCTGCCTGAGGATGCTTCGTTGTCGAGGCGTGCTTGAGAGGTGGGGATATTTTTGTCATATACGAGGCACACAGCTGTTTGGCTTAGTTCGGAGAGAGGGTTTGTTAGTATGGATATTAAGTCCTGTATGAGGGTTAGGAGGTGAGTTAAGGCTTGTTCTTCCGTTGATTGTTCTATCATTCGTGCCATTGCTTTTGACTGGGGTGTGTAGCTGTGATCTGCAGATAGGTTTAATTGTGGAGTGGCGGCGATTTCGTGTTTGTCTCCTAGTGTTTTTTGACCTCTTGTTTCGGTGTTGGAGGGTAGGTAGAATAGCCAGTCTTCAAGTTTTTGTTTCTCTGATTCTGTTAGGGTTTCTGCATTTTTATCAATTAGCGTGGTTATCAGCGAGTATGATTCTGCTAGCGCTGTTTGTGGGATTTTATGGTCTAGTCGTGGGGGTTGATTTTTTTTGGTTTCTAATTTTAGTTCAGATAGTCCCATTACTATTTTTCTGGTCATGTCGTCTTTAATTGTTGCCACTTGCGTAGCAATGGCTGTTTTTCTGTGGGTTGCTTTATTTTTTGGTATTATTGGGCTTGCGTGGATGCTGAGTTTGTGTATGGTTGATAGGGCTCTGTCTATTAGTTTTAGAAGTCCGTGGTGTGAATTTGTTTCAAGGTCTAGTTCTGGCCAGTGAATTGTGTTTAGGTGGGTATTTGTTTCTTCGATAAGTTGCTCTAGGGGTGTTCGGGCTCTGTCTGTATTTAGTGCGGCTGTTATATCTGAGAATGGGGTGCGTTTAGTGGGGGCGGGGGGTGTTTTTAGTGCGGTTGCGATTTTACCTTGGTTTGTGATGTTTGATAAGGGGGGGCGTGGTGGTGAAGTGTTTGGTGCTTCTTTTGTATATGTTTGGGTGCCTCGAGTTGTTTGTGCTAATGCCATTTATTCACCTTTTGGTTAGTTATTTTGGGTATATATATTTAATGGTATTTATTTTAATTTTTTTGTCAAATTACAAAAATTTAACTAATTTAAAATTTCTTATTTATTTTATTTTTTAGCTTATATTAAGTGTTTTGTGCACAATAATTAGGTTTTTTTATTTGTTTTATCTATTTAAATAGATGTTTTTATGTTTTTATTTTTATATATATTTTTTTTATATATCAAAACTATGGTTATTTATATTATTACTCAAAATATTACTTTATTATTATCTTTTTATTGTTTTTTTTCTTATTTTTAAGGTCTTTTTTAGCTGAGACTTTCTTTTTATTTGTTTCTTTTTAGGGCATGATTAGAGTATGAGAATTTCTCGTATTTCGGGTTATGACCTGCCGCCCTCTGTTTTTTCGATGGTGTCGACGCACCAATCGTCGTCTGTCTCTAAAACTGTGTCAGATACGAAAGCGTCGTCGCGATTTGATGATAAAGACTTGGGTGATTTTACGGAAAGTGATCTGGCGGCCTTATGTTTGGATGGAGATGCGGATTCGTCACGAGACATGTGGATTAAATCAATGGAGGAGATGCCGAAGGCGGTGAATCCGGATCGTGAGTTTTTGACACTATTAGTTGAGGCTCAAGAGGTGTTGGCTTATTATGCTTTGTTGCCACGTTATGGATCAGTGAAGGTGCTATCGGCAAAACAGTCGATTCAACATGTGTCGTTGCCAGAGGCGTTATTGTTGTTTGCCTTGCTTAATGATGAGGTGCCTGTGGGCTATAGCCGGTTTGTGTTGCGGCCTTTGGCTCAGGGTAAGTATAAGGATGTGGTTCGTGCAGTATTACATTTACAGCCTTTGGAAGGAAAACGACATAGGTGGCAGGTTGCTTTTCACGTGAAACGGCGTCAGGCGCTGATTAAGCAGGCGTCTAAACGATGTGGAACGTTTGAATATGAATTGCATGATGGTCGCCTTGAGAAAATATCGGGAACCTATAAAGGTTTGCGTTTTGTGTTGGATCCGGAATGGCATCAAGATGGGGTGCATTTTGAACGACTTAGTTTGGGCACCTTTCGTTCTGAATTGATTCGACATAAGCGAGGTAAATCTGCTTTGTTTCGACATGCGTCAGGCAAGTGCTTGAAGATGCAGGTCTTGTCGTTGTCATCGGGAAATGTGGATTCACGTACGTTTATGACAAAAAAAACATGGCGATTAGGGCATTATTTGGTGAAATTGAGGTTATTTTATTCTAAAAATATCTTGATGCCTTTGGCCTTGCATGCCTCTGTGGTGAATGCGGGGCATTAAGTTGGTTTTTAGTGTTTATGTGGATCTTATTTTGACAGAATTTGCGTGGGCATCTAGTTTTTCTTGGGTGGCTAGAGTGATGATGTCTTGTCCGTTTTCTTTGATGTAATTTTTGTTGGCACTGAGTTCGTAGCGATATTTCATAAAATCTAAGACGCCTAACGGTGAGGCAAATCGTGCACAGCTATTGGTGGGGAGGACATGATTGGGTCCGGAGAAATAATCACCTAGTGCAACAGGACTATATGGTCCAAGAAATAGAGAAGCGCCATTTGTTAGTTTTTTGCTTAGTTTTTGTGCATGTTCACTGATTAAGACGACGTGTTCAGAAGCGATTTTATTCATGATGTCTATGGCTTTGTTGCTGTTTTCTTCGATGATATAGGCGCTTTGATTGAGGGCATTGGTGATGATGGGGTGACGTTTGCATGTTTTTAGTTGTTTTTTGAATTCTTGGCGACAAGTTGTGGCAATTTTTTCATTTGTTGTGATCAGGATTGCAGAGGCGAGTGGGTCATGTTCCATTTGTGCGAGTAATTCGGCTGCTGCAAAATGGGCGTATTTGTTTGTGTCAATATATACTAGCACTTCTGAAGGTCCGGCCGGTTTATCGATGTCTACCTTGCCATAGACCATTTGTTTGGCGCTTGTTACATAGCGATTACCAGGCCCTGTAATTTTGTCAACTTGTGGGATACTTTCAGTACCATAGGCGGCCGCAAAAATGGCTTGGGCACCGCCAATTTTATAGATGTCTGTTATGCCGCAAAGATCTGCTGCGACTAAAATGCTGGGGGCTAAGCTTTTTTCTTGGTTTGGGGGACTTAAGATGATGGGGTGTTTGACACCTGCGATGATGGCGGGAATGGCATTCATGATGACCGAACTGGGATATGGGTTTCGCCCTCCAGGGACATATAGGGCGACGCTATTTAATGGTAGATACCTGAGTGCGTAACTGAGATCTTTGCTGGGTGATGATTGCCAATTTTTTGGTAGTTGGGCGTGATGAAAATTTTTAATGTTTTCGATGGCATTTTTGAGGCTTGATAGATAGTTTTTAGAGACGTGGTTATAGGCATTTTGTATTTCGTTTGGAGTGACCTTGATATTAGTTATGTCTAAATCAATGTGATCGAATTTTTTTGTGTACGTGATTAGGGCCTTGTCTTTTTCTTCTCGGATGCTTTTTTTGATGTTGTTTAGGGTTTCATAGAGTTCCGGATCCGTATGTTGTTCTAAAAGAGCTTCTCTTTCTTTGATAAAACGTTCAAGATTGTTGATTTCTTTTAACATAGTGTTAGCCTAACAAGTTCTTTTTGCTTGGTAAAGAATGGTTTTTGATTCTATATATGGGAACAAGGTATTAGTTGTTTATTAGGATCTTTTCTAGACTATCAAAAAACTTAGGAAATGAGGTTTTTATGCAGTTACAGTCTTTAATGGTTGCTGAGACCTGACCGGCTTGTGCCGCAATAATGGCAGACATGGCGATACGATGATCATGTTGGCTATCGCAGTGAAATGGGGTTATTTTGACGGGGCCTTTAAAGCTAAATCCGTCTTCTTTTTCTGTGACGTCTATGCCCATGTTGCTCAGTAGGCATACCATGTTGTGAATACGATCAGATTCTTTGACACGAAGTTCTTTGGCGTCTGTGATAGCAAAAGTTCCGCGTGCAAAGCAGCCAGCGATGGCTAAAATCGGGATTTCATCGATAATTTGTGGAATTATTTCTTTTGGAATAGAGATGTTTTTTAACTCGCTACTATTGACGATGATGTCTCCGTAAGGTTCCCAGGTTTCTATTTTATTTTCGATGTGATAATTAAGCCCCATGTGTTTTAAAATATCTAAAAATGCGATTCGTTGTGGGTTTAGACTGACTTTTCTTAAAATGAGTGTACAGCTTGGATGGCAGGCAGCTAAAACAATGAAGAAAGCAGCAGCAGAGGGATCATTGGGGATGAATAAGGCTGTGTTAGGATGGGGATTATTTAATGGTTTTGTGTTTGTGATAGAGATGTGGTTTTTTTTGCAAAGAATGTCTGCTCCAAAGTAACGTAGCAGTCGTTCACTATGATCGCGGGAAGGTGTTTCTTCGATAATAACCGTTTTTTCTTGGGCATAGAGGCCTGCAAATAGTAGGGCTGATTTTACTTGAGCACTGGCAATAGGGAGTTGATAAAGGATCCCTTTTAGTTGCTTTTGACCGATAATATTTAAAGGGGCAAAGCGTTTGTTGTTTCTAGCTTTACCTTTGATGATGGCCCCCATTTGGCCCAACGGGTTGATAATGCGGTCCATTGGTCGTTGTTGGATGCTTTTATCGCCACTGATTTCGCTGTTAAAAGGTTGAGCGGCCAAAATACCGGTTAGTAGACGGATGGCAGTTCCGGCATTTCCCACATTGATACATGAAGGGGGGGGCTTAAGTCCTTTTAGTCCTTGGCCGTGTATGGCTGTTTTCTTTTTGATATTTTTAATTGGAATGCCAAGACTTTTTAGAGCTTGTCTGCTGTTTTTACAATCGGTAGCTTCAGACATGTTTTCGAAAAGACTGTTATTGTTGCATAAACTGGCTAATATATAGGCTCTGTGTGAGATTGATTTATCGCCAGGTAAGGTTTCATCAAGTATTAACGTATGATTTTTTAATTGTTTTGGGGTGATTGTAAGCTCATCCATTACGGTTTTGTATGTAGAGCTTATTTAATGTTTCGGAGAAAGGCAGGTACATCAAGGTGATGGTTTGAGGATTCTTCGTTGATGTCCTCATTGTTGGTGGAAGGGGGTGTTTCTAAGGGGGTGTCAGTGGGGCTGACGGAGCTATGTGTTGGCACCTGTATTTGATAGGTGTTTTCAGGGGAGGCGTGTTTGGGGATATTGTTTTGACTGGGGGAGGGGAATGTACTTTCCATTTCTTGATGAGATTGTGCTGATTCTGTCGTAGGGTCTGTGACTGATTGTGTGTTGTTTTCTTGGTTTTGAATGGCGTCTTGAAGGGTTTGAATTTTTTCTTCTTCTTCTTGAATATGTGGTGGGGTCGCTGATAAGTTATCTTTATTCGTAAAGGGGGTTTCTAAGTTTTCTTGCTTAGGTAATGAGTCTGTTGTTTGAATATTGCTTAGTTGACTAATATGTTTCAAGGGTTCTGGTAAGGTGTCTATGTTTTCGGGTTCTGTAGAGGAGGTGTCTGTGAAGTCTATATTTGGAGAGATTTGAATTGATTCTGTATGAGAGGGATCTGTTTGTTGGCTGCTTTGAAAAATTTGGCTTGATTGGAGGGGTTTATCTTTTATAAAGCCTGTTGCTATTACGGTGATGACGATATTGTCGCCAAGATCTTCTCTGATGACTGAGCCGAAGACAATATTAGCTTCTGGATCAACTGCATTATAAATAACGTCGGCGGCTTCGTGTACTTCGTGTAAAGACAAATTGTCGCTTCCTGAGATGTTTAAAATGACGCCTGTGGCACCTTCTATTGATTCTTCTAGCAATGGTGAAAATACAGCTTGTTTAGCAGCCTCTTGGGCGCGTCCTTCACCACTTGCTTGACCTACGCCCATCATGGCAGATCCTGAATCTTTCATAATGGTTTTGACGTCGGCAAAATCTAAGTTTATTAAACCGGGGACAGTGATGAGTTCAGCAATACCTTGAACACCTTGACGTAGTACGTCGTCTGCAATTTTGAAGGCTTCTGTCATGGACGTCATTTTTTCAACCACTTCTAGCAGATTGTTATTAGGTATAACGATAAGTGCATCAACATGTTGCCGGAGTTCTTCTATTCCTTCGAGTGCTTGTCTGTTTCTGACAGGACCTTCGAAACGAAAAGGTTTTGTGACAACGCCAATTGTTAAGGCGCCAATATCTTTGGCTATACGTGCAATTACGGGGGATGCGCCGGTGCCAGTGCCACCACCCATGCCAGCGGTCACAAAGACCATGTCAGCACCTTCTAACGCTACTTCTAAGTCTTCTTTGCTTTCTTTGGCTGCTTGTTCTCCAACATTAGGTATGGCTCCGCCACCTAAGCCTTTGGTTAGTTTTGATCCTATTTGTAATTTTTGTTCAGCTAAAGAAACGTTTATTGCCTGTAGATCTGTATTTATTGCCCAGAATTCTACGCCGGTTACGTTAGACGCAATCATACGGTTAACGGCGTTACCTCCGCCTCCACCTACACCTAAAACCTTAATATTCGCAAATTGTTTTAACACGTTGCCTGTGTCAGTCAAGTTTAGTCTCCTCTTGAGGGTATGCTTCAATAGTAGCATAAAAAAAAAATTAAAGACAAGTTTCATTTGAGGGTATTTTTTTTAAAATTGTAATTTTTTCTATTTCTGTTTGCCTTTCTATGCGTTCAGTCTTTTGTTATGATTAACCTAAGGTTATGAAGACATATTTAGAGTTAGTGAAGAAGGTTTTAAACCAAGGAGCTGTCAAGAAAGATCGAACGGGTACGGGTACGCGTTCCTTATTTGGTGAACAGTTACGTATTGATTTGCGTAAAGGGTTTCCGCTACTAACGACTAAAAAAGTGTATTTTTCGTCTGTTCTAAAGGAATTATTGTGGTTCATACGCGGAGCTACTAATATTCATGATGGACTTGGTTGTGGTATTTGGGATGCCTGGGCAGATGATTCGGGTGAGTTGGGGCCTATTTATGGGTATCAATGGCGTTCTTGGCCGCGCTATAAAAAGGCTGGTGAGGGCTCTAATATTACGCTTAGTTATGTGGATCAGTTATCTGAGTTATTGGCTCAGTTAAAACAAAATCCTGATTCTCGTCGTCATATTGTTTCCGCGTGGAATGTGGCAGATTTGCCTGATATGGCGTTGCCTCCTTGTCATGTATTTTTTCAGTTTTATGTCGTCGACGGTTTTTTGGATTGTCAGTTGTATCAACGGTCTGCAGATCTTGCTGTTGGGGTGCCTTTTAATATTGCGAGTTATGCCTTGCTATTAATGATGGTTGCTCAAGAGTGTGGCTATCAACCCCGATATTTTATTCATACCTTTGGGGATGTTCATTTATATGAAAATCATTTAGAGGCTATGGTAGAGCAACTTGCACGTAAACCAGGCCGTTTACCCAAGCTTACTATTGAGAACAAGCCTTTTTTTGACTTGGTTTATGATGATTTTACCTTGTTGGAGTATCATCCTCAGCCCTTTATTAAGTTACCTGTTGCGGTGTAAATTAGGGCGTATCGGGAGGATAATGGAAATGATTGATCAAGCTTTCAGCGATATTTTTAAATATGACTCCAGACGTATGACCACCATAAATACTGGTTTGCGGGCTATCTAAAATTACAGCTATCACTGCTCTGGGTTTATTAAAGGGGAGGAAACCGACAAAGCTGGCCATGTAGTTGCCTTCTTGGTATCCTAGGCCGTCTTCTTTCGCTTTTTGAGCTGTTCCGGTTTTTCCAGCAACTTTATAATGAGGAATTTTGACGGGCCAAGCAGTTCCGCCCTCTACTACTTGGCTAAGCATTTCTTTGATGAGGGCGTTAGTTTTTGGGGATAGGACTTGTTGTTGATAGCTTAGGGTGTTTTTTTGAAAGCTATCAAAATTGTTGTTGGTTCGTTGATAAATCAGTTTTGGCTGGATATAGCTGCCGTTGTTTGCAAAGACATTCATGGCGGCAGCAAGTTGAAGAGGCGTTACAGCTAGGCCTTGACCAAAGGCATGGGTTTCTAGATCGATGCCTGACCAGTTGTTAGGGTGATGTAAAATACCCTTGCTTTCACCGGGAAGGTTGCAGTTGCTGCGTTTACCAAAACCAAATTTTCGTAGATAGCGATATAGTTCATATTTGTTTGATTTTTGGGCGATGAGGGCGGTACCGATATTTGATGAATATTTTAGAATATCTGTAATACTTTTTAAGTAGGGGTCATCTTCTTTTGGAGGATGGGCTTCGTTAATGGTGTGTTTGTAGACTTTGAGATTTCGTGGTACATAAAGTTTATCAGTTGCTTGAATTCGACCTTCTTCTAATGCCATGGCAATGGTGATGCCTTTTATCACAGAGCCTGGTTCGAACACATCAGTGATACATGGATTTTTGAATATTTGGTTTGACGCGTGTTGCCAGTTGTTTGGGTTGAAATTTGGATAGCTAGCCAGGGCTAATATGTGCCCGGTGTTGGGTTCTAGTACGATGGCATAGCCTTTGGTTGCTTGGTACTTTTTTATGCCTTCTTTTAAGTATTGTTCGGTGATATGTTGGGTGTAGGTATCGATAGTTAAAATGAGGTGGCTGCCATGATTGGCTTTATAGTGGATTTTTTTTCCCGTAATGAGGGAGCGGCCTCTGGGGTCTTTTTCTAGAATAATCTTGCCAGGATTGCCTTTAAGATTATTGTTTTCGCTATATTCGATACCGCTGAGGCCTTGATTGTCGATGCCTGTGAAGCCGATGATGTGGCTGGCGAGTTTTTGTTGGGGGTAATGGCGTTGCTTTTCTTGAATTATTTTTATTCCTTGTAGGTTTAGTTCTTTTATTTTTTCTTTGTTACGTGTGTTGGTGTGGCGCTTGATCCATACAAAATGAGTATTTTTGCTCATTTTTTTTGCAAGCTCTTCGACGGGGATATTTAGTATGGGGCTGAGTGCTAGGGCGTTTTTTGTGGGGGATTTGATGGTTTTCGGTAATGCGAATATTGAATAACTGGTTTTCATAGTAGCGAGTAAGGTGTGGTCTTTTGTGTATATGTCTCCTCGATTGGGGTGGATGTTGATGATGTGTTTGAGTTGGCGATTGGCCTTTTGGGTGTAATGTTGGTGTTGAATGAGTTGAATATAGGCCAGCCGGCTGATGAATACGCCACCTATGATTAGGATGCTGATGCAGAAAACGATATTTCTTTTAGGGTTGATTTTGTAATGAGACATATTCTTTTTTTCGTATGGGGGCAAGTTGTAGGTCCTTTGCTTTGCTTGCGAGGTAGCTTAGTGTGTCTTTTTCTAGTACTTTTTGGCGTAATAGGTTGTTTTTATTTTTTATGTTGTTTAGTTTTTTTTCTAATGGGCGTGTGGCTTCGTGGATATTGTTTGTTTTTATGTTAATACTCAGGCCTAGGATAGCTAATAGTATGATGATGAGGTAAAAGAGGCTATAAAAGGCGATGGTTTTTCTTTTTTTGTGCATAACTTTAGTATAGCTTTTCTGGGGTTAAATTCCCATTTTAGTGTTTAAGTGGTTTTGTTGTTTCATTTTGTTTATTTATTGTAATAATAGATTATTTTGTTTTTGTATAATTATATTTCTATATTTTTTATTATTTTATTTTCTTTTATTTAAATATTTTTATATATTCTTTATTTGTATTTATTGTTTATTTGTACTTGATTTGCCTATTATATTTTTTTAATTTCTTTATTTTCATATTTATATATAAATTTTATTATATTTCTGTATAAATATATTTTAAAGAATTTTTTTGTTGTAAAGTTGTATTTTATTTACCAATTGGTGATTATATATTTATTTAAACTAGTTATTATATTGGTTTGTTATTTTTTATGTTGATTTTTATTGGCTTTTTTTTATTTAATTCTCTATTATTGTCTATATTTTCTATTTTTTTTTTATTAGTCAAAGGATTAGTTTTTATTTTTTTTATAAATATTTAAGTACGATATTTTTTTCTTTTTATAATATTGAATTTTAATTTATATTTATTAGTAGAGTATTTACATGTTGTTGCTTTCTTTTCTGATGTAGGGTAGTATTTTGGTTTACCATAATTATTTATTTTTATAATAAGTAATCTTATGGTTAGTTTTATTATATTTTAGGAGATTTTTATGACTAAAGTTAAATCCGTATGTGTTAATCCTGGGCATGGGTCTAATTCCCGTCGTTCTCGTTCCGTTCCTTTCCAGGGTAGAGACGATAAACCTATTTCTAAATCTTTCCAGGGTAGAAACTTTAATAGGCCTAATAGGCCTAATAGGCCTAAGCCTAATTTTCTAGGGATGCCTACGTCTGCTGGGCTTTCTGATTCTTTTCCTCTTCACAATTTAACTAATTCTCCCTCTCGTCGAACTTCGTCGTCTAGAGGGCCATCGGGCGATGATTTTGATAAATTAGTAGCAGACTTAAAGAGTTTTGTTGTTCTAAATAGGCGATTGTTAGGTGTTGATGGACCGCCTTTAGTTTTGGAAGGTGAGGGCCAGGACCATCTGGTTTTTACTTCTAGAGAGGTTCAAAGTGGTCAGGATAGTCCATCATCTCCATCATCTCCATCATCAGGTCAAGTTAATCCATTATATGTTTATAAAGTTCAGAGACATTTATTTAAAAAATCCATTTTAGAGGGACTTGATTTTTCTCCCTTAGTGCAATGTCTTGATGACCTTACATATGAGTTTTATCGGCCGTTAACTACTTTTGCTAAGCTACCTCCAGTTTTGACATTACCAACTGAACATCATGTTATTTCAGTTAATTCTCATGATTTTAGGATAGTTTCTAAGCAAGACTTTCTTCCTTCTCCTTATAAGTTTAATTACGGTTCGTCCAGACTTAAGCGGTTACTTTTGTGTTTAAATGAGTATAGGACAGAACTTTTTAAACGTATGACTCATAAGGGGGGGGCTGAAGAGTTTTCTGAGCTTCTTAAGCTTTCTTCTAGCGAAAATATTTGGCCTGATATCAATAAGGAAAACTTTGCTGGTACTGTAGAGGGTATTTTTAATCCAGATAGTTTACATTTTCACCCTACATTCTTTCCTGAATTTTGTCGTTTAATTAAATCTATAGGGATTGATGCCTTTAGGAGCTTGTTTTTACAACAGTTGAATGAAGTTAGCGCTGATCCCACATTTAATAGCTTCCTTTCAGATCTTTATTCAGGCGTAAGAGATTTAGACGCAGTTAATTCTGTTGTTTTTAGGGATGGTAGTTTTGGATAGTAAGAGAGTTTTTGGTCCATCATTAATGAGTGAAACCTGCATGTAGCTGCCAAAAATACCTGTTTGTATTTTTTTTTCACAAAGACTTTGGCATGTATTAATAAAGTGATTATATAGCTCTTTTGCTTGTTCTGGTGGAGCAGCGTGACTATAATTGGCTTTGTTTCCTTTCTTACAGCTTGCAGCTAGCGTAAATTGGGAGATAATCAGTAGCTCTCCTTTTATCTGATTAATATTCATTGTGGTTTTATTGTTTTCATCTTGAAATAGTTTTAATTTGCTGCATTTTTTAGCTAGCCATAGACTGTTTTCTTTTGTATCCCCTTTTTCTGCACAAAAAAATAACAATAGTCCTTGATTTATTTTTCCCACAACGTTTTCTTTTACGCGAACTTCTGCGTGTTTGACTCGTTGAAGAAGTATTTTCACGTGAAACGGGCTTTAGTGTTTATTTGGCTACGACAACGAGTTCTTTACCGGCTAGTTCCACATAGGGTTTGATGGCGGCCATTAAATCTGAAAATTGTGCAAAGGTTAGGGATTGTTCGCCGTCTGAATATGCCTCTTCTGGTTTTGGATGTACTTCGATTAATAAACCATCAGCTCCGGCAGCGATGGCAGCTTTGGCCATGGGGGTGATGAGCTTAACATTTCCAGTGCCGTGACTGGGATCGACCACGATGGGAAGATGGGTGAGCTCTTTGAGTTTGGGGATGGCGTTTAGGTCGAGGGTATTACGGTAGGCTTTTTCGAAGGTTCTGATGCCTCGCTCACATAAAATAACATTGTAATTACCACCGGCTAAGACATATTCTGCTGACATTAGAAGTTCGTCTAGTGTTGCAGAAAGGCCACGCTTGATGAGTACGGGTGTTTTGAGCTTGCCGACTTCTTTTAAAAGAGCAAAGTTTTGCATGTTTCGGGCGCCAATTTGGATAAGATCTGTGTATTTATCCACGAGTTCTGTGGTGTGTGCGGATAAAAGTTCGGTGACGATTCCTAATCCGGTTTTTTTCTTGCTTTCTGCGAGTAATTTTAAGCCTTCTTCTTCTAAGCCTTGGAAGCTATAGGGGGATGTTCGGGGTTTGTAGGCACCGCCACGTAATAAGGCCGCCCCTTGGCTTTTGATGTGTTCTGCGGTACTGATGATTTGATGTTTATTTTCTACAGAACAGGGGCCAGCTACTACTACAAAATGTTTGCCGCCGACGGGTATGTTATTAATGGTGACGATACTGTCTTCGTGCTTGGTGCTTCGGGCGGCTAATTTGTAGGGTTTGGTGATGGGGTAAATATTGTCCACTCCGGGTTGAGTGGAGAGCGTTTTTAGGGAGTTTTTGGCATTAGTGTCGCCGATTGCCCCAATAATACTGCGTTCTGTACCCGGAAGTGTATGAGCTTTTAAGCCTAATGAGTTGATTTTTTTGACGATGTTGTCTATGTCTTTTTGAGTTGCTTGTGGCTTCATGATGACAATCATAACGCACTCCTTGTTTTGCCTTATTTTTACTTTTTTATACTTTGTTGTTAATTTTAGCTTATTTTTTTTAGTTTATGAAGAGGCTACTCGTGATTGTTTTGGTTTGTAGCTTGGGGAAGTGTCTTTTTGATGATGATGAGCGCACGAAGAATTTTTCCATTTTTATCTTTTATGGGGATGCTTGAAAATAATAAGGGAATATTGTTTCCATTTTGGAAGGGTTCGTTGATGGTTTTTTTATCTTCATGTAAGCATTGTTCTAAGGCGTCTAATATGATGGGATTGTGTATTTTTCTGGAAAAATTTTGACCGATGATTTCGCCGGGAATGAGTGTTAGCATATTTTCACTAGCAGGGTTGATATGCGTGACGATTTTGTCATGATTTACAAAAATAATACCTGCATCAAGATGACCGATTAATATTTTTAAGGTGGTCATTTCTAGATGAATTTTTGTACTTTTCATCGAATCGAAGTTTTTATATAAGTTTAGAACGTCTTCTATGTTTTTTTGTATGCTAATAAAATTGTTTCCGTTGAAGAGGTGTTCGAAGTTTTCTGCTATTTTTTTTTCTTCTAGGGAATTTTTTAAACTTAGTTTTAGCTCTTTTTGTTGGTATAAATGTTGGCCTAGGGTAATGGCGGAAAATAATAATGCAAAACCTATGATGCAGGCAAGTTGCCAAATAGGGATGATTTGGGAGAGTGTTTCTAGAGTTAATGGGTTGTTATCTAGTGATAAAAATGTATTGATGGTTGTTAATAAAAAGTCTGTGCTAAGAATAAGCAAGGTAATCAAGAGGCTACTTAGAATAATAAACTGTATGAGGGGAGATAATTTTAAGAGTTGTTTAATCATTGTACTTTCCTAAATTTATAAATTGATTGAGTTTGTCATCAGTGCCTGAAATGATTAAAATATCCTCTTTTTGTAAGGGATAACTGGGGTCTGGAATATCGGTCATTTTGACTTCGAAGTCGATTTCACCGTCGTCTTTGACGATGGATAGTTTTGATTTTATTCCGACAATATTGACGTGATATTTATGGCGTAGATGTAGGGATCTTAGGGTTTTATTTATGAAGGGTTTCGGGACGGATACTTCGATGATGGCGTGGCTGTTAGATAGTGGGATGTAGCGTCCTACGCCTTTACTGGAAATACTATTGGATATTTGTATTCCCATTTCTTTTTCGATGCTGATGATGTTTTGTATCCCTAAAGAGGTTAGAATGCTTTCTTGTAGAGAGTTAATGGATCTTACAAAAATATTTTCAATTTGAAAGCTTTGGAGTAAGGCAGTACTGAGTAAACTTGATTGTACGTTTGAACCAAATGCGACTACTGCGATGTCGATGGTGTTGATGTTAATGGCATTCATGGCTTTTTTGTCGGTGGCGTCTAACATGACAGCTTGTGAGACGAGGTCTTTGATTTCAGAGACAGGATCCATTGTGTTGTCTATGGCTAAGACATCGAAATTTTTTTGAGAGAGACTTACGGCAACTTGGCTTCCGAATTGGCCTAGACCAATGACGGCTACGCTTTTAATTTTATCTGACATTTACTTATATTATAGAGATATTTTCTTCAGGATAGTAGTGTTTTGTTTTTTGTTTTGGTTTTGATAAGGCGAAGGCCATTGTAAGAGGGCCCATTCTACCGATAAACATAGCGACTATGATAATGAGTTTTCCCCATTTTGATAATTCGGCGGTAATTCCCATTGAAAACCCCACGGTTCCAAAGGCGGAAATGGTTTCAAATAGTAGGTCTGAGGTGTTTATGTCGGATTCTAGCAATAGTAGGCTATAAAAAATGATAAAAATACTTATTAAATATAAGATGAGAATGGAGAGTGTTTTTAATATTATGTCGTAGGGTATGCGTCGGCCACCCGCTTCTATGTATTGAGATGATTTGATGCTTTGCCAAAACGCGATCATGAGGATGCCAAAGTTGGTGGTTTTTATGCCACCACCTGTGGACCCAGGAGAGGCGCCAATGATCATTAAAATAAGTAAAATGATTAGAGTGCTTGGGTATAGTGTATTTAAATCTAGGCTGTTCAATCCGGCGGTTCTTGCAGAGGTGATTTGAAAAAAAGCATTGATCCATTGTGTTGTGAAGGGTTGGTGTTGTAAGGCATGATTTTGTTCGCTGAGCCAAAAAATTAATGTTCCTGCCATAAGCAGGATTGCTGTAGTGATTAAGGCGATTTTTGTTTGTAATTTTAACCATTTGAATGATTTATTTTTCTTTTTGATTTGTATCACATTAAACAAGACGGGGAAGCCTATTCCACCTATAATAATGAGTGTCGCAATGCATAAAAGGGTGAGGCTGTTGTATTGAAATTGTTCCAATGAGTCTGAAAATAACGCGAATCCTGCATTGCAAAAAGCGGATACAGAATGAAAGATTGCGTGGAAAAGACGTTGTGGCCAAGGTAGGGATTTGGCGTTGAAGCTTATAAATAATATTGCAGCGCCAATGATTTCGATCATTAAGGTGAATTTAAAAATAAATTTTATGGCAGAAAATGTCTCTTTTAAATTAAAGGTATTATAGCTATTTTGAAATTCTTGACTGGATAATTGTGATACTTTACGTTTCATTACAAGGGATAATAAAATCGCAAAGCTCATGATTCCTAGGCCACCAATTTGAACTAATATTAAGATAATACTTGTTCCGAAGGTACTGAATGTTTCGTGTATGTTATTTACCACAAGACCCGTGACGCAAATGGCCGATGTTGCAGTAAATAAGGCGTCAATATAGGAGATTCCATGGAGGTTGTGGTTGGATATAGGTAGACTGAGTAGTAATGATCCTATGAAAATACTTAGTAAAAAGCCTAATATGAATAGATTGGCGGGTTTTACTTTTATTTTTTGAAAACTTTTAAAAGGGAGCGATAACCTTTTAACTATGATTATCGCGATACTTATTTGTATGATAAAGGGTGTTATGAATGGGAGTTGATATGGAATTAAGGGAAGTAAAACAACTAAATCGCTACTTTTTTTTTTGATGTAAGTCAGTGGGGATTGTATGTAGAAGGCATTGAGAAGAATTTCTATGACAAAATAACCGTAAATATAATGATACATTTGGGTAAATAAACTTTGATTGGCTGTGTTTAATTTGAAGCCAAATTCTAATGTGTATAAGGTCAGACTAATTAATACGGCAATCCCACTTGTAAAGTTTAATGTTTTTTTACAATCGTTTTTTAACTCGTTATAGAATATTTTGACTAGGTGAAGTTGTAGTTTTATAGCCAGTTTTGAAACCATTTTTTAATTCCTAGTGTTGATTTCTTTGTAAGTAATTGTTGCTTTTCTGCATAAATGCCATTTGCAATGGAGGTAGCAAAGGTCAGTTGGTTACAGTTTTTATGGATAGATGTTGGTTCTAAGCGTCGACAGGAGATATTATATTTGTTTTTTAAAAAGGCACTTTTATTTTTTAATAGTGCCCCTCCCCCATATATAATAAACGGATGTTTGGGGGTTTTTTTTTGAATAAGTTGGAGCCATTCTGAGACTCTTGCTTTGATAATTTTCTGAATAAGGGGATTGTCAAAGGTTTCATTGTTATGTGTGATCTCTTTTTGGGGTGGATTTTCTTCTAAATTACAGGAGAGTATTTTTAATTTTTCAGCCGTTTCTTCGTTTGTTTTTAGGCAAATACTTAAATCTTTTGTTATGGTATATCCTCCAATGGGTACAGATACTACTTCTTGAATGAGCTTGTTTTGGATGATTTTTATTTTACTGTTATAGGCGCCGATATCAATTAGTATGCATCCTTTTGTTTTTTCATCGTGAGTGAGGCCTTGTTCATAGATTGCTTGTCCAGCAGGTAAGAAAATTAATGGATGTTGTGAGAAGTCTTTCAAGGCGTTTTGGATGTTTGTTTTTATATTGTTTAGTAAGGGAGGGGCGGTTGTTGTTGTGTGGGTATGTGGATGCTCTATGGGGCTATTGATGATGATTTGGCAGTGTTTTTTGTTTATGGTGCTTTGACAGCTTTTGATACAAGTATGAAGGGACTCTTGAAATAGATGTTGATCTGTAATCGTTGTATGGGTTAATCCGTTTGTTTTACTGGTTCCCATTTTTAGTATGGTTAATGTGTTATTTAGTTTGTTAAACAGGGTGCAACGGCATTTGTGATTGCCAATATCTATACTAATAATTGTTTCTTTTTTGTTTTTCATATTTAATTATTACTTTTTTCGGGATTCGTAAGTCAATATAAATTATTTTTTTCTTTATTTTTTTTTGTTTTAAAAGATAGTTAAGCTGATTTAATTGTGCGGCGATATTGTTGATGTCTTCGCTTAAATAAATAGGTGTTTTGTCATTGAACCATAAAATCCATTGCTGCCACTTATAGGGCTCTAATTGCATTTGTTGTGTAGGAAATATAGTTTTTATTTGATGCGTTATGGTTTGGAGTGTTTGTGTTGTTTTTTTACTTAAGTATTTTTCTTCGAAGACATTTTCAGGTAAATTTTTAATAATCATTAAGTTTTCGGGGGATGTACTGTTTTGCTCTGTATTTAATATAAACCCATCTTTGGCAATACTGACATTTTTTCCTTTGCTCCATAATGCTAACCATGGTTTTTTTTCTATGACGTGAATAACTAAAGTGTTTGGTAATTTAATCTTTATTTTGAGGCTTTCTATTTCGGGTAAATTTTTAAGATGGTTTTTTGGTTTTAGTTTTAAGTAAGCTTTGAAGATGTTTGTATGTTTGTATTGTTCGAGTTCTGCTAATACTTTTTTTTTATTTTCGGTATTAATGTTTGTTAGTCGTAGGGTGTTTATTTTAAATAGGGGAAGGATCATTAATAGTCCAATTGTTGTGAGTGAGATGATTGTGAGTGTGATGGTTAAAATTTTGTTAATGTTATGTTTGGCCATGTGCGTCTATTGCATTTTGTAATAGTTGAACAATGAGATCTAAGAATGAAAGCCCTGCAGCCTTTGCTTGTGCGGGTAAATCAGAGGTTTCTGTAAAGCCTGGGATTGTGTTTATTTCTAAAATGTAGGGATTATGATGTTGATCGAGTAGAAAATCAATTCTTGAAAATCCCAGACAGTTGAGTGTTTTATGGGCGCTGATAGCAAGATTCTGAAGTTTTTTTGTTTGTTTGGGAGGGAGCTCTGCGGGGATGATAAATTTGGTTAAGCCTTTAGTGTATTTTGCGTTGTAATCATAAAATTCGTTTTTGCTTTGTAGTTCTAATATAGGAAGTGCGATGGGTGTTTGATTTTTTTCTATAATGCCGATAGTTAATTCTCGGCCTGAAATGTAGCGTTCTAGTAGAAATTGTTGATATGTTGTGATCAGAAGGTTACTTTTCTTTTGTAATTCTTCTGGGGTTTTTATAATATGTACGCCGATGCTGGAGCCTTGGTCTAGCGGTTTTAAAACAACAGGAAATGTAAAGGAGGGAGGTAATTTTTTGAGGCTGCTTTGATGATAACTGTAGGCAGGAACGGGTAAATTTGCTTGTTCTAAATATTGTTTGCATGTCCATTTATTCATGCAGTTTATGGAGGCATTAATGCCAGACCCTGTATAAGGTAATCTGTGCTTTTCAAGAATCCGTTGTATTTGGCCATCTTCACCATATTTCCCGTGCATGGCAATAAATACGATATCACAGTTATTGATCCAGGTATCGAGTTCAAAAGGGTTCGCTAAAAAAACATTGTAATTGGCTTTTTTTAGACAATTTAAAACAGCGGTCCCAGATTTTAACGATATTTCTTTTTCACTAGATTTGCCGCCAGCTAATACACATATTTTTTTTTCTTTAAGCGTTTTCATGAAATTAGAATGACTTCTCTTTCTAGTGAAAGCCCTATTTTTTCTTTGACTGTTTTTTCAATGAATTCAAGGTAGTTTTTGATGTTTTCAAATGATGCATTGTTATGATTTATCATAAAGTTGGCATGTTTTTTAGATAATCGTACCTTGTTGAAAGGTTGGCTATTTAATTTTAGGTTTTCTAGTAATTTACCGGTTGAATGATTTTTTGGGTTTTTAAAGATGCTTCCAAATGTTTTTTCGTTGAGAGGATGTTCAGTTTTTCTTTTTTGAAGGTAAGCATGTGATTTTTTTTTGATCTCTTCTATAGGGCTGTTTTTTAATTTGAATCCAGCTTTGAGGATAATATATTTATTTGTTTGGAAACTGCTCTTGCGATAGTTAAAAGCTAGGTCTTTTTTATTTATAGTTAGGATATTTCCTTCTGGGGTCATGCATTGTACTTTTTCTAAATAATCGGAAATAGTTTGGTTCCAACAGCTGAAATTCATGTAAAGCATGCCGCCAATTGATGCTGGAATCCCAATGGCAAACTCTAGTCCACTTAGTTTATGTTTGAGTAAAAATTTTAAGCTTTCTGTGATACTGTAGCCAGCTCCTAGCCAACATATATTACCTTCTATATGCGGGGGGAATAAGTGGGGGGATAGTTTGATAATGTGCGTATAGTGATGATTGGGATTGATGACGGTGTTTGAGCCTTTTCCTAAGATAAAAAAGGAGGTCTTTTCTTTGATTAATTGCTGTAACTCCTCTATTTTTTCAATGATAAATAACGATTTTACATGCCCACTGTTTCCAAATGAACACAGTTGTTTGATGGGGACATTTACTTTTTTAAGCATTGTAATTATGTTGTTTTAGTTGGGTAAGAATCTCTTTTGATACCGTGTGTATATCACCGGCTCCCATGGTGATAATTACTTGGTTTTTTTTTAATTTTTTCATTATTTGTTTTGCAATTAAGCTTTTTTGTTGAATGAATAAGATTGTTTTGTTGGGCCATGTTTTGCTTATTTGTTCTTGTAGCTCTTTGGCAGTGATATTGGGGATAGCCGTCTCACTTGCGGCATAAATTTTTGTGATAATGGCCGTATCTGCAAACTCAAAAGCCTCTGCAAATTTATTGAAATGATTAAGAGTTCTGCTGTAGCGGTGAGGTTGAAAAATGCATAATAATGGTCGCTTTAGGCTTTCTTTGAGACCTTTTAAGGTGCAGTGTATTTCGCTTGGATGATGGGCATAATCATCATAAATATCTATGTTGTTTGCTTTGCCAATCCATTCTGTGCGTCGTTTTGTTCCGGTGAAACTGTTAAGGCTTTTGCAGCTTGGTTCTATATTTTGTTGCTCTAAGGCTATAAAACTTAGTGCAGAAATGGCATTCTCTATATTGTGATGGCCAAAAATTTGTAGATCTAAGGGATATGTTTTATCTTTGTGTTTTATTTTACAAGAAATACCTTTAGAGGTTGTTTGGATGTTGTGTGTGTGGATGCTTTGTTTTTCATTTAGGCTAAAATGATGTAAATTTTTATTTTTGATTGAGTGGGTTATTTTTTGTAACTGAGGACATTCTCTATTAATCAGGACTATTTTGTCTTTTTTGAGCAAGGTGTGTATGTACGTCTGAAATGTGTTTAGTAAGGTTTCTTCGTTGTTATAATATTCAAGATGTTCTGCTTCTAAGTTGGATATAATGGTGGCGTAGGGGGCGAGTTTTGTAAAAGATCCGTCACTTTCGTCTGCTTCAAATACGCCGTACTCGCTGTCGCTGATATGGCTGTTTTTGTTAAAATTATTCAGGGTTGAACCAATGATAAAGGTGGGGACTTTATTAAATAATGTGGTTAAAATTTGTACGAGCATGGCACTGGTTGTTGTTTTGCCATGTGTTCCAGTGACGATAATAGATTTTGGACATGCGTTTATAAAATGACTTAATAGATCGGCACGGTGTAGGATAGGTATTTTTTCTTCTTTGGCAAATTTTAATTCAGGATTATTGTTATTTATTGCAGTGGAGACAACGATGATTTGTGCTTTTTGAAGATTATTTTTACTATGTCCGATGTATATATTTGCGCCTAAATCTTTAAGTTTGATCGTTGTTATTGTTTCGTTGAGATCTGATCCAGATACGCGAACCCCCATTTCTAACAGTGCTCGAGCGAGAGCACTCATTCCGGTACCCCCAATGCCAATGAAATAATAATGTTTATGTTTTTCTATTTTTGTTATGTCCATGACCACATGATTCCTAGTTGTATTTCTTCTTTTTTTAATGTTGTACTATCGGGATAATAAAGATAGTGATATAAGATGTCTAGTTGTTGAAGGCTTAAACTAAACCCTAAGCCCAGACGTTTTATTCTTGTTGTGTTATGTTGATATAGTATGTCTGGCTGGATGCTGATATTTTTATGTTGCCAGCTGTTAGAAATACGGAGCCATTCTTTGTTAAGACTTATTCGTATATTTTGGGTGTTTAATTTGATGCCGCTTTCGATGATTATATCGGGTTTTTTTTCTTCTACTGTGGGGCTTGTTTTCCAGTATAATGTTGTTTTTGTGAGATGACGTGTATATGCCCCGATCCATATATGCTTATTTATCCAGGATTGAGTACCAAGGTCAATATTCATGCCTGAGGCATGGTCGGATTCGAGACGTTGATGTAGATAGGTGATTTTTAGACTTGGGTTTACATTCCATTGAGCGCTACAGAGGCTAAATTCAACGGTGTTTAGTTGATGAGAAAAGGTACCTGTTGGTTGTGGTTTTTCAAAGGGGGTGGGTGTTGGTGTATTGATTAAGCTATTGGTACCAAAATGACTGAGGGTCATACCAATGTTTAAGGTTTTTAGGGGCCATAAAAATGCGCTATGAACATGATTATAGGCCAGGCTTTTTTTATGAATCATTAAGAGAGCTTGTTTGTGTTTGTTTTGAGATAATGAGGATGGATTTTGGAAGAGTTGGGGTATTTTTTTATTTTGGTAAGAATTTAAACTGATGGGGGTTAAAAATTCTTTGTCTACAGAAAAATAGTTGATTTGAGCGATCCCTATTTTAGCTGGGTATAGCGAGATGATGCATAAACAGCATAAGGTAATAATGCTTATATTTTTTGAGTATTTATTGCTTTTGTCCATCCAGTTAGCCCTGTTGATAGCTTTATTTTTTCCCATTCATTTTGATTTTGTTTTATGTGATATTCACTACCTTCGTGTATGAAAAATAGGACAGGTAAATTTTCGGAAGGACCGGAGTGAACCGCTGCTTTTGGAGTTATAATGATTCCCTTTTTTTGCCAAACATCTTGATTAAGCTTGATGACTAAAAATAGGGTGCTTACTATTAATAGACCTGTTACAGGCAGGATGCTTTTTGCTGTAAGGACATTTGGGCGGTATTTTTTAGTCCATAGTAAAAGATTTAAAAGAGAGAGTAGTGTGAACCACAGTAGCCAGCTTTCGTTTATATTTAGTGAATCACATATTTTTTCTAATAGCATAGTGTTAAAACTTTTTTGTAAGAGTTCTTGATCGATTAATTTTGTTTTGATTACGTTTATATTTTCTTTAATTTCTCTATCTCTAGGGGATAAACGGTGTGCTTTTGTGTAAAAAAGACGTGCTTTTCCATACTGCTCCAATTTTGTATAGATGTTGCCTAAGTTATAAAAAAAGGCGCTATCATTTTTTTTATTGTTTGTTTCTAAGTAAAGATCTAAGGCGGATTGATAGTCTTTATTGTTGTAATGGATGGCGGCGTCTTTGAGAGAGGCAACAGTAGGTATTTGTGCAAAAGTAATCCACAAAAAGAGAATACTTAGTAAGAATGCTGGTCGTTTCATAAAAGCTCCGTTGTTGTGTAAATTAATTTTTGTAAACGTGCTGTGAAGGCGTCTAAGGACTGTTCAGATAAGCTACTTTGACTGTAATTGGCATAATTTAGTTCGTCCCATAAATTGGTTAATTCGTTGATGTATGCAGGCGGTAATGTTTTGGCCTCGAGTATGTTTATGATGGCTGTTTTGGATTGACTTTTTGCTTTTGGCCCTATGTGAATTTCTAAAAGATCTAAAAGAAGATTTTGTATTAACGCTAATGGGGCTGTTTTATTTTTTTTAGTAAAAGAGTCCAGTTTTTTTTCTATTTCTTTTAGGGTATTTTTACGCAGATTTTTCTTTGAATTTCCTAAAGTTAAGTTATTTTTAAGGCTTAATGAGCCTAAGAGCAAAAAGAAAAATATATTGCTGCTAAGTAGTGCAATTGTTGATTTTTTCTCCCAGAAAAATGGACTGTCTTTGAGATTCTCTATTGATTTGAGGTAATGAATGTCTTGTTTTTTTGTCATTTCTTTTTGGAGGGTAATTTTTTCAGATGGTGCTTGAATTAGTTTATTAGGATTTTTTTTCACGTTGATTACAAAACGTTTAGTATTTAATTTTTTATAGCGTTGTTCGTTTGGCGAAAAATAATTAAAGGTGAAACTTGGTAAGTATAATACGCCTGCTTTTTTGGGAATAATTGTATATTCAAATTGTCGTTTCCCACTGATATGGTTTGTTTTATTTAAGTCATCTTTAATACTGGATTTATAGATTTTAAAGTCTAAATTAGACTCAAAATTTAGTTCAGAGATGCTGTTAATATTGCCTTGGCCTTCAATGTTTAGTTTGATTGTAAAGGGTGTATTTTCTTCTATGTTTTGTTCAATAGGATCAATTTTGAGGTTGAATTCTCCGATCAATCCGGAAAAGTTATCGGGTTTATCTGTTTGAGGAAGTTCTTTTATTTTCAACTTTAGGTTGTTTGCTTGAAGGCTGCTTTGACCTTCGAAAGGATTTAAAATAAAGGATACTTTGGGGCCTTGAATCATATATTCTCCAGCTTTGAGGGCAAAAATAGCGTTATTTATTAAGTCCCGTTCGTAAAACATATGACCGTTAATATTGCTGGGTTGATCATTAGGGTTGAGGGTTAGATTTTCAACCCAGAAATTTTCAAATGTGGGAATAGAAAAATTAATGTCGCTAAAGATGCGGACCCGCCTAAAGAATTTTACTGTGTAGGTGATTTGTTCACCGATGTAGGCCTCATTTTTGCTCAGGGATGCTTTTGCAAAAAGATTATATCGGTTGGCCGCTTGCTGGATACTAGGGGATATTTGTTGGTTTTGTGATTGATTTTGAGCTGGGGAGGAAGGAGTTTGTTTGTTTGTGATAAGAATCGTTATGGCTTGTGATAGA
The DNA here is from genome assembly GCA_038109055.1 of bacterium. Lineage (GTDB taxonomy): Bacteria > Margulisbacteria > Marinamargulisbacteria > JAYNIM01 > JAYNIM01. The sequence goes on from JAYNIM010000003.1 coordinate 142,217, forward strand.
TATTTTTTACCGTTGAAGCTTACTTGTGTTGGGGATAAGGTTATTTCCCCAGTTTGAAAGGGTTTTAATATGTAGCGATAACTTTTTGAATGGGAAGCTTGGCCATTTTGAATTGAAATGTAGGTGTATTCGCTTGAAGAAACTATGGCAAATTGGTTTTTTAGTTCAGGGAGTGTAATAGTGGGTCTATCATTGTTGGCGATGCCGTTTACTTTTACTTCGTATGTTAAGGTGTCTTGTAAAGAGAGTGTTTTTTTATCGACTTGCACGTGTAGAGTGACTGTGTTTGCCTGTAATAGCGTGCAAGTCGCTATGATGATGAGTCCTTTGAACCAGAAGTTTGTTTTTGAGTTACCAATCATAATCGCTGTTTATTTCAAGGGCTTGTTGGTGTTTATATTTTTTTAAGGCTTCTTGTTCATCTTTGTTTAGGGTGTTTAGAAAATTTTTGGCTTGTTTTTTTTCGGTATTTTCTTCTTTTTTGGCTTGTTGTTCTTTATCTTTTTTTGATTTTTGTTTTTCTTTCTTTTGATCTTGCTTTTGATCGTTCTTTTTTTCTTCTTGTTTATTTTGTTGTTTCTTGTTTTGTTTTTGTAATTCTAGGTACGCTAGCGCAAGTTCTAGATTTTGTTTGCTGTTTTGATCAGAGGGATTTATTTTTAAGCTTTCTATGTATGCATTGATCGCCTCTTGATAGTTTTGTTCGTTGAAGTGTAGATTACCTAAATTGTAATAGGCATTGGCTTTTTTATTTCCCTTTAGTTTGTTTATCGCGGAGAGGTAGGTTTTTTTTGCTTTTTCGGATTGACCGCTTTGACTGTAAACGTTTGCTATATTGTAGAGTAGACTGCCTTCATCTCCTTTTTTTTCTAAGGATTTACCAAACTGTTCTAAGGCTTTTTCGTAGTTTTTTGATTCGAATGCGCTGAGTCCCTTTTTATTTTCTATGTAACTCGAAAAAGTGCTGGCGTTTGTTGTGATGGCTAAAAATAGGATACTTGTTAGACCATATAGGCATTTTTTTTTCATTCTTTTGCTTCTCTAATAATCAAACTTAGTATAAAGGTAATTAAACATAAAAACAAAATGCTTTGGTAGCGGTGGATATGATTTTTTTTGATTTGATTTTTTAGGTGTTTTTTTTCTATGTTTGATAATGTTTTGTATAGTTGGCTACTTACGCTATTACGTCCGTTTGCATGGTAATAGTTTCCTTGTGTCGTTTTTGCAATTTCTTTTAGAACTTTTTCGTTTAATTTTGAGAAAATAACCTTGTTATCCTTGTCTTTTTTATAGCCGATAAGTTGGGTTTTGTTATTAAAAATAGGGATGGGTTCTCCATCTGATTTACCTAGTCCAATAGGGAATATTTTGATGTTTTCTTTTGAGGCGACTTTGGCAGATGCTATAGGATCGTTTTCAAAGTTTTCTCCGTCTGTGAATATGATAAGAATATTTTGACCACTTTTATATTTTTTAAAATTTAATCGGGCTGTTTTGATGGCTTGCGCTAAGTTGCTACCTGGTTTTGGTATACTTCCTATTTGGCTGTTTTCTAAAAACATCATGATGCTGTTATAGTCTAGTGTTAGGGGGCATTGAATGAAGCTATCTCCTGAAAATAAAATGAGGCCAATTTGGTCGCCTTTAAGATTATTTATGAGACCTATGATTTCTTGTTTGGCTAATGTGAAACGGTTGGGTAAGACGTCTTTTGCTAACATGCTTGTGGACGTATCTAGTGCAATAAAAATGTTGATGCCTTTTCGTGCAGTTTTGATTATTTTAAAGCCATATTGAGGTTGTGCACAGGCAAGGATTAAGAAAATAAAACTTAAGAGATACAATGTGTAGATCCAGGCTCTTTGTTTATAGCAAAGCCCTGGAATGATGGTGGGCCAATGGCGGCGTGGAATGATGCGGATGAGTTTTTTTCTAGCGTTTATTTGTAATAGGATGAATATCCCTGTAATGACTGGGATAATGAGTAACATCCATAGTAGGTTTGGTTTGGCAAAGGTCATGGTAAGGTTCGCGTTTGTTTAATTTTTAGTAAGGTATTAAGGATAAATAGACCTAATAATAGGGTTAATAATTTTGGGAAATGTTCTTTTGTATTGTTGTATGTTTTTGTTTTTACGACTGTTTTTTCTAAGGCGTCAATTTTTTTATATATTTGTTCAAGTTCTTTGATGTTTTCTGCTCTGAAATAGTCGCCATTTGTTATATTGGCAATTTGTTTTAATGTTTCTTCATCTAAACGTGTTAATAGAGGGCGGCCATAGGGGTCTTTGTAATATTGTTTACCGAAGTTTGGGTGGTTGTAGGGAATGGGGGCGCCTCCTTTTTTGCCAATCCCAATGCAGTAAATTTTGATACCTAAGGTTTGAGCTAATTGAGCCGCATTTAATGGGCTAATTTTGCCTTTGTTGTTTTCGCCGTCAGTGACGAGAATTAATATTTTGTTTTTTGTTTTACTTTCTTTTAAGCGATTTAATGCTGTTGCTATTGCCATTCCGATGGCAGTTTCTTGGCCAGCAGCACCTATTTCGACCTTTGAGAGCAGATTGTTTAAAAGTGAATAGTCTAGTGTTAAGGGGCATTGTGTGTAGGCGGCGGAGCCAAAAATAATCAGGCCTATTTGGTCGAGGTTTCGTTTGTTAATAAAGGATTCTATGGTTTTTTTTGCCGCTATAAGTCGATTAGGGAGCAGGTCTTCTGCCGCCATACTGCCAGATACATCAAGTGCTGTGATGATGCTGATGCCTTCTGATTTAACTTCTTTTATTTCTAAATTGGTTTGGGGTCTGGCTAATGCCAGTATCAGGATTGCTAAGATAAGATATGGTAGATAATTTTGTAGCATGGTGAAAAGATTTGTGTGTTTTTTGATGTTTTGTAATTCTTTTGTTTTTGAAAATTGAATATAAGGTTTTCGTTGCCATTTTTTGTGCCAGATCATAAAGGCAGGGAGTAGAGCTAGTAAGATTAAAAATAGGGGATTAGCAAAGGTCATGTTGTTTTTCCTGAGTTTGTTCAGCTAATTTACATATTAGTTGTTTACTTTTTTCAAGGATGTCTTCGTGCGTCTTGTTGTTTGGCCGATGTTTGGCAAATTTTACTAAATCACAACTGTTAAATAGGTTTTTTAGTTTTCTTTTGGCGTGTTCTTCTAAGGTTTCTCTTAGACTATATAAACATTCTCTACTGGTTTTTTCAGATAAATCTTTGCTGTATTGGCGACTTAAAAATTGTTTGATAATGTCGCTAAGTTCAGAATAATGCTCTTTTATTTTTTCGTTTGTTAACAGGTTTTTTTTCTTTAGATTTTCTAATGCTTCAAGGGCCTGGTCTACGGGCGAGATGTATATTTTTTGGGGGAGATTTTGTGATAGATTGTTTTTTTTGTTTTTATACCAGCGGTAGATAAGTATGCCACAGATTAGCGCACATAGAATCCCGCTAAAGGGGAGTAAAAGCCAGCGCCATAAAAATGAAAATTCGATATTCGCTTTGTTTTTTCCTAATGTAGGATTTTTTAACTCATCCTTTTTAAAATTACTTTTTAGACCCAGAGGATAGGCTGGAATAATGATATTGTGCAATGTTTTTTCATGAAGGATTTGAAGGTTTAGTGTTGGGATCATGGTCTGTTCTTTTCTGAAACGTTGTAAGGTATAGCTGATTGTTTTAAGACTTTTTTCTTGTGTTAGAGTTTGTTTGAGTAAATGTAAGGGCTCGAAATCTTTAGCACTTAGACCTTTTTGTATTTCTATGGGTTTAGCACTTTTTATTAGAATTTGGGCCTTAAAGGGGCTTCCTAAGCTGATTATGTTTGGACTTACGTTGTAGTTTAGGGTGAATGCAGTTATATGCGGTGTGACCCATATTGATAGAATAATTAAAAAAAAGTACTTTTTAGACATGGTTCTTTTGTTTTCTGTATTTGAAGTAGTGCTTTAGAGGTAAAATATAATCTTTTTCTGTGTATATATTGATGCTATGGCATTGATTATTTTTGAAAAAGCGTTGTAATTTTAACTCTGTACTGTTGCAAATGTTTTGATAGATTTCGTTGGTTGTTGTATTGCTGTGTATTGTTGCTTCTGTGTCTGATTCGTGATCTTTTAGACGTAATGATAGAGATGGGGGTAATTGCCCTTCCCATGGGTCTTTAATGACGATAGGAATTAGGTCGTGTTTTTTGTTTAGTTGTTGAATATTTTTTTCAAAGCCCTGGTCGATAAAATCAGAGATTAAAAAGACGATGCTTTTCTTTTTCAAATTTTTTAGTAAGGCGTTGCAGGCATCTGCAATGTTGGTTTTTTTGTGGATGGGCTTGAAGCAAAAAATATCTCTTAATACGCGGAGCATGCTGTTTTTGCCTTTTTTGGGGGGGAGATAATGTTCGACGTGGTCAGTGAATAACAACAAGCCTATTTTATCTTTGTTTTTTGCAGCAGAAAATCCTAAAATGGCCGCGATTTCTAAAATGATGTCTCGTTTGGATTTTTCTTGGCTTCCAAAAAGACCTGATGCGCTTAAATCAATGGCAAGAATGACGGTTAGTTCACGTTCTTCTTCGAAGAGTTTGATATAGGGGGTTCCCATTTTTTCTGTATTCTTCCAATCAATGAGACGAATATCATCCCCAATTTGATATTCTCTTAGTTCTGCAAAGCTGATGCCTTGGCCTTTAAAAATAGAGTGATAATTGCCCGAAAAAATGTTACTTACGATATGGCGGGTGCTGAGTTCTAAGGTTTTGATTTTTTTGATGATTTCGCTGGGAATCATCTTTATGGAACGTCAATTTCAGCAAATATTTTAGAGATAATTTTTTCGGAATTAATATCTTCAGCTTCTGCTTCGAATGAGGGAATGACACGATGTCTGAGGACGTCGTAGCCAATGGCTTTGATATCTTCTGGTGTGACAAAGCCACGTTGTTCGATAAAGGCGTGGGCTTTTGCGGCTTGAATTAAGGCGATACTTGCTCGAGGGCTTGCGCCAAAGGTAATAAAGCTTTCAAATTCTTTCAGGCCGGCTTTTTCGGGATATCGGGTGGCATTCACGATATCTACGACGTAATTCTTTATTTTATCATCTACGTAAATTTGTTTTACAATTGTTTTCGCTTCATTTATTTCTGAGGCGGATACAGTTGGGGTTATTTTGGGTAACTCTGCGCCTGTCATGCGGTTAATAATTTCACATTCAGCCTCTTTACTTGGGTAGTCTAGGGTGACTTTCATGAGGAAACGATCGATTTGGGCTTCGGGTAAGCTGTAGGTTCCCTCTTGATCGATGGGGTTTTGTGTTGCGAGAACTAAAAAAGGAGCTTCTAGTGGGTAGGTTATGTTTCCGATTGTGACCTGTTTTTCTTGCATAGCTTCTAATAGAGCACTTTGGACTTTAGCTGGGGCGCGGTTGATTTCGTCGGCAAGAATGAAGTTGGAGAAAATAGGGCCGGGTTTGGGGATGAACTCATGTTTATTATGATCATAGATCATAGTGCCAATGATGTCGGCGGGGAGTAAATCAGGGGTGAATTGAATACGTTTAAAGCTAACATCAATAATCTCAGACAAAGTTTTAATGGACAATGTTTTGGCAAGCCCGGGGACGCCTTCTAATAAGATATGCCCGTTACAGAGTACAGCGATGAGTAAACGTTTTAAGAGGTGTTCTTGACCCACAATAATTGATCTACTTTCTTGAATTATTTTTTCGGCGAGTGCGGTTTGTTCTTTTACAAGTTGTGTTATTCGGCCCATTTCGTCATTCATGTTTAGGAATCTCCCTTACATTTTTTGTTTTATGATAAATTATGGCGGCTTTTATCGTCAAATGTTGAGGTAGACGTAATATTGATATTCTTGGTGTTTAATAGGCATTGTTTGTATGTAAATGTTTTGTTTTAAGATAGGCGTCAGGGATGTGTTGAGATGTTAAAGGGGGCATGCTCTTATTTTTTGTGGACAGATAGTATTATAGTTGCTAACTATTTTAAATATGAATCGTATTCTATGGCTTTTGCCAATAATTTTTCTTTCAAATTTTCTTAGACAAGTACATCTAATGAAAAATCTGTTAAGGATTGCGGGTTGTTTTTTGCCTTTAGATGCACGGGCTCCTGTAAATCGAGCAGATCAAATATTTAATGGTTTGTCTGGTTCTCCGGAACGTCAATTAACATCTTTGAGGGAATTGCTTGATTTCATTCCTAACAATGAGGTGAATACACGAACATTTGTTGAAATCAAAGATGGTATGGAGAAGGTATTGAGTTGTTTGGAGACTGAGGATGTTAGTGTTAAAGTAAATGCGTTAGCGGTATTGAATTGCTTAATTTTGAATAAAAAGGCTAATCAACAGGTATGCGGTCAAATAGAGAGGGTTTGGACGAAGGTATTGAGTTGTGTGGATCATGAGGATGTTAGGGTTAAAGGAAATGCGTTGAAGGTAATGGGGGAGTTAATTTCGAATAATGAGGCCAAGCAAGAGGCATTGGGTCGAGAGGAAGGAGTTTGGAAGGAGGTATTGAGTTGTTTGGATCATGAGGATGTTAGGGTTAAAAGAAATGCGTTAGCGGTATTGAATTACTTAATTTTGAATAAAAAGGCTAATCAACTTGAATTGGGTCAAATAGAGGGGGGG
>JAYNIM010000004.1:0-56978 GCA_038109055.1 bacterium
GACGTGTTAGCCTGCGCCGCCGGGGGCGGGCGGCGGCGCGTTCTCGGTTCTAGCCAGGAGATTCAGATATGACTCAAGAATTGTTTGTGGTTGATCTGTACATCAGAGTTTCAACGGATCGCCAAGCCAAAGAAGGCGACTCGTTAGAAGAACAAGAATCAGAGCTTAGAAAGTTTTGCGACTATCGGAATTTCAAGATTCATAAAGTATTCATTGAACGGGGAAAATCCGGTGGCAATACCAACCGACCTGAGTACAAAAAACTGGTCAAAGATATTGAAAACGGTAAGATCAATGCGGTTGTTGTTAAAAAATTGGATCGTCTGTCACGCTCATTGTTGGACTTTGAGCAACTCATGACCAAGCTACAAGACAATGAAGTCGAGTTCATTTCATTAAGGGAAAACTTCGACACCACCACGGCCATGGGCAAAGCCATGCTTCGAGTGGCCTTGGTGTTCGCTCAATTAGAACGGGAGCAAACCGCCGAACGGATTAAAGACGTGTTTGCTTGGCGGGCTGAGCAAGGATTGTACAACGGTGGCACTCGGCCTTTTGGTTATGATTCTGTGTCGTCTGAACTCATCCCACACAAACAAGAAAAGAAGATCATCCAGTTCATGTTTGAAACGTTCATTCGCACCAAATCCACGACCATCGTGGCCAATGAGTGTAATGCAATGGGCTTTCGTAATCGGAACGGTGCGTTGTGGGACAAACGGCAAATTCACAAGATTCTCAATCATCCGGTGTACTTGGGGAAAATACGATGGAACGGCCAAATCTTCCCGGGAATTCATCAGCCGTTGGTATCGGAATCCGTATTCAATCAAGCTCAAACCATCTTTGCCGAACGCAAAACGCATCGGGAAAGCAAAACGGTTTTGGGATTGCTGAAAGGTGTCTTGTTTTGTTCAGAATGTGGTCATCCAATGACCCCCAATTACACGAAAAAACGAAACGGAAATATCTATCGATATTACCGTTGTGTGAGTACGTTGAACCCCAAAGAAAAGCCCTGTTCAAACAAGTATTTCAACATGGAAAGAGCCAATGAGATTGTCATTGAAAAGCTATTGAATTGTGCAACTGAGGTGCAATTGGAGAAAATCTCTCAACACGTTGAGCAGAAAAACAAGGCTGTCCATCATCAATTACAAGCGATTCAAACGGAAATCGATGGCTTAGAAAGCCTTTTGGAAGCGGTCAACAACAAGAAAGAGAAATATTTGGACTCACTCATTTCCAACCAGTTTGTGGCCAAAGAACGAGAAATGATTAACGCCAAAATCGATGAATTTACAATCCAAGAAAAGCAATTTAAGGGCAGTATTATGAAACAACAGTTTGAATATACTCAAAAAGAAGATCAACTTTCCAACGTGGAAACGCTTAAAAAAGAACTGGTGTTCTTCAAAATCAATTCGCAATCGCTGGGGACAAACGAACTTAAAAAGTGGCTTTTAGCCAACGTTGAACGGGTGAATATATCTAAGGATGAAACGGTATCGGTGTCATTTAAATCGGTTGATCTGTCGGTTTGATGAGAAGATCATGATGGCGGAGAGAGAGGGATTCGAACCCTCGCTGCACTGACGCACACTAACGGTTTAGCAAACCGTCCCCTTAAGCCACTTGGGTATCTCTCCGTTATGTTAAAAAGTGTAGCATTCTAGGTTTAAAATGAACAAGCTATTGAGAAAATAGCTTAGACTAGATACGTTGCAATGATACGATTGACCTTAAAATTGTGATACAGGCTATAGCGAATATAAAGGAATGTTTTAACGTTTTCTATAGATTCTCCATAGCTTGCACCCGAGGTAAAGGATATAATTCTTCATCCTTACTATTCACTCTCCAAACTGGACTATCAACTATTGTTTTTCTTATTTTTTTGCATTTTTTGCAAAATTCGTCTATCACTTCAGTCTCTATCTTTAATGATTTTAGCTTTGCTTTAAAGTTTTTCATCCTTTGTTTATAATCAGACCCTAAAAATCGCTGAAACGCAGTCTTATACTCTGGACGGATAAATTCTTGAAATATGTCCGCAGAGAAACAGCTTAGACTTTTTTCTTTTGCCAAGTCCTGACAAATAGATGGTGTTAATTTACCTTCCCCAATAAATCTATAAAGTTTTTCAATAAATTCTCTCTCGCGGCTTAAAGGGTCCAAACCATAAAACCAAGACAACGCACAAATACGTAAGAACTCGTGTACATCATTCTCTCTTTTTCTTGCTTCACATGCATCTCGTTCGTTTGTTTCTGCTTCTTTTACTTTCTCTTCTAAGTCTTCTGTCAATCTACGTAAAGGTGTATGTGCCTCTGCAAATAAACACACACCATATTCTCGTTGAATTTTATTTAAAATCGCTTGATTGTTAGGAACGTTAGTTTCACAAACTTGATCGTAAATAAATTCATCAAGGTCTTTCATCTTCTTAAAATTGGATTCACTAAGCTTTAAAATCATTTCTCTCACATCAGTGTCTAAATTTTGCGCATGCAAATCAATCAACTTTCCCATCATTTCTTTCATATCATTGCCTAAATCTTGCCCATGCAAAAGTAATCCTTTTTCCTTGAGCACTTTTACCCATGACAATCTTTGTTGGGCTCTCAACAATGAAAGTTTTAACCTCAATTCGTTCATACACCATACTATTTCTGATGTGCGACCTCCAGGCAGTTCTAATTCTAAGAAAGCTACAAAATTAGACAGATTGTTCATTTCAGAATCCCTGAGCCCAACCTCTGTGAAATTTATTACCCCCATATTTTTGTGAATGCTAAAAAATAATGGTTGGCCCATAACTGTAGCCTTCAAAAATTTCAATTTATATTTTTCCCATAATTTGCTCTCTGTTTTAGCTTTTGTAAAGAACGTCAACGCAAAATTAGTACTAAACGCCGAGTGGGTTAAAGTCTCTATGCAAACTGTCGCTATTTTCTCTAATACACCTGGATCCTCTGTTACCAAAAATAGTTGTGTCAGATTACTCCAACCATTGTTTTTGCTATCGGCAAAAAACAATTCACTAGCTATTTTTCTCCATTCATCATCCGTGATTGTCTCAATGCTACCTAGCCCCTGTTTTAAAAACATCTCTAATGTCAGGGAATCATCAAACTGTATATACTTTAAAACATTAAAAAAATATGTTTTTATTTCTGGATTCCGCCTCTTATCAATCTTATCAAGTTGACAAAAGTGAACAAGCTGAAGATGTAATTCATTAACGTTCTTTACCTGTTTAGCGAATTCTCTCAAACACATACTCATAACCTCTACAAAATGCCCCTGTGGAATTTCGTTGAAAAGCTTCTTTACCAAGCCACTCTGCCACAGTCCCCATGGCTTGCCCGCATCCTTTTGGTTGTAATCTGGCCTATCTAAAAAATCAATACCCAACTCTTGTGGATTTCTCTTAATTAATTTATTAGCTTTACTGTTTACTCCCCCCTTATGTAACATATGAGCCCCCTCTTCTAGTTTATTTTTTACTTCCATTAATGACATACTCTTCCAATCAGGTAGTTCTTTAGCTGTTAAATCAGTATCATGACCCTCTAAAGTTGTTAATGCAAACTCTTGTAACTTACCGTGTTTATAAAGGTCTGGCTCCATGACACAAAGATCTAACTTTTCACTAAGCATTAATTGTAGACCAAATGATCGTTGAGTAGTACTTGTCAACAAATCTACTAAAAAATAATCTTCAATGCGTTTCCCATCAACACACACATTGGCTTCAAAGTCCACATGTTTTTTAAAGTCTTCTTGCGTCAGTTTATCACATATCGTCTTTATTAATTGAAATATTTGCTCGATTGTACATTCGTTTAAATAGGGATAAAGCATTCTTGCAAAAAAATGGGCGCTATCTTCTTTTACATACATTTGTATAGTTTTAGGATCTTTTCATAGAGAATCAAAGGTAATCACCTTTGAGCTATCGATAGGTGATTTTTGTTTTTGCAGACCAACTATTATTTTGATTCTTAATTCGGCATCCTCTTTACATATATGTGGTAAGAATTTCCATATTGTCGGATCTTTACAGACAATTAAAGATATTATTTCTTTCGATTGGAGGTCTAGTTGATCCTCTCCCTTGTCATTTTTTGATATAAGCAAACATATTAAATTCCGGCTCATTCTACGCCCATTGAGGGACGCTCCGAACAGAAACCTGCAAAGATTCTCCGGACTTAAATTTTTAACAAAAGACGTCATGATGTCTTTATCTTTTATACATACCGCACATGTTTCCCAACTCAAACAACTTATAAAGTTTGAGTGTATAAATTCTAAACTTAAAACTCTGTAAACGTTCCCAGGATAGTAACGTCTACATCCACCAATATATCTCTCCCATTCTTCACGTGATAGCTTCCTTGTTTTTTCTATTTTTTCGGCTAAATTAAACACAGAATCTGGTAGTTGATAATTTTCTCTCTCTATTTGTCTAATTTCTTGACGAATCTTAGATACTGCCTTCTTATCTTCTTGTTGTTGTTTTTGTCTTTTCTCCCTTTCTTTTATTATTTCTTCAGGGGTAAGAGGTTCACCTTTTATATCTTTTATTACTTGTAGTACGTCTTTTTTTGCCTGTTCAGGCATAAGAGAATCTCTCTTTTCTTTGTGAGCTTCACTTTTTTCAAATGCCCTGTCTCTTGCAGTATCTAGTAAGTTCATCATTTTAGCTTGTCTTTTGTGTTCTTTGGCATCTCTTGTGTCATCAACGTCAGGTTTTCTTTTTTCTGATGTCGATGCTTCTGAAGGATAATCTGAAGATTTACAAGGTGAAATACACGGTCTTTTAGAATCTTTTTGACCTGATTCACCCCTGTAATCTCTTTCATTTGTTGTATCGTCAGACCCTGTTGTATCGTCAAATCCTGGGGTTGGTGTGCCTGGCCACTCAGGCCATGGGTATCCTGGTAATTCACAAAATGGATCATCACAAGAGAATGCTTTGGCTGTTTCTCCCACTTCTGCTCTTATTTTCCCTAGCGGGAAAAACTGCTGAGCTTCACCTGCCGCTCCGGCTACGTCTCCCGTTGCTTCTTCTACTACTGCTTGTCCTGCTGCTCCTAGACTGTTTACCACTTTATCGGTATCCTTAAATAGACAGCGGGAGTTCCTATCAACAGGTGTAAGCCCCATGTTCCCGGCATCGCTATTAACGTCCAAACCAGGCTTTACATGTATACCCATTGTCTTAATTTAACATAAAAATTAATTAAATAGTAGTTTTATTGTTACGTCATTTAAATAACTATTACGCTTGTATCTTAAATCCTTAAAACACACACCTCGTATTCATTACACATGAACGTTTTGTTTAACTTATTATCAATCAACGATTCTTATTTTTTTCTGATGATATGTTTTTTTTGAAGGGGGGTGGTCATCCCCATGTGTCGTCTATATAAGCGATAATATCGTCCGATTCACGCATATACTCATCATCTATCTGCAAACATGGTGCTTGCGCTGATTGGGTTTTGTTATATAGGTCTTCCAACGCCGCATGATCATCATCTAGATACACTGTTGGTAGCTTTAGTCCTTTAGCGTCCATAAAATTTTGTACCTTAATACAGAATGGACAGCTACGATACATATAAAGCGTATAGGTGATTTCTTTTTTCATCTTTTATAACTGTAGCAAACTTTTTCATCTAGGTCATGCTTGGCACTGCCCTTTTTATGACGCAAGATTTGTTGTTTTTAGCGGCTTTGGCTACACTAAGGGAATGAAATTCCTGTATGTCTGTTTAAGTGGGGTCTTTCTGCTTGTTTTTAGTCATTCCCCGACAAGAGCCTCTTCATCGGCATTGACCTTTCTTCCCATGCAGGGCAAGACACTTTCTAAGGCCTCCGTCACCCTCCCGGATTATTTTAACAAGCGTTTGACCTTGGTGGCCTTTGGTTTTTCCAAAGACTCGCAAAACGCTATGGATACTTGGCTCATCCCCTTTAAAGCCCGCTATCGTGATGATGCACGTACATTTTATATGGAAATCCCCATGATTGGTCCCGGCTATTCTTGGTTTCGTGGTTTTATTGAAAAGGGCATGCGAAAAGGGATTCCAACGCCTGCACATGCCCATGTAATGAGCTATTATCAGTCGCTTGCCCCTTATCTGAATTATTATGGATTTGATAAAAAATCCGAGCCTCATATTCTCCTGGTTGGACCTGATTCTCATATCCTTTTTCAAGCACAAGGAGCGGCTACTGCCTCAACACTCAAAGATTTATTCGAACGTTGCCAACAGCAACTTAGTCGTCTTCCAATGCCATGACTCATCATACAACGGCTGTTTTACTCGTCAATTTAGGATCGCCTGATAGCTATACCCCCAAAGATCTTCGCCAATATTTGGACGAATTTTTGATGGATCGTTATGTCATTGATTTGCCTTATCTATTACGTACTTTACTGGTTAAAGGAATTATCTTGAATACACGTCCCAAAAAATCAGCGGCGGCTTATAAAAGCATCTGGTGGGATGAAGGGTCGCCTTTGATTGTCCTTTCTAAACGACTTCAAAAGGCCTTAACTAAACGCTGCCCTTATCCTGTGGGATTGGGGATGCGCTATGCAAACCCTTCCATCAAAGATGGTATCGCTGAGTTACTAAAGCAACATCCGAAGATTAATGACATCATTTTGCTCCCTTTGTACCCTCATTATGCTATGGCCACAACACTCACTGTTCTGGAAAAAACGCGAGAGGTTCTGCGGCAGTTTTATCCGGGTCTCCGTTGTCGTTATATCCCGCCTTTCTACAAAGATCCCCTTTATATCTCTGCACTTGCCTCCTCTATCAAACGTGCTGTAAACATCGAAGAGATCGATCATTTACTTTTTAGTTTTCATGGTATTCCTGAACGTCATGTCAAAAAAACAGACCCTACTCGCGCGCATTGTATGCGCGTCAATAATTGTTGCTATAGTCCTTCTACTGCACATCAACAGTGTTATAGTCATCATGTGCATTACAGTGCGCAACTTTGTGCACGAGAGGCGGGTATTCCTGACTCACTCTTTAGTATCTCCTTTCAATCACGTTTAGGGCTTGATCGATGGCTTTCTCCTGCAACGGATGAACGTATCGTTCACTTAGCTAAATCTGGAGTTAAACGTCTTGCTATACTATGTCCGGCCTTTGTCTCGGACTGTTTGGAAACCTTGGAAGAAATCGGTGAAGAGGCCAAAGAAAGCTTTCTAGATCATGGCGGCGAGACGTTTACATTGATCCCCTGTTTAAACACAGATCAGGCCTTTATTGACTGCCTATCACGCTTAATTCAGGATGACGCCTTGCATATGCCTATCTAAATCCCCCTTCTTTATCCCTCGGCTTCATTTTGTTACAGTCATACGCTACACTTAGGATCATGCGTGAACGTTTAGCTAGTGAAAATTATCTGAAGGTTATTACCAGTATTACCTTACATGAGCAAAAGCCTCTTGTACGTTTACATGAAATTGCACGTCGTCTGTCGGTATCAGCTGCTGCTGTGTCTGATATGGTTAAAAAGTTGGTTAAAGCAGGTTGGGTCGTCAGTCATGGTCATCAGGGTATTAAAATCAGTCAAAAAGGTCTTGCCTTGGGTAAAAAAATGATCCGTCACCACCGGCTTTGGGAAACCTTTTTACATCAATCCTTGGGCCTTGGCTTCGAACATATTCATGACGAAGCAGAACGCTTGGAACACGCCTCGTCGGATGTGTTAATTGATCAACTTGAGGTCTTTTTAGAGTTCCCAACCCAGGACCCCCACGGTAATCCTATCCCTAATAAACAGGGTGTTTTACCTGCAAGCCCGAAACAATTACCCTTGAGTAACTGCCAGATTGGCCAGCAGTATCGAATAGAGCGTTTTGTGGCGATGGACCCTGATTTTTTGACCCATCTTCATCATCAAGGCCTGCGTATTGGCTGCGAACTTTTGGTTGAAAAACGCCTAGATTTTGACCAAAGCCTCTTGTGCCGACTCGATGATCAAACGATCACCCTATCTACACAGAGTTTGGCAATGATTTATGTGAGTGAAAAGGAATGCAGTGAAGCCTGAGTTTAAAACTTTTAATACAGCATTAAACTCGTTGCTTGAAGATGACATCCGACTCTTAAGTTGCTGCCTTTTTTGCACAAAACTCCCCCATCAAGTTTCGGGACCTCTTTGTTAAAAAGACCTTCACTATTACCGCGTGTATCGTGAAAGATCTCGGCAATCAATTTAACTTCTTTTTTATTCATCTTATGTGATTTATACGATTTTATTCTATGCGTTACAGACCAAGTCCATTCATTAGATCTGCTAGCTCTGGATCCTCTTCGCTGTCACTATCACATTTTTCGTGAAAATTTAACGGCCTACTATCTCGACACAAAACTGTATCAGAAGCCTTCGCTTCTATCTCTTTAACTTCGCTATCACTTAATTGCACCCATTTATTTCCGTCAACACGTTTAAAAACCAACATCTGTTTTCCCTTTTTTACACGTATAGCTCCCCCTCTACTCAGAAAATTATTTATATCCTTAATCCCTTCCTTATCTCTACTCTCTAACTGTGTTAAGTCTATTCCCTAAGCAGCCAAACCCTGTGCTAATGCTATTGCGTTTCTTTTTTGTCTATAGCTTTGTTTCCTTCCATTATAGTCTATGTCACACAACGGTCTGCTAATCTTAGTCATTTAAAAATCATCTCCTTAATTCCCCTCCATTTCTTCACTTACTCTACCTTATTCTCAGGTATTTTATACGATTCAAAATAGTTCTCCCTCCTTTATTCTCTGTTACGATATAGTGGTCAAATATCTTAGCTGATCCCCTAAACTATCCGCTTCTCTCTGACCTTTTATGTATGCGTTTAGATTATCAATTTCTCCTATTTCTTGAGGGGATAAGATTTCTTGACACGCGTTCGCAATATGCTGCTTATCCTCATCCTCATATTCTTCAAAATTACCGAGTAATATCTCTAATTTACTTAACACCTTACTCGTTATGCATGCCATCACTAAGTCAACATTTACTCCATTGGCGTTAACTAAAATGTTAAGCATTGGTTCATCTATACTCTCCAGTACTACATGATTAAATAATACTGCGAGTCCCTCGTTAGCATCAGCATCCACTAATAAATCTTCTACTTCTTCATGGTTATTGCTTAAAAGAGCGTTAAAAAATGGATCATCTCTCTCAACAACATCTGTATCGTCTTTAAAAACTGGGGAACGTGGAAAATAATTGCTAATCCAGGGGGTAACACGCCTTCCTCCTTTTGTCTTTGGTTGACATGCTTTTATAGGTTTACCCATTAACATAGCATCCTCTACTAGACGAACTATTTCACGGCTGGCGTTTAACTGACTCGGATCTATCCCACGCCTTTGCACGGCATTTACTATACTTCTTATATTGTCAGGTCTCATTATCCTCTCCTTAACTCCCCTCCATTTCTTTTCTTACACTAGCTTATTCTCAGGGATTTATTTTTCCTAAATACTTTCTCCCCTTTCATATGTAAATATATAACATTTTTTTTCTTATATCAAACTTTGTGAATCTATTGGTATATCTACGCGGCACTATCTCTATTTATCTATGAGCGTTTCATTCGTCAATTGCTTGCTCTGTGTATCTAAGACAAACGACCGACACTCTGATGGTTCCCCCTTATTGATAGAGAGAATAATATAGGAAAATACGGGCCAAGCATAGGTTAAATCAGTTTGCGAAGGCCTGCAGGGGTGATCGGGATGGGTGTGATAAAAGCCTAGTAAGTGTAAAGACTTGGCTGTTGCTTGTTTTTCAAGCGCTCTATAATCATTGGGTGTAATGGCAAAACGACGGTGTTTGTTTTCTTCACTCTTATTTTCGATACGGATGAGTTCTGTGATTGATTTTATCCCGGATTCTGAATCTATGTCTCCCAACATTGCACCGCAACACTCCTCGGGATAGGCCTCTTTGCCATGCTCACAGAGTTTAGCAAAAAGGGTTTTGCTTAAGATGATCATTGTCACTCCAAAAACTATCATTTAAATATTTCAGCGCATTGTCTGCAAAAATCGTGACAATGGTCCCGCTACCTATTTTATCTGCTAGATCTAATGCCGCAATTAAATTGGCAGCCGAAGACGGACTTAAGGCTAAGCCTAAATAACGAAACGCGGCCTTGGCATATAGACAGGCTTTTTCGCTACTCACATAGAGACGTTCATTGGCTACATCTTTATCATAAATACCTGGCATAATCGCAGTTTCGAGATGTTTCCATCCTTCGAGGGCATGCAGGGGAGTATCGGGTTGGACTTCGACACAGCTCACCCCTTTGGTTTGTAAAAACCGGCTAGAGCCTATAAAGGTACCAGTGGTCCCTAAGCCCGCTACAAAATGCGTAACGCGTTGTTGAGACTGCTGCCAAATTTCCGGTCCAGTGCTTATATAATGAGCCTGCCAATTGGCGTCATTGTTGTATTGATCCGGACAATAGTAGCGATCGGGATGTTCGGCTAACAGTTCGCTTACCTTTTTTTGGGCACCGTCTGTACCTTCCATAGCTGAGGTTAAAATTATCGTTGCCCCATAGTTATTTAATAACTTCTTACGTTCTGGGGAGGCATTTTCAGGAAGGGCAAGAACCACAGGTTGTTCTGCTGCCGCTGCAAACATGGCATAGGCAATGCCTGTATTTCCGGATGTTGCGTCTAGTAAGATTTTATTCTCTAAATCTCCCTTCTCTAAGGCAATCTTGACCATGTTTGCTGCTGCCCGATCTTTCACAGAGCCACTGGGGTTCTGCCACTCGCATTTGGCTAAAATGCGAACACTGTCTGACTTTGGGTGGGGGATCTCTACTAAGGGCGTGTTTCCAACTCGCCCTAATAAAGTTTTAAATGGCTGTCTGTCTTTCTTTTGTACGCGGGTGCCCATCTAGGGAATTTATAATTGAAATGCGTCTAAAATTTTGTTGGGATCTTTTTGCGCTGTATTTTTTGTGTTTTTCTGCACTAAATTACAATAGGTCTCTTTTTTCTCTTGATAAAACAAGCCAAAGATATTTGGTACCTCTTCGGCGGCCTCAAAAGCCCCATTTTTATTACTAGGATCATGTTGAATGATTTTAGCACCTTTCGAGATTCGTGGGTCTGCAGCGATTCCATTTTCATGTTCCATAAAGGTAATCCATTCATTGTTTTGAAAATCCCATGCAGCTGGATTGAACTTGGGACAACGCTGTGCGATGTGAATGAAAGAAAATCCTTGATGAGCATAGGCTTTTTCTAGAGTATCTACTAAATGTTTGTTCATCCATTCTGCGGTTGTTGCGATAAATGTTGCGCCTAAACCCAAGGCAAATTTGACGGGATTGATGGGTTCGATATAGGTTCCAGCTGGTTGAGACATGGTGGGTAGTCCTTGTCTAGTAGTAGGTGATGATTGATTTTTTGTTAACCCATAAATTTGGTTATCATACATCAGATAGACACAATTAAAGTTTTTGTGTATACCGTGTAATAAATGATTCCCGCCGATGCTGATAGAGTCTCCATCACCAGAATGAATAAAGACCTTCAAATCTGGTCGGGTTAAGGCAACACCCATCGCCAATGGTACGGCACGACCATGTACGCCATGTAAGCCATAGGTTTCCAGATAGTGAGGCATACGTCCGGAACAACCAATCCCTGAAATATTTACTAATTTATGTGGAGGTAACTGGGCATTACTAAAAAACTTACGCATCCCAACTAAAATCGTGTAGTCACCGCAGCCTGTACACCAACGTGGATCAGCCGCTTTATAATCTTTCATGCCATAGGCTGGCTTTTCTTTTTGTTCGGTGCTCATGCTGGTACTCCTTGACATTTAGATTCAATCATTTCTAACACTTGTATAGGCTTGATTGGACGACCGGTTGCATTTGAAATAGCTGATTCAACGTCCACTAGTGTTTGCATACGAAGCAAGCCTGCTAACTGAGCAGGTTTTCTTTCATGACCATAACCTACTTCAATTGTTACTACTTTTTTATATTTAGAAAAGATATTTTTTAAATGTTTCGTGGGTATAGGATACACAATTTTTAAATTAAGCCCGCCTACACTGTAACCCGCGTCTTTGGCTTTTGTAATGGACTCTTGAAGAACGCCTCTACAAGATCCCCAACTAACAATTAATAATTCACCTGATTCATCACCAAACTTTTCTGGTTCTAACATTGCATCTTCAACTGCATAGACCTTGTTATTTCTTACTTGATGAGCACGATGATCTGATTCTGAGGTATAAATCACTTGTCCCGCTTCATCCGTATTCAAGCCTGTCACACGACGTGTGCCGCCCTCTTCACCGGGTTTTGATTGGTTATCTTTGACCATCTCAATGTTTTCTGGCAAAGGTTTTAAGTCAAAGCGTTTTAAAATATATTCAGGAATTTCTGTTACGTCTTTGTCTTGCAATAAGGCCAAAGGCATTTTATCTAAAATACGATAAGACACAGAGGTTAAATAATCACTTAGAATAAATACAGGTACGCGTAATTTTTCGGTTAAATAACGGGCCACATGAGGAGCATAAAAACAATCTTCAACGTTACTCACACTTAATACCACTGTGGCATTATCCCCATGTGCGCCATAAATTGCAGAATATAAATCTGATTGCTCTGTACGGGTCGGCAAGCCTGTTGAAGGACCAGCACGTTGGACATCAATGATAATACAGGGAACCTCTGTTCCTGTTGCTAAGCCAATAAACTCTTGTTTAAGAGATAAGCCTGGACCAGACGTCGCGGTTACGGATGGAACGCCTACAAAATAGGACCCAATCGCAGTTCCAATCGCTGAAATCTCGTCTTCTGCTTGATGAATCATCCCACCATATTGTGGAAATAATTTTGCTAAATTATGCATAATAGTCGATGCGGGGGTAATGGGATAACCTGAAAATAATTTTATCCCGGCATCAATAATTCCAAGAGCCATGGCAGTGTTACCATCTAGCAATACTTTGTCGCCTTCTATTTTTCGTTCTGGAATGGAGATATTCTCCTGATACACCTCTGCAAAACCATCATAACCTAGTTTAAAAATACCTATATTCTGATTCAATTTATCTTCTGATAGTTTTCTAAATGTTGCCCTAATCACTGTTTCGATCTCTTCTGGTTGCATTTCAAATAGTTTTGTCATCATGCCCAGGTAATACATATTTTTACCATTGCCGTTTAATGCCTTGATAGTCGCTAAAGCATCTTCATGCATATTAAATCGGATCACTTTATATCCTTCGGCTTCTGCTTCTGCAATCACTTCCTCAAAATCATCTGAAAAACGTTTGGATTCGGCCATGTCAATAAAAATGATACAATCTTTGCTAAATTCTTTGTCAGACAAACGTTTCTTTAATAAAATTTCGTGTTCAACTAAAACAAAATCAGTATAAGACCCAATATTCGTCAACTCATCTTCGCCCACTCTAATTACTGCTCCAGATAAGGAATGGGGTGTTCGTTTGGGTGGAGAAATTTCGGCGGGAATCAAGGGCTCAATAAACACATAGTGTCCTTTTTTTGCAAAACCTTTAATTAAAATATCTCCTGCTTTCTGAGCGCCATTTCCAGCATCCATTAGTAATTCTAACCGTGTCATGTTTTTTTTCGTCATTTGTACCATCCAAAAAAATTATTCAGCTCATCATATTAGCTTATTTTATATATTTTGAAAACTCCCTTCCTTAGTTATCTTTTTTAGGTTTTAGGTTTATCTTAGGCAAAGAATGTTAGCGCCATCTCATAGCTTTTAACCCCAAAACCTGAAATTTGACCTGTACATACCGCAGCAGTTAATGATGTTTTCCTAAACTCTTCACGGGCATGAATATTGGACAAATGCACTTCTATTACGGGGATTGTTAGTGTGGCAATTGCGTCCCGAATAGCTACACTAGTGTGGGTATAGGCCGCCGGATTAATAATACACCCTTGATACGTATCGATAGATACACGATGCAGTTCTTCGATTATACTGCCCTCAGTCTGAGACTGAAAAAACGTTAGTTCTAGCCCTAACCCCTTTGCTTTATTTTCGATATTTTTATTGAGTTCATCTAAGGTTAGACTGCCATAGATATCGGGCTCTCGGCTACCTAAACGGTCTAAGTTGGGTCCATGTATAATTGAAATTTTTTTACTCATGTCTTCTCCATTAATCTTTTGATTGCTGCTTTGATCTCCCTCTCATCTGTGACAGTTTGCATCTGTACTTGACCGATCTTAGTGGCAAGGATGAAACGATGTGCTGCGGCCTGTCTTTTTTTGTCATTTTTCATGTAACTTAGAATTTCATCTACCTTACTTTCTTTGAGTCTCAGGTCAAACCCCAGCTTACTTAATAAATCTGTGACTTTATTTGCGTCTGCGGTGCTTAAAAGATTGTTGTGAACCGCGATATCATTTGCGGCCTTCATCCCCAAAGCAATAGCTTCGCCATGAAGGTAGGTCCCATAGCCCAGTGCAGCTTCGATCCCATGTCCGATCGTGTGGCCGTAGTTTAAAATAGCACGAAGTCCTTGTTCGGTTTCGTCTTCTTGAACAATATGCGCTTTGATCTCACAGCTTCGTTGAATAATGTGCTGCCAATGGTCCGGGTACTTGGTGACCGATAGCTCGGCCAGGGCATGACTATGTGTGTCGAGATAGGTGAATAACTGCTCATCCCAAATAACCCCATATTTAAGCACTTCGGCTAGACCTGAACGTAGTTGTCGTGGCTCTAAACTTTTTAAAAACATGGGGTCTACTAACACCCTTTTGGGTTGATAAAAGGCGCCAATTAGATTTTTACCAGCCGCATGATTAATGCCTGTTTTACCCCCAATACTGGCATCAACTTGTGCTAATAGAGTTGTAGGCATCTGGATAAAATTAACGCCTCTCAGACAGGCTGACGCCACAAACCCTGCCAAATCGCCTATCACTCCCCCACCCAACGCTATAATCACATCCTTTCGCTCGATATTTTTAGCCAATAATTTTGTACATAGCTCATCAAAAAACTCTAGTGATTTTGAGTTTTCGCCTTCTGGCACATATAAAAAATGCGTCTCAAATTTGGCTCTTTCTAATTGATCTTTGATTGTCTGCCCATAATAGTGATCAATTGAGGGATGGGTAATAAAAAAGAGGCGAGATGTTGATTTGTAGGGGGCTAGGTGCTCTGCTATGGCCTGATGGAGATTGTTTTGAATACTAATGTCATAGACTTGTTTTCTGGCTATGTTCAGTTTAACCTGACTGCTCATTCTTTTAGTTTAGCATATCTATGGTTATGGTTGACTAGTTTGTTTTATCTCAGGCACCTGGATTATCTGGCAAAACCTTTCCTAATAGCCCCATGACCCAGTCAAGCGCTTCTTGATGTTTCTTTTCATGCGCGTCGACGATCATTTCTAGTTCTTTCTTTAACTCTTGCTCTGATAATCTTATGTCGTCGCCTGATGTGTTCTGTAGAACATATACTGTCTTTTTACGTCCTAAGCTTCTCGTTTGTGTTTCTTCTTGCGTCGGTTCTTGTGTGCATAGTTTCATGAGACCTGCCACTTTCTCCTCTTTACTTTCTGCCTGAGCTTGTTTTTTTTTCAGAAGTGTTAAAACGTCATCTTTATGATCCAATACATGTTCGAAAGATAGTCCCAAATCATCTGGTAATTCTTGCCTGGGTCGCCCTTTTTGATCTATTAAATTCTTTGATTTTAATTCTTGAAACATCTTCCTTGCCTTGCCTTTATCTCCTCCTGCAATCTCTAAAAAATCTCTCGACGTTATTTTTTTAGTTCCCTCAAAATTGTCGTCTAAAAAGGTTGTGATCTCTTTTCTACGCGTTGGATCTTGTAATACTGGACTCTTTTCCATATTTACAAAGGCCTGCTTTAATATCTTTTCCCCCAACATGTTTGTTTTACGCAGTGCGAGAATAGGATTTAGCTGAACTTCATAAAATTTTTTATTTTCATCACACAGTCCAAATTCTTGGCTTATCCCTTTTAGATCTAATACAATTTCTTCACCGTCATCCCCTGGTATTCTTGCTCTTTTTACGAACCCTACTGCTATTTCAAATAACTGCTGCTTTTTCTCTGGGGGTAAATCTGGGTGCTGCTCCTCAATTGCCACTCTAATTGCCTTCGCATAATCATCTTGCATCTTAACTATCCCATCTCTGGCGTCTTTAAGATGTTTATAGGTCTCCTGATGAGTTAAACCTGTCTTCATTAGCTTTGTTTTAAAAATTTTTGACGCTGCCATTGTTACCGATATTCCTGTTTTTATACCTGCGGCTATCGCTAATCCTGTCCCTCCAGTTGCTGTTGCTAATGTTGTCGCTGCTACTGCTGCTGATGTTACTCCTGCTGCTCCATCTAGTGCTTCGCCTACGCCTTCTACCATGGCTGTTGATTGATGCGCCTTTTGGGCACGTTTAACGTCCGCAAAGATCTCTTGCGTTTTATTTGAAGCTGCTCCTGTTTCCGTTGAGCTTTTTGCTTGATCTAGTGTGTCTGAAACCTTTAATGCTCCTGTAAGATATTGTAATATCCCTCCTGCTGTTTTTACCCCGATTGCTGCGGCTTCCGTTTCTGGTATAACTAATAAAAGAGGCGCTAATGTTTCTCCCATTGTGACGATAGGACTACCTGCCATACTTACGGCTGTTTCTGCACCTCCTACCGCTCTCTTTCCCGCTGTTGCTGATACGTTAGCTGCTGTTGTCCCTAGTGTTTTTGGTACGCTAAGTACAGTGGCAGCTAAACCTGTTTTATCTGCTGCTTTTTGCCCACGCTGAGATAAATTCTTAGTTGAACGACTCGAACTTGTTTTTGTAGAAGAAGTAGACCTGTCACTAGACGCTATTGGGCCATCAGGGTTGCCTTCGGCTCGGCTTGGGGGTGTGGAGGGAGGGGATGTGGCTCTGGCAACCTCTTCCCTCTTATGAGGGTCTGTAACTTCATGAAACTGTGATTGATTGCCTACTTGTGATTGTCTGCTGACGCTATCTGCTTGTGGTCCTATTGTTGTGATGTTCCCCTCCTTTTATCTCTTTGTACTTGTTTTAT
Organism: bacterium; assembly: GCA_038109055.1. Classification (GTDB taxonomy): domain Bacteria; phylum Margulisbacteria; class Marinamargulisbacteria; family JAYNIM01; genus JAYNIM01. The sequence goes on from JAYNIM010000004.1 coordinate 17,151, forward strand.
ACCCTTTTATGGATATTCTTAAACATTCCACGTCATTTATGACGCTAATGTTCTCCCAGAAACACTCAATAGATATACATAACCGTTGATATTATTAGGTCTTATCTTCGACTGTTTAAATGATAAAAAAATATAGTTAACGCTGTGCTCTTGTTATAAAAACGGTCTCTTTCATTCCTTTAAAAAGTAAACGCTCATCAAAACAATCAATGTCTAAATTATCGTTAAATAGCCTTAAACTATTGCCCGTCCCATAGACAGTACTGTCCTTAAATTGAGCCCGGTATTGGCCAATAAGGCCGTTGATTGCTGTTTTATAGCCATGGTACAGACCTGCCGCGACTGCTTCTTTGGTAGATTTCCCGATAAGGGTCTCTTGTACCTTTACCTGAATGTAAGGGATTTTAGCGGTGTAGTCATTTAAGGCTTTTGAACTAATATCGACACCAGGCAAAATCATTCCGCCCAGATAAACGCCGGCATTATTGACGACACAAAATGTCAAGGCTGTACCGGCATCTATTATGACCACCGTTTTTTTGGCATGTTTCCACGCTGCATAGGCGCTTAATAAACGATCGATGCCAATCTCTTGAGGTTGTGGTAGATCAATATTTGTAAAGGGGATGTGCTGGTAATTGAGAATATGTACATTGTGATAATACTTTTTTAGTGCCTGACTGGCCTGAGGGACGACTGAGGACACATGTAATAAATCTTTTTTTTGACAGCCTAAGATTTCTGGGTTCTTTATGACAGTTTCAGTCTTAAGCTGTTTAAGGGGCGCTAAGGTATTTGGGTCTGCCACATCGGTATATGAATTTCCGATGTCTAGAAAGTAGGACGTTGTCATTGTTTAACTTAGTTGCTGTAAATCCTGAATCAAGACAGAAAGCATGATTCGAGGAGGATGTTTCACTCGCTTAACCTCTGTCATATGTTTAAAGAATCGCTCTTTTTTTCTGACATCCAACATCCTACTGATTTGTTTTATGATCTCTGTTAGATCTTTCGTCTTCTTAAAACATTGGGCGTCTTTTTCTAGTATTTGATTGATCATGTTCATTTGGCTACTTAACAAGGCCTGATAAAGGCCCTCTTTTTGTTCAGCCTCCCAACGACTATGACTCTCTAATAAGAGAATTTTTTCTTTTAACCATTGTAAATTAAATAGTGATTCAATGCCTTGAACAGCGATTAAGGCTTCGCTTGTGTTTAATGGGGTATTCTGATTGATAATTAATGTATCTCTGTATTGAATCAGAATAGCTATGACGCTTAACTTTTTACTTAGCTCTTCGGAAAACCCTTTTTTTTGCCACTGTAGGCATTTTTCTTTTGAAAAACTAACCTCTTTTTGTATATATTGAATACTCTTGTTGAATTCCTTGATGTTTTCTAAAATTTCCGTCTTATTTGTTAATTGATCTCTTAGTAGATGGACTAACATCTCTTCATAGAAAATGAGTGTTTCGTATTGGACCTGTATCTCCGCAGTACTCTCTAATATCTGTGATCGTAGTTTATCCCCCTCCAAGGCCTTATCTACTATTAGGTAACTGATACTAATTTCATCGATTTGTTTAGCGGTACTATGATGCAACTCTTCGTAAAATAGGGCCCCTGCCTGATTAATAATTTTATTACACATAGAAGTCGCTATAATTTCTTTTTGTAAATAATGGCCTTCTAAATGTGTTTGAAATCTTTTTTGAACATCTTTTGGAAAATAACTCCTGTACATTGATTGTAATTCCTCTTTCTCTAATAAAGGACTTTCTTGCAATGATTTAGACACCTGCATTTTCACATAGGCTTGTAATAATGCTAATAATGGCCTTGGAAAGGCTTGCTTTGAATGACTAATATCGTCTAAAAATTTTTGTTTTGGAATAACTTCACTTTTGGGGTCAAGCATGCCTTCTTTGACTAGTTTTTGTAAGAATTCAATGTAACTCTCAGCCTGTATTTTACTACGTAGTTGGTCTATAGATAATAAACGATGATTGTCTCTATTATTTCTTAATACTAACTCTGTCACATCATTTTCAATTTTTTTAAGATAGCTATTTCGCTCTTCCATGCTTTTAATCTGTTTTTCGTCCATGAGCTTTTTAAACAATATCTTTAGATTCACTTCATAATCTGACATGTTCACGCCCGCCGAATTATCAATGTAATCTGTATTTATTCGAACTCTTTTGTGGGACAAATAAATTCTAGCTAATGGTGTAATACCCAAATTGGCCCCTTCACCAATCACTCTTGCTTGACAGTCTTCTACGTTGATGCGAATAAAATCATTGGCGGGGTCACCTACTCGCAAATTCACTTCTTCTTTTGCCTTGATGTATGTTCCAATACCCCCAAACCATAATAAATCAGTTTTTGCCTTTAAAATACAACAAATCAGCTCTTCACCGTTCAGACAATCATCTTTAATTCCTAATAGGCTTTGTACTTCTTTACTGATAGGTATTTCTTTTGATTTTCGATTAAAAACACCTCCCCCTTTGCTAATTAACTCTTGGTCATAGTCTTCCCAGGTTGTCTTTTCTAGATTAAATAAACGCTGACGCTCTTGAAAACTTTTTTTAATGGCTGGATTTGGATCTAAGAAAATATGCTGATGGTTAAATGCGGCAATCAACTGAATCTGTTCGCTTAACAACATCCCATTACCAAAGACATCCCCCGACATATCTCCAATTCCTATCACCCGAAAGGCTTCTTTTTGACAATCTTGCCCCATTTCTTTGAAATGCAATTTCACACATTCCCAGGCCCCTTTCGCTGTAATTCCGATGTCTTTGTGATTATATCCCTGAGAACCTCCAGACGCAAACCCGTCCCCCATCCAAAAATGTCTATCTTTGGATAATTTATTTGCGTAATCTGAAAAAGCAGCCGTTCCCTTGTCAGCTGCAACAACTAAATACGGATCATTTTCATCATAGGTCAATACAGATTTGGGGTGAATAATTTGCCCTTGCTGATCTAACGAATCCGTAATGTCTAATAAACCTGAAATAAAGCGTTTATATTGCTTAACTCCTTCCTTCATAAATTCGTTTTTGTCTTTAGGTGGTTTTTTGATAACAAAGCCCCCTTTGGAGCCTGCAGGGACAATGACCACATTTTTAGATTGCTGTGTTTTGACTAATTCTAACACCTCTTTTCTAAAATCTGCCTGACGATCTGACCAACGAATCCCTCCTCTGGAAGCTGGTCCAAAACGCAAATGCACACCTTGCATATTAACGTCATCAATAAAAATTTCTTTATAAGGCAAAGGCAAGGGTAAATGTTTGGCAGCTTGTGGGTTTAACTTAAAAGACAAATAAGTTTGGTCTTCTTTTCTTTCCTTGTAAAAGTTGGTTCTATCTGTGGCTTTAATTAGCATAAAAAGTCGTTTAAAAATCACATCTGCAGCGATATCATCTACCTGTTGTAGACTATCAAAAAATTTATGATCTAATATCGGCAAGGTCTTTTTTTGCCGATAACTTGTATCTCCATATGCCTTGTTGAGTGAAAACTTACATTCAAAATATGCTAATATGCACCTGCTCACCTTGCAATACTGCAATAAACTTTGATTAATTTTTTCTTTTCCGTAGGGACAACCTAGTTGTAAATACCATTCTCTATAGGCTTTTAAAACAGCAATTTCTTTCCAATCTAATTTTTCTTTTACAATTAAACCATTCAGAGGATCATTACTAGCATGCCCTCTATAATACGCTTTTAAAAATGTAATTAATAAATCTTTATAGATTAATTCATCTAACTTTTTAAACTGTTTATCTACAATACGAAAGGCATGAATATACCCATAAGGGGCTTCTTTTGGCCCTATACGTGTTGTTAATTGATCATAAACATGAATCTCTAAATTCTCTAAAATTGGCATTATATCAATTAAATCTATCTTTTCTTTATTATAAAAATACAAAATTGACACTTTCCCTTTAAGTACAGAATCCTCATATTTAAAGGGGACTAGATTAAACTGAATTTCATTACTGTGGGCTAATTCTTCAAAACTTTCTATATCACTAATGGTTTCTATGGGACTTCTTCTGACTCTGTGATGTCTCGGAAATGCATCTGCATATTGCTTGATTAATAACTTACTTTGCTGTCCTGGATACTTGGCTTTAATGATCTGCTTTAAACGATCTTCCCAGGTGCATAATGCATCACGAAGTTCTTTTTGTATGGATTCGCAATCTGGCACCCAATCTTTGTGCTGAGGTTGATCAAAATGGACATGCAAACATTTAAACTGATCCCCGTTTACCTCTATTTTTTCAAAACTTTGATGAGGGACTCTTTCGATTAATATCTGCATGATTTTTTCTACGTTTTTGCGGCTATGAATTTTGGGCGACATAGCGACCATTATGAACACGCGTTCTTTCACTATTTTGTTTCTGCTAAAGCAAAAAATCTCGTTTGGATTACTAATATCTAAAAGATCTGATGCCATTTTAATTAAATGCTCTGTTGCTGTTCTAAATAACTCGAACTTAGGCACAGCCGTCATAAAACGAATCACTTGATTGTAATCATAACTGTCTTTTAAGATTTTTTTATTTTTAAATATTTTATCTATTTTTAAACGAATAATGGGCGTTTCGCTATTTTTAAAAAACAAGGAACTACGCTTTAATAAGCCCACAAAATTATATTCTATCGTTTTGCCATTTTGTGGAATTTTTAAACTTAACCGCATCAAGTTCTCTAGACGTTTTACCGGGCTTTTTTTCTTAATGATGTCAAAAATATAAGGGGATCTGTATTCTCTTAAATGCCAAATTTGAATCTCTAAGGCTTTGGTAAGTGACTCAAAAAAAGGTGAACTTGAATGTAAGATTCCTAAGGTATCTTCTTTTAAAAGTTTTATTTCCTGATTTTTCTTATTTAAATTTAACTCAAAACACGCAAATCCAAAAAAACTAAAATTATCTTTTTCTAAAAGCCAATCAAACAACTCCACCCATTCTTCATGAAATTCTACTAGAGGTGTTGGATGTTTTTTTGCTAAACCTTGAACTAATCTTACTTTCTCATTAATTTCTTTTTCCTGTGCATTCACCAAGGTCACTGCTTGTAATTTCTCTTTTATTTCTATTAGCAACTGGTCTAAGCTCTCTTTTTTGGCTGCTGTTTGTAGCTCTACATAGCAATAGGCTAACAAGGTATGGTCTTCCAAGGTTTCAGACACGCTTTTAAGGTGATAATTTGAATCTAAGATAACGGGGATAATGGGATGATAAACGCGTGTTACATGTACTCCAAATGCCATTAATGTTTCTTCAATGGTCATAAGCACAAGTGGCATATTTGGATGTAGTATTTCTAATGTATACCCTATAGATGACTGTTTATTCGTGCTCAGCCTTAGTTGCATATGATTTAAGGGTTTGTCTTTCAAATACGCATAACGCTGCTTCAAAAATGAGATAATTTCATCGTTTTTCACAACAAAGTCTCTTAATAAAGGATCTACGAAATGGCTAACAAAGGCTCTAAAACTTTGATCTTTATCTTCTAACTTTTGTAAAAACTGCTCTTTTTTATTTATTGCTTGCTTCACTAATCTTGTATTTTAACTTACCTTATTTTTATTAAAAAACAGGATATATATTACCTTAGAGCCAGGCTTTTGTTAAGATCATTTTGTGTGACTTTTGTCTTAATATGTCAGTCAATTTTTGTCTATCAATATATTTATTTTATTTAATCAATTATATGTAAGCGTTTTATATAAATCTTGCAAGGTATTTTTAACCATATCGCTATTTTCTTTAATCGCCTCTTCTCTAATAAAAAACAATCCATCTATATATAAAATATCACTACATTCATTATTTTTTTTAAGATTATTTTGTTCATTTTTATCCATTAGTGTCTCCTATATTTTTTTTCTAGGTTTTCCTTACTAATAGATATTCCCCCACTATATATCTGATAAACATTGATTTAATTCAATACTTATTTGCTACACCCCTTTTTTAACTATGTGATTCTGTCTGTGATTTCGTAATTTCTAATTTTAAAATTCGTCGTTCAGATATCTCTATAATCTTTATCTGTAATTCTTTATATGCTACAACTTCTCCTTTTTTAGGAAACTTTCCTAATAAACTTAATACAAAGCCCCCCACGGTATCATAATCAACTTCATCAGGCAGGGTTACCCTTATCTCTTCTGCAAAATTCTCTATATTCATTGTGGCAGATACGACAAAGGTATTTTCGTTAATTTTTGTTAGTTCACTTTGTTCATGATCATATTCATCTTGAATTTCACCTACAATTTCTTCGATGATATCTTCAAATGTTACTAATCCTGCCATTCCTCCGTATTCATCCACCACAATTGCCATATGAAATTTAGCTTTTTTCATTTGTTGCAATAACTCTTCAATATTTTTGGTCTCAGGTATAAATACCGCTGGCCGAATAAAGGGCTTTAGACTATTTTGATCAATTTTTAAATTTAAGAGATCTTTTGCATAAACAATGCCGATAATATTATCCATTTTATCTTCATAAATCGGGATGCGAGAATGCCCTTTTTCAGAAATTAATTCAATTAATTCTCTTGCTTCTCGCTTGCTTTCTAAACATATGGCGTCTGTTCTTGGGGTCATTACTTCCCTGACTATTTTTTCAGAAAAATCAATCACCCCTTCAATCATTTCTTTTTCTTCTTCCTCTATTACACCATCTTCTTCTCCAATCTTGATTGCAGAACGTAAATCTTCTTCGGTAAAAAGACGTTGAAAATTCTCTTCTGGTACTTGAAAAACAGCCGAAATCCCTTTTGAAATAATATTAAAAAGAATAATAGCTGGTTTAAAAACCATCATTAACGTAAATAGGATTGGTGTAATTCGCAATGCCCAACGGGTAGGATGTCGAATGGCCATTGTTTTAGGAGTAATTTCTCCAAACACTAAAATAATAAAGGTCATTAGCCCCGTTACTAACGCTAAAGATACAGCTTGACCCTCAACGCCAACTTTTTTTAGTACTTTTAATGAAACAGCTGTTGCCATGGCAGAGGCTGCCACATTGGCAACATTATTCCCAATTAATATCGCCGTAATTAAATTTCTTGGTTTTTCTAAAATTTTTGCTAATGCAATGGCCTTTTTTCCTGAATTTTCTATTAAACTTTTTAATTTAACTCGATTAATCGCTGTTACAGCTGTTTCTGCACTTGAAAAAAATGCGGATACAAAAATAAAGAAAATAAAGATCAAACTATAAATTAAAATATCGATTATCACTGTCTTTTAAACTCCTTTTATATATGTCATTAAAGGATTGTATAATACTAAACTTCCTACAATAACGGCTAATATACTCGCCAATAATACGGCCGCCGCCGCAACATCCTTGGCAACCTTTGCTCGAGGATGAAACTCTTTTGTTAACAAATCAACGGTTGACTCTATGGCTGTATTTATACTTTCTGTAATCAGTACTAAAAAAATAACCCCCCATAAACATATCCACTCAATTCTTTGAATCTTTAACATCAAGGCCATGCTGATGGCGAGTACTGCTGCTACTATATGAACACGCATATGAAGCTGTGTTTTTATACATACGTAAAGCCCCTCAAGTGCGAAAAATAAGGATTTATAAAAAGACGCTTTATTTTTAATCACTTATATCTCCAAGTTTTTCTAATAACTTTTCTTGCTCATTTTCCATTCTTTCACGATCTTCTTCTTTGATATCGTCATATCCGCAACAATGTAAAATACCATGGATGATCAATCGCTTTAACTCTTTTTCTAAACTTTGCTTGTATTGCTTCGCCTGTCTTTTGGCCTGTTCATAACAAATATAAAGATCCGCCATGGGGCTTTCTTGATCGCCTAAATTGAACGTTACAATGTCTGTTACTGATTCTTGTCCCAGATACTCTTTATGTAAACGACAAATTTCAGTTTCATTCACGAAACGAATATCTATAATCCCTGTATGGATGTCTTTTTCTTTTAAAACATTTTTTACAAAACTCTCAAAATTCTCGTTTATTTCTAAGGAATCACTGTAGGTTATCTGTATTTGGGGGGGGCTTGGCAAAGTCATCATATCGTCTGAATTTTGTCTTCGTCTTGCTTTAAAAGTTGGTTTATTTCATTTTGATAATCTAAGCGTTTGTGATGCATCCCTTTTAATACTTGTAAAAAGCTTTCTTTGATAGTCGCTATTTCTTTTAAATTTAATGGACAGTTATCTAATTGCCCATCTTGTATTTTATCTTTGATAATCTCGTCTACCGTGCTTTCAATTTTGTTCAAACTTGGTTTTTTTAGTGATCGTATCCCGGCCTCGATACTATCTGCTAACATTAATATCCCAGATTCTTTAAAATGTGGTTTTGGCCCTGGATACCTAAAGTCATGTTGTATATGATTGTTTCCTTCTTGATGTTTGACTTGTTTGTAGAAAAAAGACACCAATGATGTTCCATGATGTTCTCTGATTAGTTCAATAATTATTTTTGGCAACTTATATTGCTGAGCTAAAACGACTCCCTCTTTTGTATGTGCTGCAATAATTGTTTTACTCATACGCGGATTCAACTCTGTATGAGGATTGTCTCCTTTTTGGTTTTCTGAAAAAAATAAGGGCCTTTTTATTTTTCCTATATCATGAAAATACCCTCCTGTGCGACAGATAATGGGATTAGCCTTGATAGATTCAGCGGCTGTTTCCGCTAAATTAGCCACCATAATACTATGTTGATAGGTACCAGGTGCAATCAGCATCAATCTCTTTAATAAAGGATGGTTTAGATCTGCTAACTCCATTAAGGTATGGTTTGTTGAAATAGCGAATATGGACTCAAAATAGGGTAACAAAGCTAATGATAACATAGCAGATAAAACTCCGTTTAGACTCCCAAGAAACATATTTCCTATATACCATAAATAATATTCCTCTACTGTAATTAATCCATAACATAAAATTAAGAGCGCCAATATTACTGCTGTAAAATAGCCTACTTTGATGACATCTTGCCGTTTATTTTTTTGATGTGTCAGTAAAATTACAACTAAAGACCCGCCTAACATATACCCCAGAAAAATGATCGGCAAATTCAGCGATAAACTCGCTAGGAGCGTCATTATACTTAAACATACAAAAGCAAAATATGCATGTACTAGTAACGTTAATATAATAGCAACTAAGGGAAATGGAATTAAAAACATACTATTAAAAATTAAACTTTGACTTTGTAAAAACTCTAAAAACCACATACATAAAAACATTATGATACTTATTGTTAGACATAAGATATAACGGTTATATTTTTTATGTTGCTTTGGAATATACGTTACCATCAATGCACGTAATATCGTTATAATAAATAGTGTAAACAAAAATATACCACTTATTTTCATCCACCCTTTATTGGGTGTGTATTGAGAAAGTTTTGACAAGGCTTCTAGGTCTTTTTCCTGAATTATCTCTCCTTTTTTTAGAATAGCCTGTCCTTGATTATAGGTACTTTTATAAAAGCTAAACTCTAACAACTTATCTTGTAGCTCTTGTAATATTTTTACCCTATTCTCTTCTTGATCTATGGCCTTTGTCGTTAAATTTAAAAATTGGTTAATTGAGGCTCGATTTTTTTCCCTGTCTTGTTTTGTTTCAAAATGCAGTTGCTTTTGACTAATGATTTCAACATTAGCTGTCTCGCCAACTTGGTAGTTTTTGTAAAAATGCAAATTTGGCATGACTAGAATCAGCGTTAATAACGCGGAAGAGATTAGGGTAGCTATTACTGTGACAATATGTGGGTGTGTTAATTGTTTTAACATCTATGAGTGTGGGGCCTCATGCCAGTTGATTTGTTCAAATTTTTTAAACCATGTTTCTTGTCGCTTAGCAAAATGGCGAGTGTTTTTTTTAATTCTCTCAATCATTTCTTCCTTTGTTAGGCTACCTGTTATGTAGGCTAATGTTTCTTTATATCCAATTGCTTGTAACGCTTGGTGTTTTTGATTATACCCACTTTTGTACAAGCTATAAACCTCTTCAATGAGTCCTTGTTGAATCATCTTATCTACTCTCTTATTGATTCGTTGATACAAGGTATCTCTTAGACAAGATATCCCCATAATTGCCACATCTTTTCGTAATGAACTTTTTTGTGCTTGTTTGGAAAAGGGCACACCCGTATTTAACGTGACACTTAATGCTCGACGTATTCTTACATGATTATTAGGATGAATGTTTTTTGCCGCCTCTGGATCTACTTTTTTTAGATACGCCCATTGCTCGTGCTTTTCTGATAGTGAGTTTAATAGCTGTGTAATCTTCTCGTGTTCGTGATGTTTCTCTGGAAACTGATAGTTATATAAAAACCCATGTAAATATAGTGCGGTCCCCCCACACACGATACTTTTCTTTTTTAATTGTCTTGCATGTTTGATAATGTCTTGACTTCGCTGTACAAATTCTGCAGCAGAATACCTCTCATCAGGTGTTTTGATATCAATCAAATAATGCGAGATTCCTTGTTGTTTTTCTTTTGTGACTTTGGCAGTACCAATATCTAATCCTTTGTATACTTGATAGGCGTCTGCTGAAATAATAATCGCATTACATTCTTTCGCTATTTTAATGGCTAACTTGCTTTTACCTGTTGCTGTCGCGCCTAAAATAACGAGAACATCTTTTGTTTTACTAAACATTAGTTTCTTCTTACTTTAAAGAATAAATACTCCCATTGTCTAGCGTTAGATTATTTTTTTTATTAGGTATTTTATGTATGTAAACATTCCTCAACGGCTGTCTCTGCTGATAAACGTATTGTTGGAGATAGACTATCTACGTAGTTCATTAATTCTCTGAACATTGTGAGTGATTCTGGATGTTGATTTTTTATTGCAACTTGTAAGCGTTGTATATCCATATTCGCATTTTCTAAGTCTTGCTCGCAATGAGCTTCATGCCTTAAATTAAACGTCTGTAGAACTGAAACCGCAGCGTTTCGTATTGCAGCTGAATTGCTATAGGTTAGCCTATTTAAATGTCTTTTCATTTTAAATTTCTTATTAAAGTTGTCTGTCTCTGCGCTTTTTGCACAGCGCTTTACAGCGCGTAACCCACGATATTCCTCTGATTTGCTTAGCACCATTGGATTATATAGGATTGACCTCAATGCTTGTGTCGCAAAATACTGAATATCCGGTGTTGATTGTTTCTTTACTTTATCAAGATAGGTCATAGCACGTTGTGTATATTCGACTGGTTTTTCACGAATTTTTCGTATTAATGACTGAATAAACACTTTACTTTCTCGCCTTCTTTTTGTTCTCTTTACAAATAGGCTATTTGGCACCTTTTTTCTATCTTCCTGATAGAGTGTTTTAAATGTTTTTAAAAAATCACTATTTACCTTCTGTTTATTTTTCCTTTCGTGTTTTGTCTGCTTAATTATCGCCATGTTTACTCCTTTATTTTTGGGATCTTATATAAGTCATTCCCTTGATTATTAGCTCTTAAACATGGCCTAATGTCTGTGGATCTATTTTCTTACAATTATTTTTTTCCTAACTTGCTTGCTTCGGTCTATGCTACAAATAGGAATCACTCAATATCCTTTATTTACGTTATTTTTTGCAGAGATTCTCTCTAATATATTTTGTTTTGTCTTTTAAGTTTTTTTTAATTTAGTTAGACTAATAATATGCAGTCTTTTTTTTCTGGTTTTTCTCATAAAGCATCTACACATACTTCCGGTTTAAAGCGCATGATGCCGTTATTGTCTTTTTTACCTAGAGGTATTGGTCATCCCAAACAGGGGTCTTTTTATCAAATTTATCTTCAGCAAGGCCTTCGAAACCACTATTACATCTCTGAAAAACGTCAATGGTCCTGGCCTTTTTGGGCACAACATCAACTAGATCCTCAACATCCTTTGTACAGTTGTTCTGAATCTCCTTTTATGTTGCAAAATCATAGTTGTCGTAATTGGGGAACCTTAAGTTTACCTGGACAATCCCCCGCTATACTTTATGATCCTAAGGGCATGCTGACGTTTCTTCCCTTGCGTTGGTCCTTAGAGTTTTGGATTGTTTATGACCAACGCCTTATTTTTCCTTCAGATTGGGATCAGGTCCAACAGACTCACTCACAACTAGGTGTTCTTGAACAACGCTATGTACATCCCCATTTTCAACTTACAAGCCATGTTTTACTTTCAAAAAAAGATAAGTCTGAAGACTTTGCTAGTATTACACTGTCTTTTCAAAATTTACGAGATACCGATCTTCAGGCGTCCTTGATTATGGCCATACGACCTTACAACAGTTTGGGCATTTCAGGTATTCAGAATATTCAATACCTCAATATGAATGCCTTTATGGTTGATGATCAACTAGGTATTTGTTTAAATTCGATCCCTGACAACATTTTATGTTTATCTGCTCAAGATGGTGATGTGTCCGAATATATAACTCAATGGGAAATGATTTTACGAAGTCATTGTAAACATTATTTAGCTTCTGCAGCGGCAGAATACCGTTTTTCTTTGCAGGCACAAGAAGTTGCCGCTGTCTCAAGTTGTGTTCCTTTCTTTCCTTATCAACATCGTCCTTCTTCTTGGACATCAAAATTAACTCATATACAACAGCTTTCATTAAAAAAAAATATCCAGTTTTTAAACTCTGTTTCTCATGAAAAAATTAACAACTCTCTTAAAAAAGAAACAAAAACGCTTTTGAGCCCTATCACTAATGTTTCGTTGGCTGATTCGTTATCTACGCAACTATTAAAACGCACACTTACCTCTCTGCTTAGTTTCTTGGGTCCTGGGCATACACTTTCTGGCATGCTGACTCCTCAGGCATCACTTGTTAAGGTTCCTTTGGCCTTGTATGTTAGTTTATTTCAATTTCGTGGTAACTCTTGGGTGATGCCTGCTGTCACTAGCTTGCTTCGTAGTTCTTGGCATAATGATTCTAAGCAGCTAACATTGGACCCTACCCATAACTGTCGTATTTTTTGTTTTTTGCAACATTGTTGTTACCATTTTGATTTGGAAAACATATTGGATTCTCTGCAACAAAAAGGATTAATTTTGGCTAAATTAATCCTTAACCGTCGTCTTCGGCATGATTCTACGCATACTCATTGGGTGGGTTTATTAAAACAAAGTTACTCCTGTGATCAAAGTTTTGAGCTACGTCACTATCTCTGGGATAACTTGTGGGCTTGGTCAGTTTTTCAACAATTAAAGACTAACTCGGCTTATAAGCAGACTTCATCTGACTGGCTTGACTTGCAAATTCAACAATTCCAGACTGGCATCATGCACCTCTGTCAGCGGTACTCTGACTTAAATAAAACACCTCTGTCATTTTTTGTTTCGAATCAGTATTTTCAGGAAACTCGCTTGTTAGATGTTGTGTATACAGCTGTTTTTCAAGATCTTTTTAATATCCAAGACCCTATTGTGACGCATACACTTTCCTTTCTTGAAACTCTTCTTAATTCTGATTATTTATTATATACCCCGCTGCGCTATGGATATGATATGGGACGTCAATTTAAGTTATTACGCTTGTTTATACGCCAGCGTAATCCTAAGGCATTTGTCTTATATAAGCGCTTAATCTCCTTTTCCTCTTGTCAAGATTCTTGGCCTGAAGTTCTTAATCCTCAAACTTTAGGCGGCGCTTTTGGCCAGGGGCATTGTCCCTTTGCTTCAGCATTGTTTGCGCAGTGTGTGTATGATTTTTTGATTTATGAAACCGTCAATAATATTTATTTGTTGCCATTCTTACCTCCCGACTGGATGCCTAGGCCTGATGCCCCCTTAAGTATCGAGCGCCTGTATACACGTTTTGGTAGTATCGACCTCCATTTAAGTTATATCTCTGAAAATAAAGTCAGACTCTCTATTACCCCCCACTTTAAACAACAACCCAATCAACTTTTTGTCTCTTTTCCCTATACTATTCTAAAATTAGAAGATGAACTTGGACACAAAGAGGTTCATAAAAAGCAGGTTAGCATTTCTAAAACTACGACACAAATCACCTTTTATCTTGATGCACCTATACGTCACACTGTAAGCTAGGTTTATGCCAGATTCACAGAAACGTCCTCATATCGGCCATGATTCTATTGATAATCACCATGACGAGCTATTTGAACTTACAACGACATTAGACAAAGCTCTGCAACTGCATTCTATTACACATGTAGAAAAAATCATTCTATTTCTTGAAGACTATGTAGATTCTCACTTCAAAGAGGAAGAGACCCTCATGCAAAATAATAATTCTTCTCATTATGATTATCATAAAGAAGAACATGATATTTTTAAGACAAAAGTTGCAATTTTACGTAAACGTTTTGATCGTGGTAATTCGATTGCCCATATCATCTTTTCAATTCGTGAACTGCTTGATGATTTAATTTCTCACATTCATCATGTTGATATTCATATTTCCACATTAAAGGAGATTAAAAAAGATGTCTAAATCGCTGCATCAGATATTTCAAAACTATTTGGTCAAGCAAGGATCTCGTTATACCAATCAAAAAAAACAAATTGTTACTGAAATCCTTAAGACTCGTCGCCATTTTGAAATTGATGCCTTTTTAATAAAACTAAACCAAAAGAAAAAAGTATTTTCACGTGCCACTGTTTATCGCACTGTAAAACAACTTCTTGAAGCAAATCTTATTCAAAAAATCACTACTCAGGAAGGTAAAGTTTTTTATGAACCTTGTCGCCAACAAAAGCAACATGACCATATTATTTGTAAAAATTGTGGAAAAATATTTGAAATCAAAGACACTACTATTGATTCCTTAATTCAGTCGTACTGCTCTGACATTTCCTTTCGTCCAGAATATCGCTCTCTTCACGTCTATGGTCTATGTTCAAAATGCCCTAGTCCCTAAGAACATGTTTAATTTTCACCAAATCTGGGTATCACTATTATGAGGCCCTTATGCGGCTATTTACTTGTGGCTATGCTATACTGTATCTCTTAAATTTTTTTTTTACAGGAGGATACGCAATGCCTTTAGTGACTATTTTGGTAAGTTTGATTATTCTGCTACTTTGTTGTGTCGGTCTTGGCATTGGCGTGCTTTTTTTTGGTAAAAAAGCCGAACGAACTCCTTGTGGGAGTGTCCCAAAACTCAAAACAGATCCCTGTCCCTCTCAAAAAGCGGGACTTTGCCCTATTGAAGACAAAGATGGCTATGTGAAAATTTTAAATCAAACACGCTTAAATTCTCCCGACAGATCTATTTCTTAGCTCTCATTATTTAACGTTATTTTTTTTATTAATTTCATTTTTTTTTTAGAAACCTATAGCGATCGTTTCCTTCTTAGATAGAATACGCAGTCTCTATTGTTGCTTACGCCAGTTCTCCATAGCATGAATAAGGGCTTTAAAACTTAATACCAAGACCGCTTATCGTAAATTTTTAAAGGATAAATGAATGGGAAAATCTTGATTTTTAATCTCTTTCATACAAGCTTGTAGTTCATCTATTTTTTTAGAGGTGACACGTAATTGGTCTCCTTGAATTTGGGCTTGTACTTTTAACTTTGCTTCTTTAATGGCCTTGACTATTTTTTTGCTAAATTCCTGTTCGATCCCTTGTTGAATCCCGATCTCTATCTTTGAAAAATCGCCACCAATGCGTTCTGGGTCTGAGACCTTAAGTGCTTTGATTGAAATGTCACGTTTGATAAGCTTCTGTTTAAAAATATCCAATATTGCACGTACTTTGTATTCGTCTTGCGCTTTAAGGATGACCTGATGTTTTTGTGAATCGTAGTCTAAACTTGCTTTTGCATCCTTTAAATCGTAGCGTTGCGTTGTTTCTCGTTTGGCTTGTTCCAAAGCGTTAGTGACTTCTTGTGCGTCGATTTCGCAGACAACATCAAAACTATGATCGCTTCCCATTTTCTTATCATAAGATATTTTAGGCGTAATTTGTAGGTTTTTCTTAGTTGTTTATTTTTTCTTTGAATGATCCTCTAGGATAAACTCTGAAAACCCGCCACTCATATGAACAACATGCTCTTTTTTATGTTTTTCTACGAGCAATATTTCGGCTTTTTTATTTTTTTCTACGAGGGCTAAGGCCTCCTTGGGGCTTAACACCATTGCCGCTGTGGCCAATGCGTCAGCTAAGGCACAGGACTCGGCAATCACTGTTGCGGAGACTGTATTGTGCTGAATGGGATAACCGGTCCTTGGGTCAAGGATATGTGGATATGTCCTTGACTCGATGGTTTGAAAATTTCTGTAATCACCACTGGTGGCCAAGGCCTTGTTTTTTATCGCCACGGTATACAACAATTCATTAGGAGCGGCATTGGCATGAGGTATTGAAATACCACAACGCCATTTCTCTGAACGATTTCGCTGCCCTGATGCGTAGATTTCTCCGCCAATTTCAACGATGAAATGCTTACTTCCTATACGTTCTAATAATCCTCGTAATTCGTCTACAGCATAGCCTTTTGCAATCGCTGAAAGATCGCATTGAAGATCTGGCTGTATTTTTTGAATTTGGCCTGGACCTAAAAACTTGATTTTGTCCGTCCCCACTTTTTTAAAGGTGTCTTTAATTTCAGAATGTGTGGGTGTTTTTATTAAAGGGGTCTCACTCATGAAGCCCCATAATTCATAGAGTGGATAGACCGTCATATCAAAGGCCCCCTTTGTTTTTTCAAACACAACACTCGCTTGGTGCAAGACCTGGTACAGATCCTTAGTGACTTGGATTGCTTCCTTGCTAGTATTTCTGTTTAAGAGACTTAATTCTGAGTTGTCATCATAGGTCGAAAATATCTGATTTACTTGTGCTAAACGTTGCTTAATCAAGCTATCAATGCGTGCTGTTTTTCGCCAAAAAGGAACATAAGCCTTGATATGATAGGTGGTTCCCATGGTATCGCCATCCAATACGATCACCTTGGGATACCCCAATACCACACCAAACAACACAGCTACAAAGATTACCTGTAATAACAGTCTAAAACGATTGATTTTTTTTGCTTTCATGTCCTCTTTTTTTCAAACACATTATGCGTGATAGCTGAAAGTCAATCAAGTCAATGGGGTTTTCTATTCCCAAAAGATCTAATATCTAGAGCTCTTTAAAATCAGGATTACCCTTCTTTTAAAAGCGCCCTAGAAGATTGTCTAGAATAGCTCTAGGAACATTGTCAAATATACATTTTTTTGCTTTTCTTGATAGATTAGGATTATTAAAATCAAATCGATAGTCTTGCTTTAGTATCCATAAAGCGTGTGCAGCTCCTTCATACATCGCTAACATTTTTAGGCCACCTTTCCTATCCACAGGCAACTTTGGTGATTCATAATTAGATGGCAGATTTACACCAATAACTTTCGCAATCTCTTTATCTATTCTTTTAAACAGTTCGTTACACTTTCTTGAATGTTCTATGTTCGGTTCTTTGCGATCATTTAATAGCTCATCTAATAGATCATTAACCATTCCTGGTAATTTTGTTATAGGGATAACTGCTGTTTCATCATCAGTTTTACATCCTTTGTAAAACTTAGCTATTTGGTTGCCCACCTCTGCTACTAAATTTTGACCTCCCTCTGTATTTAAAAAAGCGGCAGCTGCCATAGTAGCCAAGTTCTGTAATAAGCCAAAAGTTGCTGGAGTCATAGTTGTAATTGTTGTAGTATTCATTATTCATCTCCTTAATATATTGAATCGATGATATCTTTAATTTTATATTATGTAAATATATATTATTTTATTTTTATTTCTCGATGTTTATTTCTGTCATTTAATGAGTATAATAATGACTAAAAATGATAGACTTATTTTAATTAAAAGGCTTATGGATGATATCTTATTTTATTGTAAAACTAGTTAAACGATTCGCAGTACTCTTTCTTTTTGTTGCCTGTATTCTTCCAACTTATGCCAAGTCGTCTCCTCATCGTCTTTTTTTTATGCCCAATGTGTCGTTGCAAACAATCTCTGAAAATGATCGTGATTATTATTCTAATAATGCGGCATTTATGGGGATGTTTCTTTCGTCTTATTATCTAAATTATCAATGGTCAGGCAGTTGTTTTATCCTGTCTCATACAGAACGATCGTTTCGTACTGGTGTAAGTCATTATGATTATATTCTGGGTCAGGCTGCTCTTGATTTTTACATGCTTCCTCAGTTAAAACTTAGTTTTAGTACAGGCCCGTTTCGTTATAAAAAACGCTCAGAGGTTGATGGCAGCTCCTATGACTTGGACTTTGAAAGTTCGTTTTTTAAACCTGCCTTCACCTATTATTTCTCCCCCTCTAACTATCTCAAAGGCCATTATAAACAAAGCCGTTTAGATTATTTAAATGACTCTCCTAAAAATACAAAAAAAGAGTTTTCTTTAAGCTATTATCCCAGACAGACCTCTTCTTTTGCTCCTTTTATGGGGGTTTCTCACACTCAGACTGACTCGTATACGTCTCTGCAATTATTGGCTGGATCTTGGCTTTACGTTGCTCGCAATCACAGCCTGGGCATTGATGTTTATTACTATGATTATGATTATTCCAGCGATGCCTCTGATTTAACAAGCTGGAGTTACTCGTTATCCTATACCTATCAAATGAGTCCTAGTTTATCGCTTAATGCCTCTAGTTCCTGGTCAGTGACGCCTTCTGACTCTAGTTCAGATACTTCCAAAGTAACCTTAGGCCTGTCCTACTTTTCTAGTTTTGATCGATTTTTCACCCAAGGTTTTCAGCAGACAGCTGCCTTACTAGAGCACGAGGCTCAAGTTGCCATGGCTAAAAAACAGTATAAAAAGGCCGAAAAAATAGTGAAACGTTTGCTCTTTTTTTATGACGCAACGCCTGACAGACAGGTTCATTTAGCTTTTATCTATCATCATTTAGGAGAGCTGTCTCGTTCGAACCGTTATTTAATGCGTGTTTTAAGCCTTGACCCTGAACGATTAGATGCGCTGTATCTTGGTGCTCAAAACCATCTTCGTTTGGGCAATTATGCGACTAGTATCACGTTGTTATCTAAACTTTATGCCCTTAGCAAAGATCCTAAAATTCTAGACTTAATGATCTCCATTCAGAAAAAAAAGATGCGTTGAATTTTTTTGCTAAACATCGTATATACTTACACAATGTTTAGTCTAAAATAGACGAACAAATTATATAAGGAGTTTAATGATGAGCAAATCTGCTATTTTAAATGTTAAAAATCTTGGTTTTGTCCCCTATTTATTTATCGCTTCTTTTTGTCTTTTATTGATGTCCATTCCGTTGTCGGCTGCAGATGACGAGGTTGAGAAAGGAAGACGTGGAGATAATTTAGAACAACCAAGGTATTCAGAATCTCCTAATAACAGTGGCAATCGTACACCGTGGTGGAAAAAACCTTTTACTGATAACCGAGTAAAACCTTTGATAGATACACCTGATACAGACTTGTCTGAGCGTCCGGTTGATCCTCGTGACATGCAGGATTGGAAAAAGAAAGATACTGAACTGAAAGATCAACGTCGTAATGAGGCTATAGCCCGTGGTATTTCCCTGGATCAGTCGACTAAAATCAGAACGTATATCCACTTACAAACATTGGCTGAAGACACAGAAAAAAACCCTAATGCCTCTGAGGAACGTAAATCATTTGCGAAACAGTTTCGTAAAGATGAAGCTCGACTCAGAAAAGATGACCCTACCCTTTCTGCAAAAATTGATACACTTCGTCTTGAGATGAACCAAGATCCTGATCAAAAGGATGCTGTTCTTGAGATGGTCAACGCCATGGATCGTTATGATGAAAAAACGCTTCGCTTGGCCGATGAATTTCGTCAAAATCCTGATGCGTTAAAGGCTGCTCAGTCAATGATTAAAGACTTGGGAAGCCGCTATGAAGACACAAAAAAAGTACAGCGTCTTCTTTCTGAAATGAACCTTAGCCCTGAAAAAGAACGTGAAGCACGCCGCTTCATGGATGATTTGACACGTTCTCCTGAAGCTGCTGAACGAGCAAAAGAATTGTCTCGTGAAATGACACAAGAACCTAAAATGGCGAAAGAGATCACTGACATGCTTCGTGATATGGAGCGTCATCCTGAGATAGCGGCTGAAGCTAGGAACCTTGTCCGTGAAATGAAGGCCTACCCTGAAGGTGCTCAAGAACTTCAACGTATGATTAAAGATATTCAACATAATCCAGAGCTTAGAGATGCGCAGGCAGATATTCTTCATGACCCTGATTTAAAAGATAAAGGACGTCCCGCACGGTCACCTGATCAAACCCCTGCTCAAGATCCTCGTCAAGAATTTGCTTTTGATACGCTACCTCCTCATGTACTAGATGAAACTAAACAGGTGTTAAACCTTGCACCAGGCCAGGACTTGGACTTTGATAACCAGGATGTTAGGGAAGCTGTACAAGAAGCTTATCTTCGTTTAAATGAGCCACTTCCTCAGGGCTTTTCTCCCAATAAGCTACCAAAATCTGGTGTTAGATAAGCGATTAGCCTTAGATACTCTAACAAAACATTCGTGTATCCCCCTGTAAAAGGTTTTACCTTTTAGCGGATTTTTTGCTAAACTTTGAGTTATGCATTCATCTACGCCTATTTATATTGCTCTTTTAGGTCTAGGTCATGTAGGTCAAGGGGTTTTGAGGATTTTACAAGATCGTTTTGAGCCCTTATCTGAACGGATGGGCCGCCCGGTTATTCTTCGTTATGTCTTGGTACGTGATCTTAGTAAATACGCCAAAATCCACTTCAATGACGCGACTCTTGTCAGCGATTTTTCTATTATTTTACATGACCCTGACATCTCTATTGTGGTTGAGCTTATCGGCGGAGAGTTTCCTGCTTATGACTATATCACCACATCTTTGATGAATAAAAAACATGTGATCACGGCTAATAAAGAAGTCATGGCCAAGCATCAATCTGAGTTTTTCTCGCTGGCTAAAACGCACAAGGTTGATATTTGTTTTGAAGCGGCTGTTGCCGGTGGCATCCCTATTATACGTGCCTTAAAAGTAGGTTTTGCAGCTAACAAAATCAATTCGCTTCATGGGATCTTGAATGGCACGACTAACTATATTTTAAGCAAAATCCAAGCGGATCAGCTTCCCTTTTCTGAGGTCTTAAAAGAGGCGCAACGTTTAGGCTTGGCTGAAGCAGATCCTAGCATGGATGTCTCTGGTTTGGACGCTGCCTATAAGCTTGTCTTATTGGCAGGTGTTGCTTTTAAACGCCTGATTTCTCTTGAGGATGTCTACTATGAAGGGATTGAAGACATCTCCTTAGAGGACATCCGTTTTGCACAGGAACTTGGATATGACATTAAATTATTAGCAATTGGTAAACATTTTGAAGACAAAGGCTATTCGTTTAAAGTTCATCCCACATTGATTCCTCATAGCCATTCTCTTTGTGGGATTAAAGATGAAAGTAATGCAGTGTTTGTTTATGGAGATGCCGTTGGTGAATCCTTGTTGGCAGGGAAAGGTGCTGGGGGTGCCCCTACTGCCTCTGCGGTTGTCTCTGATCTGATCGATTTGATTTTTGAAATTGATCAGCCCCGCTCGTTGCGAAATTTAGATACTGAACTTATCCCCTGTGAGTGTTTGGCTATGGATCAAAGTTTTTCACAGTTTTATCTTCGTTTGCTAGTTAAGGATGAAGCAGGTTCTCTGGAATCTGTCTCACGTGCGTTACGTGACTCTAACCTTTCTATTTCCTCTGTCTTGCAAAAAGAAGCCTCCGATACAACGGCTTCTCTTATTATTGTCACTCACACCTGTTTTGAATCTGAATTTAATACGGCTAAAGCCGCTATTGAAGGCCTTGATTGTGTACTGAATTTGGCTAGTGTAATTCGTGTTCGCCTGGATGAAGATGACTGATAACACTCTTTTACGCCTCATTAAAGAGGCTGCGTATACAGACGGCTCGTTTGTGACCCGTGCTGGTAAGAAAACAGACTATTATATTGATAAATATCTCTTTACCTGTCAGCCCCATATTTTAGCCCCCCTCATTGAGGCTTTTCTTGAGATCATGCCCGATCCTAAGAGCTATGACCATCTTATGGCTCCTGCCTTAGGTGCCATTGCCCTAGCCGCTCCCTTAGCGTATCGCTTAGAAAAATCCCTGCTTATTTTTGAACAATTGGACGACACAGCACAGGTGCATGGTGATTATCAGACCTCAGATCGTATTTTGGTATTAGAAGATGTGTTAACGTCGGGGTCTACGGTCTTAGATTTATGCCGTTTTGTGGCGACTATCCCCTTAACTGTCACTCAGATCATCTCTGTGATCGATCGAGAAGAAGGCGCCCATGAGGCTATTGCTAAAGCTGGCTTTCGTTCTTCTTCCTTGATATCTGCTTCTAAACTAAAGCATTTATGAACTTCATTGCTTCTGTTACTCGCTTTATTCTTCTCTTTTTTCTTTCTCTAACTCTTTCCTGTTTAGCCTCTTCTTTTTTACAAGAACGCTCTTTTTATCCTTTACCAGCATCCGCTACCTCGCAAGATTATAATACAAGTCCAAATCCTGCAGCTGCTTACCTTATACCTCAACAAAACCTTCATCTTGGTTTTGGCCAAGCTGCAGTAGCGTCGCCTAGACAAACAGGTCTTTATCTTGCATATAGCCAGCCATCTTTAAGACTAGCTGTTAAAATGGAAGATTTATCTAACTCTAAACAAAGGTCTACTTTTTCTTTTTCTCATGCACGTCGAAAAAAATATTATATTTCAGGCTTTGGTCTTGATTATGTTGATCATAAAATACATACAAAATATGGCTTTATTCTTCGTCCTGCGCATTGGTTATCTATGGGTTACACGCAATATCTATCCACTAATAATGACTATATTATTGATTTCTCCCTTAGACCATTCAACAATAAATTTACTCTCTTCATGGAGCAAGGTAACGATCGATTACATAATGATATTTTCCAACGTCATGGTGTGTCTTATGTCATCTCTCCTCTGGTATCGATGTACTTCAGCTATTATAATAACGATGAGGCAACGCTTGGCTTCACCTATAAATTTAAGGGCAGCAATGCGTCTGTTTTACAGCAACAAAAAGCTAACACATATATAGAAGGCAGCGTCGCTTTTGACCATTTAAGACACTCTATTACACAAGAATCTTCTTATTTTGTGTTACGTTTACCAAAAAAACTAACCTATCAAACACACCCTTTTGACACCCTTTTTAAACGAAAAGGCGATATACCTTTGGATTTTTATACATTATTGACAATGATTGATGATGCCAGTCGCTACCCTTATATCGATGGTCTTGTTTTGGATTTGTCACAAGCACAGCTGAATTCAGCCTTTATATGGGAGATTAGACAGGCGTTAATGGCATTTAAAGAAAGTGGCAAAAAAGTCATTATATATATTGAAAACTGTAATTTTAATACCTATTATTTATCTTCTGTGGCTGATCTTATTTTGTCTAACCAAATGAGCACCCTAACGATTGATGGTGTGTTTTATCAAAGTTTGCATATTAAAAATAGTTTGAAAAAATTAGGCGTTTCAGTGGACGTCTCCCGCTTTAAAAAATATAAATCCATGGGGGAACTATTCACAAGGGATGAAATGAGTGCAGCTGATAGAGAACAAAAGCAAACCATTGTAAATGAACAATATCGCTTAATGACAGACGATATCCTTCAAACAGGTCGTATATTGTCTCCCTCATTAAACACCATTATTCAAAAAAATTACCTCATTAATGCATCTCGGGCTAAAGACCTTGGCTTAATTGATGATTTCACTGACTGGCAAGACATAAAAAATACTATAAAGAAACAATTATTTCCTTCTTTACCAAACAAAAAGATTAGGTTCTTAAAGAAGCTTCATACTCAGCAATATAGTGATACTTGGGGCCATCAAGCCGCTATTGCAGTGGTTTATCTAGATGGCATGATTGATATGGATAAGGGCCTAAGTGCACGAAAACTGGCAACTCTTTTTGATAAGCTTGATAAAAATAAGCACCTTAAAGTTATTGTCTTGCGTATTGATTCACCTGGAGGGGGTGTTATGGCATCTGATGTTTTAGCAAAGGCTATTTTACGCTTAAAAAAAACTAAAAAGATTATTGTTTCACAGGGTCAGTATGCGGCTTCAGGAGGTTACTATCTTTCAATGTATGCTGACTATATTTTCACAACGCCTTTCACACTGACAGGTTCTATTGGTGTTATTGGAATTCGCTTACATGATAATGGGCTCTATAATAAGCTTGGTGTACAAACTGATTATGTCCAAAAAGGCTCAAATATCCGTTATAAATCCGGGATATTTTTATCTCAATATCCCTTAAATAAACAAAGTGCGTTATTATCTAAAGATTTATTAGCTAACTTTTATGACAGCTTTACCCAACAGGTGGCAAAAGGAAGACAACTTGATTTAACAACAGTCGAATCTTTGGCACAAGGTAGGGTTTGGTCTGGTCAGTCTGCTGTTCGTGTTAAACTTGCTGATAAAATTGGCTCCTTATCTGATGCAATTGCTTATGCAAAAACACTATGTGATGTGTCTAAAAAAAATACTGATATTGCATTTTATCCTAAACCACGGTTTAGCTTAGATTGCTTTTCCTACTTTACAGGCTCTAATATCATTCTCAAACAAACAGCACAATCTTTAAATCATCTTAATATGTTACTAGAAAAGGAACCCTCTGCTTTATATGTAATGCCTGAATATTTGGGTTTGTAGTACTACTATATGGAGATATCTGTTTTATTGGGTTATTATAAACTAAAATTCATGGAGAAATGATGAAAAAAAGTAAGTATATTTGGCAAAATGGGCGTATTGTTGACTGGGACAGTGCTCAGACCCATGTCTTAAGTCATGGCTTGCATTATGGTACGGGTGTTTTTGAAGGGATTCGTGCTTATAAAACAGACCAAGGCCCGGCTATTTTTCGTATTGAGGAACATTTTCAGCGTTTACTAGATTCTGCAAAAATATATTGTCTTGATCTTCCTTATAGTCTTTCTGACCTGATCTCTGCGACAAAAGATCTGATTGATAAAAACAAGCTCAAGTCCTGTTATATTCGCCCCTTGGCTTATGTGGGCTATGGCGAAATGGGTTTGAACCCTGGCAACAATCCTATCGAGGTGATCATTGCTGCTTGGGAATGGGGAACATACTTAGGTGAAGAAGGATTGGAAAAAGGAATTCGCTGTAAATTTTCGTCGTGGAATCGCTTGGACAGCACGATTCTGCCCCCGACTGCAAAAGCAAGTGGCCAGTATTTAAACTCCGCATTGGCTAAAACGGAAGCGCTTCGTTGTGGCTATGATGAAGCCATTATGCTCAATCGTAAGGGCACTGTGGCTGAGGGACCGGGTGAAAATATCTTTATGGTGAAAGATGGCAAACTATATACGCCCCCTGTTTCGGATAATGTCTTGAAAGGAATTACGGCGCAAAGTGTCCAACAGATTGCTCAGGATCTGGGTTATACTGTTGTACAGTGTTCGATTATTCGTGATGAACTCTTTGTGGCTGATGAGCTCTTTTTTACGGGGACTGCGGCCGAAATCACCCCTATCCGAGAGATTGATGGCCGCAGCATCGGAAATGGATCTCGTGGCCCCATCACAGAAAAAATTCAACGTTGTTTTTTTGATGCTGTTGCTGGAAAGAATTCAGCTTATGCAAATTGGCTCTCTTATGTTCGCTAAAGGTATCACTTGCCTCACCCTATTTCTTCTTCTTTTCTTTTTCTCTATCTCACACACACTCTATTCTAAAAGCAAAACCAATATTGAACTCATCGGTGATATCCTTCAAATTGCCACACCTATTGCTACCTTAGCCTTAACTTATCAACGTGATGATTCTGAAGGTCGTCGCTCTTTTTTAAAAGGCTTCACAACTAATTTTATTCTCACACATATGCTTAAACGTCTTATTGATAAACGCCGTCCGGATGGAGGCTATTATTCTTTCCCTTCGGGCCACACCTCCGCTACCTTTCAAAGCGCCACATTTATTCACCGCCGTTATGGTCTCAATGACGCCTATCTGGCCTACCTATCTGCTATATTTGTAGGCTATAGTCGTGTGTATGCCAAGAAACATTATGTCAGTGATGTTGTTGCTGGTGCTTCATTAGGGAGTATCAGTACTATTTATTTTACCAAACGATTTTAATCTTCTTTATTTTTCATCTTTTTCTGGATTGTCTTTTGTAAGCGTCTTCATATCTTCATTAACTTTAGCTCTGTCGCGACATACCCAACCTGAGCCATTTTTGCCCAACTTTTTTAGCTCTGCTAAACCTCGTTGTGCTAGAAATTACTCATTTCGGGCATTTGGCAACATCGCTAAGTTAGAGATTTTTCTATTTTTCGACACTCCCATCTAACAAGACATCTCCCTCTAAAGACGTTTTAGCTGTAAGTATCTGATCACCTTTAATTGTTAAGCTCTTAAGCTTCATTAAGGAAGGGATTTCTTTAATATAACGTTTATATCCTGCCATTGTCTCTAAGGACTTAGAGAATGTGATAGAAGGTAATGTTGATGAAAGCTGCGTTTTATTAAAGGATAAGATACCTGTTTTGGAATTAATATCTATTAAATCTGATTGTAACAAAAACAAATCAGAGGTCTTTTTGATGGGCATAAAGCGATCTCTATTTACGACTATGGCCGTAGCCGTATCAAACACAGTAATAGCTGATCCCATAGCTGTTTCTAATTGAATAATGGGCTGATTTTCGATGGTTTTATTGTTATGTATCACCGGTAACAATAAGCCTGTCTTCAAACGTTTTTTTAATGCCTTAAGGTTTACCCAGATATTGTTGGTATTAAATAATTGAAAGGTTGAAATATCTTCAAAAAGCGAAAGTTGAGTCTCTGGTACATCCGCACGTTCAAGCAAACGGGTGGTTTCTTTGTCTTTTATTAAGGCACCTCCTTTCACATCTAACCTTGTTTTAGGGGTTACTTCCATTAAAAAATCTATTTTCTCCTCCCTCATCCAGGCTAAAATCTTCATGTCTGGCACTGCTGCAAGGTTATCGCTATTTGAGATAAAGACATACTCAACCCCTTCATTCAATAAACGATCTAAATGACCACTTTGTTCTAAAGATCCATATACATCGCCATGTCCCGGGGGATAATAGGCATTCAGCGTTTCTTTGCAGTGTAGGGGTTCCCAAGAAGACGCGTGAATACGTGGAAATTGATGCTGTATAAAACTGTGAACATAGGAAAGATCTTTGTACTTGGGCTCGGATGATGCATGCGTAAAAATAGAATTCATGAACAATAAATTTGCGTCATGCTGATAAAATTGATTAAGAAATTGATGCTGAATGTTGATAATATCAAGAAAAGACTTTCCCTTATAAACGTTAATTAAGGACTTAGGCCCTTCACATCCCATGCTCGTTCCCAATCCGCCGTTTAATTTAATAACCGCACATGTCTGCCATAAATCCTTTTCCTTTTCTTGACTTTGTGTCTCTAAATGCCGGTAATGGACAAGATCTGTTTCAGTTAAAGGGGTTAATTTCGACAAATCTGTTTTGTGTGAAGCAGCTGTCACATGTTGTTTTTTTCCTCGCATATAGAGATCTAAAAACTGCCATAGAGCCTGTGGGTCCTTGTCTTGTTTTTGAAGTTGCTGGATACAGTTGATAAGGGCCTGAAACTCTGAGTGTGTGTGTGGACTGTCTTGCAATCGATGAACATCGTCAGATAGTTGCTGTTGATAGGCTGTTTGAGGGTGTAATGTTACGTATTGTTGATCATCAATCTGACTCATATCTACACCGTTATGCTATCGTAACTAAGGGGTTAAATTCAAGTTTCATCCTTGGTTTAATCACTATGTCATCACTACATATTATTAGGTCTAAATTTTCTCCCTACTTTCTTTGTTATTATCGTCAAAACAAGCATCTGATTACACGTCACTTTGACTTTGATTCTTATGTATTATCATTTTCTTTGTCCTCTCTTAACTTTAAACCTAGCTATTTTATCTATTTTTACGTATAATTGATGTACTTTTTGCGCGGTTGCGCTCATAAATACACTTTACGCTTAGGAGGCGCATATGCATGGAGGATTAACGATGACATTTTCAAAACAAGCGATTGAGGAACTAGGAATAAAAGATATTTCAGATATCCATTATAACCTGAGTTATGATGAATTATTCGAACACGAGACGGACACTTCTTTAGAAGGCTATGAAAAAGGTCGTGTGAGTGATTTAGGGGCTGTTGCGGTTGATACAGGCAAGTTTACAGGCCGTTCTGCAAAAGATAAATATATTGTGAAAGATGCCACTACTACAGATACTGTATGGTGGTCGGAAGACGGATCGGATAGTCAGCCAATGTCACCTGAAACGTGGAGCGCTTTAAAGAATTTAGCCACGGATACTCTTTCCAATAAAACGCTTTATGTTGTTGATGGGTTTTGTGGAGCTAATAAAGATACACGCTTATCAGTTCGCCTGATTTGCGAGGTTGCTTGGCAAGCACATTTTTTCAAAAATATGTTTATTCGACCCACAGATGAAGAATTAGAGAATTTCAGCCCTGACTGGACTATTTTGAACGCCTGCAAAGCCACTTGTACAAATTTTACTGAGCTGGGTCTTCGTTCTGAAACCTTTGTCACCTTTAATATATCCGAGCGTATGACCTTGATTGCGGGAACTTGGTATGGTGGTGAAATGAAAAAAGGCATTTTTTCAATGATGAACTATTTTTTACCCTTAAAAGGTATTGGAGCGCTACATTGTTCGGCTAATCAAGGAGCAGACGGTGATACGGCCTTGTTTTTTGGTTTATCTGGCACAGGTAAGACCACGCTTTCGGCTGATCCTAAACGTCAATTAATTGGCGATGATGAACATGGCTGGGATGATCAAGGTATTTTTAATTTTGAAGGGGGTTGCTATGCAAAAACCATCGATCTAACAGAAGCAAAAGAACCTGATATCTATCGTGCAATTCGTAAAAATGCACTGCTTGAAAATGTCGTCCTTGATGAACAAGGCAAGATTGATTTTGAAGATGGTAGTAAAACAGAAAATACCCGTGTCTCTTATCCGATTGATCATATCGATAATATTGTTAAACCCATTTCTAGTGGTCAACATCCCTCAAAGATTATTTTTCTTACCTGTGATGCTTATGGTGTCTTACCCCCTGTTTCTAAATTAAGTAATGATCAAGCTATGTACCAATATTTAAGTGGGTATACGGCTAAAGTTGCAGGTACAGAATTAGGTGTTACAGAGCCCACCTCGACTTTTTCATCCTGTTTTGGAAAGCCCTTTCTTACAGTTCATCCTACTCAGTATGCTGATACTTTGGGCAAAAAAATGGCAGAACATGGGTCTCAAGCGTACTTGGTTAACACCGGTTGGTGTGGCGGCGGTTATGGAATTGGTAGTCGTATTAAATTGGCTTATACACGCGCCATTATTGATGCCATTTTAAATGGTGATATTGAAAATGTTGACATGGAAACCTCTGCCTTGTTTAAGTTTCAAATTCCTAAAACGTTACCAGGGGTGCCTGCTGAACTTTTAAATCCAGCCAATGCCTGGCCAGATAAAACAATGTACCAAGAGACAGCTGAAAAGCTCGCGACTCAATTTAAAGATAATTTCAAAAAATTCTCAGATACTGAGTTGGGCCGTAGCT
Organism: bacterium; assembly: GCA_038109055.1. Classification (GTDB taxonomy): domain Bacteria; phylum Margulisbacteria; class Marinamargulisbacteria; family JAYNIM01; genus JAYNIM01. Next base: position 46,947 of record JAYNIM010000004.1, read on the forward strand.
TGGCCAATGCCGGACCACAAAACTAAGTCTTCGGCTTCTTGCGAAACAAAGCGTTCTTTAAGACCAGCTGAGTTTCGCAACGGCATTTATTGTCAACGTGGGGGGATTTCGTATATAGATCTGAGTCGTAATGATTATTTACACCTCAGTCAGCACCCTGATTTGATTGATGCCGCTCGAAACATGCTTGAACAATCAGGGATGGGATCGACAGGTTCTCGGCTTTTGAGTGGCGATTATACCCAGTTCCATGACCTTGAACGGGATGTAGCGGCGTTTTGTAGACATGAATCGGCTCTTTTGTTTAATAGTGGCTATCAATGTAACCTGTCACTTATCTCAACACTGTTTGGTCCAACAGATATTGTTTTTGCCGATAAACATATCCATGCCTCATTGATTGATGCCTGTCGTTTGGCAGGGGTTACACTCAAACGTTTTTCACATTTGGACCTGTCCCATCTTGAATCCCGCTTGTCCACCTATCGTTCGCTGTATCAACGGGCGCTTATTTTGAGTGAGTCGTTGTTTTCAATGGATGGAGACACAGCGGATATCCCTGGGCTTATTGCCCTCAAAACACGCTTTGATTGCCAACTTTTAATAGATGAAGCGCATGCCTTTGGTGTCTTGGGTGATTCGGGTCGCGGCTTGGCAGCTTCATACTCAGGGGACATTGATTATATATCGGCAACCTTTGGTAAAGCTTTGGGTAGTGTGGGTGCCTTTGTGGCCTGTTCGGAGTCTGTTCGAAAGCAACTTATCTCTTCGGCTCGTGGCTTTATTTATAGTACAGCACTGCCCTTGCCTGTGATCGCCTGGAACCATGCAGCTCTTCGCTTACTTCCTGATCTTGATGCCCGTCGATCTCATCTTTTTGTTCTGGCTGATTGGTTGAGGAGCCATTGTCAACGTGCTGGATTTACGCGTCTGGGTAACAGCCCTATTATCCCTCTTATTTTTGACTCTCCTGACGCTTGTAAGGGGGTCGTTGCTGACTTGGCGAATATAGGGTTTCATGCCTCTGCAATTATGCCCCCAACTGTGCCAGCCAATGCCTGTCGTATTCGCTTGTCTTTATCATCTGGAATCACTCAAGAGATCTTGCAGCCCTTAACAAATTATTTGTCGACTCTTTCCTCTTCTAAATACTCCCCCAGATGAACTTTCACTATCAGGATCGGGGACAGGCTAAAACCGTCATTTTGATTCCCGGCTGGGGCACCTGCCCTCGTCTACTAGCGCCACTTTATCCTGATTATAATCTTCTTTTTTGTCTACGGCCTCAACCTAGTACCTTTGTATCCTCACTCTTGAATTTTTTAGGTCAAACACCTGTTTCTATGCCTCTCACTTTGGCTGGGTTTTCATTGGGGGGATTCTTGGCCATGGATGTTGTTAAAAGGCTGTCTAATTGTGCTCAATCACATGATTGGGGTCATGATTCCCGACATGATTCAATTCATGATTGGCCACATGATAAGGGTCATGATTCTCATGATTATCCATTTGATCATGTTGATCTCTTTTCCATTCGACGCTGTTATCCAGAAAAGGAAATTACCAAGGTCAGAGCATCTCTTACTGCAGATCCTCAGGCCTTTATGCGGACCTTTTTTATGCAAGAATGTGACATTGCTAGCTCTCCTTTATTTCAAAATTATCTTGAGACCTTGGACCTGGATCATTTGTTACAAGGTCTTGATTATTTATCACATGTTTCGCTTAGTCCCGCATGCTTTTTATCACCTCATGGTTATTTATCTGTCTATCATGGTCGACGTGACCGCATTGCCCCGCTGCGTGATATTCGACGATTATTTTCAGCCCACTCTAAGGCCCAACTTCGCCTTGAATCTGGGGGACATTTTTTCTTTTTAGACCCTTCTTTTCGGATCAGACATGATTGATGTGTTAATTGTGGGGCAAGGAATTGCGGGCACAATGCTCGGCTTTAGCTGTATGGAGGCAGGCCTGTCGTTTATGATTCTTGATGACCTCAAAGGCTCGAATGCTAGCTTAGCAGCCGCTGCCTTGGTAGAGCCCCTTTCTGGTAAACGTTGGACCTTATCTCATCGTGCAGACGAATTTATTCCGACGGCAAAAAAGCGTTATCAGGAGATACAACGCCTGCTTAATTGCTCCTTTATCCATGACTACCCTACCTATCGTATCCTCTGTGATGAGGATCAGAAACGTTTTTATGAGAAACGCTGCCAAGACCCGCTATTTGCTTCTTATTTGGGTTCTTTTCATTCCCAACTCGATAGCCGGATACAAAGTCCTTTGGGGTCTGTGGCAATTCGTGAAAGCTTTAGTTTGAATAGTCCCTTATTGTTGGGTAAAGCCCGAGCGTTTTTTCTTGCAGGCAACTTGCTTCGGAATGAACGCGTTAATTATAAGGCACTTTCTCTGTACAATACCCATGTTTGTTATGGCGATATTAGGGCAAAATATGTGGTATTTTGCCAGGGAGCTTCTCTACAAAATAACCCCTTTTTTAGCTTCTTGGATTTTCGTCCTTCTAAAGGTGAAACCTTGACCCTGTCAATTCCTGATCTTCCCCCCCTAGGTAACCTTAGTTTTGAAAAATGGTTGATCCCCGTGGCAGCAGGCCTCTTTCATTATGGGTCTACCTATGACTGGCCGCCTTTTCATTCTGATATCACTTCAGCGAATAAAACGCTGCTTTTAGCACATCTTGATCGCTATATGTCCTGCCCATATACCATTGTTGATCAACGCTGGGGCATTCGCTGTAATACCCAACACCCTACTCCTTTATGTTTCCAGCATCCTGATGAAAAACGTGTATTTGTGTTGGGAGCTTTAGGGTCAAAGGGCTTTATGTCTGCGCCGTTTTTATCCCATTCCTTAGCAAAGACATTACAACAACGCTCTTTTTAACGTTTACGCATTGCTTGTAATACTTGGAATTCGACTAGTTCTATCTCTATACCTTTACGTTTATGGTCTTCGACTATTACACTGTGCTCTTTACTTATTGTGTTTAATTATTTTGCTTCTTAATAGGTCTGAACTTCTTCGGCTTTACCACTATGATATAGCTTGGAAATAGACTCTTTTTGATCGTTGTGTCGAATTGCTTCGGCTAGCATTTCGGCTGTGGAGATTACGGTAAGTCCTGGAAACTGTTTTTCCTTGGGCAAGGCAATCGTATCGGTCACTACCACCTCTTTAAAGCCAGCTGTAGATAAACGTTGAATCGCTGGCCCTGAAAATACAGCATGGGTGGCGGCAATATAGATATCTAAGGCGCCTAAGTCTTTTAAGACACTCACCCCAGATGTGATGGATCCTGCTGTATCAATCATATCATCGTATAATAAAACGTTCTTTCCCTTGATGTCGCCAATCACATTGGAGACTTCCGCAACATTGTGTTTGGGACGACTCTTGTGCATGACGGCAAAATCAGCGTGAAGATCATCTGCTAATTTTTTGGCCTGTTTCGCACGACCTGCATCTGGTGCTGCAACAACCAAATTTGGTATTTTCTTTTGGCTGAAATAATCTACAAATAAATACATGGCAGTTAAATGATCGACTGGTACTGAGAAAAATCCTTGAATTTGATCCGAATGTAAATCGAGTGTAATCAAACGGTCAAAGCCAACTGCATCTAGTAGATCTGCAATTAAACGGCTACTAATAGGCTCTCTAGGGGCAGATTTTTTGTCTTGGCGTGCATAGCCAAAATGCGGAATAATGACATGAATTTTGGCTGCAGAGGATCGCTTCAAAGCATCCATCATCAAAAATAATTCCATGTAGTCGTCGTTTGCCTTCTCTGAAATCGTTTGTAGAATATATATGTCACGTCCTCGAATGGTTTCTTCGATCTTGGCATAGACCTCTCCACAAGAAAACTTTGATAATAGCACCTTACCTAGCTCGATATCTAGGGATTTTGCAATGGCTTTACCTAAGGTCTGATGTGAGGATCCACAAAATAGGCGCATATTAGAGTTATTTTTGGACATGATTTCCATATTATAGGAGGAACTCCCTGCTTCGGCTAGCTTTTTAATTTCGTTCCTAGACAGCTCTTTAGTTTCTAAGGGTATAATTAATACGTTTTCATGAAAAAAATTCTATTTAAGACACTTTTTGTATGCCTCTTTTTGCATTGCCCCCTTCTTTTTGGTCAGTCTTATGCGCCTGGCCGCTTGATTGTGACCTTTGTCACCCCTACCTCCAATGTTTATGCTGCCTCTTTTTTTTCGGATCTTTCCCCTTTGACCCTTCGAGCCTTAGACCCTCAACCAACATCTGATTCTGAGGGTTTCTCTGTTATCGAAGGTGGTTATCTTGTTGCTCAGCGCTATAAACTTTATTTTTATCCCACTACAAATATGGAGATTGTGATGCAAACTCTCCGTGATTTTCCAGAGGTCTTGAGTCTTCGTCGGCCCCGCGCTCTTAAATTCAATTTTAGACCTAATGATCCATATTATGACCAGCAAGTGGTGGGCACTTTTTCATCTTCTGGTAGTACCTATAATGATGGGCCTATACCTTACCTTCAGCAACTAAACCTTGAAAAAGCCTGGAACATCACCAAGGGATCTTCGTCGGTTAAAATTGCCGTGATTGATTCTGGGGTTGCCTCCTCTCATGCAGATCTGCAGGGCAGTGTTTTATCTGGCTATAACGTTATTAATGACAGTACTCAAACGGAGGACTCCTTGGGTCATGGGACAAAGGTGGCAGGCTTTGCGGCGGCTAATACACATAATAATGTAGGGATTGCTTCTTCTGGATTTAACTGTGTCATTTATCCCATTAAACTGGTAGAGCATGCGGCTGGAGATGATTCGGATCTCAATGGAGCGATTGCCCATGCGATTCAGCAAAATGTCGATGTTATTAATTTGTCTTTGGCTGTTCAAGACCCAGGGCCCCCTTCTAGTTTTTCGTTCTTACAAAGCTCCCTTACCGCTGCGTATAATGCGGGAATTTCTGTGGTTGTTGCGGCGGGTAATGTTGATTTAAATGATGCATATGGCTATGCGAATATCAATGCAGTCAATGGAAATTCGGATCTTATTTTTGCACCCGCGGCACTGGACCATGTCATTACGGTTGGGGGTGCATTAAATGGGGTGCATGCTGAAAATTTTAGTTATTATGGTTCAAGTGTGGATGTTATTGCCCCTTTTTTTGTGCGAGGGAGCCTTCTATATACACATACATCCTCTCAGTATCATGGCCTTACAGCTGATTCTGGCGCTATTGATTCTGGCACTTCCTTTGCAACGCCTTTGGTGGCAGGCATCGTTGGGTTAATGCATGCCTATAATTCAAACGCGAGTCCCGCTTTAATTAAATATGCCTTACAACAATCAGCCACGGATGTTGGGCCTTCGGGCAAAGACGATAAAAATGGCTATGGCTTTGTGAATGCCTTTAAAGCATTGGCTTATGTAGATCCTACCCCTCCTGTTGCAAGCATTGCCTCGATTCCCTCTGTACACAACATTGGGGATGGGATCGTCTTTAATCTTTCTATTCAGGATAATTTTCTTCCTTTCTGTGACACAGAGCTCCCTGCCAATCAGGTCTTGTCTGCGACACTTAACTATAGTGGTATTTTGGCTGATCTTAGTCCCAGCTCCTCTTCCTTGTCCCTACCCTTCACCTTTGTCTCTCACTCTAATGATACCGCTACCTTTACCTGTTTGTTGACCCCGAACGCTGCGTTAGCCGAGCTTTATTGCACGATAAACTACCGTGATTTAAATATTCATAATGAGCGAGCATTGTCACTGGAAACGATTGTCCTTCGAGATATTCGTGGCCCAGTGATTCGTTTTCCTCTGAATACCCTTGTTCAGTTATCGCAACCTTTTGGGATTCATGTTGCGGATAATACTCAGATCAGTTTAAATTCTATTTCTTTGAGCATCAAACAGGCGCCTCATGTTGATGTCACCTATGACCTTGATGATCCGGTGCTTAGTTTTGCTCAAGAAACAAATACCTTAACAGTGGATCTTAGCAAAGAACTGAATAACCAAGTTTTACAGCTGTTTGACCAAGATCGTGCGCTGACCTATACACTTTCGGTTGCGGATGTCTACTCCAATATGTCTGTTCTCTCTCACTCGTTTATCCAATCGTCTTCGCTAGAGGTATTAGGTGCAGACCTTAAACCTCGCATCTATAATGCCCCGAATCCTTTTGATCCCTATCGGGAAGATACCTATCTTTGTTTTGAACTCTCTACCGCTGCCTTGGTCGATATTACTATTTATTCCTTAGCTATTACAAAAATTAAGTCCTTGCATTACGAACATTTAAATGCTGGCTATCATCAAATTCGTTGGGATGGGAAAGACGCACAAGGCGATCGGGTGCCTAATGGCGTGTATTTGGCGCATCTAAAAGCAAAAAATGGCCATAAAACCGTTGATCTTCATTGCAAAATTGCTGTTTTGCGACGATGACTGGCTTTCTTTCCCTGTATTACACTCATTATAAGGGGCGTTACTTCGTGATCGTCTCTATCGTTAATATGTTGTATAGCAAGGTTTTGCTCACGACACTTTTTACAAACAGTGCTAATTCGTGATTTTCCATCCATTTTTGTGCCTCGATCATTGTCTTGGGTTGATGAATACGGACACGTTCCGCTTCTTCTTCGTCTACTTTTAATGTAATTAATTGTTCGACTAATGACTGACCTTTCTTGGCTATTTCTCTAAAATATTTATGGCTGATGTCTTGTATTTCTTCGTTTTTTATATGTCTTAGACTGGGTAACTCATGCTCTATTTCATAGGCCCAATTAACGACTTGTGATAACTTAGGATTTAGACCCACCCGTCTGGCATTTTGATTGTAATATCGTTGGCTCTCCTGATGGTTTGTGGCTAAAAACACATAGGCTTCCTGCCGGGATTTGGACAAGGCCTTTATTCTGGCCCAATGCGTGGGTAAAAAACGTTCTCTTATGATGAATGAGGGTATAGTTTTAATGTCTTGTGACCAGTTGCTGTCTTGGTTTTGTAGGATGCTGTAGGCGGCTAATTCCTCTTCACTTAAAGTTAATAGATAACTATTGTCCTCTTTTTGATCTTGGCTATTTTGATAGCGCCACTCTTCTATCACTAGCTCTTTTAGGCCGTTCTGGTACCATTGTTTCCAGTGTGTAGGTATTGCTAGGTCTTTGTCTTCTAGTTGCTTTAAAAGAAGGTAGTGACTGTAGGATAAGGGCATGTGCGCGATATTTTCGGTGATTGTTTTGAAGCCATAGGCCTTGTTTTGACGTTGATAGGCTGTGATCACTTTTTTACTTAGACTTGGGTCTGAAATCATGTCCTCTAAATTTGTGATGAGTGTTTTTTCGTCTTGTACATACCCCAGTACCTGCCAACTTTCTTCCCAATTCAAGCGCTCTAGCCATCTGCCCTCTATATCTTTATTTTTTAACTTTCTTTTATAGTCGTAATAGTTTTCTAGCTGATTTTCAAAGAAATATAATCTAGAGAGCTGATAGTATATTTCTGCTTTCATCCATGGTGTTACCAGTTTTTTTCCTTCTAGCGTTTTTAGCTCTTGAATGGCATTGTTTCGTTGGCCCAAGGCCTCATAACAGCGTGCCGTATACAGAGCTGCGATACTGTGGCTATCAAACTTTAAGGGAATTCTTTTTGCCTCTCTAAACATTTCGATCGCTTCGTCAAATTTTAATTCACAGGCATAGCTGAGTCCTAAAACTATATAAATATAATCTAATACGGGCTTATTATTAGATCTATTGATCAATAAATACTGGGCAAAACTCTGTAACTGTTTATGATCTCCGGCTCGCAGCATATGTTGCAAATAGAGCCGTCGCTGTTCACTGTCAGAAAAAATGTCATTAAGATGAACATCTTTTCCAAATGTTTTGTTTATTTTTTTAAATAATGTTCTCTCTGGATCTCTTTCGGGGTACATGGTGATAAGTTCAGCATAATTTTTTAGGGCGTTTTTGGGTCTTTTTTGTGTGAGGTCTATCTCTATTTGTATCGCCAATGCCTGTGGATAGATGATGGGATCAGCTCTATTGAAAAATATCTCTGCTAAATAGCTTTCTGCAATTGTGATATTTTTTGTTTGCTGGCTATAGCCTCTGGCCAAGGCTAACATTGATTTTTGTGTTAAAAAGCGAGATCTGTTGCTTAGGCTCTGTAGGTTTTTAAATACCAGCTCTGCGTATTCCAATTCGCCGCCTAGTACCAACTGTTCAATTTTTAAATAATCAAATGCCGCCTGTAAGTCCTCATTTTGATGTGATAGTGTTAGCACTTTGGGTTGATAGACACCCTTTTGCTGGGCAATGATACTGGGGACTAACCAGGCATTTCGATGAATAAACTTTTGTTTTTGTACCTGGCTACGCAGTGTTTGCATCGCTTTGTCATGTTCATCTTGATACAAATAATTGACGATAGGATCGATCTGTTTGGACTCTTGGATTGTTGCTGCCTGATGGGTGACTGTTAGAACGCAGAGATAACAGATCACGAGCAACAGATATTTTTTCATAGGGATTCTTATGATTTGTACCCCTATTGGGGGCTGCTTAAACGTTCATACACAAGAGGCGTAGCCCCGCCAGCCCCGTGACTCTCTACAAAAGGCTTATTCTAAGGTAAGCAATTTCTCTAATAATGCTCGGCGTTTAGCAAATGTTTTAACTGTTTTATCCGCCATGAGCAAAGCCAGCTGGGAATTTTTCAGCTTAATATCCGTGACTTTCTGCTAAAAAATCTCACAATAGTGAGCATCCATCCCTTGTACTCTTTTATTTTTTTATGACATTATTTATATTTTTAAATAGGTCCCTACTTTAGTCTTAGTATTAGCATTGAAAAAAATCAATGTAACTTTATTTCTATATTTACGTTAACATAAAAAAATAAAAATTATTATTTAATAAATAATTAAATTTATTTTATCATTTTAAAGGAGAACAACTATGCCTAAATTGGGTTCACAACTGGCTCAAAGTCGATCGGATTCACAACTGGCTCAAAGTCGATCGGATTCAAAGCTTACAAATCGTCGGCAGCCGCCTCCGTTGCCTCCTCGCCCCCAATCAGTGGATACTAAATCTGATTCAGATAAACTTCGGCGGTTAGTTAAAATTTTCATGGGAACCGACCCCTCCCCTCAAAACCAGAAAAATTTACCATTGGATACTAAATCAGATTCAGATAAACTTCAGGAGTTATGTAGAAATTTAACTGAATTTTGTAATACAAATAGTGAGTTCCAAACTAAGCTTCTGACCTATCTTACAACAATTGAGGAGACTTTTCTTAATAAGGCCAAAGTGGATCGTAGTCAAGTTACAACGGCTCGTACCTTTTTAGCTGAATGCTTCTCACCTAAGCATGCTGAACAAGCTTCAAAAAATTCAACTACAATTATCAGTGAGCTAGATACTTGTTACGAAAGATTAATTTTATATGAACTTTGGAAGTTAGTTCATAACCCACGCAAGATCGGTCGTTATATAAAGGGGACGGTTTTGTTCATAGGAACCGCCCCCTCTCAAAGCCAGAAAAATTTAAAAGAATTTTGTAGTAAACCCCAAAATAGTGGGTTCCAAGATAAGCTTCAGACCTATCTTACAAAACTTAATGCTACTTTTCCTGATAAAGATGATCATCCGCAATTTCTACCGGTTTATGACTTTTTATATAAAAACTTCTCACCTACGTATTATAAACAAGATTCAAACGAACTATCCACTGCGCTAGTCAATTGTCACAAAGAATTAGAGGATTATATTGCTCAAACAAATTCTTCTGCTGATGGCGCTTCTGCTAGAGGTGCCTTTTCTACAACTAGGCCTGATAAACGTTCAAACAACCCTGCTGCTCGAGGTTCTGCTAAAAGAGCCAAACCTGAAAATGCTGCTGCTGGAGGTGCTTCTACTAAACCTACCTCTTCTGCAAGTGCTGCTGCTCGAGGTTCTGCTAAAAGAGCCAAACCTGAAAATGCTGCTGCTGGAGG
>JAYNIM010000004.1:57078-131857 GCA_038109055.1 bacterium
TGCTTCTACTGAACCTGCTGCTTCTGCAAGTGCTGCTTTTGGAGGTGCTGCTGCTGGAGCTACTCCTCATCCCAAAAGGCTTAGTTTAGAGGAAACTCTTAAACGCAGGCTTACGAAGCTAGAATGCAATTGGGATAATTTTAAAGACTTTTTTTCGACAATAGATAAAGCCTTTTTAGATTATTTGAATAAATTGCCTGATGAGGAACTACTACCTACTATATGTGCTAATTCTCCCAGACCTAGAGAAGGAGCCCGGCGACGTGATGCTAATACATTTGAGACAAACCAAAAACAAGGAGTAAAACCTCCATATGACCTTGATGATGAAAACAGTTCTGACGAGGAACCCCTTGCTGCTTCTGATGATGATTATATAGAAAGTTCTGATGATGAATGTAATGTCACTGACAGTTCTGAAAGCAGTGATCCTGGTAATGACGATTACTAGTAACCTGTCATTTCAGACAGTTCTTTCTTAGTACTACACGCTCTTGCCTATTCGTCATTCCCGTGGCACTATTTTTTTGATGATAGATCTTGATGATACACTCGTTTTTTAAAGTCCTATCCGCTTTAACCTATATTGACGAAAATAATGTCCAACTAAATCTACTAAGCCTCTTCTATGTAAAAATTTCTGTTTTTGTTCCATATTGCATATAGACTGGTGATGATGGAGAAACAATAGGGGGACTCGCTGCTTGTCTGTCTAAGGGGCAAAATTTGTGTGCTATTATGTCTTTTACTGTTTCTATAAGTTTATTAAATGCAGGCTTATGTTTATTTATATGCTTTCGTAAAGCTTCTGTGTTTACTTTGTGGGCATCCCCTTTATTTGCTTGCTGCCCATGCGCTATTTGACCTCGTTTATCTATTAGATCCGTTAACCCTTTCATCTCTCCCTTAAAAAATATTTTTAGTTTATCCCCTAATTCTCTACATATATTTATACTATCCATACAATATACGTATTGTTCTTCTTGGCTTAGTTTGTTCATTTGAGTTGAATCACAGATTTTGTTGAGATTTTCTTGTAATCTACTTACGCAATTTGCTATCTCTGCAGGTTCCCATTGATTTGCCCTTTGGGTCAGCCATTTATGCGCTGTTATTCTTCCTATTTCCATATCTTCAGTCTGTTCTGACTGTAACATCTCCTGCGCCCATTTTGCTTTTTCACTTAAATCCATACATAGTACGCCAGGATGATGATGCAGGGCATTACGTAGCTCTTGCACCTTTGGACGTGAGCATCTGTCTGTGTCCATTAGGTTTACTACCCAGTTTAAATATTTTAACTGCCTATAGGCCTGTCTTTGCTGTCTTCCTCGTTCTACTGATTGGATTGTGACTATATCTTTTTTTCTTTTTTCTGCTTCTTTTCTTCCTAGCCTTCCTCGAAATGCGGCTTGGATTCGTATAGCCCCCCTATTTTCATTTTTTAATTGGTTATATTCTTGGCGTGCTTGTCTTTTACGTTCTACTGATTGGATTGTGACTATATCTTCTTTTCTTTTTTCTGCCGCTTTTCTTCCTAGTCTCCCTCGATATAATGATTGAAATTTAATTGCAGGGCCATTCAAAATAGCTTGTTTCTCTTCACATTCAAATCCTGCAATGATGGCAAGCGCGGCTGTTAATTCCCTTATTAACTGATCACTTTTTTCTACGATATATGCTGGAGTCTTTGATGTGACTTCTTTTTGTAATGTTTCAAGGTATTGATGAAGATTTTTTTTGTCTATAAATACTGATTTTTGTGAATCCCCTTTTACAAGACAGGTTGTTTCTACCGTTGATCGAATCCTTGTCATTGTTTCTTCTAACCCCATTAATGCTGTCTGTAATATTGGAGGTAATTCACTGCCCTTTTCTCTTGCTTCTATTCCTAATCGTATTTGGGTTAAGTCTCTTTTGTATCTATCTTTTAGTTCTTTGATATAGTTATCACACTTTGTAAGATCCTCTTGTACGCTTGTCTTTTCTAACTCCTTTCTCATCTTGTCCTGGGCTTTTTGTTGTTCGATTTCTATTTTTTGTTCTTCTACTGCTACTTTTTCAGCTGCTTTTTTTGCGACTTCCTTTTGTTTTTCTACTTTGGCTACATCTTTTTTTCCTTGATCTTCTTGATCTTCTTGATCTTTAATGTTCCTAGCTGTCGTTTTTAGGCACGTTAAGATACCCTTTTTTCTCTTTATATCTGTCACTTGTATTTCTTTTTTATTTTGTTCTATTTCTCTTAGTTCCTTTTCTAATTCTTCTATTAATTTTCTGATTTGGTTTGCAAATTCCCCTTTTAACTTTGATGATGGAACACATGATAAAAGATTCTTTATACATGCTATATTGTTTTCGTTTACTCCTTGATTAAGTAGCAGTATTAGCGCTTCTTCATCCATCATTTTAATTTCACGCATAGTAAGTTTCTTTGATTGATGAGCTTTAGGTTTATCAGTTTTAGGTTTATCGGGCTTTTTAGATTTTCGCTCTGGTTCTTTAGATTTTTTCTTTTTCCCACTGAAGTTATTTTTACCGAAGTTATTTTTATCAAAATAACCCCTAATAACTTTTCCATCTTTTGTTGTGAGTACCCCCCATCCATGTTTCATTCCATTAAGAATCTCTCCTTCATATGTATATTCAGAGGTTGTTATTGTTCCCTTTCCATTTTCCCTATCCTCTTTCCAGTCTCCATCATATTCTTCACCACTTTTTAATACCATTTTCCCTTTTCCATGCTTGAATCCATTTTCAAATTGGCCCTCATATATATCCCCATTGTCCCATTCCTGGCATCCTATACCGTCGAACTCTCCCATTTGAAAATCACCCTTATATGTGTATTTTTTTGGAACTACCTGTTTACCTTTGCCGTGTTTATGGCCCTCGATCCATGCTCCTTCATAGGTTTCTCCATTTTCGAATTTGATCTTTCCTCCTCCGTGCAGTTTACCCTTTTTGAACTCGCCCTCATAACTAAATTCACCTGGAACTATTGCTATACCTACGCCATTTTGCTCACCCCCAATCCAATATCCATCATAGCTTATTCCATTTTCCCAGGATATCTGCCCCTTTCCCTGCCTTTTATCAGCTTCAAACCCGCCCTTATAGGTATATTTACCCGGAACGGTAAATTTTCCTATGCCGTGTTTCTTACCCTCTCTCCATTCTCCTTCATAAGTTTCTCCATTTTCCCAAACGATCTTTCCATCTCCATGCTCTTGATTATTTTCAAATTCTCCCTCATAGGTATATTCCCCTGGAACTATCAGTATTCCGTTGCCGTGCTTCTTACCCTCTCTCCATTCTCCTTCATAAGTTTCTCCATTTTCCCAAACGATCTTTCCATTTCCGTGCTGTTGATCCGCTTCAAAATTACCTACATAAGTATATTTTCCTGGAACTATCAGTGTTCCTTTGCCATGTTTCTTACCCTCACTCCATTTGCCTTCGTACCTACACCCATCAGTCCAGTACATAACTCCATCTCCAAGACGTTCATTATCTTTAAATTCTCCCTCATAAATCGTCCCATTTTTCCATGTTAACCTCCCCTTTCCATGCCACTTACCATCTTGATACTCACCCTTATAGGTATATTCATCTGGATCTGTTGGTTTTACTTTATCGTTGCTAATGCCCCTTTCGACTCTGCTAACATCAACACAGGTATTTGGCGATGTTGATTCTCTGAGTCTTTGAGCAATTAAAGCCATTAATACTTCTCTCCACTTTTTTGAAGAATGCTTCTGACATTCTAACTTTACTTGACGCCATCCACTGGGAATGATACTTGATGTAGGCATTGCAATTTCCTTTCCCCTCCGTTTATCTAAACTATATTAATACATACTATTAAATTTATGTAAATAAACTTACAATTAGTTTATATTTTTTTTTTTCTAATCTTCCCCTACGGCTTCTAAAAGTATTAGCCTATAGATCTTAGATAGGGTAAGAATAAGCGTCATCCCGCCTAATAGTTGTTGTTTTTACAGCAAAAGATATCAGATTAAAAGATGTTTACTCTTTTAATTTCTGTAAAATTCTATTTAGCTTCTTATTTATTTTTAGTGTCTAAAATGACGCATATTCGTCATTCCCATGGCAATATTTTCCTGATCACACGTCGCAATAACATCCTGATCTTTTTTTGATCCGCCTGGCTGTATAATGGCCTTAATACCTGCTTTTGCAGCCAAATCGATAGAATCTGAGAAGGGGAAAAAAGCATCTGATCCCAATACGGCGCCCTTTGCCTTTTCACCGGCGGCTTCGAGCGCAATTTCACAGGCTTTGACCCGACTCATTTGTCCCGCTCCAACGCCTAATAATTGTTTGTTTTTAACGATAACAATGGCGTTTGATTTGACGTATTTTACTAAAATATTGGCAAAGAGAAGATCCTCTTCATCTTGTTTTGATAAGGGAGTTTGGGTGACACAGTTAATTGAAGGTGGTTGGTCTTGGGTATCTGGGTCTTGAATCAAAAAGCCCCCATCAATCCACTTATGAATTGGATAGTTTCCTACCTGTTCTAGTTTTGGCACGCTTATTAAGCGTATATTGGCTTTTTTCTGTAAAATATCTAGCGCAGCTTGACTATAGCTTGGGGCTACCACAACTTCGGCAAAAAGTTTGCTTATTTCACTGGCGGTCACTTTATCTACCTCTCGATTTAATCCGATAATCCCGCCGAAGGCTGCGATGGGGTCTCCGGCCAAGGCCTTTTTATAGGCCTCAACCAAGGTCGTTGCTTGGGCAGCTCCACAGGGGTTACTGTGTTTGATCACGACTGCTGCAGGTTCGTTAAATTCTTTGATGATCAGGGCTGCTGCTTCGAAATCTAACATGTTGTTGTAGGACAAGGCCTTGCCATGATGTTGCGTATATTGGCAGACGCCCTTTTTGCCATTGACAGTGTAAAAGGCAGCAGATTGGTGGGGATTTTCGCCATAGCGAAGGTCTGAATTTTTGTTGAGTAAGAGTAATTTTTGCTTGGGATACGGACTCTCCTCTTGTTGCTGAAATAAATAATTAGCAATAGCCATATCATAGGTGGCTGTATGTGCAAAGACCTTAGCGGCTAGTGCCTGTTTTTCGTTTTCGGACAAGGTGTCTTGGATCATTTTTTTAGCTACCCAAGTATAATCATCGGGGTCTACAAGCACTGTCACTGACTGATGATTTTTGGCGGCTGAACGCAACATTGAGGGCCCCCCAATATCAATTTGTTCAATAGCTTCTGCTAGAACAACATCTGGTTTTTGAATGGTTTCTTGAAAGGGATATAAATTCACTGCGACGACATCAATGAACCCTATATTTAAGTCTTTGCAGGTCTGGATATGTGTCTCTAAGTCTCGTCTGGCTAATAATCCACCATGTATCTTGGGATGCAAGGTTTTGACTCGTCCATCTAAACATTCAGGAAAGCCCGTTATCTGATCAATAGGGGTTACCTCGATCCCGGCATCTATTAAGGTTTTGGCCGTTCCCCCGGTAGAAATAATCTCATATTTTAAACTTTTGAGTGTTTTGGCAAAATTGATGATACCTTCTTTGTTTGAGACTGATAGTAATGCGCGTTTCATGGTTCCTCTCCTTAATATTTAATATTTTGTAATTTTTTTACTATATTTTCAAATTTACCCTCTATGACTTCTGCAATAGCCTTTGGATAGAGCTGATGTTCCACGCTTAAAATCCTCTCTGATAAGCGTTGTTCGTTATCTCCTTCTTTAATGGGCACGGATGCTTGCGCAATAATAGGACCGGCATCCATTTCAGGGGTCACAAAATGTACCGTGCAACCACTTTCTTTTTCTTTGGCCTCTAAGGCTTGGCGTTGTGCCTTTAAGCCTTTAAATTTGGGTAAAAGTGAGGGATGAATATTCAAAATTTTTCCTTTAAACATCTGAAACATCGTGTCTCCTAATAGCTTCATATATCCTGCCAAGACGATGTAATCGACCTTGGCCTCTTTTAACTGCATACAAATGGCGGCTTCGTAGCGCTGTGTCGTGATATAGGCCTTTGGATCGATGGCCAAACTAGCGATACCTGCCTCATTGGCGATCTCTAGGCCTTTGGCTACTGGATTATTACTGATCACCAAGGGAATCTCTGCCTGTAATTTTTTTTCGTTTATTGCCTGAATAATAGCGGCTAAGTTAGACCCGCGCCCCGAGATTAATACGCCAATTTTTTTAAGCTTCTGTGACATAGTTTTTAGCCTTTTGCTATGCGTCCAATCGGGTAATAATCTCTGTCATCTGGCAATTTTTCAGACGAGATAATCACCATACCTACCCCCATATTAAAGACCTTCCACATTTCCTCTTCGTGAATTTTACCTATCTTTTGTAAGGTTCTAAAACACTCGAGTACTCGAATCTTTTTTTTATCAATGTCCACTTTTAATCCATCATTTAATAAGCGTTGAATATTTTCGTTTAAGCCCCCTCCTGTGATATGAGCAAAGGCCACAATACTGGGGAATTGTTTTAATAACTTTTTACACTGTGTCGTATATATACGCGTGGGTTCCAACAAAGCCTCTAGACCAATCTTGTTCTTAGCCTCAGGATAGGTTTCTAGAACATTCCGAATAAGTGAATAGCCATTGCTATGAAATCCTGCTGAAGGCAGGGCGTATAAATAGTCTCCTTCATTGATATGGGACCCTTTTAATAGTTTCGATTTCTCAACAATCCCACAGGCAAAACCGGCTAAATCAAAGTCATTTTTTTTATACATACTGCCCATTTCTGCCATTTCGCCTCCCACCAACGCCAGTGCTGATTGCTTGCAGCCTTCACAAATCCCTTTCACCACCTCTTTGACCTGTTCCGGCTCGAGCTGATGGCAGGCGTAATAATCCAAGAAAAACAAGGGATTAGCCCCTGTACATAGTAAATCATTCACAGACATTGCCACTAAATCAATGCCAACTGTCGCTAATTTATTTTCCTGGATCGCAATATGCAACTTTGTTCCAACACCATCTGTGCAGGACACTATCACCGGTTCTTTATACTGAAGTTGAGATATATCATACGCTGCCGCAAAGCCCCCTAATCCCCCTAAAACCTCGGCATTATGGGTACTCTCTACCTGGGCCTTGATCGAGTCAACGGCCTTATTTCCTGCTTGAATATTGACACCAGATGATTGATAGTCCATATCTGACTAGTGTAGCAAAGCTTGGACGTTTGTTCGAGAGATTATTTAGCTCACTGTGAAATCTGTTTGAATCAAAGGGACAACAACTTAGAGACCCTCTGTTATGGATGATGCAACATATATTTGGCTGTTTCATACAAACCCAATCCCAGTGAATGATACTCCTTTAATACCTTGGGGTATTTCGCTTTAACATCGATCACTTTCTTTACATCTTCAGCATTTGTTTTATACAAACGATCATGTGTCCCATCTCGGTATAATGTTAAATAAAAATCTTTCCCTATAAGGCCAATTTTACTTTTACTTTCTCGAAATGTCACAATCAGTGTTTTATTCTGTTCTCGTTCTTCATCTGTCTGGGCCAAGACATCTTTTCCAAAGGTTTTGTTTTCATATGAAATTCCGGCGAGGCCTGCTACGGTTGGCAACATATCATGCAGGTTGGTAACCCCTTTTATAGCCCCTGTTCTTTTTAGATAATTTGGGGCATAAAGGATCCATGGAATATGAAAATTATCCAAGCCCAAGGCATTTGACATAGCAGACATGTGTTTGGGGGGTGGCCCAATGGTCCCATGATCTCCAAAAAAACAAAATATCGTCTCTTTGTCTAAACCTGACTTTTTCACTTCTTTCATAAATTCACTCACAGAAAAATCCAATAAACGCATGGCTTCGTATTGATCTTTGGACTTAAACCCTGCTTCTTCTAGCTGTTTATCTGTGACACTGTCGTCTTTTTTAAATCCTTTGATGTGTTTGGGAATGGTATAAGGACTGTGATTAGCTGCTGTCTGAATAAAGGCAAAAAAAGGTTTTTTAGACCTCCTTTTTTTTAATCGCTCTAATGATTCCATCAAGAGATCGTAGTCGCTAACCCCCCACACATCTACACGCTTGGCTTTAAAACTGTCTTGTTCAAACATCTGAATATCCGGAATGTTGTGTGTGATAAAGCCCCGAATATTTGCCCAAGATGCTGAGCCTCCTATAAAGAAGTATTTTTCGTAGTCTTTAAAGGCTGACACGATGCTATTCTGCTTTGTAATTAAGGGATTTCGCGAACTGGTATCTGCTCGGCTGACGTCTGGAATCCCCGCAAACAAACCAAATATGGCCCGTGCAGTACCATAGACAGGCACATAGCACTGCTCAAAAAATAGACCTTCTGTGCCTAACTGATCCATAAATGGGGTGACGTCTAATGGATTCCCTACTAATCCAAAACGATTTACAGGCACTGTTTCTAATAACACCACTATAATATTAGGACTTTTGTCTGTGCGGTTGTGTGTTTTTGTTCGTGTAAAATCGAAGGGACGTGCGTCTTTTACCCCTAAATATTGGGCAACTTGTGGGTAGTATTTCTGTGTTTTTTCAACATCATACTCTTTTTCTAAAAATGTGTAGGTATCATAGAAAAACAAACAAGGATTTAATGCTAAGGCATTCGAAAAATAATGTTGGCTAAAAAATGCTTCACTCCATCGTAACGGATACTGACCAAAATTTTGCCAACATCCAAAAATAAATATCAGCCCTCCGATCATTATCCCCAATGTCTTTTGATACCACGAATAGCGATAAGTAGCGTTTTCTAAGGGGGCATGTTGCCATTTTAGCAACTTAGTAATCCCCCAAATTGCGGCTATTAGGCCCAGTAAAATCCACAAAATAGGATAACTTTGCCAAAGCATTTCTGCAGAAATATCCGTATTCGAAAAAAAGTTAAATATCGTGACATCAATACGTCGTTGTAAATAGGCGTAATAGCCCATATCAACGCCATATATCACCAAGACAAAACAGGCCACTAAGCCTGTATAGACCTTGCTTAAAAAACGCAGTATCTTGCGTTTTTGCACATTAATGACAGGAAAAATACAAAATGGAATAATAGGCATAAACATCAACATTGCTAAGCGCATGTCAAATTGAGCCCCAATCAAAAATGCCTTTCCTAATCCTGCATTTGTATAGTCTGCCGTTGCTTCTTTAAAGACAAGAAAAAATATCATCCGACTCACAATTAAACAGATAAAGAATGAGCTAAAAAAACGCGCAAAAAAACGTATACGTCGGGCATGTCGTATCTGCCAACATTTTTCTATGATTATTTTAATGTTATTTAGCCACTTAAAAGGTGTTGCTTTGTTTGCCGTGTTCATCTTTGATTAAATCCCCTTTTATCGTTCTGCATTATAAAGTAAATATTTTGATGCCTCATAAATTGCACTTCCTGTTTGTTTATATTGCAAGGCTTGTTGGTTGTTCTGATCTTTTACATCGATGATTTTAACGTCATTAGCATGTAATTGATATAATTTTGTATTCTCTCCCTTATTATCCATGGATAATAAGAATGTTTCTCCTATCACCTTTATCGTCATTCCTGCTTTTTTCTTATCCGCCATTATAACCATATTATCTTTATTTGCGATAACCTTTTTTTTCAATAAATCTCTGCCCATCGTTTTATTTTGATAGCTTATGCCCGCTAAATTGGCAAGTATCGGGACAATATCTGAAAGGGTTGTAAGGTGTTTTATTTTTTGAACGTTATGGGGCTTTCCTGGCTCATAAAATATTAATGGCACATGATTTTCATTTAAATCCAAGTCTATATATCTCTTTGTCATAAAGGCTGTTTTTGGCATTGTTGTCCCATGATCTCCTACGAAACAAAAAATAGTCTCTTTCCCATACCCTGCCTCTATTGCCCCTTTCACAAATTGTTCTATTGAAAAATCTAACAAACGTAATGCATTATATTCTTTGCGCGACATAAACCCTGCTTCTTTAAGCTGATTTTCAGAAATCTCTCTGTCTACCTTAAAGTCTTTTGCATTTTTTGCTATGGTGTAAGGACGATGATTTGACCCTGTTTGAATAAAGGCAAAAAAAGGTTTGTTAGAGTCTTTTTCTTTAAATAATTTATTAATTTCTTCAAACATATCGTAATCACTCACACCCCAGGTATCCTCTGATTCTGCTTCCCAACTGTTTTCATCATAAATCTGTATATCTTTGATATTTTGTCTAAGAAACCCTCTAATATTTGCCCAGTCTGTTGACCCCCCACTAAAATAGTATTTTTCGTAGCCATCAAATTGATTAATAATTGAATTTTGTTTTGAGGTATAGGGATTTCTGGATGATGATCGTGCGGTGCTTCCTACATCTGGCACACTTGATATCAGTGAAAATATGGCCACCCCCGTGTTCCACATAGGGGCATATGTATGTTCAAAATATAAACTATTCTCTGCTAATTGATTCAGAAAAGGCGCTGGATTGTATGTATTTCCATGTATCTTTAATCGTTTTGCCGGAAATGTTTCTAACATGACAATCATCATATTTTTTGGCTTCTCTGTTTTTGTGTTTTCAACTCTATAATTAAACTTAATCATCGGACCTTCTTCTTGAATGCCCAAATACGTCTTCAATTCTTTATCGTATAAACTTACTTTTTGTTTATCGTATTCTTTATCTTGATATTTATAAGTATCGATCATAAATAATACAGGATTCAACGCAACAGCGTTTAAAAAGGCATTTTCACTAAAAAAGGCTTTGTCCCATCGCAATGCGTATTTTCCAAATGATTGCCATGCCCCTAAAAGATATAACAACATCATACACGCAAGAACGATTGTTTTTTCTTTAAACAAAAAATGGGTTCTTTCCCATTTTAATGGGGCGTCTATCCACTTAATTACACGATAACACCCATAGCCTAATACTAAGGCTACTAAACTGATTCTAATGATTGGATAACTTTGAAGGATCATTAGTAAGGATATTTTTGTGTCTTTTAATAAATCTAAAACAGCGATATCCATACGATGATTTACATAATCAAAATAGCCAAAATCTCCCGCATATATAAGTATAAGAATGAGGGTTATAGCCCATAAATATGCTCGTGTTATATAACGTAAAAAGGAAATTCTTGTCACATTCAACCAGGGCAAAAGTGTCAGGGCTAATAAGGGAAGAAAGAGGGCCACTGCTAAGCGACAATCAAATTGCATTCCTATCTTAAAGGCGTATAAAATATCGTTTATTGCAGCCTCTTTTGAATGTTTTAAAAAGCTCAATACAAAGATAGATCTTGCCACTAAAAAGAAGCTAAAATAGCTTATAAAGAAGCGACAAAAAAAAGAAAGCCTTCGCGATTTTAATAGATTGTTCATTTTATGTTTCTTTAAAGAAAGAGTAGCTCATTTATGAGATATTTTATAGGGTTTCTTCCCAATATTTTTTCACGTTTTTCATATCCTGCCAGGTTAGCCACTTGGGTTTCCCTGTTTCTTTGGAGGCATTACGTAATAGATAAGAAGGATGAAAAATGGTCATGATTTTTAAGGGAGTCGTCATGTAAGGCACCTTTGTTTCTATCCATTTTCCTCGCAGACGACTGATCGCTTCTGATGTTTGTAAAATGCTGCGCATGGCTGGGGCGCCGCAAAGCAATAAAATTCTGGGTTGAATACATTGAATTTGTCGGATCAAGTATCCTTGGCAGGCGTCGATTTCTGCAGGTTTTGGCGTGCGATTTTGGGGCGGTCGGCATTTGACTGTATTGGCAATGTAAACATCTCTTTCACGATCGATGCCCACTGATTCAAAAATTTTACTTAAGAGCTTCCCCGAACGACCTACAAAGGGTTTGCCTTGTTCGTCTTCTTGTTGTCCTGGCCCCTCCCCAATGAGCATGATCCCTGCGTTGGCTGGACCATGGCCAAAGACCACATGTTGACGCTGCTCTGCTAATGGACAGGCCTGACAGCTTTGTGCTTTTTGGTAGATAGCTTCATAACTTTCTTGATGGAACTTGGTTTTTTGACAGAGGTTAATCATGCCCGTCTATTTTAACGGATATTAGAGGGTGTTTGTATCCCTATTTTTCCCCGCCCATATACTGCTGTAAAATTAATACCGCTGCGTGTGCGTCTAACTTTCCCCGTTGTTTTTTTTGGCTAAGCCCTGCTTGACTAAGCTTACGGCTCGCGTGATGACTGCTGTTTTCTTCGTTGACCAAGATCACCTCGCAGGGCCACGTTTGTTGACACTCTTTGGCAAACGCTTTAATCGCTTTATTGATACCTGGGTCTTGATGGTTTCTGGGTTGTGGCAATCCGATCACCACGCTTTGTGGATGATGTTCATTCATCAGTGCGTCTAAGTGTTTAGCCAGCGTATCATCATTGTCTAATACGGTTAATGGTAGCACCATGTGTTCATCTAGATACCCAATGGCTACCCCTACCCGTTTATCCCCATAATCAATCCCTAAGAGACTGGCCATTTGTCTGTTCCGGACTGGTTTTGAGTAAGCTATCCTGCACCGAGCGCAGTGCCCACTCGCATTTTTCTAGATTGGCGCCCCCGCCTTGTGCGCTTTCAGCGCGCCCTCCTCCCTTTCCCCCACTAATATGTGTCATCTGTCTGAGTATATTTCCGGCGTCATAGCCCAAGGCTACTGCTGATTTTGCTACTTTTACAAACATGCTTCCTTTTGCGCCGACTAATAGCACGATAGCCGCTGGTTTTTGTTGGGCTAATTCATCTGCTAGGGCTTTTAATTGTGGGACTTGCAACTCTGTTAAACGTGCTTGGCAGACCTGAATATTGTCGTTTGTTTTGAAGGTTTTTGTTAACGTTGATAGGGCCGCTAGGGCATTTTTCTGGGCTGTTTTTCGTTGTTGTTTCTCCTGTTCTTTTTGTTCGTGAATGAGGGTTTCTTTGATATCTAATAAGTGTTCTATGCTGGCCTTTTCATCGATGATAGTCGTGTATTGTGGATTCTGTTTTTGTAACTGTTGCTGTTTTTGTTTGAGTTCTGCCAAGATACTCTGGCGCTGTTTTTCAGCATAGTCATCAAGGTTTTCTTGTCCTGCAATGGCCTCTATACGGCGAACCCCTGCGGCAATCCCTGTTTCGGACAAAAGTTTTATACATTGAATATCCTGGGTATTTGCCACATGATGCCCCACACAAAGTTCCATAGATGCTTTGCCCATTTGGACTACCCTGACCACATCGCCATATTTTTCACCAAATAAGGCCATGGCGCCCATATCTTTGGCTTCTTGATAGGGTTTTTCATCAATAGTGACAGGTATTTTTTGTCCTATCCACTGATCCACTTGGGCTTGGACTTGGGCAAATTCTTGCTGGGTTAAGGCTTTAGGGTGGGTAAAATCAAAACGTAAATGATCCACATCTACCAAGGACCCTGCCTGGTTCACATGATCCCCCAAGCACTGTTGTAATGCAGCTTGCAGTAAATGTGTCGCACTGTGATGACGACTCATCTTTAAAATCTCTTCTTCTGAGTGTACAAAACGGGCTTCGCCCCCTTTGGGCTTGGCGCCTTCTTGACCTTGATTGCTTGTACCTTGTGCCGCTCTAGACCGTTGTTTTTGCTGAGTTAACGCCGCTTCAAAACCGGTCTGGTCTACACTTAAGTGCTGTTCTTGGGCTAAAACTTGGGTAAGATCTAAAGGAAACCCATAGGTATCATACAGTTTAAAGGCTTCTTGGCCTGAAATCTGCTTGGCGTTATTTGACTGTGCGTGTTTCACCGCTGTTTCAAAGTGTTGTAAGCCCTTATCAAGGGTCTTTAAAAACTGGCTTTCTTCGGACTCTATGACTGATTGTATAAATTCTTGACGCTGACCCAATTGCTCAAAATGTTGCCCAATACTCGCAACCACTTGGGGCACTAGCTGATAAATAAAGGGCTTGCTTTGACCCAATTGACGGGCAAAACGACTGGCTCGACGCAATAGTCGCCGCAATACATAGCCCCTGCCCTCGTTGCTGGGCATGACATTATCGGCTATGGCCATACTTAAGGTGCGAACATGATCCGCTATTACACGATGAGGCATTCCCCTCTCATCGCTGTGATACGCATGGCCACTGTTTTTGCTAATTTGAGTAATAATGGGGGCTAATACATCTGTGTCATATACAGAGGCTTTATTTTGCATGACAGTTAAGAGTCTCTCGAAACCGGCCCCCGTATCGACATGCTTGTTTTTTAAGGGAATCAAGGCCCCATCACTTTGTCGCTGGGACTGAATAAAGACCAAATTCCATATTTCAACCACGCGACCGCTACTGCCATTTACCCCCTCTACCTTATCATTGGGATTTTCTAAGGGACCTTGCTGCATATCAAAATGAATTTCTGAACACGGACCACAAGGCCCCGTCTCGCCCATTTCCCAAAAATTATCCTTATCGCCACATTTTACAATATTGGTCGGAGAAATATCGGTATGTTTTTTCCAAATCTCCAGCGCTTCGGTGTCGTTGTGATGTACCGAGGCATAGAGATGGGCTTTGGGTAAGTGAAGAATGGTACTTAGAAACTCCCAGGCCCAAACAATGGCTTCTTTTTTGTAATAATCCCCAAAGGACCAATTCCCCAGCATTTCAAAGCTGGTTAAATGAGTACTATCTTTGCCCACATCTTCCAAGTCGTTATGTTTGCCAGATACACGCACACACATTTGCGAGTTTACCGCTCTGGTATAGGGTCGGGTGCCCTGACTTAAAAACACGTCTTTGAATTGATTCATTCCTGCATTTACAAACAACAGTGTAGGGTCCTCCGGAAGCACCAAAGGAGAGGCCTTGACGATATCGTGGTTTTTCTTCTTAAAAAACCCTAAAAATGCCTGCCGTAGTTCCTGTTGTTTCATGCAGGTTATTATGCGTGTCTAGCCAAGGCTTGGCAAGTGTCTAGCCGCTTGTCTGTTTCATCACTAGGATCTTTTTACTCGATCTCTAAAATGTAAGACCTATTTTTCCACAAAGCCCAACCCCTGAGAGTGCATTTTTTCCTTTAAAATATTGCGAATCAAAATCAAATTTAACATTTTGGTAGCTAAGAATATACTCTATAAATACCTTTCTATAGTTCATTTGCCAACCATACTCTAGATAAAACCCTGGTTTTGTCTGGCGTTGTGCATAAAGGACTTTTTGTTCGATCAGAGGACCTTCGCTAAATAAACTATTTTTCTTTTCTTGAATTAATTCCATTTTTGCCGAAGCCACTGTTATTCCTGCCCCTAAGAATATGGTCATTGAACTATGTTGTTCTTCCTGCTTTTTATGATAAGAGGCCATATCTAGTAATTCTACGCGGCCTCCAAGACTTACCATACGCCAATCCCTTAATCCTTGTTTGGCAGTTGCGCCTTCCTCTAATGAGAAATAAGCCGTATTCCACTCACCTTCTGTTTCGCCTTTTGTTAGGATTAGAATTGTATTTGCAACTAAGGCTGCCGAGAAACCTACAAGAGCTGAACTTTTTTTATATGCCATCGTTAGTTGCCACGGTTTTTCTTTTTTCGAGATACTGGCTGCTAGTCCAAATTCACCCGCCCATTTTTTATTTCCTGCATTGATTATATGTTTTCCAAATGACATTGTTGTCCCTATCTTATAACGCCATTTCTCTTGCGTCTCTGTGTTGACTGTTGGAACTCTATTCTTTAATTCTGGGGTTAATAATGACATTATTGGCTCTATCTTATAACGCCATTTTTCTTGCATATCTGTGTTGACTGTTGGAACTCTATCCCATAATTCTGGGGTTAATTCTGGGGTTAATGCTGTGTTTAATCGCTGTTCGCTTGGTGCTGCATACACATTCATTGCTAATATTAGGACAACTATAATACTGTAATATCCTTTATTTTTCATGTTTCTTATCTATTCTTAATTATTTTTACCCGCTATTTTTACCCGCTATTTTTAGCCGGTATTTTTAGCCGGTAGTATGTTATCATTTTTGGGATATGTCTAGCCATACACCCTGTTTCTGTCATCAGCCCCTGCCTTATGAGGACTGCTGCCAGCCCTACCATCTTGGCCATAGTTCGCCCCCCACTACCCTGCAACTCTTGCGTAGTCGCTACTCGGCCTATGCGCTGCGCCTGGCTGATTATATCGAAGCGACCATGGTCTTGCCTGCTTTGGCACACTTTCATCGCAAGGATATTGAAGAGGCAGCAACAGAGTGGCTGGGGCTTAAGGTCTTAGACGTCTCTGGGGGTCAGGCCTTGGATACTGATGGGACGATTGTATTTGAAGCTACGTTTAGGCAATCTCCTGATCATCCCTTGCAAGCCTTTCGTGAAACCTCTTCCTTTCGTCGCCGTGATGGCAGCTGGGTCTACGCTGAAAGCCTGTGCTTGGAGAGGATTGATCTTTAAGTCATTCTTGTTCTATCCTTAACAAAATGCAGCCGCTACCCCTCTTAGAAATCTCGGACCTTAACCAGCTGATCCAACATTATCTTGAAGGGGATGGTATTTTTGACAATCTGTCATTAACTGGCGAGCTGACGCAAGTACGCCCCTATCATTTGGGCAAACAGGTGTATTGCTATTTGAGTGATGGCAGGGCCAGTATCAATGCTGTTTTGTATGCTAGCACCTTAAAGCGCCTAGATTTTGAACTCAAAGAAGGGCTTACTGTTTTTGTCAAAGCTAAACTTTGTTTCTACCCCAAACGGGGGTCACTGATGTTGCAAATCAACTACATGAGTTTGTCTGGTGAGGGATTAATGAAACAACAATTGGCCGAATTAAAGGCCAAACTTGCTAAAGAAGGTCTGTTTGATGCTCAGCGAAAACAAGCACTTCCCTTATATCCCCGTCGTCTTGCTATTATTACCGCCTATGACTCAGCCGCCATGTGGGATGTTGTTAAACGTGTTTCTTTGTTAGCTCCTCTCATAAAAATGACGGTAATCCCTGCGACCATGCAAGGCCAACAATGCCCTGCTTCTGTTCAGAAAGCGCTTGATCGGGCCGAAACTGAGGGGCCTTTTGATCTGGTCTTACTTACACGTGGGGGCGGTTCGGTTCAGGATTTGGCCGCCTTTAATGATGAATCATTGATTCGTCGCATTGCCGCCTGTCGCCTGCCCTGTGTCTCCGCCATTGGTCATGATATTGATAGCAGCTTGTGTGATGCCGTGTCTGATGTCTTTTGCCCCACTCCTACGGCTGCAGCCGACATGCTTTGTGCAGGATTCATTCAAATTAAGCAACGCATTCAACACGAATTATTACCCATTGGGCCTTTTTTATTGTCGCAACTTGCCCAAAAAAAACACGCGATCTCTCAACAACTTAGCGTTGCTACACAGCAGCTCTCTTTTCAGCAAGAAAGGTATAAAAATGCCCTACAGTCCCTTGTACAACGCCTTGAGCAAGCGAATCCTTTGCATAAACTTAAGCAGGGCTTTAGTGTGTGTCAGGATGCAACAAGCACGCATATTATCAGCTCTATTCATCAGGTCACTGCCGGCCAGGCTCTGCGCCTACGTGTATCTGATGGTCAAATCCCTCTTAAGGTTGCGGATAACTTTTAGGCTTAGCTTACGCTTGGCTAACGGTCTTCACCCTCTCTTTAGGCCTTGATTTCTTTTCTTGTTAGCTCGGCCTGTTTAAAGTGTTCACATACCTGTTCTGCTATCGCCTCCATCGGGTCGATGAGTCTTAAGTGATCATGGTTGTCAGGCCGATTTTTTTGTTGAAAAATTAAGGGAAGTTCTGTACATCCCAATATAAAATTAGGCCCATTTGTTTGGGCAAGACGCTCTAAAATAAGCTGTAGTTTAGTTGCAAAGTCTTCTGCAGGCTGCCCCCCTTTTATTTTTTTAATGGCATTGCTGACTTGAAACTGGTCATCACTATCTGGCACATGCAGCGTGATCCCCTTTTTCTCTGCTCCCTCATGATACAAGCGAGTTTGTATGGTTCCGATCGTACTTAAGAGTGTGGCTGATTTAATATTCTGATTCACTAAATGTTCGATACAACCGTCGATTAAATGGAAAAACGGCAAGGTAATCTCGTCTCGTAGTTGATTTAAGAAATAATGGACAGTGTTGCAAGGCACGGCCAAACAGCTAATATTGGCCTTGTAGAGGGTCGCCAATGCACATCGTAATTCTACTAAAAATTCATCGTTTTTACCTGCATTAATCATCTCAACCCGATCCGGCAAAAACGTAGCTTGGTAATTTAGTGTAGGAATATGGTCTTGGTCACATTTAGCGGCTGTTTTTTTTAAAATTAACTGATAAAAATACACTGCAGCTTCAGGCCCCATCCCGCCCAAAATCCCCAGTAAAGGTCTGGTTGTCATTGCAAGGCCTTTGCTTTTTCGATCAAGGCGTCGGCCTTTTCACTGCTCGTAGATTCTGCGAATAAACGGACAATTGGCTCTGTGTTCGAGGGTCTAACATGCAGCCACTCTTGTCCAAAATCGATCTTGACGCCATCTTGGGTATTGATCGATTCTGTCGCAAAATGTCTGTTTATCGTTTCTAAAAATATCTCTACTTCTTCTTTTTTGCATAGCTGTATTTTGTCTCTTTTTAGGATAAAACGGGGGTAGGTTTTGACTGTCTCAATCACGGACATTTTCGATTCTGCCAAATGTTTAAGCGCCACAACTATCCCCAATAGACTGTCACGTCCCCAGCCCACTTTGGGATAAATAACGCCGCCATTGCCTTCGCCGCCCACCTGTGCCTGTTTGGCCTTGAGCCCAGCCACTACATTTGGTTCGCCTATTTTGCTGTGTGTGAGGGTAGCCTGATGCTTGTCGCAGATATAATCAATCACCTTTGAAGTCGATAAATTCACCACTACCTGTTTGTCTTTGGCTGTTTCGTGGCCCAGGAGATAATCCATGCAATAGGCCAAGGAATAATCTTCTCCTATAAAAGTACCGTCCCCAGCAATAATCACCAGTCGGTCTGCATCTGGATCTTGCACAAAGCCGATATCAAATCCACCTTTCTTTAAACGCTGACAAATAGCGCTTAGATTTTCTTTGATGGGTTCGGGTGTGTGCGAAAAGTTCCCATCTGCTTCGGGATACATGATGTCGTAGGCAACCCCTAAGCGATTAAATAACAGAGGGTCGGCGATCGCTCCTGTGCCATGATTGACATCTACTAGCACTCGTAAGGGTGATTCTTGGATGGAGCTGATATCAAAATGCGCGAGAATACGATCAATGTGGGTGTCTATGGCGTGATTATCTTGGCTGACGGTCCCCCTCTGTGATGTTGCTACCTCTTTGAAGGTTTTGTGTTGATAGTTTTCTAAGGTTTTGTCGTAGGCCTCCCCAACTAAAAAGGCCCCTTCACTGTTCATTAATTTGATGCCATTCCACATAATCGGGTTATGTGATGCTGTAATGACCAGACCTCCATCTGCTTGATGATGACGAATCGCCTGTTGAACGGTAGGCGTTGGGCATTGTCCGATATCAATGACATTCAGGCCACAAGACTGTATCGCGTCTATAATAGCCTCTTTGAATCGCTGAAATGATTGACGTGTATCGCCCCCTACAACAAGGGTTTTCTTTTGGCCCAGAACCGTCGCATAGGCCTTGGCAAATTCTGCGGCAACCTCCTCGGTTAAACTTTTGTCGACGATACCGCGCAATCCAGATAAAGAAATGATTAAGTCACTCATGGCTCATGCTTTTTGTTTTGTTTTTGCTTCAGTATACTGCTGATGTCTGCAAATAGACAACCTGCGCCGCCTTATTTTTTGTTGATCTCATGCTATACTTTGCATGACGATGAAACTACTGCTATGTGTATGGTCCTGGTTTTTGGTGATTGGTTCTTTTGTCAGCCATGCAGTGCTTGCCCCTATACTGGCCATCTTTGCCAGAGACAAAGAGGCCTGTTACTACTGGAGTTGTCGGCCGTTTTTGGTCTGGAGTTTTCGCTTGGCGGGTATCACATTGGACGTTCAGGGCCTGGAGCATATCCCTAAAAAAGGGCCCTTTGTGATTGTCTCTAATCATCAAAGTTTGCTTGATATTTGGATCCATATTGTGGCCCTGCCCATTAAAGTGGCGTTTTTTGCGAAAGAAGAGCTATTAAAAGTTCCTATTTTAGGGCGTGATATTCGTAAGCAGGGCCATTTTTATGTTGATCGTCGTAATCCTAGAAAAGCCAAAAAACAGATGGAGGGGGTGAAGGCACGTATCTTAGAGGGGCAATCTATTTTAATTTTTCCCGAAGGGACACGTTCGATGGACGACCGTATAGCTTCTTTTAAACGAGGGGCTTTTCAGATTGCCCTAGAAACGGGTACTCGGATATTGCCCGTTTATCTGCAGGGCTCTGGCGCTGTATTACGAAAAAACAGTTTCTGGATTCTTCCGGCGCCTATTTCTGTGCGTATTGGGCCGGTCATTATTCCAACGCTTCTCGATGATTCGCTGGCAAAATCTGCAAAAGCCTTGGCAGCGACTGCTGAAACGGCTGTAAAACGTTTGGCTCCCACCGCCCCTCCTCTCTCTTGATGCCTCGCCCTGTCACCTTAATTACGGGGGCCTCGTCTGGCATTGGGTCCGCCTTGGCTCGGCTCGAAGCCCCCTCGTCACGCGTGGTTGTGATGGCGCGACGTCAGGACCGTTTAGAGGCACTGTGTCGCCAGCTTCATAGTCAGGGGCATGAGGCTTCGTTTGTGTGTGGGGATGTCACGGACTCTGCGGCCTGTCTTCAGGCCTTTGACTATACCTTGGCGACCTATGGCCGCTTGGATCGGCTGATTATCAATGCAGGCATCGCTGATGCTGTCTTTGCCCAGGATTTTTCGCTGACACGTTTTGAAGAGATTCTTCGTACTAATTTTTATGGGCTCTTGTATTTTCTCGAGCCGGTACTGCCCTATTTTTTAAAACAGAAACAGGGCCATCTTGTGGTGATTAGTAGTTTGGCGGCCTTTGTGTCTGTTCCGGGCTCTTCGGCTTATCATTGCAGCAAGGCGGCCATGCTGGGCCTGATGCATAGTTTGCGGCGAGAGTGCCGACCCTTGGGCATTGACTGCAGTATTATTTGTCCGGGTTTTATTCAGACCGCTATAACTGACAGAAACGACTTTCCTATGCCCTGTCTGCTCCCCTTGGCCTCGGCCGCTTCGACCATTCATACTGCTATCCAGCACAAAAAAGCGTTTTTGGCTTTTCCAAGGCGCCTGTATTGGCTGATTTTACTTTGTCGGCTCTTGCCCTTGTCTTGGCAAGACCGTCTTCTGCAGCGCCCCTACAAAAAAAAATAAGTACATTGTCATGCCAACCGCCTAAGCCTTGATTTAGGTCTTTGGGCTATATCTCCCCTTAAATTTGAAATTATTTAAAAAAAGTTACGTAAACTATTTCAAATATACTTATTTAGTGATATATTTTTATGAATTATGAATAAATATGTAAAAAAAAATTCTCCATGTTTAACTTCTGTTTGATATGGGTATAGGAAAAGTAATGACAAATAAATATGTATCTAGGAGATATAATGAGCAGTAAATATTGGTGCAACGCTACTCGTTGTTTTGGTTTTTGTTCGGCTATTAGCGAAAAAATGGCTGGACCTCTGTTAAAGAGCCTGTCATGTTTCCCTGCCTTGTGTGGGGTTAAGGAGAGCGGTCATGCCTCAAGGACCTAATTTTAGAGCTAATCGTACTGCAGCGGGGGACCTACATCAAAAAACTCCTATGACAGCTCGTAGACTGGCGTCTGACAATGGTAGCGTACAAGCCGGAGACGCCATGGGTGGCGGTGGAATGCTACCGCCACCGCCTCCGCCTCAGTTAGAGGATGGGGTTAGCTTTGAGCATGTACCTCCCGGTAATTCTTATTCTAATGCTTTTAGTGGCCCTACTTCTACAACAGGATCTTTTGCAGATCCTTCCTCTACTACAGTTAGAGATCGTTATAGAGTTGGAGGTGGTCATGTCGTTGAAGATGTTGGTATTGATGATAGACTCAGTCGTGAAGAAGCTGAATTAGTTGACTTAACAACAATTATTCATACCGAAGTTCAGAACGTGGTAAATATAGGTAATGATGCGACTATTGGGCATTCAGCTAGAGCATTAGTTACGATTTTACAGAATCTTTACCGTGATCCCGCTGTAATCTTTGGGGAAGAGGTAGAGATTTCGGGCCAGGACATGGATGATTTAATGAGGATTTTACAAAAAGCCTCTCAAGACCCTCATGCTAACCGTTTAGAGACCTTAGACGCAGTATCTATTCTATCAGATAAATGCCTCATCGGTTTTCACCAATGCAATGAGGATTCTTCGATACATCGTTCTAAATTAGATTGTCGACGTTATGCCTTGATGAAAATTTCATCGCTGCTGTTTCAGATGTCTATGATTGCCTCGCAGGAACATAGTCTAGATTCATCTCCAGACCTATACGTTTCAGTGAAGACAGCCTTAACAAATGTTCAGACCCTGATGTTCCATCATGTTGTTCCTTTTTCGGATAAGTGGGACAATAATACCTCTCTAATAAATCAGGCTACCGGTGGCGCAGACAAAACTCGGGCCCAGTTTGCGGCTGTTGCTGAGTATTTTCACTATGACCCGCTCTATCCTCCCACTAACCCCCCCACCTATAATAAATTGCCACAAGGCTTTGAAAGATTCTTTTGTGTGGATAAAAGAGGAATCGGCTATCCTGAAACCGATTTGAGAGAAGTAAAGGCAGATCTTGATGCCCATTTACCCGCTAATAAAGACAATCTCGATATGAACAATGAGTCGTTTCAGATACCCAACAGTTTCCCTGTAGATGAATTTAGAGTACTTGAAAGGCATTTATTTCCCAGCAAAGGTGTAGATGGTGACTTTGTACCAAGTATCCTGATTGATAATAGTAATGGACCTGACCCAAACCAGGCTATCATGGCTCTCCCTCTCGCCCTTCATCCTCGCGATTATGTACCGCCAGCAAGGGAATTGAGAGATTCATCCTCACGTTCTAGACATGGATCCACTACGCGTATGGCTACTCTAGGTGCTCCGGAAGGACCCGGGCCTGGATCTACTCGTCGTTCCTCATATGACCAGTCTTTTGACCCTCAACACCAACCAGGTCGACACGGCGGACGTCGTTTTAGAATGTTTGAAACAGATGACATGGTACCATTTCGCAATCAAGGAGGGAATTCTGTAGGTTACTACTCCGAAGATCGTTCTACAATACCT
Source organism: bacterium (assembly GCA_038109055.1). Taxonomy (GTDB): domain Bacteria; phylum Margulisbacteria; class Marinamargulisbacteria; family JAYNIM01; genus JAYNIM01. The sequence goes on from JAYNIM010000004.1 coordinate 80,346, forward strand.
CCGGTACCTGGCTTGCTTGGAAATTCCACAACAGTTCACGATGGAGCAACTCGTGCCGAACATCGTTCTGAACCTATGGTATTTGGCATGCCTAATCGTTCCTCATCAGTTGAATATGGAGCAACTTCTTCTTACGTTCATACTGGGGCTACCTCCGATGCATTGGCGGGGAGGAGTAAGGCACCTGTAAATTCCGTTCAAATTATGGGCCGTCGGAAGGCAGTTGGGCAGCCATCAGCAGTTAGTTTTGAACGTGATGATGCCTCTGTTAGCACTGATAGCACTGTATCTGAAGAACTTGAAGCTGAGGCACTAGAATCAGCAGGTAGTTATGAACCTTATCATCCCTCAGTTAGTGGGGGTATGGAAAGGACTTACTCAACAGGTAGTCATGGCAGTGATGTCACTACATCTGACGACCTTGACGCTGCTGATCAGGATCTATCTGATTTAAACTCGATCATCAGGGCTGCTAACGCAATTACGCCTCAAGACATAATGGGTGGCGTTTTAAGGTCTTTTGAGGCTGAGGTAAGGCGAGACTCGGCTAAACGTAGTTATGGTTCAGAAATCTATCAAAGATTATTCAATGACTTCTTTCACGATACTGTTGGTTCAACTGTTCAGAGTCTAGATGCCATTGCTGAAGATGAAGCTCAACTTGCGGCACTTAAAGAAGATTTTGGGATTGGTTCAGATGATAGCGTGTTGTCCGACTTAGATATGCATAAGAACCTTTTTGATCTGATTTATTCCGACAAGGAACTTTTGGGTATGTTTGAGGAGTATGCTGTTCTTTTGCGTCCCTCTGCCCCAGCTACTTCTAAACAGGCCACACCACAGAAAATTCAGCAAATTCAAGCTGAAATTCTAACTAGGGTATATGACATTGCATTAGATTTTGAGATAGAGGTTGGGGAGAAGTATCTACAGGGGCTTGGTTTATGTCACGAAGAATTAACTAGGTTGAATGAGGAAACAGGTAGAACTATGGCTAGTCTTGAGTTAGTCAAGGCTGCGCAGTCCTCAGAAGGACAGACTCTCGCTTCATTTATTAACTCTAAAAAAGAAGAAAAGCAAGCTGAAGTGAAAGATCTTGAAGCAACACTTAAAGATCTTGAAGCAACACTTGATGATCAAAATACGCTTTTGGAGAATGCTGAAAGTGATTTACACACTGCGCTTGATGCTATGGGGAGAGATTGGGAAGAGGTTGAAGCTACTGAAAGCGCTTTACTAGTTCAGACTCCTGCTATGGAGGAAGCTGTGAGTAAGGCTAAGGATAGTGCTGCTGATGCAGATCTGACTGCTGTTGCGGAGAGTGCTGTGACTAAGGTTAAGCTTACGTATGAGGCTATGAATGCGGCTCAGGCTAACCTTAATCAAGCGCGTAGACGTATTTTCAAACTGGAAGTTTCTTATGCTGAGGCTCTGTCTAACTACTATAAAACTCAACAAACCCTGTCCTTTGTAGAAAAGGAACGTGACACTTATACACAGCCTCCTAAGCTACCTGATGACCCTGCTGAACTCAAACCCGACCTATCCAGACTTAAACAAGAACAATACCTAAAAAGTCGTGAATTTGATGAAATTTTAGCGTCTATAAAGTTCCCTGTTGCGTCATTTTTCATCAGGGAGATCCTCCGTAGATTAGGGGACGAAGAGGGTGAAGAGTATTAATTCATAAACTAAAAATAGGGGGGGGGAAAACTATGTTTTATAATTTATTATCGTTATTCTTGTGTTTCTCTTTAAGGGGTTTGTGTTATGCCTGCTAGCTTAGGACCTGGTGGTTCCCATCTTTCCCCTCACCCAATGCTATTCTCGCCGCGTGCCGGGGTTTCTGCTGATTCTGGTCAAGTTGCTGATAGTTTAGCTGTGCTTGGTGCGCGTGACGGTTCTCCGACCGCCCCTGCTGCCCCTGCTCAGCTCCATTCTTCTGAGGGTTCTTTCATCGGCTCTGCTGCCCCTGCTCAGCCCCATTCTCTTGACAATTCTTTCATCGACTATGCTGCCCGTGCTTCTGAGATCCATGATGCTGTTCAAAAATTGGTTGATTCGGATCATGTCTCTTTTTCTGACTCTGCAAATGTATTGCAAACTATTATAGAAACTGAGTTAGAGCACCCCTGTTTGTTTACTCAGCATGAACTTCAAGATCTTCCTAAACTTGACTCTGACATTAGTAATAATAGTCTCTCTACTATCGTAGATATTTCAAGTTTGTGTTGCGAAAGATTTGAGGCCTTGTCTTCGGTCTCTACCCTTGAGGCAGACTGTCAGCGTTATGCGCTTATGAAAATTGCGGGCCTACTCTTTCAGATGTCTCTTACTGCGTCGTGTACATACCCGCCCGATGATGAAATTAGGTTCGCTCAAATTCATACGCAGGCCTTGATATTTAGCTATGTTGTGCCTCATGTTAATCAGGCTCAAAACTATTCTCCAGATCATATATCTAGTCTATCTGCTGCCCTCCATGTTGATATTGCTGAGGAATATCTCGCTGTTAAGGCTTATTTTTCTGATCTACGTGATGAACCTGCGTCTGACCCGAGTCGTTTTAATGTGTTGGACAAGGGCTATTATTCTGGCTTTTATGTTAGTTTCCAAGAAGGGCCTTTCTGCTTAGGGTCTAACTATGTCAGTACAAGGGTAGACACAACTGACTCAACAATTCATGTTCAAACTCAATATGGAGTTGAGAGTTCTTTACCTATCACAGTTTCTGTTTTAGATATTGATTTAACTAATGCTTCTGATTCAACTGATCCTTCTGATTTTGAGCCTGATGATGACTGTGACATTACTCAACCTCCAATTCCTCCTAGGAACGAAGTATCTGATGTGGATGATGCTTCATATGAGGTCCCTCCTCTCCCTGAACGTTCGGAGGAAGAAACTGATGTGGATGATGACCATGCAATGTCACAGAGATCGTACCGTTTGCCTGGTAATGCCTTTGAATCTACTGTTGCTCATACCGCGGGTGATCAAGCTGCGGATGATGGCGCTGGGTCTCCTAGGGTTTCTTCGGATGATGGAGCTGCGGGTGGTAGTCCTGTTTTGCCTCTTCGTGACCACAGGCCAACTTCTGCGGTTCAGTCTGATGCATCACCTCCTTCTGTTCGTCTCGCGGGTGGTGCGGATGATGGCGCTATGAGTCCTCCTGCTCCTTCCGCGAGTGTTGGAGCTCGGTCTCCATCTCCTCAGATGGCTGTTTCTGCTCGTCCCGCGAGTGTTGGAGCGGGGGGTGGTGGAGCTATGCGTCAGGCTTCGAATGAAGATGCTATGAGTCTTGGTGAAGCTGCGGATGTTGGCGCTCGGTCTTCTGGGGTTTATGAGGATGGTGTTAGGTCTCAGCCTCCTGTAGCACCTCATCGTTCTAGCCCTAGCTCTAGCATGTCTTCTGTAGATGCGGATCGTGAAGCTGCGGGTGCTAGTCTTAGGGCTTCTACACCCCTTCGTTCTGCTCGTTCTGCGAGTGTTGGAGCTGCGAATGATGACACTATGAGTCCTCCTACTCATCCTTTACGTGACTATGATCGTAATGAAGTTTTGAGTCAGGCTTCGAATGATGAGTCTATTGATGAGTCTATGAGTCTTGGTGGATCTGCGGATGTTGGCGCTCGGTCTTCTGGGGTTTATGAGGATGGTGTTAGGTCTCAGCCTCCTGTAGCACCTCATCGTTCTAGCCCTAGCTCTAGCATGTCTTCTGTAGATGCGGGTGGTGCAGCTGCGGGTGGTACGCCTAGGTTTAGATCTATCTCACCTCCTGCTCATCACGCGAGTCAGGTAGCTGCGGGTGGTGGAGCTGCGCGTGCTAGGCGTAGGGCTTCTACACCCCTTCGTTCTGCTCGTTCTGCGAGTGTTGGAGCTACTAGGGCTTCTACACCTCCTGCTCCTCCCATAGTTATGCATAGTGGATCTACGGGTGATGGAGCTGCGGGTGGTGGATCTGCGAGTGCTAGGCGTAGGCCTACTACACCTCCTGCTCGTCCCGCGAGTCAGGTAGTTTTGGATTCTTCTATTCAAGAGCTTAATCCTTCTTTTTCTGTTTCTGCGGGTGGTAGCGCTCGGTCTCTATCTCGTCCGAGGGCTGTTCCTTCTCATCACGCGAGTGTTGGAGCTGGGGCTTCTGGGGTTTCTGCGGATGATGGCGCTATGAGTCCTCCTGCTAGGGCTGCTGTTCGTAGAGCTGGGGGTTCCGAACCTGTGATAACTGACCTTGATTTCTTCAAACAATTGTATAAAGATATGGATTTGGATGACAAATTCAATTCCAATAGCCGTTGGGGCCGTTCTAAGGACCTTGCAGATAACCTTACAGAACTCCCTCTAGATCTTCGTCCCTTTATGTTTGCAAAGGTGTTGAGTGCTGCCCTTAGTAATCAGGTACATTCAGTAAAAGACACCTTCGTAGGATTACACGCTGCGTTATCAACCATAGACTCTAAAAACGAACAATTAGATATCCTCTTGGCAATTAGGCCCTTACTGCATCAATTATTCGGTAATACTACCAAAGTGACTGAGGCCCTTCGTCTATTGATTGAAACACATTTAACAAAAAACGCTCATTTTTCTTTTGATGGGAATGGTACAAATGATACTGGTAACTACACGGATATAACAGCCTTTTACACGAGTCCAGCCTCCGAATTACCTCTTCATTTTCCCACTCCCCTAGAGTCCGATACTCTCTGCACCCGATTTTTTTATGCGTTACATCAAGGTGATACGCTACCTCTTTATCAAAAAGCGACAGCGTGTACTAATGATGAGCTGCCCATAGGTGAGCTATTTGCCTTTATTATGGAACAGGATCCGACATTTGAACCCCCAACAGTTGACTTACTATATAATTTTGCACACGGCCTTTCAGCTCCCTATACACCTCCACCAGCTAAGTGGTTATCGTCTTTTTATCGGGCTCTTTCCGAACTGGACTTTAGAGATCCAAGTTTGGATATATATAAGGTAAAGAGATTATTTGAGTTTTGTCATACTGTGCTTAATGTTCAAGAGTACTTAGAATCTCCAGAGGCCTTATCCACTCACGATCGTCAATTTATTCAAACAGCAGTAACGAACTTTTATGAAGCTAAAAAGGATGTCTACACGTTTAAAGACGATTTTAATGAAGTGAGATCAGAGCAGCCTCTCTCACTACCAACACTTATTAACGGTCTCGCTATTGTAAAAGATATTAAAACCGATGTACAAGAAGAGCGTGATGAACAAGCAAGAATAAAGAGAAAATATTTTCAACACTTTAATGATATATGTGCATCCAAACGTGACCGATATCAGACCACTATCGACGACCCTAACAAGTCAGAGGAAGAAAAAAGAAGGGCAGAACAAAAAATACACAACATGCCGAGAAGCGTTGATGCATTACTTGATGGCTTGTACTCTGATGATACACCCTTAGAAACATTTACTACTATGCTACAGTACTGTGATAATAGCCCCCGCCTGCGAGCAGCTTTAGTACAAGAAATAGTATGTAGGGACGATTTTTTACCTTTGCTTGATGGTCGTGAAACTAAACAAGTAAAATTTTGGAAACAACAGATAATGGAAGCCGGTCATCATGTAGTAGAAAACGTAGAACTTGAGACATTGAAACTATTCGCTGAAATATTAATTAAAACGTCTAATCCACAACGTCTTGATAGCAACATTTTATCCTTTTTAAAATCCATAAACCAAAAATACCCATTTTCTTTAAAATCAATGTTTGAACAGCATATACCATCTAATGAAGGGGAGCTTCATTCTTCCCCTTTTACTTTCACACATCGTAGAATTTTTAGCACATACAAGCAGAAATTAGAAGGCCCTAGTTCCTGAAGACCCTTAATCCTTTTCTTCTACACCGGTTTTTGTGCTTGTGCCAAGGTCTGGATATGCTTTGAACTGAGCTGGTGGCTGAGGCGTTGTTCGGCGATACTGGCATGTTCGACAAAGGTGTCGGATACGGCGCAAGACTTCCAGCGTCGCTGACCCAGGTCTTGAAAGGTCTGCAGGATATGGCTGTATACACCGCCGATGGCCTGCCCTTCTTCGACCACAATCACCTGCTCACTCTTGCGGATGTATGCGGCGAGCCAGTCTCTGTCTAGGGGCTTTACGCAGCGTAAATTGATTAGGGCCACCTGTTGGCCTTCTTGGATCAGTGTCTCTGTGGCGCTTAGACTGGGCTGTACGCTGGCCCCTATTGCAATGATGAGGTTGTCTAGTGGCCCTTTGTTTTGTGGGCGGCTGTCGCGTAGGCATTCGTGTTTTTGTAGGGCCAGGGGTAAGGCCGCTGTTTGATTCTCTTGATCAGGGATGGCTTCTTTGGGATAGCGGATACTGACCGGGCCCTGCTGTTGAATCGCCCAGTGAAGCATCATGCGCAGTTCGGCCCCGTCTTTGGGCGCCAATATACAGAGATTGGGGATGGGTAACATATAGGTAAAATCAAAGAGTCCTTGATGGGTGGCGCCATCTGCTCCCACAAAGCCCGCCCGATCCAAGGCGAAAATTACCGGTAAATTTTGCAAACACACATCATGTAACAATTGGTCATACCCGCGCTGTAAAAAGGTCGAATAAATCGCCAACACAGGGCGTATGCCGCTTCTGGCCATACCGGCAGCAAAGGTCACCGCATGCTCTTCGGCAATGCCTACATCAAAAAAACGGTCTGGAAAGCGTTGGGCAAAATGGCTCAGACCAGACCCGCCTTTCATGGCGGGTGTAATAGCCACGACTTTGGCATGTTTTTCGCAGATTTCTTCCATGGTCTCTGCAAAGACCTGTTGATAGCTTTTTTTTGGGGCTAAGGGCTGGGTGCTGGTTTTGGGGGATATGCCATGGTATTTGACGGGGTCAGCTTCGGCAGCCGCATGCCCCTTGCCTTTTTGGGTGAGAATATGGACCAAAATCGGGCCGTTGTAATCTTTGGCATAACTCAAGGCGGCCATCAATATCGCGATATCATGTCCATCAATAGGCCCCAGATACTTAAACCCAAACTCTTCGAACAAGACGCCTGCTTTGGTATCAAGTAAAAACTCTCGAAAATGGTCCAGCGCCTTTTCGATACGGCGTTTGAGGGGCTGGCCGACTTTTGGGATGGCCGACACACTATTTACAAAACGTTTTCGGGCTTGATTATACAGAGGCGAGGTACGGACCTTGGTCATGTAGTGGGCCATGGCGCCGACTGGTTCTGAAATCGACATGTCGTTGTCGTTTAAGATACAAATAAAATTACGTTTGAGCCGATCAATATTATTCAGTGCTTCAAAGGCCATACCGCCAGATAAGGCCGCATCCCCAAAAATAGAGACGACTTTGTAGTCGTCTTTGCTGATTTCTCTAGCTTCGGCCATGCCCAACGCTGCTGATAGTGCCGTGGATGCATGCCCTGCCCCAAAGGCATCATGTTCGCTTTCAAAAATATTTGCAAAGCCAGAGGCACCGCCTTTTTGACGCAAGGTTTTCATCAGTTCTTGGCGCCCCGTTAATAGTTTATGGACATAGCATTGATGCGAGGTATCCCACACAAATTTGTCTTTGGGGGTTGAAAACAAGGTATGTAAGACCAATGTCAGCTCCACCACCCCCAAGTTCGAGGCCAAATGTCCCCCACAGGCATCCCCAATCTCAATCAAACGTGTCCGTAATTCGCTAGCGACTTGTTCGAGCTGTTTTTGGTCTAGGCGTTGTAGGTCCTTGGGCACATCCAAACGATCTAATAATGTTGTTTCTTTCATGTTATTTTCCCCTGCTAGTATAGCAAAAAAGCAAGACCTCGAAAAACATCCCTGTTTACAGGCCTTGGCAGATCCTATTTAACAGATCTTCAAGGGCCGTTGTGTCTTCTTTGAGACTGTTTAACTGCTGAAAAGCGGCCTTTTTTTCCTGATCAAAAGCGAACTTGGCCTTCTCTCGTCCCAAAAGAGTCACATAAGTCACTTTGTTTTGTTGGCTATCTTTTCCCTGTGTTTTCCCTAACTGTTCAGTGCTTTGATCTTCATCTAAAATATCATCCCTGATTTGGAATAATAACCCCAGATGCGTCCCAAACTGAGCCAAGGTCTTTTGTAGCGCTACTTCGGCATGATTTAAGAGGGCTGGTAAGGTTAGTGAAATTGAAATAAGGGCGCCTGTTTTGGCCTGATGCATGGTTTCAAGTGTTTTTTCTGTAGCATTTTCTGACACCTTCCCCATATCTAATATTTGGCCGCCAATCAGTCCCTGACTGCCCACTGCTTTACCCAAGTGAATAATAGCAGTAAGAACCTGTTTATCATCAAAATATCTGGGCAGTGCCTCTGCTAAATGTTCGAAGGCCAAGGCCAGCAATGCGTCCCCACACAAAATAGCGCTAGCCTCGTCAAAGGCCTTGTGGCAACTGGGTTTTCCACGTCTTAGGTCATCGTCGTCCATGGCGGGCAGATCGTCATGCACCAGCGAAAAACAATGGACCAGTTCAATGGCCACAGCTACGGGGAGCATCTTCTGAGGTTCAGAACTAAAAAGGTCATGGGTTGCCAATGCTAACAAGGGCCGCAGACGCTTACCTGCATCACAGGCACTGTATTTCATGGCGTCCTGCAAACGTTGGCGCTGGTCTGGATACTCGTGGCTTAGAACGCGGCTAATGGACTCTTCTATTAGGGCCAGGGACGTTTTCTGGAAATCGCTATCTGCCATGTCAATGTGCTTTAGTGCTCTGCCAGCTTGAGTGTCTCTTCGGCATCTTCATGCAAGACCTTGAGGGTTTTTTCAACCTTATTCAATTCCTTTAAGGTCTCCCCTGCTAGTTTTATCGCTTTTCCATAAAGATCTGTGGCCTTGTCAACATCAGCGCCACAGGCTTCCAGCTGATCAATATGCGCTGTTAAACATGTTAATTTTTCTTCAAGTGTTTTTTTTGTTGCCATGCTCGCTTTAGTGTAGTCCGAGTTTAACGTGCTTGTCTAGCGTCGCTCAAACAGGCCATCACGGGTTTTAGCTGGGTTTCCCAACTGAGGTACTGTGCTGCCGCATCTGAGATCTCTTTTTTATCGTGTGTTTTCGTGATGAGAGCCTGCAGTGCCTTTGGATCTTTCGCCATATTAAAGACCCATTGCTTCATCTGCGGTATTTTCTCGATACAATCATTCTGAATTTTACTGCATACTGGCAGCCCATGGCAGAGATATTCTCTTGCTTTTAAGGGACAGCCCTCCAAGTTGTTTTTTTCAAGGGCAAAAGAACTAAAGCCAAAATCGACCTGTTCATACAGGGCTTTAATCACCTTGTAGGGTTGATAACCGACATTTAATACAGCCTTGCTTTGGCTGTCTATCTTTTTGGGACACACAATGACTAGCCCTATTTTATGTCTCTCACACAGCTGGATCATGTCCTCAACCCCATGCCACTTAAAGCCGCTCCCCACAAAAATACCTACTTTTTTAACTTCTTTTTTAAAGGCCTGAATTTTTTCTAACAGGGGCGTATCTATCGCTGCTTTTATATTTGGCAGGTCATAGCCATTCTGAATCACCACAATGTTTTTGGCGGCTATTCCATAGCTGATCAAGTACTCTTTAATGCCTTCTGTCACGACACTATGTTTTAGGGACGTTCTGGCAAACATCTTTAGAAAAAAGGTATTCAGGGCTGCGGCTACCGGTTGTTTGAGTACCCGTAACTCTACCGCATACTTGGTATTGTGTTCAATCACAATGGACTTGGCTCCTGACAGCCCTAAGAGCCAACAGTTGTTCAGAAAGGCTTTTGGGTTATATCGACTGTAGATATAGGGCGCTCTTAACATCACGGCCAAGGCTTTGCATTCAAAGTAGAGATAGGCCAAACATCGTTGTATGAATCCCCCATGAGCTGCTTGGGTTAATAAAAGACTCTTTACCTGAAAACCCAAGGACGCAAAACCTTTTTGTTGGCCTTGAAACTTGATACTGAGCCCCTGATGAGCTTTGGCTGGAATAATATAGGCTAAGTGCTTCTTTTTCACATTACTCTTTAACTTAACATAGGCGTCCCTCCTCTCAAAGTAGTTGTATTGCTTTTAGCCTTCTCTATTTGCTGTGATTTTATTGCTATACTATAGACCTATGCACACCCAGATGCCGCTTATCCACTTAATTTCTGCTGCTCGACCCAACATGATGAAAATTGCCCCTCTCTATCATGCCTTGGCGAAATCTCAGCGCTATACGCCTCATATCATTCATAGCGGACAACATTACGATACCTCCATGTACGAGACCTTTTTGAGCGATTTAGGCCTCACAAACCCAACCCATTGTCTAGAGGTAGGCAGCGGAACCCATGCCGAACAAACCGGCCGTGCGATGATTGCCTATGAACAGTATTTACGTGACCACCGCCCTGACCTTGTGGTTGTGGTGGGGGATGTTAACAGTACCCTTGCCTGTAGCCTTGCAAGTGTCAAACTGGGCATAAAGGTTGCCCATTTAGAAGCGGGATTACGTTGCTTTGATCGCCACATGCCAGAAGAAATCAATCGTGTCTTAACAGATCACATCGCGGATTACTTGTGGTCGCCCTCTCCTGATGCGGTACAGCATTTAGTTGATGAAGGTCTTTCTCAGGATAAAATCGAGTTTGTGGGCAACATCATGATTGATTCCCTGTGCATGATGCTCCCCAAAATCACGCAAGATCCCATTTTCAGCCACTTAAACCTCACAGACCGTGGCTATGGGGTCGTCACTCTACATCGGCCCTTTAATGTGGATGATCACAAGACCTTGGAACGCATTGTTACAACCCTTGTGTCGCTATCGGCGGAATTGCCCTTGATTTTTCCTATCCATCCTCGTACTCAAAAACAACTTGATCTCTTTGGTTTAAGCAAACTCTTCACACAGGCCCCTAATATCACCTGTTTAGCACCTCTGGGATATTCTGCCTTTATGAAACTTGTGTTGCATGCCAAGCTTCTGATTAGTGATTCTGGGGGTATCCAAGAAGAAAGCAGTTACTTAGGTATCCCCTGCTTTACTCTCCGACCTACAACAGAACGCCCCATCACCCTCTCAGAGGGCAGTAATCAATTGGTCCGTATTGACACCCTGCAAGAAGCGATTTCTGCGACTCCTTATAGCAAAACGCGCCAGCCCTCTGCTATTGAAAAATGGGACGGCAAAACAGCAGAACGTATTGTTCGGTTATTGGATACGATGTTTTTTTGATAACCAGCTGTTTGTGTTTTTGGCTTAGGTTCAACTTTGATTTGGACTCATTTTTTATACGCATTCAGTATTCTTTGATATACAGCATATTCCTTTAAAAGGAGCCTCTCCCAGTTAAACCTCATGGCCCTTTTCGTCAATACATCTTCAGATATGGGATGTTTAAGCAGTGCTATAACGGCTTCAGAAAAAGATTGTATAAACTGATCATCATCATCCACCACCGTCCCACCAGGTCCTATAGCTTCCGGAATCCCCCCTACATTGGTCCCCACAACAGCCGCTCCACAGGCCTGCGCTTCAAGAATAACGCAGCCCCAACCTTCTCTGATACTCGGTAAAAGTAATACCTGCATGGCTTGCATTTCTTTGGCAAGTTCTATGGGCGACAAGACGCCTTTTAAAACAAAATCTGTTCCAATCTTATATTCTTTAATTTTATTTTCAAGTTCTTTTTTTAAATAGCCCTTGCCAACCACTACCATGCTTAAATTAGGTAGTTGTTTTTTTATATACATAAAAATATCCGGTAGTAAGTGAGCACGTTTTATCTGATCTAACCAGCCTACAAAACCAATATGATAGGGCTTTTTTTTAATATGTTTTGATAGACAAAATATGGACGAATCAATCCCATTTGGGATGATCTCAAAAGACTCTTTTATGTACCCTAATTTCCGAGCATGCGTATACAAGCCTTTGGATACAAACATGGTAAAAGGCGCTTGATTTAACTGTTGGATAGATCGTCTAGCATGTGACTGTGATGTTAAGGGAAGGGCATTAATATCACTTCCATGACAGGTAACTACATAAGGAATATTATGTTTGTTAAGGTATTTAGTCGCAAAAACATTCCATAAAAAATGGAAATGTATTAGGGAACACTTTTTTGTATTAACAAACCATTGTAAACACATAGTTAAAATAAACCTTCTAAAATAAGGAATATTTGGATAATTAATCGTTGAAACTGTTATATCAGTCTCTATACCAGGCAAATCAATTGTATTGAAATCGCGGATATAATTCCATTTAAAGTACCGATTCATGACGCTATTTAAATATAAAACATGAACTTTCTTTATATGTTTTTGTAAGTGAGCAACTCTGTTGAATATAAAGGTTCCTTCGCTAAGCGATGAGGGATTAGGAAAGACATCCGTTATAATAAGCAGTGTTTCATTATTCATCGGATCTCAAAATGCAATCTTATACAATGCTTTTCGACGTTGAATACAATCAAGTCGACAAAAAAATACATTGTAACGAACTAACTTTATCTTTAATCGTGTTGAGATATAGGTCATTAATTTTCTCAAAAAATCTACTCTCCAACAATGATAAGCAGCAAGTAGCACTTCGGTATCTGATTTTGTTTTAAAGGTATAGCCCAAAGATTTGAGTTCATCTTGTAATTCTAGATAATTATAAATTTCACCGTTATAGGTCATGACCAATCCATCTGGCCCTTCAAAGGGTTGGTTGGCTCGTTCCTCCAAATCAATAATGGCTAAACGTCGATGTCCAAACGCAACGTTCTTACCGTAATAATAGCCCTCGCCATCCGGTCCTCGATGTTTAATAATATCCGTTATTTTTTTCATTAAATCAGTCGAAACCTGCTTATTTAATATATTGATAATCACGCTCAACCCACACATAAGCTTAGTATACGATAGCATTGATAGGCTTGTTAAACCTTTTTAGATCTGTTTGATGGTTTTGATCCCACTCTTGGGACAATTGTTCATCATGCCGTGTTATGAATGGCTTTGTTTCTTTGTTATTAAAATGAGAGAGGTTAATTTAAAATTCATCTTCCAAAAGATACCCTTACAAAGTAAACAATATAAAATAGATAGGTATCGATTTGAAAAGAGAAAGGTGTCTACAATTTTTGATGGATACGTCACTTTGACTGTGAATGAATACTCTGGAAAAGCCTTCCTACATTCTCCAAGTCGTTTGTCTATAAAACTGGGATTATCTAAAACATCTGCTATAACAAACATGCCTTTATCTTCTAAGTGTTCTAAACATACACGCATTATGGATATGGGATAGTCTAAAGATGAATGAGGTGTTATTTCACGTGTAAACGGATAAAACTGTTGTGCCAAGATGAATGAAAAAGAATGATTAAATACTGTATTTTTGTCTATTCCTTTTAATTGAAAAACTGGTTTTTTAAATGTTCGTTTGGCGTATTCGATCGCTTCTGTTGAAATTTCATACCCGTAAACTTTTGCATCATCAAATCTTTCAGCTAATGCATTGCTTGTTAAACCTAACCCACAGCCTAAGTCAGCTATTTTATTGATTTTAATACCTTTTAAATACGGGCTTATATGATTTATTAATCTTATAGGATTTAGATTATTATGACTTGCTATGTCACAGTCATCGAATTTTCCTGTTCTATTTATATATCCATAGGCGCCAAAATCTCCCCCAAATGCTTTAATATTTTCAGTATCTGTATTTTTAGCTTCCTGATTTTTCTCTGATAAACGTTCAGGGTGTACCCACGTTTCCATTCATTTATCATATTCATAAACAGAGTATTCATCAACTCTCTTTCAATTTAGATTTTTAATCTGTCTCTCTTCTCAAACACCTCCCCCTATTTATCCATCATCTGTATGCTATTATTTAAAGTGATGTATGCAAAAATTATAGAAACTAAAAGCGGATTTTCACGCTTACAACATGATTGGACACGATTACAAACAATAGACCCAGACGTCAGCTATTATTCAACCTTTGAATTTTTACATACGTGGTGGCAAACGTTTAAGAAACATAAAACCTTATTTATTATTTGTGTTTATCACAATAATGCGGTTGTAGGTATTATGCCATTATATTTTGAAACTCGCCGTCATATTGGTTTATTCTCATGTAAGGAATGTAAATTTTTAGCATCTGGTCTTTCTGATTTTTTCTCTGTTCTTATAGATAAGTCCATCAATGCTGACAATAAAATCTTTAATTGTATGATGAGTACCATAGAAAAACATCACCTAAAGTGGGATAGGCTGTTGTTAATACAAATGGATAGCCAGACTGCTTTTTCACGTTATTTACTAAAGCATCAAACATACGCCCCACTTTTCTCGTTTCATCTGGAAAATCCTTATCTGAATTTATCTGAATACGAGAATTTTTCTGCGTATTGCAAAAAACATGTCTCAAAAAATATGAATTGGAGAATAAACAAGTTACAACGAGATGAACCTTTTAATTTTAATGTATCAACTAACAACCAATCCCCATTGCTTGATGAGATTAAACAGTTACATCTGGCTACATGTCGTTATAGAAATAAGCACCTTCCTTCTATGGCAAAAAAATATATATCTGTTTTCTCAAATAAGACTATGAATTGTTTTTTTAATGCTCTCTACTCGAATAATTGCCGTGTTTTAAATTTCACTATTAGACATCAAAAGACAGATGAATTAATGGCTTATAATTCATGTTATATTTATAACTCAACTGTCTATATGTGGAATACATCTTATAATGTAACGTATGACTCGTATCACTTAGGTAAAATAATTAACTATAAGATCATTGAACATTGCTTTGACAATGATCATGTCTCTGTTTTTGACTTTGGCGCGGGCAAGTATCCATGGAAATTTGAGTGGACCGATACATTCAAACCTATGTATAAACTTGAAAAATGGACCTGCGTATCGTTAAAAAACAAACTATTACCCATGTTGAATAAAACAAAGACCTTTATTTCAACTCTTTAATTCTTAAACGTATCTATTATTTGTTGATTACCAGATAATTTATTTTTTAAATGTGCCACACGACACCAATTGCATATTCCATGCCTGGGTAAAAATAATAAATCATTTGTTATCTTTGTAGAATGAGCCTCTGTTGTAAATGCTGCTTTTATTTTACATTCTTTTAATACATGACTCTTTTTTTTATTGAATAACCCGTTTGGATACGCAAAAAAAGACAAGGGGTGTTTAAGATGTTTTTTTAGTTCAGTTATATTATCTAAAAGTTCTTTTTCACATTCACTTTCATCTAATGCTGCAATGGATGTATGGGTATGGGTATGGGCTGCAAAACGTACCAATCCTGAATTTTCCATTTCTTGACATTCTTCCCATGTGAGCCAATGCTTTGGAATGTTTACTTTTTTTACCATTTTTCTTAGTTGAATCAAGAAACATTCTCTTTTGCTAAAGGCTAAAGGAAGTATTATTTCAAATGCTTGCTTATAGGCCTGCTCTAGTGAATCTAAAGAAAGAACCTGCTCCTCATCCATTATGATATGCGTGTTATTCTTTCGAATCTCTTCTAGTAAAAACAATAATTCAACATGCCAAAAAGGTTTTTGATGACTTACATTATACGTATTCAAAAAGATTGTAATGGGTATCTTTCTTGACTTAATAATAGGAAAAAGTGTGGTATAGTTGTCCTTCCAGCCATCATCAAAAGAAATGCTTAACATTTTTTTTTGTCGTGTCATCATGTTGCTTTCTTTTAATGTAAGAACAAAGCTGTTTAATGGCACAATATCGTAGTGATCAATTAAGTAATCTAAATGCTTTTCAAATTGCTTAACGCTGACTGGTGAATTTGCAAGCAAAGGATGCAGGGCCTTATCTTGTATTGCATGATAATAAATATGCTGAAAATGATTATCTTCATGTTTACTTTCAGGTAGTAAACATGCCATTGCTTCATGCAGTACACGATTTAAAAGCCTTTTCATGTTTTTGACCTTATACTACGCCAACACGCTCTAAGGGAAATTTTAAAAAATGTCATCATAAAAAATAAAGCTCTTGGCCATAAATATATCCTTTTTATCTTTATTACAGCTGCTAAATAGTTTAATAGTCTTTTATCAGTTTGTAAGCGTGCATAGACTTTCTTAAGTTTATTGTTATCTATACTTTTGTTCAATGCATCATGATAACAAGACATCATTGGCATATGCTTAAATTTATTTAGAGAATACAAGGTATCATCTACCAAGGCCTCTTTAAAGCGATTCGAGCAATTATCTATATGCCAACGCGTTTCTCCAAGCGGCTGATCTAAGAACATGGCCTTGTGCTGCATGAGTATACGCATAAACAGATCATAATCATTGCAATACAAGACTTTTTCATCAAAGACATAATCTAATTTATCTAAACAAGATTTTCGAACTACAGCCATCAAAATACTCACTGGATAATGGTCTAGAGCTGCCTTAAAAACAAAACCTGAAGGCTGTTTTTCTTTAAAAAAAAGATACTTGCTCCCTCTCACTACATTATTGATATATTCATTCCCATATAGAATACTCAAATCGGGATCCTGGACAAAATGTGGGACTTGGGTGGCTAATTTTTCTGGATACCACACATCATCACAGTCTAGAAAGGCGATTAATTCGCCTTTTGCATGAGAAAAGGCCTTGTTTCTAGCGATGGCCAAATTGCTGTGTTTATCCGCTAATATATAGCGTAAACGTTTATCGTAAGACTGGGCAATTTTGGCACTATTATCTGTGGATTGGTTATCATAAAAAATTATTTCCCAATTGGGATAGGTCTGTGCATAAGCGCTATCAATGGCTTCTTTTAAGTATTTGTCTGAATTGTAGCAATTCATGATAATGGATATGAGTGGACTTTTGGCCATTTTTACTGATATTGCTTAATTTGCGACATCCCTATCGATCAATACGTGACCAATCATAATTGATCAGATCATTTTTATGTGGGTCTAATCGAATCATTTCATCTCGCGGCAACTGATCATGAGGAATATTAGGGGCGCTGGCAAGAATGGCTGTGGATGTAAGGCCTTTATGTCCATTAAATACTCCTGGTGGAATAATGACTAATTGATAGTTATCTTCACCTATAAAAAGCTCCATTATGTTGCCTTTTGTTGTTGAATTTTCACGTGGATCAAATAATACCAATTTTATCATCCCTACTACCACACAATAATTTAACGTTAATTGTTGATGTTGATGCCACCCTTTGATGGCTGATTGATAAATTTTTGAAAAATAAATTTCACCAAATTTTTTAAAATGTGGATCTGATGAACGTAGCATATGAAAGATACAGCCTCTTTCATCTGGAATTTTTTTTAAAGTTATTAGTTTAACACCCTCTATCTGTTTATTCATGATTGAAAATTTAGTGCAGTATCAATGGTTCTTGCCTCAATTAATGCTTTTATTTTGCTAATACGATTAAAACTATTCCCACAAAATTTTTCTGTGCTCAATTCTGTCGATTGATAAATGGCTCTTAATTCTTCGATTCCATCTGCCAATGTCCAATTACACTTATAGTTTAATTGCTTGTTTAATTTATCAAATGAAACATGGTAATCGCGCGTGTCATTGGCTTGCTTTTGTTTAATCGAAATGCTGCAGTTTGGATAAAACTCTTTGACTTTATTTGCAATGTCTTTTACCTGATAATTTTCACTATTATCGCCCACATTAAAGGCTTGGTTATGGATAATCGATTGAGGCGCATCAAGTACAGCTATCATGGCATCACATATATCTTGAATATGAACCAAAGGTCTATATGGAGTTCCATCACCGAGAATTTTAATTTCATTTTCTGTTTCAGCATAACCCACTAAATTATTCACCACAATATCAAAGCGCATTCTGGGTGAAAAACCGAAGGCTGTGGCATTTCTCATAAAAATGGGTGAAAACGAATCATCTGCTAATAACTTAATATCATTTTCTGCTAATATTTTAGCCTCTCCATAGGCTGTTTGTGGGTTTGCCGGGCTCTCTTCTGTTAATTGATTACCTTCACCTTGACCATATAATGAGCAAGAGCTTGCAAATATGAATCGCTTACAGCCTAATGATTTTAATTTTTTTGCTAAATTTACTGAGGCGAGATGATTAATATCATAGGTTATTTGTTTATTTAAATTTCCTAATGGATCATTACTGAGTGCTGCAAGATGGATACATGCATCTACGCCAAGATCTAAGTCTTGTGCTGAAAGATATCGGATATCTTTTTTAATTAAGTGGTAGTCTTTTATATTGGATTGATTTAAATTTTCATCTGCGTAAAAGCCTGTATCGATTCCAATGACATCATATCCAATGGCTAGGAGTTTATGTGCCATAATTGTACCTATGTATCCTTGAGATCCCGTTAGAAGTATTTTTTTCATTATTTATTATAGTACTAAATAATTGTTCTTTGATCGACTAAATATCTACTCGATGATTGCTGAGAGGGATTCCACCTGCTCTATTTTTGTTCATCTGATCTGGCCATTCCCTGCATAAGGCCTCTTTGTCTCTGAGCGTATCCATGCATCGCCAGTAACCTGGATGATGATAGGCACTTAATTGGGCTTCTTTTGTGAGTTGCTCTAGGGGTTCTTTTTCTAAAATCATTTGATCATTTTCAATATAATTAAATATTTGAGGCTCAAAAACAAAAAAACCACCATTAATCCAGCCTTCATCTGCTTGTGACTTTTCTACAAAACGGGTCACCTGATCACCGTCTATCGTTAAGGCGCCAAATCTTGCTGCTGGTCTAACAGCTGATACTGTGGCCAAACGTTTAGCTGTCTGATGTTTTTTAATCAACTCAGGTATATTGATGGTTGCCAAGCCATCACCATAGGTCAACATAAAGGGCGCTGATTCCAAATGGGGCTTTAAACGCAGCAATCGTCCTCCCGTCATGGTCTCTTGTCCTGTATCAATGAGGGTTACCGACCACTCTTTTTTAACAGGGTTTAAGATTTTAACATCGCCACTTTTAAGCG
This sequence comes from bacterium, assembly GCA_038109055.1. Taxonomy (GTDB): domain Bacteria; phylum Margulisbacteria; class Marinamargulisbacteria; family JAYNIM01; genus JAYNIM01. The sequence goes on from JAYNIM010000004.1 coordinate 99,386, forward strand.
TGATAGTCATGTCATTTTGTCGCTTATGATAATTTAAAAAGTAATCTTTGATCATGTCCCCTTTATATCCCAAGGCAATATAGAAATCATTAAAACCAAAATGACTATAAATGGTCATAATATGCCAAATAATAGGAAAACCCCCTATGTCTACCATGGGTTTGGGCTTATGAACGGTCTCTTCGGCTAAACGCGTGCCTTTTCCCCCAGCAAGTATGACGACTTTCATAGTTGCAAGTATACTAAAGTTGCCCGATTAAATCGATATGTGTGTCGTGCTATGCGATCAATGCCCTACTGCTACAATCGTATAAATTCTATCCCACTAATATATTTTGAATTTCTGGAAACCCGAAATGGAAATTGATTAGATATGTAATGTGCGTCAACATCATGTTGATAGTCATACTTCAATTCTAAGATTGTATTGGGGTCTACGGTCATAAAGCTTTCAGATATATTGGTATTATTATCAATCCTAAAATAATTTAAACTGTCGTCAACTGTCACTCGAAATTTTTTATCGAATGACAAAAAATATCTACGCTCATACCTATTTAGCAAGGTCATTTCTAAGGTAAATAACTCTTGTCGAATAAGTTCAGGAATAGTTGATTGCAATAATAACTTTTTAATATCCATAATATTTGTTTGGTCTGTAAAATTAAACGAAGGCAGCAAAAATGATTGTTTGGTCCCTGTTAAACCATGTTTACTTTTAATTTCTAATGTCGCTTGAATCTGACCATACATCTCACCATACCATCGTAGACGCACTTTTTTTCTATTGGCTATTCCGGCTACATTTTCACGATAAAATTTGTAATCTATAGAATCAAAATAAATATTATTGATTTTTCTTTGACGATAAATTTCACGAAATAAACTTGGATGTACCGAAAGAAGATAATAAATCGATGATTTATATTCTCTAGTTACAACGAACTTTCTTTCATAGCGTGAAAGCGAGTTATTTTTTGCTGGCTTTCCCATAAACTTTTCCATACAATACCGATTTTACTTTTTTGGTCGTTGCTTTAATGGCTTGTTCATTGATAAACAACACAGACTTATCTTCAACTAGTGCTCGTGTCTTTAGATTATCTTCACTAACGTTTGTTACCCGTATGGTACCTGGCCCATAGGCTGACTTTTTTTGAAATACTACAAAGCCAAGGTTTGCAGAAACAACGGCAACAGACTCTGCGTTAATATAAGAGCCATCCTTACTTGCTAGGGCAATTTCTGAATCGTAAATAGAGATCTGTTTTCCTGTTATTTCACTATTTTCTCCAGAGCTAATCCCTTTATCTCCAGCACTCTTTATATAAATCTCTTTTAAATTAACTTGGGCACCTGAGACATCAATGCCATCATTACCTGCCTGGTAGATCTTAATATTCTTCATCACACCATTTGAAAAATCAATATCAATTGCATCAGAATAGCTATGGTTAAATTCGCTATTTTTCAACTCAAACTTTGATCTGACGATATTTAACATATCTTCTGAATGATTATTTGAAAACATGCAATTCTCAATTGTGACTGGAGATTCGTAAAATGTCACCGATCCGGTCAGATCCCATAATTGATGAGACGGGTTTGCTACGTTATCAAAATGGACATACCTTAATTCAGACTGTTTTTTTGCCTTTATTACAACCAGCCCGCGACCATTTTTAATCCGGATAGGCTTATCAAAAGATCCAATAAATTTTATGGGGCCTTTAGAAAAAATCATCGCTTCTTTTTCAAGAGTTAAAACCAACCCTTGATAGGCATGTAAGGTGTAATTCTCAGGAATGATTAAGGGCTTATCTAATACCCAATGTCCAGACTTTATGATTATTTTTTTTTCAACATCATCTTTTATGATAAATGGAAATTGATCACTATTTCCCTTTTGACGAATAAAATCATGTCGAACAAAATTATTTTCAATTCGTGAATATGGAAAAATAGAGGATTGATGCACTTTTTTGCTACCAAGTAATCGATACATTACCTGAATATCATCTACACGCTCTATTTTTTTATTGGATACATTAACGTTATACTCCCGATATGCTGTGAACTCCCCTTTTTTTAAACCATTGATAATAAGTGGTTTTGACGGTATATGTTGCCATTCTCCATCGACTACTATTTTTAATATCTCTATAGGAAATATCTGATTATTACCTATAGATAATTGCAGGTTATTTACTTGTTGATCTTGGAGATATATGTTTAATGGTCTAATTGGATTAAGCGCGTTTTGAATCAATGCCTGATTGATATAAAAATTTTTAATCTTAACCGCCATCATTGGAAACTCTTTGTATAAAATATTTTTATTTTTATTAAACTCTTTTTCTATTGATTCTAAAAAACTATCCAAATAGTCTCTTGAAGAAAACTTTTCTAAATACGACACATACGCTTTTACATAGGCTGTGTCAGAGTATAGGGCAGATAGGTTCTTAATGATGTTACCTGGTTTAGCATCAAATCCTATTGGCATTAACTTGGATAAAATCGGATTATAATAAAATCGCATGTTATGCATCGAACTTCCATGTTGTCCACCAAGCACATCTGAAATCGCATAATGTGCGGCCAATGTATCAATGTCAAAGGCCTCCGATACACGTATTTTTTCTTTTCGAAACAACTCTAATAATTGATAGGCGGCTAAAAACTGTTTTTTAAGTATCGGATTATTTATATTTTTTTTTGTTTGAAAAACGTCGGGAAAACCTCCATCATTCACACTAATACTCGAATACCACAAGGGGGGGCCTCCATTAGAATTCATTTTCTTTACAGGTAAAGAAATTTTCATTTCAAACATAATATCTTCGTTCTCTTTCACAATGGGACCTTCTTTCATGCCTTGTCTTTCAAGTAAATGCTTATCAAAATGTTCTTCAACGGCATATATACCTAAGGACTTACCGTTTAGTTGCAATGTTATAAATTGATAATTTAAATTTAATACACCTTCTTTTTGTAACAATTTATGAAATAACCATTCATGGATATAGCCTCTGGTCTTTGGATGTTGTAAAGAAAACTTTGTCATCCCCATAATGGTTTTGTTATCCAAAACCTTCACTCTAAATGACCATTTTTCTCCTTGTAAATGATCCAGAAAGTCGCCTTTTAAGCGTAATTTTACTGAATACTTTTCTCCATTATATAGAATTATTGCCGGCACATAATCATCAGAATTAGCCACTAATATACCGGCCTTTAATGCAAGATTTCGTTTATATTCTAACTTTTTAAGGTCTAAAAACTTAATATCTATTGATAAATGCTCCGGATGAGATAGCTTTCCTTTAATATAATTACCCACAACATTTACTCTAAAGAATAATGCGTTCTTCAACGTACCAATATGTTCTTTTCTATGTATATCTGCACCAACTATTAGCATTGCTCCTGTATAGATGCAAAGCACAAAAAAACTTGCCGCAAGGACAATCTTTCTTTTTATCAACTTGCTTTTTATCTTTTTTAAAGGGTGCTTTTTTTCTGCTTTTTTAATGATCATTCATAAGCTTGTTAAAACTGTTAACTTGTTAAAATACCCGAATTATCTATGAAATTTACAGCCAATGTAGGAAATCTTTTTTTCATTACTTGTTTAAGTGCTATAAGTTCTTTGTATGACTTAATATCAATACTTATTGCCGATTCAATATGGCCAGCATCTTCTGATAAACGTTTTAAATTAATTAATTCACTGTGTTCACTTAAAACATTGATAACATCATCAATATTGATCGTATTAGGCTTATTTGATGACAATACCAAATGTAAATGTTGTGCTGAGGATTCTTCAAATAGTTTATTTTTCACTAACATCAATACCCCTATGATCAAAACACCAACACAGGTCACCTTTACTTGACCGGCACCTAAACCTAAGCCAATTGCAATCGCTAAAAATGCGACTGTCAATTCTTCTGGCTCTTTTAACGCTGTTCTGAATCTAACAATTGATAAGGCCCCCACTAATCCAAGTGATAAGGCTAGTGATGATTTCACGATCGTAATAATTAGCATCGTTGTCATCGTTAGCATCATCAGATTTTGTGCAAAAAGCTTTCGATTAGATAAACTTCGACCGTATTTAATATATAACTGACTAAGAATAAACGACAAAAAAAATGCTATTATAAGGTTCAAACAAAAACCAACTATAGGAATTGAACTTGTTGAATGGGTTAAGAACTTTTCAAATAATGTTTTATCCACTTCTTCACTCTATCAAATACACCCACCTTTTTGAATCGTATTAATAGAAAACCTCCAAATAGGGTCGCAAAGATTCCATAATAAAAATATTTATTCGTCAAAATATGAAGATGGAATACCCGATAAATAAATTTAGTCTTTGTTTCCTCAAACATCTTTTTCCAGTAAGTAGTGTTATATACGGTGATGTCTTTATTTGAGCGTTGATTAAATTGAGGAATTAATGGAATATGCTCAAAATCAATTCTCTCTCCTGATACCTTTACCCTGACCAAGCTATCTGACGAAATCTCTGCTAATCCAGTGGCTATGTAGGTGATATTATTAACTTTATCAAAAAATATATTTGCCGTATGGCCTAGTCCAACATCTCCACTAGCCCAATAAACATTTTTTTCGTCCTTAACTTTTTCAAGTAATGGTAATAGTTGTGATCTAAAATTAGTTTCTGGAAAAGAAGATGTCGAATTGGCATGCATGTTTTTATTTCTAATCAATACACTATCGCCTTGGAAAAATTGAAATTCAGGATGATCCGCCCATATTAAATGATGAGAAAAAATAAATATATTTTTTATTAGTTTATTTTCCTCTAACATTTTTGACTTAAAAAACTCCCATTGTTTCCCTGAAATGTAACCGTGATCTATTTGGGTATCTAAAAAAATAAACCTTGTTGAGTCAATATCAAATGAAAAGTATCGTTGTGCTCCGTAACGCTCATTATATAGTTCAGAGACATCATGATTGCCCACCGCATTAAATATAGGCACCTTTACTTTTTCAGATACCAGAAAATCAAATAATTGAAATGCCTGCAAGTTATTAGGTCCTACTATATCTCCTAAAAAGACAAGCATTTTGGCTTCTTTATCTTGATTTATATAGTCAAGATTCATTAAAAGAGTTGTTGCAGGTAATATCTTTCCATCATAAGGTTGTCCATATGCATGCCCTATGAGATAAAACGAGTACGGTTCTGGTGATTCTTTTTTGAGTGTTCGTTTATTGAAGGGAGAAATGGTCGTCCCCTCTAATTGAGAGCAAACCATTACACATATTAAACATAGTTTAATAATGATTTTCACGTGTTAACTATACTAACGTTATCTACTTAAATCAAACGTCTGTCCATGTTTCGTTTTTAGCTGTTTGAAGGTTTTTAATCACTTCGCGACATGATTGTAGCATCGCTTCTTTAACCTCTTCCTGTGTTAATGAAGTTACGGCTAATTTATTTAGTTCTTTTATATCGATAGAAATAGCACTTGCTTCTTTAGGTTCTTTAGACTGAATGTCTATTTGGCATGTTTTGCCGCTTTCGATCTCATAGGCTTTTTGCACAATTTTGGCGACCTCTTCAATTGTCATCGACGTCCCACTGGCCATATTAAAACATTGCTGAGGCTCTGTAGGCCTTTGAACAATAAGGGCGTTAATATACTTTAATAGTTGCTTAATAGGCAAAAAATCGCGGGTTTGCTTCCCCGATGAGCGCAATGTTATAGAGCCCTTTTCAACCGCTTCTTTGCAAAAACAACCCGGCACCAAGCTCCAACGATCAATAGACAAGTCATCTGGTGATCCAAACACGTTACTGGGTCGAATAATAACCGTATTCATGCGATCTTGATAGGCTCTTACATAGTGTTCTGCGTAATAATGGGTCAAGCCATAATCATCTGTACAATCAATTTCATTATCTAGGCTAATCATGCCAGCCTGGGCCTTGTAAACCCGCATGGTAGAAAAATAGATAAAGCGCTTTGCACCTGCTTGATGGGCCAACTCTAAGCATTGCTTTGTCCCCCATGCGTTCACCATAAGGGCCTGTTTGGCATCTTGGCAATCGATTTCATTGGCGGCTGCAAGATGAATGCACAGATCTATTTTTTCCTTGATTTTTAAGGATAGCTTATCTTGGGTCAAATCTTGCTGATAAAAGCTAACTCCTTTAGGTAACTGATGCTTGCTTCGTGATACTGCAATGATGTTATGACCTTGCCTGTGAAGATCATTTAAGATAAATCGGCCTAAAAAACCTGAGGTTCCGGTGAGGAGAATGTTCATGACGCTTTTACCACCACGTGATCCTCAACTCGTTTTTTGGCTCTAAATGTTTCCCATTTTTTATATAGCGAGAAGAAAAGGCTATTTAGTTCTTTTTTTCCTTTTAACTCTTCCCAGCGTAACCGTGACTTGGCTAATAAGTCTAAAAGAAGAGAGGATGTGTGCTCTATTGCATGGTTTTTCTTAAAGTAAGCATAGGTTTTTTTGGATAGGGCTTCCTTGTTATTTATTACCTGATGCATGATATCGTCCATTGAATGCGTACCTGCTTTGTAGGATGGGCTTAGGATTTGTTCGCAGGTATCATACTCTGACATTTCATATAGAAAATGATATTTGTAGCCCGCGGCTATTGGCTCATAAGAAAAATTTAAACACATGGTCGGAACACCCAATATGGCGGCATCTAGTGCGGCGATGCCCATAGCAAAAAAGCCATCCATTTGTGATGAAAATTCAGGTAATTTATCAGGCCAAATGTGTTTGATGCGATGAATCGAAAGAAAGTCAGATTTTGGCTGTTTTAAATGTTCTTCTTGATCGCCATATCCTGTAATATGAAATTGAATCACGCATTGATGATCGGCTGCATATTTATCTAAATCTTGAATCACACGATTAATGATATGAATTTGAAAGTCTGATATACGTCCTACCCATGCAAGTTGTAGCTCTTTTTTCTGTTTAAACTCTTTAAGATAAAAATTTTGTTTTGGATAATCACTTTGATTGGGTGCAAATAAGCCTTCTTTAAATTTATAGTTAAAGGCTTGTTCAATATTTCGTTTTGTTGCCCCATTAATAAAGCCAATGGCATCGTGATTAGCCAATAGCTTTAATAGCCATTTTGACCGTTGATATTCGACCCTTAAAATACTGCCCCATATCGCACGAGATTTCCAATATATACGCGTAGTTATATGGCGAAATTTTGGCATAGCAGGTAAAATATTGCCCTGGTGTGTTGTCAAAAAAAATAACTGCGTGTCATCCGGGATCATTAAATTCTTATACTCTAAGCGTAATGACCATGGTGGCAATAACTGCATAATTAAAACTGCATTTTCAGGAATTTGGGCACCCTTTTCATGATCAAAGAAAATAATTTCTATGCTAGAAGTGTCTGGTAGGCTTTGATGCATATAACCATTTTTATAATCTACCAACGCAATATCATAGCCTTGTTTTTCTAAATACAAAGCTGTTCTAACAAAATACACCTGTACTCCACCCACGCCATAATAAGGGAAAAAGAAGACTAGTTTTTTGTTTTTGAGTTCAGATAATTGCACCTGTGTATAATAGTTTGTTTTTTATTGGCTCACAAGTAAACAGAACTTATCTACTCTATAAATATTCGCTACACTATATCCATATGAACCAAAGCAAAATTGCGGTGTCATCGGCCTCATTCTCTCAGTCAAATGATCTGGTTACTCTTCTTGAGCAACATTTTTCTCATGTTACCTATAATACGACGCGTCAGGTGTTATCAGAAGATGCACTCGTTGCGTGTATTGGCGATGCTGAGGCTGTTATCGTCGGGCAAGACATTTTTAATGAAGATATATTGCTGGCATGCCCCTCATTAAAATTCATCGCTAAATATGGCGTTGGTATGGATAATATTGATGAAGTGGCCTGCGCGAAACATGGTGTTCAGATTGGCTGGACAGGCGGAGTTAACCGACGTAGTGTGGCTGAAATGACCGTGGCCTTTATGCTTTCGCTTATTCGCAATCTATATTCAAGCTCTATCAAGCTTTCAGCTGGCCATTGGCATAAATCGGGTGGTATGCAGCTGAGTGGAAAAACGGTGGGTATTATTGGTATGGGGCATATAGGCAAAGAAGTAGTTGAGCTACTTCGTCCCTTTAACTGTCGTATTCTAGCCAATGATATTATTGATCAAGAGAGCTACTATCGTCACAATAACATTGAGCATTGTGATAAAGACGCTTTGCTTAAACGCTCAGATATCGTTACCTTGCATACCCCTTTAACAACACAAACTCAATATATAATTAACAAAGATTCACTAGGTCTGATGCAACCAGACGCTTTTTTAATCAATACGGCACGAGGAAAACTAGTTGATATAAATGCCTTAAAACAGGCCTTAATCAATGGTGATATTTTAGGCGCTGCTTTAGATGTTTATGAGGACGAACCCCCTACAGACTTGGATTTTTTACGCTTAGATAATCTTTTTTGTACGCCTCATATTGGTGGCAATGCCAAAGAAGCTGTGTTGGCGATGGGGCGGTCGGCTGTTTCACATTTAATTAATTTTTTCGGTAAACACACCTATTAATTACTACTTATATTTCGGACTGATGTGTTATTTTAATATTTTACTATTTATAGTAATCTTATATGCTATCAGTTATGGCTATTAAAGAGCATGTAAGTTCAAATTCTTTCTTTAAATTTAACTCTAATCAACTTAAGGCCAATCCTTTATTAAATGCTGTCAACCTGATTTTTAGATTAATTAATAAACTTCTCAGATTTTCTTTAAAAATAGAGCTGAGGAAAGTCCGTCCTGAATGTGATGATTATTTACTTTCTAAAATCGAAAGCAAAAAAATTAAGGCCCTTCAATTATCTTCCCTTAGCCAATATTTTAAGCGTTTTTTTAATTCATTAAATGTCAATATTAATAATTATGATTTTACAGCTATGATCAAAAAATATGATGACTTATTTTTTGATCATCCTATATCAAACTTGAATGGTGGCATGACATACAATTCGGGTCTACTTACATTTTTATTCGTAAATATTATTAACCCTGATATTGTAATTGAATCTGGTGTATGGAAGGGCTTTAGTACATACCTAATTGATCATGCATCGTCTAGTCATTGTAAGATATTTTGCTTTGATATTAATTATTCAAAACTTGAATACCGCTCATCTAAAGCCACATATTTTGAACAAGACATAGAAAATTCTACGATTAATTTTTCAGGAAAAAAAGTACTTGCTTTTTTTGATGACCATGTTTCTCATTATCATCGTTTATTATATTGTTTAAAGCAACAAGTTGAGCACATCATTCTTGATGATGATGTTCCTTTACAAGCTGTACATAGTGATGGTTGGCCACCAATACCCACTGCTAACATGCTCAAAAATTACGAAAAAATACCCCATGAATTTGATTGGTTATCTCTAGGTAGACATGGTATGGCTGACATTTCTGGCCTTGATGCTAGCACTGTTATTTCAAAATTTCATTATGCTACTATGTCAGATTTATTTCAGTTTACTGGCTTTAAAAACGGATCATTTACATCAATTTTATCCCGCTCTGACTTAGTAATTTAATTTTACTCGACTACTTTTATTTATTCAAAGTAAGTTGTGTATTCATATCATCTAATTTAATTAAAGAATCTTTTATATACGTCTGCCTAAGACCTTTACTATCTGTAGAAACATGCTTTTTGTTATAATGCGTGCTGGCAAAAAAGGAAACATGAGGTCGCTATTCACCTGTATGTAATGCCCAACTGTAATCATCTAGTGATGGTATAAGCTCTATTAATCTTTTTATTAAAATACTTATTGAAGAAAAGAGCTCAGCTTATGGAGTGGCTATTATTAACACCTAAATAATCATTGTTTTTACTATCAATCTTTTCTATCGAGATATATAAACAATATTCTTTTTAGTAAATGCGTCTAATTTCAAATATATTTTTTTAACTTTTAAACTCTTCTAAAAATGGGGATATATATCTTTGAATTCTTTTTTATTTTTTCTTTTCTTATCTATCCATGATATGACAAAAGAAATAATGAAAATCACAAACAATATACTTAATATTACTTTTAACATAGACCATCCTTAATTATTTTTATCACTTATTTTTGCGTTATTTATTTTGCTTACTTGTATGCAAAAAATACGAATTTATTTGTTCATTCAGATTAACTGTTAAAAACGCTTTCCCGGTGAAGATACTAACTACTTTAATTGGCAAAATTACCACAATATAAATAAAAATCAAACATGTATTACCTAAAATTTTCATACTTAGCCAATCAATCTAATTCAAACTCTTTTTGCCATTCCAATGATTTATTTTGATTGGCTTGTTCAGGTTTATATAATATAAAGTTTTCTATAACCAAACAATCCATTTCAGTCCTCATAAAACAACGATAAGCATCCTTTGGTGTACATACAATGGGCTCTCCCCTGACATTAAATGAGGTATTAATTAATACTGGAACATTGGTTAATTTATTAAATGCTGCTAGTAAATCATAATAACGTGGATTGCCATCTTGATTAACAGTTTGAACCCGTGCTGAGTAATCGACATGCGTTACGGCTGGAATTTCAGATCGTTTTGTTTTTAACAAATCAATACCCCATTCATTTTCATCTGATTGTTGAGTTAATTGTTTGTCTTTGTGTATATCAGTAACCAGCAGCATATGAGGCGATTTACAATCTAGGTCAAACCACTCACTGACCTTTTCTTCAAGTACTGAAGGGGCAAATGGGCGGAAAGACTCACGATATTTAATTTTTAAATTCATAATTGACTGCATGGCTTCATTTCGAGGATCACCTAATATAGACCTCCCCCCTAATGCACGTGGGCCAAACTCCATTCTTCCTTGAAACCAACCCACTACTTTTGCATTATTTAATTGCTCGGCTGTTGTTTCAATGAGCTGAGTATCAGACAAACGATGATAACAAGCTCCCAAAGATTGCAAGACCAATTCAACTTCTTTACAGCTATATTTTGGACCTAAATATGACCCATGATATTGCTGTGCTACATTATTTTTAATAACAGTATTATTAGATTGCTGATAAAAACTATACAAGGCCGCCCCTAACGCCCCTCCTGCATCGCCTGCTGCAGGTTGAATCCAAATATCTTTAAATACCTTTTCTTTTAGTAACTTACCATTTGCAACACAATTAAGCGCTACCCCACCCGCCAAGCATAAGTAATCTGCACCTGTTTGCTTTTTTATTGTTTTTGCTAATTTAATGACAATATCTTGTGTGACTTGTTGAATAGAATACGCTAGGTCCATTTCTTTTTGGCCTATCTTGGTCTCGGGCTTTCTGGGCGGTCCATCAAAAAGATCATGAAATGCTTGATTTGTCATACGTTGACCTATAGCAAAATCAAAGTACTTCATATTTAAGCGAAAACTACCATCTTCTTTTACATCAATTAAATACTTGTATATTGTATCGACATAGTTAGGCTTACCATAAGGTGCCAGACCCATTAGTTTGTATTCCCCTGAGTTAACTTTAAATCCGGCATAATATGTAAAGGCTGAATACAATAAACCAATTGAATGGGGAAAGTTGATTTGCCATATCAAATCTAAATTTTGTTCTTTTCCTAGCCAAGCACTTGTTGTTGCCCACTCACCCACGCCATCCATACAAAGCACGGCAGCCGCGCTAAATGGACTGGGATAAAACGCGGATGCTGCGTGAGATTGATGATGATTAGTGCAATGAATTTTAGATTTCAATTCGGCTTTGCTTATTTTGTTATCAATCGCTAATAACTCTTTTGCTATACATTGTTTCATCCATAATTTTTCTTTAATCCAATTAGGGATGACATGTAAAAAGTGCCTGAAACTTTTTGGCGCGTATGCTATATATGTTGCTAAAAGACGCTTAAACGTCAATTTAGGATTATCATAAAAAACAATACGATCAACTTCTGATAATGTAACTATCTTTGCCTCTTTTAAGCAATATTTTATTGCATTGATTGGAAATGAGGGATCATGTTTTTTTCTTGTAAAGCGTTCTTCTTGTGCTGCTGCGATCACAATCCCATTTGATATCAATGCCGCTGCACTGTCATGGTAATAAGCTGATATACCAAGAATTATTTTAGTCATTATATTTTTAACTTATGGAAGATCATTAAATAATGTCTTGAATTACTCTAGCACATATTTCATTGCCTCTATCTGTCATATGTTGTGTATCCCAAAAAATCCACTCATTTTTTATATCATATTTTTTTAATTCCTGATTCATATCAAAAAACATTATATTATGTGTTTGACAAATTTTTGTCATTTCTGCCTGGTACCACTTGTATAAATTTTCATCCATATCGTCTTTAACGACGCCATCTCTTTTTCTTCTTATATGATATAAATCAATTAATTCTTGTTCTTCCTTTGTTAATTTTTTATTACACCATTTATAATAAGGCTGCATGATATAAATAATCTCAAATCCTAATTGTTTGGAAAGTATTTCCCAATTAGAAAAATTATTTTTTATTGGCTGAATAATATTCTTAACTTCCTTCTTATGATCTTGTATTTTATAAAATGCCGATTGATGCGTAGTTTGCTGCAGCTGCTTATATGTTATTTTTTTTCTTAAAAAATTTATCAATGGCTTAAGCTTAATGGTATTCATATCAATACCATATTTTTTAATTTCTTTAGAATAAAAACTATCTATTAATTTTCTGATAACTCTTGAAATAAAAGAATGCTCTATATTTGGAACAAATGTTTTTCTAAAAAGTGAAGCATGATGTACAGTTCCAAAATCATTATTATATTTGTCACTCATAAAAAAAATTCTTATATCATTGTATCCACTAAACAATATAACTCTTTTTATATTTTGAAATAAATGACGGTACATCATAAATAAAATTAATTCTTGGCCTCCAGTAAACCCATTAGCCCCAAAATTCACCCATTTACTTTGGTCATCTAAGTCAATGTTATTTAGATAAGATGGAATCGTTTTTTTATCGCTACTCGCGCCAGCTCCAAATGTTACAGAGCCTCCTAGCATAATGTTAATAGGTTGTGTTGCCATATTATCTAATTTAATTAAAGAATCTTTTATATAAGTTTGCCTAAAACCTTTACTATCTGTAGAAACATGCTTTTTGTTATAATGCGTGCTAGCAAAAAAGGAAACATGAGGTCGCCATTCACCTGTATGTAATGCCCAATTGTAATCATCTACTGAAGGTATAAGTTCTAATAATCTTTTATAATCTTTATTCATTAGTTTAGATGGTAACAGAATGGCTTTTTTATTCAAATACTTATTGAAGAGAAGAAATTATTTTATTATGTAGACACATACATGTAATTCTTTTTTGTAAATGCATCCAATTTTAAGTATATATCTCTTTCAAACTTATCAAAGTTTATATCTTTAAAAAAAAGAGGTAATTCATCTGGGTGATAGGTCGTTTTTAAGTCATAACTAGCATAGCTAATGAGTGCTATTTTTGTTTTGTCTGAGTCTGGAAATTTCTTAAATTTCTCAACATAATTCTCAACTACTTTCTTCGGCATTTCTACAAATGAATACGCATTCATCAATAAATCTACTGAATCTCTAAAACACTCTATCTGCCACGGGGCTATACATAACACCTCCAATTCATCATTAGGAGTAAAGCGAAGTTCTTTTACATCTCTTAAACTTTCATAATCTTTAATTGCATTACCATAAAACGCTTTTAAATATTGTGTTCCCACATATAAGTTTGGTGGAATATCTAGATATAAAAATTTTTTGATATTTGGATAATTTTCTATTAATAAATGAATATTTACGCCAAACCCGGGACCAATTTCAAACACCGAAGATAATGACTTAAAATTAACTTTCTCACTCAAATGATCATGTTGGTCGAGTAACATTAAGTAATGAGCTGAATATCTTTTATCATTAATACACACGTTACATTCACTACCTCCCAATAACGAATAGGGCAGTTTATAATTATGTACTAAGTGTGCTGTTCTTGGAGACAAGTCTACAATTTCTTGTATATATTGATTACATCTTGTTGCGAACCTTTTAGTACATGCAACTTGAGCGTCGTATACCCTATTTAAAGGGTACTGCTTTGTTAGCCAAGAAGCTATTTTTCGTTTCCATCCTAAGGTAAACCCGTCTCTAATATCAATGAGGGTATTATCAGCAAACTCATTACCAATATCGTTACTGTTTCCTCTGAAATATTTTAATCCATGTGTTATAAGCTGATCTGTTGCCGTTCTCGCTTTATCAACCCAATAAGGACCTGGATGATAAATAGCCGACTGCTGTTCTTGATCCTGAACCATGCATTTTAGTAGCTTAATATTATTTTTGATTTCTATTTTATTTTTTATTACTGACATTTTTTCTCCTTGATAGCCAATCATCAAAATAATCACTCCCCTCATAGGCCTTTAAGTCTTGATGACTATCAATCTCTAACCACTGTTGATGGGTTATGCAGGCTTTTATTGGGCAACAATCGTTAATAATCTGTTGTAAAAAATGGGTCATATCCATATTGTTGTAGGTATTGCCTTTTTCTTCAAGGTATGAAGTCTAATTAAATCTACCATCATTTTATTTTTTAAATGCGGTTCAATTTTACTGAATTGTAAAACTGATTTGCTATACTCGAAAACTCCACATAAATCATAATAATCACTCCTAAGTAAATATCTAATTTTATATACTTTCCTGTAAAAAGAATGCAAACTTGCCAGGGGGTTCCGGATGGTGCCTATAAAAAACAAATTTGGAAAATCTTCTAATAATAGTTTTATTTCACATAAGCTGTGTGCATGGTAATTTATGTATTTTACAGAACTTGGTTCATATCGGTTTAAATAGGCACAATGAATCAGCTAAAAAAATTCTTTTCTTGATATTTCTGATTTATTTTTAAAAAGGATTTCTTTAAATCTATTTATTCTTTTTTTAAACTCTAGTGGCGAAAGAGTAATATGTTTATCTCCATCCTTACCGAAGTATCCTGAAACACCTGCTCCTCCCCATCCTCCAAAATATCCAAATTTTGTATTAAAAAGCGAAGAAAATCTCTTAATAAATTCATCGATAGTATTGTCAAAATAAGTCACATCCACTAATGCTATAGTTTTTGGAAGATGTGTATATATAGGCCCAAAGTATGGGAGAGTTAAAATTTCATTAACTCCGTCTAATAATGATTAGAGAAAAACTGACCCTGATCTCCCAAATGGACAGATGACAATTAAATTATATTCTATATTTTTCATTTATACCCTTTTTATACCTAATTTAGGTTTATTCATATTGAACTTCTACCATAGAATAAAAAGTTTATATATATATTTCTTTTAATTTCTGTAAGAATTTGGAAGGCTCACATGACTGTATAATTAGGGTCAATATATGTATGTGTCTCTCAACATTGCATAAAAGCCTGTGTATACTGTTGATTATATGAAACGAACATACCCCTCGCTTTCCAAGACCCTTCTTAAACAATATCCTCTGTATATTTTTCTGTTAACCGCTCTCATGCTATGTGTTATTTTTCTAGAGCTTCTTGCCATGCTTAGTCTTGCCCCTGTGATTGATTTATTGATTCATAAGGATGCAGCGCAATACAGTGGTATTACGAATCAACTGCTATCTATTTTTCACTTTTTTTCTCTCCCCTTTAATCTCCTCTCACTATTATCTCTTTTTGTTTTCTGTCATTTTTTCAAAGTTATTTTCTCTATCTTATATTTAAAGTGTTCGTATTATGTAAATTTTTCTGTTATTTATGATCTTATACATACTACTTTCACTGCTATTTTTTCTGCGTCATGGTCTTTTTTCTCTAATAAAAAAGGAGGTGAATTTGTTAATTTATTACAACAACATATTTCTAAAACGGGCCTAACCGTTACTTATCTTGCTCAATTCTTTTCAGCACTTTTTCAAATTTTTTTCTTTCTTTATTTGCCTTTCAGAATCTCATGGCAAGTAACCCTTACCGTTATTATCATGGGCGGTCTATCTTTTTCATTTTTGTACTTTTTTAATAAACGGGTCCATTTTTATTCACAAAAAAACATTTTAACGAGTAATCAGTATCTTTCTTTTTTAAATGAAAGTTTAAACAGCCTTAAACTGATATTTAGCTTTTCAAAGCAAGCGAAAACAATTAAACGCTTATTACGCCTTTTTTCAAAAGATTATAAAATTGGGGTTCGTATCCAACTCCTTCAAAATACAGCTGAACAGCTCTATCAACCTATTGGTTTTTTCTTGGTGGCAATTTCCTTACTATTCGCTAAAAATATTAATGTCCCTCTTAGTGACTTAACTGTTCTTTTATATGCGCTCATTCGTGTTATTGGTCCGTTTAGACATCTTTCTTTTTTGCGTTTATCTCTTTCAAATACACTTCCTTTTTATCATTCTATTGTTGATACTCAGTTAGAGGCATTGACTCATCCACAACCTACAGGAAAACATATTTTTTCTTCTTTTAGCCACTCACTCCAACTTTCATCTGTTTCATTTTCTTATCTATCTTCAACACCCGTTTTAAAAAATGTTTCATTACAAATCAACAAAAATGACATGACCGCCTTTGTAGGCGCCTCTGGTGAAGGCAAATCAACTTTAATTGATCTTATTGCCGGTTTTCATTCTCCGCAATCTGGCCATATATATATTGATAACATCCCTTTTTCACACTTTGATATCCACAGTTATCGCAAGAAAATTGGCTATGTGATGCAAGATAGTCCCCTATTTAATATGAGTGTCAAAGACAATCTATTGTGGGCAAATCCGAATGCGACACAATATGATATAGATTTTGCCTGTGAACAGGCCAACGCACTAGAATTTATTCATGACTTACCCCAAGGGTTTGACACGCTTTTAGGGGAGAGAGGACTTCGTTTATCTGGGGGCCAGTGTCAACGATTAGCTTTAGCAAGGGCCTTGGTGATTCAACCTGAGATCCTTATTTTGGATGAAGCTACTTCTTCCTTGGATTCTGGTTCTGAAAAAAAAATACAAGCGAGTATCCAACAGCTTCAGGGTAAAATGACAGTCATTGTCATCGCACACAGACTTTCTACTATCAAACAGTCTGATCACATTTTTGTGATAAAAGCGGGTCAAATTGCCGAGTCTGGCACATACCAACAGCTACTCACCAATAAAGCACTCTTTGCCGATATGGTGGCGGAACAAAGCTTTTAACGTTAGGACTTTCTATAAATTAATCAGTTCTTGCAATGCCTTCACAGGATCTTTTGCTGTTCTAGCGAACTTTTCTCTAAACGCCATTGCAGCTTTATAACGTTTGGGTTCATGAAACCATTCTTCTTCATGACCAATGATATGATTTAAAGTTTCTGATGCTTTAATTGGACAGTGATGTAAGATTCCTACATCTTTTAGAGCATTAAAATAAGATTTTGCTTGTACATGAAAGTCGATATCTGTACACATTGGGTTCCAGAATAATAATATCGGTTTATTTAAGCTTAAGGCCTCGAGAAAGACTGTCACTGGCCTATCAATCACAACTAATTTTGAACTCAAAATTCTTTTTTCAATGGGTGTCACAGTCATTTTTTCAACTTGCAAATCGGGGAATTCTTCTTTAATTCGCTGTGTTATGTCTATGGTTAGTTTAATAAAGCCTCTATAAAGCAACTGTTGTTGAACTGATAATGATAACTTTTTTAAAAATTGTATTTGCCAACACAAGTATTGATCAATGTTTGGGTTAAATACAAATGGATTTCCTTTATATGCATTATAACCAACCATTAGAATTGGTCTTTGTTTATCTACCTTTTTCTTTTTATTTAAAAATGCCTGTTTCATTATGTAAAAGGGAACTATTTTACTATTATTCTTGTTTTCTACCGCTCGATCCCAGCCATATGATAAAAATTTATTTGAACAAATCTCTTCTATTCGTTGACTGTGATACAAATTTGAAAATACGCCATAATTTCCACCATGCTGTAAATTCAATAATGGAATATTATTTTCTCTACATTTTGCTAACCAAAATCGTATTGATTCATTCCTATATAACCCTATTGAAGTAATAATTTTTTTGGGTGATTTTGGAAAACTATTTTCAGCTTTTTCTTCGTATTTATCAAATAACTCTAAAAAAGACTTTGGCAGCTCTGAACTTAACACTGTTAATGCACATTTTATAAATGGATCTTTTTGATGATTTGCTAATTCCGATACCTGTTTCCTCATTTCATTAGAGATCGGTTTATCTACTAATACATCCTGATTACTTGTTATCCATACTGATTGACCTTTTGTTTTAAACAGTAACATTAATAAACACTGCCTTCTAATGTATGTATCTACATATACCATTGGATTTTTAACCCACATGCATACTTTATTTGATAGTGTCTCTATCATGTCCCACATCATCTTTTTTATGGAGCGACTTATATTGTTGTTTGTTTTGTGCAACTCTATTTTCTCATCACGTTGAGTTTTAAACGAATGCCCAAGATACTGTATTACTTTGGAATATAGTTGCTGTCTATTATTTAAATGCGAACTAGAATTTAAATAATCACCGACTGTCTTTGATGTTTGGTAATCAATCGGATCTAAAAGAATGGTATTCCATTGTTTATATGTTAACTTTATAGATTTAATTTTTTGATATACGCCACTTAAATCTTGTATAAAATAAAATATAAATGGTAATAAAATAATATTCCAATATTTTTCTGTATATTGCCTTGCATGAATGTTGTTTAATAATGGAATTAATAAATTTTTTACTATGATCGCATCATTAAATAACTTTTGATTTAAGTCTTGATGTTCTTGGTAG
Source organism: bacterium (assembly GCA_038109055.1). Lineage (GTDB taxonomy): Bacteria > Margulisbacteria > Marinamargulisbacteria > JAYNIM01 > JAYNIM01. Next base: position 118,363 of record JAYNIM010000004.1, read on the forward strand.
CTTTGATTGGGCTTTTGATGATAAATTACGTTGATATTATTTAAGCAGGCTTTATTATCATCAGTCACACATGAAGGACAGATAAATACTATTTTATCTGCCGATAAATCCCAAAACTTTGCGTTTGATGATAGTGCTATAAATGTTTTTGACTTAGTTTTGTTCAAATAATTGGTCATTGTTCGTTAAATTAGCATATCTATTTAGCTTTAGAAAGGCTTTATGTGCTATGTTCTTGAACTGTTAAAAAGGTACTTGTACATTTCAGCAATGTCAAATCTTGACAGTCATTATCTCTTGCTGTTTTTACCATATCTTCTAATTCTGAAAGTGTAGCAATGCCTGTTGAAATAATCTTGGGCTTGCCTGTTTGAGCTACTTTTTTGATTAAAGGTAGATGATTATTTTTTAAAAACAATTAAGTTGATTTGTATCAAAACTTATTATGTTCATCTTTCTATTTAAAGCTTACATTTACTCTGATATACATCTTCCCAACATAAACGTTTCTGCCGCTTCTACTCCAATACTAGCTCCTCTCCAGTGTGCTAAATGTTTTAATGCTTTGACGGAACGAGGGTGTGGAAAGTCTCTCATTTCAGTGATATAGGCATCTAATGCTTTTAATTTTTTTGATAGTGCCTCACCCGATATATCAACAAACCAGTTAGGGTGAAACGAGTTAGAAGATTGCGGTGGTCGCCACTCTGTACTAGACGCTGTTTCGAAAAATAACAGTGTTTTGACACAAAAACAAGGTTGTGGACGCGTTGCTGTAATCACAGCGTCATGAATAACAGTATGATCAATATTTACATCCCCTCTATGATGCGTATATACAATAGATGGTTGATACTTTTCTATAAACGATTCAATAACCTTTACAACATCTAATAAATCAACACTATCCATACGATTATCAGGGAAATCATGTAAATGCAAAGAGGTGACCCCAATAATATCATTGGCCTTTTTAGCAGTTTGAGCTAACTCTGACAAATCTGCGGATCTGTTAGCTCGATTACGTTTTAAATCTCTACTCGTCATGCCTTCAGCTAAAATAAGGATATGCACCTCATCACCATTCTCAATATGCTTGGCCATCGCACCCCCACAGCCCAATACTTCGTCATCGGGATGTGCAGCTACAACTAAGATACTATTCATCATTTAAAACTCCCTTCTGTCTAATTTTTACAGTCGCATATATTTCATTATTTCCAAGCGATGCCTGTGTAAATTCAAAACAAAAATCATCGGAGTTTAAATATGCATGAGGATAACCTTTTGCATCAAGCATTCTAATGTGATCATACAAATGATTAATATTATTAATAGATTTAATATTACTCTCTTCTAGTTTTCGTCGTTTAAATCTTACAATTTCTCCTTTTTGTGGTACAGGGAAAGGATTTTCTTTCATAATTTTAATAATCATCGTTTCAATAACAGATGTTGCCCTTTCATATATTTCTTGTGCAGAACCCGATAAATCTAACCCTTTTTTAATATAAATATCTCCTGCGTCTACTTCTTTGACTACAGATATTGCCGATATTTTTGTTGTTTTATGCCCTCTTACAATTAAATTTTGTAGAGGACTACCGCCTCTTCCATAGGGTAAATCTGTCATATGAAATACAACACATTTCCAATTTTGATAAATTGACTTTGGAATCATAAATGACCAATGAGGAAAGAAAATCCATGATGGCGACATAGATCTGATATTTTCTTCTGTTAATTCCTCTTTTTGTGTTAGAACAATAATTTTAGAATCTAATGCATTCTCTAAAGATTCCTTTAGGTCTGATTTCCATTGTTTAGTAGAAGCAATTATGACAGGCTTCATAAATCACACATTTCCAACTTTAGTGGAGTACCTGCTGAAATTGCAACACGAGTAATAGAGTTTAAAACGTGATCATAATATTTAGGTGCTAAACCAAAGCCAGGACGAATCACTCGGATATTTTCAGATGTAAACGCTTCACCCTTTTTTATATTTTTAACTGCATAAATTGAGCGTCTAAATACTGTAGATTTTTCTTCTTCTTTGCTTGATACACCATAATAAACTTTACCCAAAGCAAGGGATGCAGCTTTAACGTCTTCAACAAGTTGTTTCATTTCAAGAGGTTCCATCGAAAATGCCGCATCAACACCCCCTTCTGCTCTTGATAATGTCACATGCTTTTCGATTGCGACTGCGCCCAAAGCAACGCTTGCAACAGCTGCGCCTATTCCTAATGTATGATCTGATAAGCCAACCTTAACATCAAAAAGCTGAGCAAGATGTGGAATGGTTAATAAATTTGAATTTTCAGGAGAGGCTGGATACGTACTGGTACATTTTAATAGGGTTAAGTCATTACAACCGTTTTCTCGAGCCGTTTTCACTATATCTTCAAGATCTGATAAAGTGGCCATGCCTGTTGAAATAATCATGGGCTTTCCTGTTTGAGCAACTTTTTTTATTAATGGTAAATGATTATTCTCAAATGACGCAATTTTATACATAGGCACATTTAAGGATTCTAAAAAGTCTACGGAGGTTTCATCAAATGGCGTTGAAAAACATATAAGACCTTTTGACTTACAACGATCAAATATTTGTTTGTGCCACTCCCAAGGGGTAAATGCCTCTTGATATAAATCATGTAACTTTTTACCATACCAAAGACTTTTTTTATCATTAATAACAAACGACGTTTGATTTGACGGTATCGTCATAGTATCTGCTGTGTATGTTTGAAGTTTGAGCGCATCGACACCAGTTTCTGCAATAGAATCTACAATTTGAAATGCACGCTCTAAAGACTGATTATGGTTACCTGACATTTCTGCAATAATAAATGGCTGTCTTTTATTGTTCATAGTATTTGTTTAAACGCATCCTTTTTTCTAAAAATACCATTAACGTCTAATAGTTTCTAGTATAGAAAGTCCAAAAAATTCCTTTTAAATTAATTCAATAATAAAGTTAAATATAATGAGATTTAAAAGATTTGATTTGCCCATTTTTTTTTCTGACCAAACATGTAGTCTTTCGAAAGTACTCTATATTTATAAGTTCCATATCAGAAAAAGGAACTAAATCTATTTTCATTAGCTCTAAAAGCTGCCACTCAAAATCTCTAAAACCTACTAAGTGTCTAAATCCTACCGTACTAGAAAACCTTGGATTAATTTCAAATAAAAGTGGTCCATTTTTAGTTAGAACAAGTTGAATATTCATACTTCCTTTTAAATCAAGGGCTAAAGCGATTGACTTTAAATAACAATTAATTTCATTACTTTGAACAATTTTTGCATACTTGGTTTCTCCATTTTCTAGTTCTCTTAACATGACAAGTATTCTTATTTCACCAGACTTTGATCTATAAATACAACATGTGTACTCTTGATTAGCAGGAAGCAAAACCTCTTGCCAAACACTTTTTTCTCTTAAACAACAACGTTGAGCCTCTTTAGCATTGTGTATAAGCTCCACACTTTTTGATCCTGAAGTAGATCTATTTTTAAAAATACAGGGATATTCTTTTGGATCATCTATTTGAGCATTGAGTGTCCATGGAACCAAAATATTTTTTTCGCCTAATGTTTCCATTGTTTTTAGTTTATCCAAGCCAACATCAACAGCAAACTCATTAATTATTAATACACTCACATCAAGATGGTTTAAGAAAGTTCTTCTTTTATTAAAAAAACATATTTCAATTTCACTTGTAGGTACTAAAATATTAATATCATATTTATCTATTAAATTCTGTATAACACTTATATAATTATCATGTGAAGCAAATGGCACTATTTCAAATTGATTACACATAAATTTTCCAACATGGTTAGCATAAACATCTGTCCCAACTATAAAAAATTTTGGAAATGCATCTCGAATTATATTAATAATTGCTTGGCCATTGGCATCAGCACATCCTGTTACTAAAATATTTTTTCTCATATTTATCGTTTTTGAAAAACCTCTATTAAATAGGGTAAATGATAATCTAATTGTTTAATCTCATCACTGATACTTTTATAATCAAATTCTATTCTTCTTTGCACAATGGATCGTGAGGTTGAATTCAGTATCATATAACTCGCTAAATGCCCAATATCTCTTGGCTGACCTACCGATCCTGGGTTAGCTAATGTGGTATGATGACTCGAAAAAATAAATGGGTAGTGAGTATGGCCCTGAAAAATATAGTCATAATCAGTATCAATGCATGAGTGAAGTGTTTCCAAATTAGAATCTGGGTAAATATATTGATCTGGGTCATTTTTAGATCCATGGCATAATAAAATGTTTAAACCTTCAATACTAAGCGTTTTAGTTTTTGGCAAAGAATATAAAAACTCTTTTTCATCTTGTGATAATTTTTCTAAAGCTATATTAATACCTGAACCATATTTTTCATATATTTTTTTTTTCTTTATTTGACAATTCTGAGCTTCTTTTAATAACCGTTCGTGATTTCCTTGAATAATATGTGTCGTGTGTGACAGCCCATTAACAAGATTTATAACTTCTACTGGCCAATAATAATACCCAACTATATCTCCCAAAATACAAACATGTTCGATACCCTGGTTTTCAAAATCATTAATCACATTCTTTAAAGAAATTATATTTGCATGAATATCAGAAAGTATCGCTATTTTCATATTAAATTTTCTGCGGTTAAAATCTCTTTGGCAACAGTTTGAGGGGATTTTAATTTATTTTCATTTTTTAATTTTATAAAGCAGTCTCTAAGAGGAAAGTCTTTTACATTTGTTTCTCGAATTATTCTTTGCATACTTGTATCCAAAACACCAGGATCAATATGCTTGATTGTCACATTTTCATTCTCTAAACTTAAACAATCTAACAGCATTCTTACACTTGATTTTGTTGAACAATACAATGACCATCCAGGATAAGCATGTTTGGAAGCACCGCTTGTTATATTCAGAATTCTTAAATTAATCTTCTTTATTAAACAAAGATCTAATAGTTTTTTAATAATTTTAATTGGTGACAAAACATTAACATTTTGTGCATTCAAAAAATCTTTATTACTCAAGTTTTTAATAAAAGAAATATTTCCTAATGTAGCTGCATTATTTATAAAAATAATTTCATTAAGCTGTTTATCAATATACTCTTTAAAGTCAATATTTAACTCAAATTGATTAAAATCTAATTTTTTACTGATAAAATTTTTACTTTTGTTAGAACCACATATACTTTTATTCCTTAAAATTTCACACAACAAATAATTTTTAGATAAAAGCTGTAAAATAAACTCTCTGCCCAACCCTTTATTTGTTCCAGTTATAACTATTAACTTTGAATATTCTTTCATAACCATAAGTACTAAGCTTAAGATTACTAATAAGTCTCTATAATCTCAAATAAAAAAAAATTATAAAGTATAAAAACCTGTAATATCCCTACCAAACCCCATATCTCCAAGCGACTTGTAATATCTTGCTAATCTTTCAATCGAAATTTCAGCCATTAAATTAGTAACGGCAATACGTTTTTTATGTGCGACTTTTCCTAAATCTGGGTGATTTATATAATTTGATTCTTCTACTAGAAGCTCAAAATCAATCGGATAATCGCCTATATGATAACTTTCTTTTAAGTTATATGCTTCCATCAAATTTGTTAAACTTTCTTTTGTAAAATAAGATAAATGTTCTGGGGGAGAAACCCAAAAAGGTTGTGAGATTTTATTTTCTAACAAAAGCTTTTTTTGTAAATAAGAAAAATCATTAGGAACAGTTATAACCAACACACCATTTCTTGATAATAACTTTATACATTTTTCAATAATAGATTCTGGACTTAAAACATGTTCTAAAACGTTTGTCATGGTAATAACATCAAAAGTTCTTTTAAAAGAATTTAATAAAAAATCAATATCTCCTGACTTAAAAAAAGGCAACATCTTAGGATTATGATTTTTGATCCCAACATTAGAGTAATCTACTCCAATAACATCATAATCCTAATTGTAAAATGAATTTAACAAAAAGCCTTCTCCACATCCAATATCGCGTAATGTTTTCTTGTCTTTATTTTGTATTGAATTTAATATACATCTAAACACCTTATACTTATTTTCATTATACGTAAGTTCTTCTTTTGAATAGGACTCTTGGTAAGAACCTTTGGGTTTATTATAGTATTTTTCTGAATAATATTTAGCTAAAATAGTTACAGAAGGTTTTTTTATTATTTCATAATTACCAAAACGATTTTTAATTACAGATTCACTAATCATACTATATTTTTTCCTTTTATCTTATTTCTAAAATATTCTTTATCAAGAAACTAACGTTTAATTTTTTATATTGCTCAATAATTTTTTTTCTTACTTTAACATCTAATAATGCTTGATATAAATTTTTATGATTATCTTTAATATTCAAGCTCGGATTAACTATACCATATTCATCAAAACATTTTTTAATTACAGTTTGGTTATCGTATAAACTTATGGATAAAAAAGGAACTTGCATTTTTATATACTCCCATACAATAGACCCTGCCGCTGTGATTGCCAAATCTGTTTTTTCCATTAAACTTATCATTTTAGAAGAAGATAAAGATTCATAAATCGTTCCATTTAAATTTTGTTTACTTAAAATTAATTCTATTAACTTTTTATGTGTATTAAGCGCACCTAATACAACATGAAACCTTATTAGTTTCAACTCGGAAATCTCTTTAATCTGGTTCAAAATCTCACCTGTAAAATTTCCTTCATCTGCCCCACCCATTGTAATCATAATATTTGATACATGTTCTTTTATAATTTTTTGTTTTGAATATTGTCTAAATTCACGTCTCAGCAAGGCATATTCAGGACCCATTAATAATTGTGTATAAGGTTCTTTAGAATAAATAGTGCTATCAGTGGTATTTTGATTTAAAACGATATCTGCAACAAAGTGACATTGGGCAATATCATCCACACACATTAACTTCAATCCAGCAGATTTAATAATTTGTTGATAATTTGTAACAAAGGGATATCCATCTAAAACCACCCAATGAGCACCTACTTTTTTAGCATGTTTTACTGTTTTTTGGGCATCTTTCTCAAGAGTAATTATAGTGTCCATAGTTTGAATATGTATCCCCTCTTTAATAGCTTGATCTAACAATTTTTTTTGAGTTGTTTTAGTTAAAAAATGAACGTTGAACCCTTCATCGATTAATAATTGAGCTAAGGCAATCTGTCTTACAAAATGCCCAGCACCAATTTCTATAGATGCATCTACCCTAATTAATATTACTCTACTCATTTATCTCTTGGTAAATGAGCTGTAATTTCATAAATATCTGGTCTATTATCTAATAATTTTACAACATCCATCATCTTAAAATTAGGATTTTTAGGATAAAGTTCTTTGTAGACTTCACACATCATTTTATAATCTTCTTCATAATCTAATGTCCAACGATGATGAAATAAATCTATCTCATTTGAAAAATGACCAATGTTAAATTGATTTGTGTTATTTCTAATGTAAGGAGTGACATGTTCCTTTTCAAAATCTAGCGTTGCGTTTTGATATGCCATAGTCAGTGCTTTTTTAGTCATTACTTCAACCATTGTTCCCAACGGATAATTTCTAAAATCTAAATTGGAAATATAATCATAGTTATTTTTTAAAAAGAAATCTATTCCTTTATTAACGATATCAGTATCATGAAAAGGGGAATCGGCGCATAACCGAACAACAATTTTAGCGTCTTCAATTTTCTGTGAAAGTCTATAAAACCTCTGCAAAACATTCGTTTCAGAATCACAAAATACTTTTATATTATTTTTTTCACATATTTTTACAATCTCTTGATCTTGATTTTTTTTTGACGTGGCAACATAAAATTCTGTTCTTTTCGTTAAACTCTGTAATCGCTCTAAAATACATTCTAAAACCGTTTTTGAATTTATAACTGGCTTAAGCATTTTATTAGGAAATCTCTTAGACCCTGATCTTGCCTGAATAATCGTTAAAATCTTTTTGTTCATTTATCGTACTGTCCAGCCTCCATCAACAACTATATTCTGTCCAGTCATATAATTTGATGCATCTGAACACAAATATATATATGTGCCAACCAACTCTTCTGGGTTTCCAATTCGATTTAATAATGTTTTTTGACTTAATTTTTTAACAAATGCTTTGTTTTTTTGAACATCTTGATTTGGAAAAGGCCCTGGTGACACTGTATTAACTAAAATATTTTGTTTCGCTAAATAACTTGAAAAGTATTTTGTTAACTGTATTACACCTGCTTTTGAAACACCATAAACAGAAGGGTTTAAATAATCAGGAAATTCGTCATACACACTAAAATCTGGGGCAACGAAACCATACATTGAACTGGTATTAATAATCTTACTTATCTTGTTTTTTTCAAAAAATGGAACAATTTCTTTAATACAATTATACATAGATGATAAATTACTATTGATTCCCTTATTCCAACTATCCAAAGTAGGAAAACGAGCACAATCTAAGTTACCAGTATAAGTAACATTATTTATTAAATGAGTCACCATTCCTTCATTTTTCATAATCAATGAGAATGCCTTATTAACTGAAATAGAGTCTGTAATGTCGCATTCAATAAATTTGACCATAGTACTATTATCAAAAACTTGATTAAACTTTTGCTGTGAACGTCCTAAAACATATACTTTTGCATTGTATAAAGATAAGCCTTGAGAAATTGCTTTCCCTAAATAGCCATAACCTCCAGTAATGACAACAACTGAACTTTTTAAATTAAATAGATTCTTCATTTTTTTTAACTTTTCCACTTCCTGGGATCTATTTCTTGATTCTTCAAGTATTTTTTAAATCTTTTAATAGAATTTTGATACTTATTAAAGTTCAACTCAAGTTTTAATAGACTAATATTACTTTTTAATTGTTTTGACAATTCAATCCCAAAAACTAGAGGCATTTTTAATTTCTTCACAAACTCTATAGCAAACTCCTCTTTTGAAGAGTTACACAAAATAGATTCATTTTCCCACAATTGATGTAAATAACTTAAATTAGGAGCTTTATTATTAATTTTTGTACTATTCATAATTAATATTCCCTGTAAAAAAACACTCCTAACAAAGCACAATTTATCATTCTTTTTTGCCAACTCAAAAACCTCCCCTTCAATCATGCGATGATCCCAGGCATTACACGGCACTTGGATAAAATCCATATTTGAACTAATAATTGCTTTTTTTGCAGCCTCAACAGAATATACAGATGCCCCTAGATATTTTATAAGCCCTTGTTTTTTTAGTACTTTACTTGCTTGATAAATTGTATCTAAGTGATCTAAATGCTCCTCATCATGAATCATTATTCCCCAAAGCGGAACACCAAGTGTTTTAACAGAAGTTTGCGCTGATTTTATTAATTGATCAGTATCATTAATTTTTGCATCCCACTTACTAATAATATTAAATGAACTTTTTTTATCCCTATTTTGATCAAACCATTGCCCAATAATATTTTCTGAATTGCCATAAGCTTGTGCTGTATCAATGGTATTAACCCCATTTTTAAAAGCTTCGTCTAAAATTTCAAACGCTTCTTGCTTATCTGGCTGACCGGTTTGATTAGCAATACCATAATCCATTCCTAACTGAGCAGCCCCCAATACCATCTGTGATATTTTCTCACCTCGCCATTCAAAAGACCTCATGTATATAACGCTCCTACTGCTTGGATCACACGCATTACTTGGCCATCACTCATTAACGGATACATTGGCAAGCTAAGTGTTTGTTTATAATATTTTTTAACATTTTCAAACAGACCCTTCACATTCACATTTTTTTTATAATAAGGCTGATCAATAATTGGAATATAATGAACTTGTGTTCCGACCCCTTTTTCTTTTAACGCATTCATGACGTCTGTACGTGTTTTTTTGATTTTATCAAAATTAATTTGAGCAACATATAAATGATAAGACGCCTGTTGATCGCTGTTTTCTTTAATAGGTACTATCCAATCCAGATTTAAAAAAGCATTATCATATTGCTTCGCAATAGCACGTCTTCGATTAACAAAGCTATCTAGTTTTTTTAATTGAGAAATTCCTAGTGCAGCATGTATATCCGTCATGCGATAGTTATACCCCAATTGCTGCATTTCATAATACCATGGACCTGGATTCTGGCTTAATACATCACTATCCTTGGTCACGCCATGTGTTCTTAGCATCATTAATTGATCGTAAATATCTTTCGAGTTTGTCGTGATCATCCCCCCCTCACCGGTAGCAATATGCTTGACTGGATGAAAACTAAAAGTTGCGCAATCCGAATAAACACAGTCCCCAATTTTACTATCTTTAAAACTGGCCCCCAGTGCATGACAGGCATCTTCAATAACGTTCAAACGATATTTAGAAGCAATCCCATGAATGGCAGATAAATCCACCGGAAAACCTGCAAAATGAACAGGAATGATGGCTTTTGTTTTCGCAGTAATTGCGGCTTCAATTTTAAAAACATCTAGGCCAAAATGAGACATTTCTATATCGACAAAAACAGGTGTTGCCCCCACATATAAAATAGCATTGGCTGTGGCTAAAAATGAGTTTGGTGTTGTGATTACTTCATCCCCTGGTCCGATATTTAGTGCGAGTAATGACAAATGTAACGCGGCGGTTCCATTAGAAACCGCCACGGCATACTTTGATCCAACCTTTTGAGAAAATTTTTCTTCAAACTGTGAGATTTTTGGCCCTTGTGTGAGCCAATTTGATTTCAATACATCAACTACCGCTTGAATATCTTTGCTATCTATGGATTGTCTTGCATAAGGGATCATGTGTTGATGATCGATTAAAACCTGCTCGTTTCGAGAATAGATAGGGATTGGCTCAAATAACTTGCTAATCTATCCATTGAAACCAACGCCTTAGATGAATCATATTGAAATTCTGGTTCTACTTCTTGTCCTGTTTCATTTTTAGGATTATTTTTATAATTCACTGGTTTTGAACATTTTATAGATGGTTTGATCACAAAATGGTCATGAAACTCTATTGTTAAGTGGCTATCATCTGCAGGACATAATACTTCATGTCGTTTTTCACCTGGCCTTAATCCTATCACTTTATGAGGGATATTTGGTGCAATGACTTTTGCTAGATCGCTAATGGTTGAGGCAATAACTTTTGGAACAAAAATTTCGCCGCCTTGCATCCTTGAAAATGCGTTAACTACAAATTGGACTGCATCATCTATTGTGATCCAAAACCGTGTCATTTTTGAATCGGTGATAGGTATAGATTCTGCATGCTCATGTACTAGCTTTTGAAATAACGGGATGACTGAGCCCCTGGAACCCACAACGTTTCCATATCGAACCACTGAAAATTGAATATCCTGAAACCCTACTGTATTATTTGCCGCCACAAATAATTTATCTGATGCAAGTTTTGTAGCGCCGTATAAATTGATTGGAGAGGCGGCTTTGTCGGTTGATAAAGCAATCACTTTTTTTACGTTTTGATTAATTGCTGCTTCAATTACATTTTCTGCACCTAAAATATTTGTTTTAATGCATTCTGATGGGTTATACTCTGCGGCTGGCACTTGTTTTAATGCCGCTGCATGAATGACATAGTCTACATCTTTAAATGCTTTATCTAATCGATCTTTATCTCTTACATCACCAAGTAGAAAACGCATGCATTTTTTTTGATAGGTTGGGTCTTCTTGCATTTCAGATTGTTTGAGTTCATCTCTACTCAAAACAATCACTTTATTTGGGGTAAAATGGTTTAGTAAATAGCTAATAAATGCTTTTCCAAAAGAACCTGTACCCCCTGTAATTAATATATTTTTATTATCGAACATTTTCTCAATTTATCACTTGTTTGTATCACTTACAAATATTAAGCGATTATTTTTCTCTGCATTTAACCTAATATTTATCAACGCAACTCTTTCCCGTATCCTTTAAATTATGGTTTATATACGTCTATTTAAACCTAATTTATTTATCTTTTTACACATCTACCTTAAAAACATGGTGGAGGTGACAGGGATCGAACCTGCGACCTTCTGCGTGCAAAGCAGATGCTCTCCCAGCTGAGCTACACCCCCATTCCGCCATCCTTTTATAATGAAAAGGTGTCTTAATGTTACCTGATGCAGGTGAGTTAGGCAATATTTTTGTATCTATTTAGGCTCTTTCTAATAATTCAATACTATAGCCATCTGGATCTTTTACAAAGGCTAATAGTGATGTGCCATGTTTCATTGGTCCAGGTTCACGGGTAATCTGACCTCCCTTAGACCTAATTTCCTCGCAGGTCTGATAAATATCATTGACCCCAATGGCAATATGTCCATAGCCGGTTCCTATATCATAATCATGTTGCTCCCAATTATAGGTCAACTCCAATACCGTTACCTCTGATTCTTTTCCGTATCCCAAAAATACAAGCGTGAATTTACCGCTGGGATACTCTTTTTTTCGTAAGACAGACATGCCTAAAACATCACAATAAAAATCGATGCTTTTTTGCAAATTTGCTACTCGTAACATAAGGTGTAGCAATCTTGGGTTTGTTTTCATTCTCATGATTAGGGAATTAAATTGTTTATTTTATTACTATACAGCGTCTTTATGACGTCTCTTTTCAGTTCTTTTCCTTCCGATATGGTATGGGCAGTAAAAAGGGGCAATTTAGCCTTAGAAAAGACATATTGTACTCAATGCTAACACACTCTATTTATCTATCATAATAAAGGTCATTTAGAGACTACAATATTTCTAATTTAAATCACTACATTTTTAAGCTGTGTATTCTTGGACTTTGGTGGGCCTTCCTGGATTTGAACCAGGGACCTCACGCTTATCAGGCGTGCGCTCTCACCAACTGAGCTAAAAGCCCTAATTGTTTTGATAATTAAATAACAAGCCTAGTGCGATCGACCTATCTAGGAAATCCTAGAATAGTGTTTCTCCTTTAAGGAGGTGATCCAGCCACACCTTCCGGTACGGCTACCTTGTTACGACTTCACCCCAATCGCTAAAACTACCTTAGACGACTGCTTCCCGAAGGTTGGCACATCGTTTTCGGGTCTTCCTAACTCTCATGGTGTGACGGGCGGTGTGTACAAGGCCCGGGAACGTATTCAACGCAGCGTGCTGATCTGCGTTTACTAGCAATTCCAGCTTCATGTAGTCGAGTTGCAGACTACAATCCGTACTGAGGATGGTTTTATGAGATTGGCTTGACCTCGCGGTTTTGCTACTCTTTGTGCCATCCATTGTAGCATGTGTGTAGCCCAGGACGTAAGGGGCATGATGATTTGACGTCATCCCTACCTTCCTCCTGCTTTTTACAGGCAGTCTTCTGAAAGTTCCCACCATTATGTGCTGGTAATTCAGAATAGGGGTTGCGCTCGTTGCGGGACTTAACCCAACATCTCACGACACGAGCTGA
>JAYNIM010000005.1:0-68252 GCA_038109055.1 bacterium
TCGCTCATTCATAAATTCAGTTAATAGTCTATTAATTAGATCGTTGTTTAACCCTAGGCTTCTAACTAAATCTGCTGTTATTTCACTTCTCTTTGCCTCAATGACAACTTGAATAGCCGCTTTGTTGGTTGACTCCCCTGCGGCTATACTTTGTTGTCGATATTTTTCAATCGTTTTTTCTATTTCAGGGCTTGATAGCGCTTTTCTTAATGTTTGTTTTTCCTTACTACTTAAGCCCTGTGTTAATGGTGTTTCTAACGCCTTTTCTGCTTGTTCTTTTACCGCCTCTACTAGGTCTGCCATATGGCCTTGAAATTCGTCAGACCATGCCTGACGTTCAGCTCCCCAATCCTTGCCTAGGTCTGGTGCAGCGAGTCTTTCTCTTATCCAATGTTGTACTAATGCGTGTTGGGCATCCTTGCCTTCAGGAATTGTCTGTCCACGTTCCAATTGCTGTCTTTGCAGTTCCCTATATATGGCCTCTTTTTTGGGATTAGGTAAATTATCTATGGTGCCTCTCATTATTTCTGTGCCTAATTTTTGTTTTTTGGTTTTGAGCTTTTGTCTGTTTCGATCTACCAAGAATTGTTGCTGTTGTACACGCCCATTCTCATTCGTCTGCTCTAATAATGCCTGTTTAGCCTCATCTGTTAACACCTTGGATTCAGCATCTGGGTTAAGTATCGCTCTTACGTCTGCTGAGCAACAAAGGTTTAAGGGAGCTCTGTCGCCTGCGCCCTGCCTATTTCTACGTGCCATCTGATACAGTAACGTTTTATCTATGTCAGGATTATCTAGATGTATTTCTTGATAATCGACCTGATTACTTTTATCTCCAAAATCTCCCCCCACTCTGTTTGTTCTGTCGTACAACGTGATCTCGATCGTTCCCTCTTGTGAAGTACTATCGTCAAATTCATGGATACTCCCATCTGATGAAAGGGTGATCTGCTGTCCCTTTATAAATCCATCTAAACCAGCTGGTGCAAGCATATGTACAGAGATGGGGGTGGGACTCCCTTTTTCTGTGATAAATGCCTGAATCTCAGTGAGACTAAGTTGATGATCACTGTCTGTTGGGGTGGCTGTAAATTCGCTACTTTGAAAAATAAATTGAAATTTCCCTGAGCCTTTTTCTTCCACAGCTCGGCCAAACATCTCCTGTAATATCTCTGCACTTTGTGTGTGTGTCGTTGAGCTCATTGCCAAGTCTCGACTGTTAAATTCCTCGTCCATTTGATCAACGGTGCTGTCGTTTAAATTTGGGATTTGATCGCAGAGTGTCCTAAGTTTTTGTTGGACCCATTGAAGATCCTTGTTTACTTCTTTTTTATTTTTTTTACTGAGTGCTTGCGTTATTTCTTGATCTAAGACCTGTGCTTGTTCGTGAACCATGCCTCTAAATTTATCTTTATCCGATCTATTCACTGGGTTATTGCAATAACTGTTTAACTCTTGGATTTTTGTTTGAATCTCTTTTGGGAATTGTCTGTTCATTGTTAATAGGTTGAGTGTCTCAATCTTAACGCCTAAACGCTGTTCGGCTACTAATACTTTATCTGTTGCAGACATGTTGACTCTTCTGTTTACGTTTAGTCCATCCAAAGTTCTTCCTAATCCTTCAAATCGATCATATTCATCCATAAATAATAAAGATTGTTGTAGCATGGCTATCTCTTCTTCCCCTGCATCGTGCACTAATCTTTCCATTGTTTCAGCCCGTATCCATAGATGCCTCTCTCCCTGCATCCCTGTCAATTCGTCTAAGCTTGTGAGCTCTTCCCAGCCTTCTTCGTGTTGATCAAACGGGGCCACATGGATCACCGGCATGGCCTGCTCTTCTGGCATAGCTACTAATTGGAACAGTAATTTGGATAAAAATGTTTTTCCTTCCCCTGCACCTAATTTAACGGTGATAGTTTTGTTCTCTTGCATGGATTTTAACATCTGGCCTAAGACATTGAGTTGTGTGGTTGAAAGTAATGATGCCTGACTTTTTTGATACGTTGGATCCAAGCCATGCGCAAAAAGAGCCATTAGTTTTTGTAGCCCTTCTTTAGAGGCTAATTGTGGATTTGCCAGTTCTAACTCGCCTATGTTGGGAGGAGATGACACAAAACGTATACCTGATTGAATAGTGCTTAGAGCATCGTCTGGACGTGCACCTTGTTTTACAGCACTTTCCTCTATTGTTTGCTGCTGAATCTGGAGACAGCTTAGTTGAAATAAGGTTTTCATTAAGGCCTCTCCGTCTAATTTATCGAACATGACGTCCAAACTTTGTTGAAGCCCTGGTCTATTAGGATCTTGCTGGACAAGATACAGAAGGTCTTCTGCTTTGATAGGAAACCCAGCCCCTGCTAGTGTTGCCTCTAGTTGTGCTTTGATGCTGCTGCTTTGGGCGTCCAATTCTTCCCGTACTTGGCGGATTGTCTTGGCTTGACTTTCTATGCTTTGCAAGTCGACTCGTGTATCTTTAGGGACACCTATATCTATGCTGGAAGGTTCGTCTGGCAGGGGGATAGTATTGTCTTGTCTATATGTTGCAATCATATCCTTGTTGGCAGGATCCAACATAAATCTAAATGCCTTGATCTGATCAGGGGGGAGCCCGATTGAATTTTCTGTCACAAACGTCTCTACAGCTTCTTTTAATAGAGTGTCTATCTCAGTATCTGTGCTTTTTGCCGTCTCTAAATTCTTACCCATCGTTTGATCACTGTCTTGGAGAAGCTCTGTTTTTAATGTTAGCCATGCAGCTAATGCTGGTAGATTCTTTGCCGCTTTCACGAAACCTGCATGTGGGGCAAATCCTTCTAGATTACCTTGTGCTCTTATTGATTCATCTTTTTTGGCGGCTGTTTTTAATTTCTCCTCCAAACTTTCGTCTTGTATATCTTCAAAATGCTTGACTATTTCCTGTATTTCTTCAAAGGTAACATCCCCTTGTAATTGCTTTTGAAGACTATTCAAACGACTTATCTGGCTTAGATCTATTGATGGATGACGGGCCAATCGTTTGATATCAGGGGGTGCCTCATTAAAATCATCCCTCTGATTAATGCTTAAATATTTTAGTAGTAGGCTTGTTGCTTTTTTTGTTGTTTCTCGTGGATTTGCCTGCGGTATATTAAATGTCTCTAAACAGGCTCCTGCGTACTTGAGACAGTCCTCTGTTGTGTGTATCTGATTATAGATCTCCGCTTCATTACTGCCTGTCAAGTTCCCTATTAGTGCTTTACTTTCTGTTGACTGCCCCGTTAGTTTTAATAGGGCTCGCTGGCTTTCTAATGCTGGTCTTGCATTTTCTATTTCTTGTTTCAGTTGTCGGATCTTTGTTTTAACTGCTTGAACTGTCTCGCGTGTTAGTTGTTGATCCATGTCAAGACTCGCTGTTTGTAAAGCCTCTAGAGTTTCTTGTAAATTTTGTTTCATTCCTTGATATCGTGGATTTTCACCACACTCTTTAATAAGCTGAGCGCCTTGCGGACTTAATTGATCTTGCTCTTCACTAAGTGCTGTTTTTTCTCTCTCTAGTTCTATCTCTTCTATCTTTACATCAATGAGTCTTTCTACGTCTTCAAGCTTTTCCTCTGCTTTTTGATAGTCTTTACCTGTTAATGCTTGTTGAGCCACTTCAATTAATTCGTCTACTCCTGTTATTTCCTCTATTCTATCTATACCTACATCACCTGCTTTTGCTTTAATTAATCGTATTTTTAGTTGAAATTTTTGTTGATTATCCTGATACTCTTGTGTCTCTTTTTCTTTTTGTATCTTCACAAATTCTCTTTTACTTTCCTTCGCTGCTTTAGCCATTACATTTAAGGATGTCTTCATTTCTGAAACTGTCTGTTGTTTTTCTAAGAGATTTGTTTCTGAATGACTACTTTGTCTAAAAACCCTTTCTGTTTGTTCTAAGTTACTTACCCTCTCTTCAATGTCTTGTTCGAGTTTTTCATACTTGCTGACTATTGCTTCTGCCCAGACTTGTCCTTCAATCTCTCCTCTTTTTTCTTTAATACCTACCTTTAGCGTATTGTAACTCTGTTTTAAGGTACCTACATGATCAAAAAAAATAGCCTGATTTCTGATTAACTCTTCGGTTTTTTGTGTCTGTGTGGTGATTTTTTCATTTTGTACTTGTATTTCAGCTTTCAGTTCTTCGAACGTCGCCCTATTTTTTCTATCTTTACCTTCAAAGCTTCTTAGCGTAACGTCTTCTTTACTGTCTTTCCTACTCATCTCCACTTCAAAGTTTGTTAACGCCTCAGTACATGCTTCTTTAAGCGCCTCAACCTGTGACCTAAGCGCTGCTGTTTCCGCTTGGATTGCTGGTCCTACTTCAGCTGATGGCTCAAGCAGTGCCAGTGCGTCAATCTCTGCTAAAAACTCGCCATTTTTACGCTCATACTCGTGATATTTCGACTGTAGGCCGCTATGTGTGTCGCACTCTCTTTTAAGCGTATTCAACTCTATAATTTTTTGGCGCAATTTTGCGTCTTCCTCTTTAGTGACTAACTGCTCCATCTTTTGTAATTCTTTCTTTCTTTGTTCGATTGTTTTCCCTTTTTTATTCATGACCTGAGTACAACTCTCTTTAGAGGTCTGTAACGTTGTTTTAATGCTTTGTATATCGCGCTGTATAGCCTGATATCGCTGTGCAAAATCTTTTTGTCTTGTTTCATGTTTAAAGCTCTTTATGTGATCCTCTATTCCTTTTTGGGTGTCTTGAGTCCCGGCTATTAGTGCCACTAATGTTTCTTGGCTTTGTGTGGCTGTTTTTAGGCGTTGCTGTAACGCTGCTAGTGCTGTTGTTTTTTCTGTTAATTTTGCCTCTATGTCACTGCCTAATGTTGTAAGCGCCTCAAATAGTTGCTGATGCTCTGTTAATGTTGTCGTTTGCTGGCCTTTTTGCTGTAAGTCTGTACATCTTGCTTCTAAGTCAGTATCTGCTTCGTTGAAGGTGTCTCTTAACGCTGCTAATTGTTCTGTTGCTTGCTCTATTCCTGTTGTTATTGCAAGTTTAAGGCCTGCTATTTGTGTTTCTCTTGTTGTGATTGCTCCCTCAATACCTGACTCAAGCGCAGATAGTTCTTCTTGAATGCTTTCTTTCTGACCCTGCTCTAAGCCCTCAATATTTTCCGTTATTGTTTCTACAGATTTTGTGAGATGGTCTGTGACTAGATTCGTATCTTGTTCTAGGGGTGCTAATGTTTGTTTTAATTTGTCTAACTGTTCCCTTAACGATGTTTTTGTTTGTTGAAGTACTGTTGCCGCTTGATGTGTTGTAATCGCTTTTTGCATCATGGGGATTGTTTCCTTTAATAGGTCTTTGCGCGCATCTAGATTTTCTTTCTGTTCCCCTGGATTATCATCTTGAACTAGTTCACTGTCACATTCTTTTATTTTCTCAGCAAGGTCTTCATCTACCACCATATCTTCTGCATCAAACTTTGCTTTTTCTCTTTCATATAGTGTTTGATAGGCGTCTTTTCCTAGGGTTGCTAAACGAAGGTACTGATCGATACCCCTTCTCTGAATCTCTTCCATATGCTCGTCATGAGATGCGTCCATAGCCTCAATCTCAGCATCTACCTCCCCTATTATCGTGCTTAAACTCTCTTGATTCCTGACTCTTTCTTCTATATTTGTGTTCACCCTATGGGCCTCACTGCCACTCATCACCTCTTCTATTAACACTTGAACGTCTGTAGATAAGGCCTGTAATTCCTGTTTTATTCCAGCATCTATCTGAGCGTCTTGTTGTAGCTCCGCTATCTCAACCTTTAGTGAACTTAGATTCTCTGTTATCGAGTCATTTCTTGTTTGATATTCTTGATTACTCTTATTTACCTTCTGTTGGTATATATTGGCTATCCTTCCTTCTAACTCCTTTATATCTTTATCTAGCCCTTTTAGACCTTTCTGCAATAGCGCTTCATCACTTATCCCCTCTGTTTCTAAGTTTCCTTCTTCATGTTGTATTATTTCTTCTAACTTCTGCACTGTTTTTATTCTTACATCTTTTTGTTTCTGAACTAATTGTTCTTGTAGTTCTGTTAATTTGCTTTCACATACTTGGCTAACCGTAGTTATTTCAAAATTTTGCTCAGCAAATTCCTGTATTGAGGTAGTCTGAAACAGTTCTATCATTTGCTCTGCGTTTTCATATGCATCCTTTAACTCTTCTAGTCCTTCATCTTGTTGTTCAGCGAGTGCCCCCTCTTGCTCCCACTCTTTAAGTTTGGCTATATCCGATTCCAAGGTTTCTAACTGAGATTGCACTGTGGCTTGCTTGTGAGTTAATTGCTCTATGCATTTTTCATGTTCATTTTCTTGCTTTTCTTGCTTCTTTTCTCGTATATCTATTAAGGTTTCTTCCATTGATTGTAAGGTTGTTGTCATCCTAGTGGATATTTTATCTAATTCATCTCTTGTTTGTTCTATACTTGCTTCAAGTTCAGCTTGTTCTTGATCAAATGTGTCCGTATGTGGAATATAAACATTATATTCTACACGTTCACTATAACTATCTATACTTGTGTTAATAGCTTCCCTTAATGTCTCTAGTTTCGCTTCTTTCTGTTCAAGTATTTTAGTGTATTCCTGGCATTGTGTCTCTATTTCTTTTCCCCTTCCGACTTCATCCTCACCTTGATCTTCATCTTTGATGACTGCAAGTCTATCCCTTATCTGACTTAAGCTTGTATTTAACGAGCTGACTGTTTCTTCTAGATTTCCAATAGCCTCCCCTTTAGCTTCGCTTTCACCCCTTATTTCCTCCTCTATAATTGCTCTCATAGTTTTTTCATTTTCTTGTATTGTTCTAATTGTCGTCATATTGTGGTTTATTTCTTCATTCAACTTATCTTTACCCGCTTGAAATTTACTTCTTTTGTCCTCTGATGACACAGTTTCTAGAGACTCAATCTCTTGTTTCAATTGACCTATATCTTGATTGTGTTTGTCTTGCTCCCTTACGGCTTTTTCCAATAGACCATCACTCGTATATTGTCTTTGATATGCAGTGGTTTGAGATAATATTTGCCAATTTTGAGCTAATTCACTTTCTACTTCGTCTAGTTCTTGTCTTAACTTCTTTTTAAGAGCGTTTAGTTGCTGATACTCATGTTCAGCACTATCTATACTCGTTTTGTATGCAGCAACATTATCTTCTAACTCCTTAAGCTCCTTTTGTATCTTTATACAGATTGGCTGAAATGTTTGAAGGTTATAGTCTATTTTTGCGCATAGCCCCTTTTGTGTATCAGCTGCATATTCTCTGTATGCTTGTTCTGCTGTATTCATTTTTGTCTTTAGTTCTTTTTGCATAGCTAGTAATTCGTGTCCCCTCTTTTCTAAACCTGCTACCCATTTTTGTCCTTTAATATCCTCTAGTTTTGATTTAATTTGCAACTCAAGAAGGTGACATTGACTTACTACCTTATCTTTTTCCTTCTCTGCCTTACTTAATTGTGTTGCTAATGTTTCTTCTTGAGTCGCCACAATCTCCTTTATACTGTCAAAAGCTGACAATAATTTTTCTTCAGAACGTCGCCATTCAGATTTTAACTCGTCTACTCTTTTTTGTGTTTGAGGTAATGATGAAGCGTCAAACACAGCTACATACTGTTCCCACTCATCTATTGTTTGTTTTCCTTTTTTATATAACTCTGTTGCAAGCTCTTCTCTTATATGCCTGCTTTCTTCTGTGCCTGTATCAAAGCTACCTCTATCATAGTTAAAACCACCTGTGGAATCTTTAAAGAGTTCTTTAAAGAAAGCTATTCTTTCTTGAGCATTGTTCTTGTACCGACTGTGATCGACCACTTCTTCCGCTTGTTCCTCTTCTATCTCCTCTGTTTGTCCAACTGCGAAAGGTTCACCTGTTTCTGGGTCTACTCCTAAAAATGGGTCTGTAGAGTCCTCTATGCCAGTCTCTCCATGTGATTCTGCTAAGTAGGTCACTAATTTTTCAAATAGTTCTAGTGTTTTATTTATTTCACCTTCAGGATGTATTTCACTTTCAACTGAAGAGCTTAGTGTTTGTTCTAATTTTGCTTGTATCTTGTCGAGTGTTTGTTTTTGAGTATCGCTATCTTGAGGTATAAATTTATGAATGCTTTCAGGAAATTCAGATTTAGCACTTTCTATCATCAGTTGTGCTGCTAAATTTGTGTAATCTGTGCCTTCCTTTTCTGCGTTTTCTGTTCTTTTGGTTTTAGCCGTATCAAATCTTTTTAAGATTGTATAACTTCTGTAACCTGCTTGGATTTTGATTGCGGCAGCTTTTTGTGCTTTAAAATCTTCTTTCGCTTTCTTTCCCCTTGCTCTTGCTTGGGTTTTGATTGCGGCTGCAGTTGTTTCTTTTAAATACTTATCCACATCCTCTTTTAACCCTGCTAAACTGGTCTGATTTTGATTCGAATACCCCTTTGGTATTTCGTCTTCACCAAACCTTGCTTCTATCAATGCTCCTCTGGTTTCTTCCCCTACCTTTTCTAATAAGGTTTCTACCTCTCTTTTTAGTGATTCATACTCCTTTATTTTACCTTCAAGATCGTCTGGTGTGTTTTGAATAGTCCCAGTCTGATCACCTTTAGCTGGAGGTTCGGCTAATTCTCGTCTTTTTCTTCTTCGTGATTTGTTTAATGATGTTGTGGCTACTGCCGGCTGGGGTGTGTCTGCTAGTTCTGATGCTTTTGGTAATCGTGCTGGTACTGAAAATGGTGTGGCTGCTGCACGCTGGGGTGTTTCTGCTGGGTCTGATGCTTTTGGTAATTTTGCTGGTACTGAAATTGGTTTTGAACTGTGTGTGGGTACTGGGCTTGCTTTTTTTGTTGGGCCTTCTTTTTGTGTTGGACCTTCTGCTTTTCTACTCGAGACATAGGTTGAAAAAGTTTTAATATCATCCTTTAACCCTGTTAAATTGGTCTGATTTTGATTCGAATACTCCTTTGGTATTTCGCCTTCACCAAACCTTGCTTGTATCAATGCTCCTCTGGTTTCTCCCCCTACCTTTTCTAACAAGGTTTCAACCTCTCTTTTTAACGTTGTATATTTTAATTGTGCGACTAACGTTTCGCAGTCACCTTGTATCCTATTTAACTCTGCCTGATATGTGTTCATTCCATCGCCTAATTCATCTTGTTCTTGCTTAAATAAACCTTCGTTTCTTTCATAGACATTTGAACCTATTCTGGACTCATATTGTTCACAACTTTCTTTCATTTCTGTATGACACTGGGCTGCAGACTCAGATATGCCTTTAACTTCTTGAGTAAGTCCCTCTATCTTTGCCTGAAAACCTGCTATCAGATCGGGGTCATGCGCATCTTCGGTAATCTGTTCTTTGGCCTGCTGCAAACGTAGGTTTAAGTCTGTGACTTTGGCGGTTACAGTCGCATTTGTTCTTTCGATTTCACTTTTTTGCTCTTTTATTTCCTCCGACTTCTCATCACTCTTTGTTACTTGATTATGCTCAATTGTCGCTATATTTTTTTGAAAAAATGCCATATCCAATTTAACGCTCTCTTTTTCTGCCTCATGTTCTGCCTTCCAATCTTGGGATAACGCAGCTTGTAAGTTTCTTATTCTAGTCCCAAGATTAGTTTCGAGATCACAGGTACCCCCTATAAGTGGGTCGTTCTCATCGTCTGTTTGCTCTTCTTTGGATTTTCGATGCTTTTTGTAAGCGTGAGTTTCTAATAACTGTGTCCCCATTTGTTTAAATTTATCTTGTAGGTTGCTAAGCTCTTGTTGTGTAGCCAGTCTAGCTGCTTGAAGTGTGTCATGCTTGGTCCTAACATCGTTTAATCTCGTCTTCAGTCCATCCAATGTTATCCGGTTTTGCTTTAAATCTTCCCCTTTTTTAACATATCCGATATCTTTACTACCCATATATTTTTTTCTATCTAGTTCTAATTTATTTATAGCTTGTTTAATTCCATCTATTTCGTTACCTAAACCCTCTACTTCTTGCTGTGTTATACCAACAGCTCCCCCTCTTATCTCTGTTTGTAACTGATCACATTCTCCGTCTAGATCTTTTCCCTCCTGATCTAATCTTCTTTGTTCTGTTTCTAAATATTGTTTTATATCTCCCAAATGATCTTCAAACTCTCCTTTTATACCCTCTAAACCTTGATCCAATGTCTCAAGTGCAGCCTCTAACTCTTGTACTGTTTGTGCAGCATTAACATCAGTGTCAAATGTGGCGTTTAGATCTTCTGCATCATCTTTTAGTTTTCCTGCATCTTGTTGAACCACATTGCTTTTTGTTCGATTACTTTCACTAAGACTGTTGTAATCAAAGCCCCCTGTTTTCTCTGTAAAAAAGCGTTGAAACGCCTGTTTTTTTTCCTCAGCTTTTGTTTTGACCTCTACTTTTTTGCTTGCTAATGTTCGTGCTACTTTTTTTTGGTATACGTTTTGGATAACCTTGGCTGCTTCTGCTGCTGCTAAAGGATTGTGTTGACCGCTTGCTGTTTCTTTTGTTGTTGCTGCTAGCCCTGCGAATGCAGGGAACGTATATTTAACATCATTGCCATGATCATCTGTGACTGTTATGCATCCCTGCATCTTTATAATCATTTCGAAGTTCCCCTTATGTTGCTGCTGAAATTTTTTTAAAACCTCGGCTGTTTCTTCTCCCGATAACAGTTGCTCATTTTTTTTTTTTGCTATTAACATGCTTTTAAGCTCTTTATCGGAACCCTCTCTATATTGATACAATCTTTCATTGTGAGTCATGATGTCTAAAACATCTTTATCATCTGAAACCGTTTTTTTTAACCTATTTAAGGCATAAAGAATCACATTTAATCTTACTCTGTCTATTTCGTTTGGTTTTTTTTTTGTTTCTAGCTGCTCAAGTAACATGAGGTCTATCTGAAGTCTAAATGACTCTAACTGTTGCTCCATTTCCTCCCCTAAGTATGAACCCTCTTCTACTTTTTCGACAAAATTTATCATTCCAGCAAGTACCTCAAACTCTCTTTTATTCTCTCCACTCAATGGCAGTGGTCCAAGGATTTTATCTGACCCTAGACCCTTTAGTATTTCTTTTGCTGTTGCTGTTTCTGCGTCAGTATTAGGTCCATCATTTGTAAATACGTCTTCTGCTGTTTCTTTAAACTTTGCTTTTGTTGCTTGTTGATGAACAAATTTTGCACTCTTCCCCTGACTTACCCATGTTTTTAGTTTCTCCCCTATATCTTTACAGGTTTGGTTGGATGCTTTTCTAGAAGTATCCCTGTTGTGTCTCCTGAAGCTAATGCTTCGTATTCCTGCTGCTAACCCCATTCTTTATATATCGACCATATTCTCTGTTTTTAAACGTTCAAAACGATCATATTCTCTGCCTATTATTCAGTAGAGCGGTTAGGAAGGTGTATGTTAGAATAATCCACCATGACTACGCAGATATTTCAGGCCAAAACCTTGGCATCTCCTCTTTGTTTTGAGGGGATTGGCATCCATTCTGGCCAAGCTGTTACCTTGCGTTGCCTGCCGTCTGAGGACCTAGATTTGGGCTTGTATGTTGTTCGTTGTGATCAACACGATCATATCGTTCCTGTCACGCCTCACAATTTTTGTTCGACCAAGCGTGCTTCAGAGCTTCGCTATAAGGGGGTTTCTGTTTATACGCCCGAGCATCTGTTATCAGCCTGTCATGCCTTGGGAATCAGCCATGCGCGTTTCGAGCTTTCGGCTGCAGAATTCCCGATTATGGACGGAAGTGCTCAGCCCTTTTTTGAGGCCTTTGAAAAGGCGGGTGTCAAAACATTGGCATCTGAGTTATCTCCCATCTCTCCAACAAGCCCTTTTGAAATTCGTGATCATCAGGCCCGTATTGACGTCTCTCCTTCTACAAGCTTTCGTATTAGCTACACCTTGGATTATCCGGATCATTTTATCGGTCAGCAGGTTTGGACAGGTGATCTTCGGGCAGATACCTATGGTCGTGAGATTGCGGCTGCGCGCACCTATGGCTTTTATAACGAAGTTCAAGCGCTGTATGATCAAAATCTCGCAAAGGGTGGATCGATGGACAATGCCGTCATTATTGGTGATGACGATTATATGACAGCACTCCGTTTTCCTGATGAGCTGGTCCGCCATAAGGTCTTGGATTTGATCGGTGATTTGTGGGTGTTACAACGCCCTTTGCAGATGCATGTTCGCTGTTTTAAATCTGGGCATGAAGCCAATCGCTTGTTGGTTCATGCCTTGCAGAAATGGATTGATTCGTCTTCAGATTCTTAACTCACTCTTGCTTGTTGCAGTTATCTTGGCCCATCAATATACTCTTTTAAATGAGACTATGTATCATTTTCTCTCTTTGTTGTATACTTTAGCAGGTATGAAAAAATTAAGTGATCTAATGCCTAAATCATGTTTTGTCATTGAAGAGATTGACTCGTTATTACAGGACTCTTTATTGGCTTATGGACTGTTTCCGGGAACGGATGCAACCTTGTTGTATCGGCTTCCTTTTAAAGGGCCTTTGGTTTTATTGATCAGGGATAGTTGCATTTCACTGCGTTATGCACATGCAAAAAAAATTGGGGTACGTGAATATGTCTAAGTCACTCACACAAACGCAAAGTTATACTGTCATGTTGGGTTTTCCTAATGCTGGTAAAACGACCTTATTTAACTCTTTGACTGGTTCACGCCAAAAAGTGGTTAATTATCCAGGATCGACAGTCGATTTCTTTTTTTCTACGATTAAAGAACAGCCTTCTCGTGTTATTATTGATACGCCTGGTTTGCGTTCATTTCATCCTGATTGTGTCCATGAACAACTGTCTCTCAGTTGCTTAGATAATTTAAACTCGCTTATTTCTTCTGCGCCTAAACAACCTGATTTGATTTTGGCGGTGGTAGACGCGACACAATGCCAACGTCAATTACCGCTTGTTCGTCAGTTAAAAGATCTTGGTTACCCACTTGTTGTGGCACTTAGTATGATGGATGAGGCTGATGCCCAAGGTATTCGTATCGATGCCGACCAACTGTCGACGTCTTTGGTCTGTCCTGTTATCCCTGTTTCTGTCAAAAAAAACTGGGAACTACAAAAGTTGAATCTGGCCTGCTCGTATCAATTACTGCTGTCTAAAAACAAGGTAAAGCCTTCGCTGAATGTCTTTAAACAGGATGAGCGTTGGTACTTTAAATGGTCTGAGGCTACGGCTAAAAAAATTTATAGCAAGGCTCCGATCATCCCTAAAATAACGCAACGTTTGGATACCATATTTTTGAATCCTATCTTTGGTTTTTTACTTTTTTTTACGGTGATGTCCTTGTTTTTTTGCTCTTTGTTTCTGTTAGCATCGCCCTTTATTTCTTTGATTGATCTGTTTTTTTCTGCTAGTTCTGATTTTTTATTGTCTTGGCTACCTGCCCATTGGATCTCCTCTTTATTTATTGAAGGTGGCCTTGGTGGTGTGGGGGCTATCTTTGTTTTTATTCCTCAAATTGCTCTTTTATTTTTTGGTTTGGGTCTTTTAGAAAGTTCTGGCTATCTTTCTCGAGCTGCGGTTATTATCGATAAGCCCTTATCTTTGTTTGGGTTTAGTGGAAAAAGTTTTATTCCTCTATTGTCTGGCTGCGCCTGCGCTATCCCCGCACTGCTTGCGACGCGTACTATTTCTGACCCTAAAGAACGTTTTTTATGCCAATGGATCATTCCTTTGATGCAATGTTCGGCTCGCTTGCCTGTGTATGGTCTTCTTTTGGCCTTGCTGTTTCCAGGTCGGCCTTTGGTCAGTGGCATTGGTCTTGCCATGATTTATATCGCGAGTCTTGTCTTGGCGGCTGTTATCTCAGTGTTTGTTTCTAAGTTTAGTTCTGCTTCGGTCACTGATGCTACCTTCTGTTTGGAACTTCCTCCTTGGCGACGTCCTCAATTTAGATCAATTCTTTTAGAAGTCTGGCATAAAAGTAAAAGTTTTGTCTTGAATGCCGGCCCCTTAATTTTAATTATTTCTTTTGTCCTATGGTTTATTGCGTCGTTTCCTAGCCAAGAAAACTCGATCGCCTTGTGGTTGGGACCTTGGATTGAACCCTTGTTTCAGCCTTTGGGTTTGGATTGGCGCTGTGGTGTAGCTATTTTGTTGTCTTTTGCGGCCCGTGAAGTGTTTGCCTCTGTACTGGCGGTGATGTTTGCTTCTGGCTCTGCGTCTTTGTTTGATAATTTGGCCAATGCTGTTCACCCAAGTACTGGTGAGCTCCTGTTTACGCCTGGCTCTATTTTAAGTTTATTGGTCTTTTTTATGATTGCTTTACAATGTGGCTCTACAGTGGCTGTTGCAAAACGTGAAATGAATTCTGCCTTTTTACCTTGGCTTCAAGTGGGCTTTTACTTTGTTTTGGCCTATGGATTGGCGTTTATGGTTCAGTTAATTTTTTAATGTTGTGATTTATGCCAGTAGCTCATAAGCCGGATTCTGTTTAGGCAGTTATTTATCTGGGCACTGTGTCACCACAATGCTCGATGCAGCCTACCCGGGAATTCAAACGAGGCGGGCCGCCTCTCTTCCCCTATTTGGCCTTGCTCCAGTTGGGGTTTACCAACCCAGACCTGTTACCAAGCCTGTGGGTGAGCTCTTACCTCACCGTTTCACCCTTACCTGTTTCCAGGCGGTCTATTCTCTGCTGCACTGGCCATCGCGTCACCACGCCCTCCTGTTAGGAGGCAACTTGCCCTGTGGAGTCCGGACTTTCCTCTGTATCCTTTAACACATACAGCAACTGCTTGTTCTACTGGCAAACTGATTGTAGCAGATTGACTCTCTAGATGAAAATAGTTCATAAAGAGCCTTTACCCCTAGTATTTATCTCTAAAGCCGATTAAAATAAAGCACATGAGAGAGGAGACCATTATGACTGCAGATTTGTTATCTGGCGCCCCTATCGCTGAGAGGGTGTTATCTGATGTTCAGCGTGACGTTGACATGCTTAACGCCAAGGGCATCACCCCTGGTTTGGGGACTATTTTGGTGGGGGCTGATCCCGCTAGTGCGGGCTATGTACGCAAAAAACATGATACCTGTGAGCGTGTAGGGATTGCCTCCTTTCATGCGGATATTCCGGCGACTGCCACCCAAGCAGATTTATTAAAAACGGTTCAAGACTTTAATAATGATCCAGCCATTCATGCCTTTATTATCCAAAACCCGGTTCCTAAAGGCTTTGATTTTAATGAAGCCCTCAACGCCATGTCTCCTGAAAAAGATGCAGATGGCTTACACCCTGAAAATTTAGGAAAATTAGTGTTACAACAAGAGGGTCCCAGGCCCTGTACACCCGCAGGAATTGTCGAAATGCTCAGACATTATGAGATTGAAACAGCGGGTAAGCATGTCGTCGTGATTGGTCGTGGGCCAACCTTGGGGCGCCCTTTGGCCTTGATGTTATCAATGAAACAGGCGGGCGCAAATTCGGCGGTCACGGTGGTCCATTCTGCGGTACCCAATATCCGTGATTATACCCTAAAGGCAGATATTTTGATTTCCGCTATTGGCGTGCATGGGTTTGTGACCCCAGACATGGTAAAGAAGGGTGTGGTTGCAATTAGTGGAGGCATTTCTTGGGAAGGCAGCCGCTTGTTACCGGATATCGATGAAACGGTTGGTGATGTGGCAGCATGGATTACTCCTCGAATTGGTGGTGTGGGCCCTACAACGGTGGCTCTGTTACTCCAAAACACCGTCAAAGCAGCCTCGCGGATTGTCTAACCCTGCTTTATTTTTTCTCACGTAGATAATTCAGATAGCCCTTAATCTGTGCCAATGCCATCAACCCAGCGTGTTCCACACGTAATACGGTATTGCCCAAAGATACACACATAAACCCCATATCTATTAAGGTTTCGACCTCTGATTTCGTTATGCCCCCTTCAGGCCCAATGAATAATTGAATCGTGTAAGGTTCTTTTGTGCCCTGTTGCATATAGTCCTCCAGTAAGGGATAGACAAGTCTGTCTGTGGCAGCTTCTTCCCAGAACAGAAGTTTTAAGGTATTTGCTGTCTCTTTTTTATGGCTAAGGTCGTTAAAGACATATAGGGAATCGAGGTGGGGAATGTGCTGGCGTTGAGCTTGCATGGCGGCTGATTCAAGTATGCGCTGCCAGCGCTGACGTTTTTGATCTACATTCTTTACTTTTACCTCGCAGCGTTGGGTTGTTAAGGGGATGATGTGATGGACCCCAGCCTCTGTACAGGCTCGGCAAATATCTGAAAACTTGTCTTGTTTGGGCAGGGCTTGTAACAGTGTAAAGTGAAAGGGGTCTTTGTTGAGCGTCTGGCTTGAGACAATTTCAAAGGATAGCGTTTGTTTGTGAATAGCGGTAATTTTACACAGATATTTCATTTTTTTACTGACGGCTGACAACGTATCGCCTACTTGGCAGCGACATACTGTTAATAAATGTTGGGCCTGTTCTTGTGTCAGTACAAGTTCTGTCGCTTTGCTGTCACTGTCTTTGATAAAAATATGTTTCATCCTGCTTATCTTAGCACAGGTTTTTTTATCGTCTAATCCAAGGTATTATCCTAGGATCTGACTCTTGTTTATTGCCTCATTTGACGCTATTATTTTGACCTATGACTCAACACCCCCATCTTGATGCCTGGATATCTGCTATTCAGAGCCACAACCCTGACACGGTTCTTTCTTTATATGATCCTGAAGCAGTTCTTCTTCCCACTGTCTCTAATCAGATTCGTTTTACTCAAGAGGAACGCCGTGATTATTTTCTGCATTTTTTGGCTAAAAAGCCTCAATGTAAGGTTGTAAGTGTCCACTCTCAATCCTTGTCTACAGATCGTGAGGCAATTGGAGGCATCTACCACTTTTCCTTTGCAGATGGCACAGAGGCCAAGGCTCGCTATAGTTTTGTGTTTGATTCAGATGGCCTTATTTATCATCATCATTCCTCGTTGTTACCCGAGTAACCTTTTTTTCTCTGATAAAATTACCTGAAAGTGTTATAGATTTTTCGCTATTTTTTCATTACACTGCTAGCTATGTTAAACATTAAGTTGTCTGTTTTTGGTTTTATGTTATGCGTTTTGCTTAGCTCTGTTGTCTATGCAACCGTTCCCATTACGGGCCGCGTTGTCATTAAGGACAGCTCAATCCCCATCAAAGGGGCTCTTGTTCGTATGGGGGACCAAACTCGTTACAGTGATGCTAACGGTCACTTTTCCCTTATATCTCCAAGCTCTAATACCCACATTGAAATATCGGCCAATGGCTATGCCACCAAACATTGGAACTCCCAGGCCTTAAAACAGGCCCTTGAATCTGGTTATTTTCCTCTGGCAATTAAAACGGTTATCAAGGCCGGTAAACAACAGGTTATTGCGAATCGTGACCAAGAAAAAATCTCGTATTATTACGTTGATGACAAGGTCATCCAACGATTATCTGAAGGGAGCTTATTTTCGGACACCATGTCCGCACTCAAAATGTTACCTGGGGTAGCGTCAAAGAGCAGTTTTGATGCCAAGATGTATATTCGAGGGGGTTCTGCCTATGAAATTGTTGGTGTTTTAGATGATGTTCCGATTATGCAGCCTTATCATTGGGGCGGGCGTGTTTCGATCTTTAATGCCAAGATTGCCAAGCATGTAGATTTTTATCCCGGGGGCTATGATGCGAGAGGTGGTCAAAGTTTATCGGGCATTATTGATGTTTATACCAAGGATGGAGATTTTGATCAAAAACAACAAGAACTTGATATCAATATGACCGAGCTGAACTATTATGGCACGTTTCCTATCACAAAAAAGCAGACAACCTCGATGGTCTCCTATCGACGTACCTATTACGACTTATTTGCACCTTTGTTCATTAAAAGTGATAGTGGCTCTGTGAATATGCCCTATTTGCAGTCTTTTCAGGGAAAACTTACTCATAAATTGGATGACTCCCATAGTGTTCGTCTTGCTCTTTATGGGTTTCAGGATGGGGCGAACACCCCTTTAGATGTTTTCTCTGATACTGATGAGAAAGGTAAGTTTATCTATGATTCTGGCAAATATATCGTTAGCACTAAAGTAGATTCTACCCTAAGCCCAACTCTTTTTAATGAGGCCTTAGTTGCCTATTATCAAAACAAAGGAACCTTTGCCTTAACGAATAAAAATGATGTTGATGTCAGTTGGCATGAACGTAATGTTATTCTTCGTGATGACCTTACTTGGAAGGGGCATGAGCAGCATACTATCGAAGCGGGCACTATTTTATATGTGACAAAGGCAACAAATACCTCCTCGTGGATACAGTCCCCTAACCCTAAAGAACCAGGCTCTGTTACCCAAAATGTTAAAACATCCATTGATATCCCGATTCTTATCAGCTCTCTTTATCTGCAAGACCATTGGGCGTTTACCCCTGATCTAACTCTGATGACCGGTCTTCGTTTAGATGTTGTCCGTTTAGACAACTATGCTCTCCAATATGATTGGCAACCTCGTATCTCGCTTGAATATATGCTTAACGACCGCAGTAAAATCAAAGGCTACTATGGCCGATATGCGCAACAAAATTACCAAATCAATTCACTTTTTTCTTCTTCTGGTTCAACCTTGGAAGGACGTATTGCTGATACGGTGATGGAAAAAGCACAGCATTATGGCATTGGTATTGAACACTACCTCTCTCCATCTACCTTATTTAAATCTGAACTGTTTTATAAACATTACGATGACCTTGGAATTAATGTTGCCAGGTATCCTGAAGAACGCTATGAAAATCAGGGTTTTGGCCATGCCCATGGTCTTGAATTGATGCTGCAAAAAGTCTCAGGCAAGCGCTTTGAAGGCTGGGGCACTTATACCTGGTCATCGACGCGTCGAAAAGACACTCAACATGGCTGGTTTTACCCCGACTATGATATTCGACACATGCTCAATCTTTATGGAGATTATAAGGTCAATAAAACACTCACGGTCATTAGTAATGTTAAGCTTAGTACAGGAAGCCCCTACACCCCCATTTTATCTGCCTCAAACAACCCTCAAACAGGTGCTTTGGAGTATCAATTAGGCGATTACTTATCCAAGCGACTCCCGACCTATTTTCGTGTTGATTTATGGTTCGAAACCCCGGGCGTTCGCTTATTTCTACCTATTCCCTTCCTGCCTATTTCTTCGCATATGAAATGGGGCATTTTTCCCTATTGGGAGTTAAAGGGTAAAACGCGTTTGGGACTTTTTAATGTTTTAAACCGCAAAAACCCCAGTGATTATCGCTGGAATAAAAAGAAAAACAAGGCGACATTCATTAACGACTTTCCCTTTATGTTTATTTTTGGCTATAAAATTATATTTTAGGAGTAACCATGATTATTGAGTTTATTCAGAAAGGGGGCCCCGTCATGTGGCCATTGCTCATTGTTGCGCTAGCGGCTACTTATTTAATTATCTATAAAAGTTGGGAGGTTTATCGTTTGCTACGCCGCTATACCTCGTCAAAGTTAAACGATAAGGTCCGAAATTTAGTGAAAGAAAAAAATTTCAAAGCAGCCCATGCCTTGCTTCGTGATGATGGTCCCAATGAGAAAATATTGGGCAAAGCCTTGTCTTATTTAGAACAGGGCTATAGCGAAGAGGCCATGAAAGATCGTTTGGAAATGATCTATGAAGATGAAGTTCAAAAATTGGATAAAGGACTGCCTGTTTTATTAATCTTGGGTGAAATCATGCCCATGCTGGGATTATTGGGAACGGTATCTGGGATGATTCAGGTGTTTAAAGCGATTAGTAGCCATGGCACTGGTGATGCACAAGCTTTGGCCTCAGGGATTTCAGAAGCCCTTTTAACCACAGAAGTAGGCTTGGTTTTAGCCATTCCAACCATGTTTTGCTATACCTTATTAAATGGAAAAGTAGAGGCATTAAGCAAGTTGATGCGTCAGGCAGCCGCCTCTGTTATTACGATTAGTCGTGTCCTTAAAAAGAACGATCATCGCTAATGTTTCGTTACAAACGTCCTGTTCGCAAAGCCAAATTAAATATTGCGCCTCTGCTGGATATGATTTTTATTTTGCTGATCTTTTTTGTGGTCTCAACTACCTTTAGTAAATTACCCGGCGTGGATATTCAACGCCCAAAATCCCAGACAAGTGACCCGCTTCCCGCCAGTAATCTTTTGATTGGGATTAGTTCTAAAGGCGAGTTTTATATTCATCAACGCCGCTATCGTCGTGATGCCCTTAAAGAAAAACTCGCATTAAAACGCCAACAAAATCCTAAATTGTCTGTGGTTTTGGTTGCAGATAAAGACTCTGCTGTTAAATATATGATTCAGGTAATGGATATTTGTAAACAAGTGGATATCCAACAGGTGGCCGTTGCTGAAGAACTGGTTAAATGAGAGCTTTTGTTTCATTGATGCTTGCACTGGGAGTGACGCTTGGTCTCTGTTGGCTCTTGGCCTGGATGCATACAGACCGACTGTTACTTCAGCCACAAAATAGCTATAGCACGCATTTTTATAAACGTTATAAACATAATATTCCAATGCGTCACAAAACGTCTCTTAAAAAACCCCTTAAATCGGCTAAAAAACGTCCCAAAAAAAGCGTACCCAAACCACTCCCCCCAAAAATACCTCTACAGACTACCGCTCCTAGCCCCGCTCAAAATCAGGCTGATGAGCAGTACGATGTCACGGATATCTCTGAGCTTGATCAAGAAGCGGTAGTTATTAAAACGGTGACGCCAAAATACCCTGATATTGCTAGAAAAGCTGGTATTGAAGGCCAGGTGTTACTGAGTATTATTGTGGATGAAAAAGGGCGCGTGATCCACTCTGTTATTTTACATAGTAGTCAAAAAGGCTATCGCTTTGAACAACACGCCTTAGAGGCTGTTGAGAAACTTCGCTTTGAACCTTTTATCAAAGAGGGTGTGGCAATTAAAGTGAAGGTTGTGTATCCCATACATTTTGTACTTGTCGAGTAATATGACAGGTTTATACGCTGTATGTTTCTAGTGTTTGTAAGTCTACCTTTTCTAACACTGATTGATGGGTAGCTGCCAATACTACCTTCGGGGCAACTCCTGCCTCATAAGCCTCGATCCAACGCGACAAACACAAACACCATTGCTGCCCTGCGACTAAGCCTTCAAACTCGTACTCAGGTCTGGCTGTAGATAAATCATTGCCCTGATCTTTAGAAAACTGCAAGAAGTCATCTGTTACTTGTACACATATGGTATGTTGACCCGGATCTTCTTTCAAACACTGACAATATCCGTCTCGTACAAAGCCCGTTTTAGGACTTAAACTACAATATTGTAATGCCTGTCCATACACATTTAAGGACTTTAGTTGCGTTAATTCCAATTCTAAAGAGCCTCAATTGCTGTTTTTAATTGATCATAATTAGGCTCTTGGGTAATTTCAGACACAAGCTCGACATAACGAATTTTTTGTTCTTTATCGATCACAATTACCGTCCGGGCACACAAGCCTTTTAGTGGCGTGTCTTCTAAGGTTAGCTGATAATCATCCGAAAATGAGGATCTATATGCTGACAATGTTTCGGAGTTGTTAATATTCTCTGCTTGGCAGAAACGTTTTTGGGCAAAAGGAAGATCTTTGGAGATATGCAAGACCTGTAGGCCTGTTAACTCTGCAGCCAAGGTATTTAAGGCTTTGACAGATAAGGCACAGACCCCTGTATCTAGGGATGGAAAAATATTTAATACGATGGTTTTTCCTGTATAGTCATTCAAACTACGTTCTGATAAATCGCTAGCGACCAAGCTAAAATTGGGGGCCTGCTCTCCGATTTCGGGCAAGTCACCTATGGTTGATGCAGGATTTCCTTTGAATGTTAGTGTCGTCATAATGGTTCACTCCTTATTTGTCTGACTTAGTTTAATCAATTTTCAAGGTCTCCACAATATCTCTATGCAGTCTCTGTTGATCGTAATGCTCTTTGGATATCTTTAGGGATCGCAATGATACGCCAATCTGCTTCATTCATACAGGCAAAGGTGATACTTGCCTCATATATCAGTTTTTTTTCTTTATACAGTGGCTGATGTAGTGTTAATGATGCGCGTTTAAGTTGACTGAGCTGTACGTAGACCTGAAAGCGATCTGCGAAGCGTAAAGGATGATGATAGTTTGCCTGAATTTTACAGGGTACAAAGCCAACCTTTTGCGCTTGAAGATTTTCATAGGGAAATCCTATATGATCAAAATAATCGATTCGAGCAGCTTCTAACCAGCGTAAATACTGACTGTGATGTACAACGCCCGCTGCGTCTGTATCAGCAAAATATACTTTTCCTGGCCATTGATACACTGACATCCTTTAATTTTAGCACTTGTCTGTGATAAAAATCTAACTTACAGTTTGAGTGATGCACTGCTACATTGACCGAACTAATTTCAATGATCCTGCTAAAACAGTGGCTTATGACGACCTACTTTTACAACAAGCTAAGCCAAAAGAGGTTATTTTGCGACTATGGGAGCCTTCCTGTGACTTTGTGGTCTTGGGCAAAAGCAACAACCCGCTCAATGAAGTATATGTCGATCGTTGTCACAAAGAGGGTATTCCTATTATCAAACGCTGCAGTGGCGGGGGGACGGTATTTCAATCATCTGGAGTGATTAATTATGCCATTGTTGCGCCGCATCATCCCCCTTTTGACAGTATACAGGCTTGTAACCGTGAAATTATGACCATGGTCAAAGATGTGCTCAGTGATGATCAGCTTTCACTGGCCATCCAAGGGTATACAGATCTCACCTATCAGGGCAAAAAATGTTGTGGCAATGCCCAACGCCGTACCTTGAGCCACTTCTTATTTCATGGCTCAATTTTAGTTGACATTGATCTTGGCAAAATTAGCCATTACCTCAAACATCCCAGCCGAGAACCTGATTATCGCAAAGGCTGCTCCCATCAGGATTTTTTGTGTCATTTACCCTTGAAGAAAGCGGAGGTTTATCGTCGACTAGCCCGTATTTCTCTTCGTTTTAATACGTCTTATTTTGCTAATGAGTAAGCAAATAATCTAGAGACTTCTAGTGAATTCTCTATACCTGCCACCTGATATTTTACTGGGCCTGTTCTATCTTCACTCGGCACTATAGCCTCTGCTTCTTCAATTGTTACAACTGTGTTGCCTTGCTGGGCTGTACTTGGGACTATGTTTTCTCTGCTGCTAAAACCTAATTTATCTAACATATCTCTTGCGGCTGCGTCTGTATATGTCGAGTGTGTTATAAGTCTCAGTTCTGTATCTTTAATTTCTGTGATTGCTTGAAATTTTATCCCCTCTCCTGTTTCTTCTACATCCCCAAGTCCTTTTAAAGCGGCTAAGACATCTTTTGGGTTTCGTACTAGACAACATATACTCTTACCCTCTAGTTCGCCTGGGCTCAGTAAAGTGCTTCTGTCAACGTAGCTGAATAACGTTATAGGATCAATAGATTCCGCTTTCTTGCGGTTAAACTCTGTTGTTCTTTGGGGTGAAAAACAGCACTCACGCTCTTTAACAGTGTGGTTTAGTAGACGCTTCTGACATTCGCCCGTCATTTTATATCCTGTATTATCTGTATACCATTCATTTGCTTGAAGAGTTCCTAAACACAGTTGTCTACCGCGCTTGGTAGGTACTTGTGGGAATGTTTTCCTGGAATATGTAAAAGGTTCAGCTTGTGTCATAATTGATCTCCTTATTTTTTAATTTGGTTTTTATTGGAATTTCTTTTTAAGAAACGGCTATTTGAGTTCTTTGGTCTACCTCAAGATCTGTCATATTTATAAATTACTGTAATTTAACCTATATCATTATAAACACGTTAATCTTCTCCGCAAAATAGGTCATCAATCGGGCTAGTTTTTACATCCATATTTTGAAAATCTATATGTTATACTGTTAGGCCTTGATCGTAATCTATGAAACATACGCCGATTTCTTTTTCCTCTAGTTATAGTCATTTACCTACTCTCTTTTACGAGAAGGTTTCACCCCGTGTTCCTTCTTCTCCCTCGTTGATTCACTGGAATCAGCCCCTTGCCGACGAGCTGGGAATGGATACAGCGTCGATGGCACCTGATGATCTTGTGGCCTACTTTTCGGGTCAACGGCTTCCCCCAGGTTCAGATCCCTTGGCCATGGTTTATGCCGGTCATCAGTTTGGGCATTTTGTTCCTCAATTGGGGGATGGACGTGCGATTTTATTAGGGGAATGTGTCACCGCTAAAAACAAGCGTTACGACATTCAGTTGAAAGGCTGTGGCCAGACTCGCTTTTCACGTGCAGGGGATGGTTTGGCTCCTTTGGGGGCTGTTCTTCGGGAATATCTGGTCTCTGAGGGCATGTATCACCTTGGTGTTCCTACGACCCGCGCGTTGGCAGCGGTTACAACTGGTGATACTGTCTATCGAGAACAGCCTCAGCCTGGGGGCGTGATTACCCGTGTTGCAGCTAGTCATATCCGTATTGGCACTTTTGAATATTTTATGGCACGGCAGGATATTCCTAATCTTAAAACTCTCTTAGATTATGCCATCCAACGCCATGACCCAGATTTACTCTCTGAACCTGAGGCCCCCTTGCTTTTCTTTAGACGTGTGGGGCAGAGGCTTATGTCGCTGGTGGCACAGTGGATGGGACTAGGCTTTATTCATGGGGTCATGAACACCGACAATATGGTTGTGTCGGGGGAAACCATTGATTTTGGCCCCTGTGCCTTTATGGATACCTTTCGTTTTGACAAGGTCTTTAGCTCGATTGACCGCTATGGCCGTTATGCTTATGATCAACAATCTGATATTGCTTTATGGAATTTGTCGCGTCTTGGCATATGCTTATATCCCTTTTTTGACTCTAAAACATCCCCCCCAGAGACTCTTTTAGAAGAAGAACTCGATTACTTTAGGTCTTACTATGATAGAGCTTGGTGTCAGGTCATGGGCCAAAAATTAGGTATTCTATCTCCAAGCTCAGCTGATCGATCTTTGATACAGGATGTTTTAGGCTATATGGCCTCTAAACATGAAGATTTTACCTGCTTTTTTCATCGTTTACCTGGTCGCCTAGATCATCCCGACCCAATCTTCAACGCAGTTAAAACACGTTTACTCTCTCAGTCTCACTCCCTCTCTGAGGCTACTGCTTTGATGACTCGCGTCAATCCTGTTCGTATCCCTCGTAATCATCAGATTGAGGCAGTGATTCAACAGGCAATCACAGGTAATTTTGATCTTTTTTCTCGCATGCTTTCAGCCTTACAGTCTCCTTTTATTGACGATGCTGTATTTTCAGCCTTTGATACACCTCCCACTAAGGATGAAGAAGTCACTCAAACATTTTGTGGCACTTAATTTCTTCTTTCATTGTTCATACTGACTCCCTATAAAATTCCGTCGTCTTTAGGTTCATGTTACACTGGTGACTATGCATACTTTGGTTGATTTTTGTTTAATTCCTCTTTCATCCTCCCTTTCACTTTCTCCCTACATTGCCAAATGTCAAAAAATCTTGGCCAACTACCCCCTCACCTGTACCCTGCATGCCTATGGCACCACAATTGAAGGGGATTGGGACAGTATTTTTTTGGCCATCAAAGAATGTCATAAGCTGCTACACCAGGATGGCGTTCCCCGTATTCATACCCAATTAAAAATTGGCACCCGGATTGATAAAACACAATCTGCTGCGGATAAAGTTCGCTCGGTTCATGACAAAATGGAGGATTCACATGTCGACTAAAATCACTGATTATCAAGACGCTATTCATTCATTGGAACAACAACGTTCTAGCCTTGCTACTAGTAAGGATTGGATAACACTGGCAGAAAAATGGAAGTCTGAAGACAGACAAGAAAAGGTCATTTTTTGCTATGAAAAGGCGCTAGAGTTTCTTAAAACAGATAGTACCTATGCCCAAGACGCCTGTTATGCGGCTATTGAAATGGGGCATGCGCATCGTCGCTTGGGCCATCATCGTCCTGCTCGCCACGCCTACCAATTGGCAGTCTCTCTCAGTCAGGTCGACACCCACCCTAATGAAGCTGGTGCCAACGCTTATTTTCACTTGGCCTCTCTAGCTCAACAAACATGGAATCTGGGTTTTGCGGTTGATTTTTATCGTAAAAGCAAAGCCATCTATGAGCTGCTGAATAAAACTGACGAAGCTCAGGCACTTGAAACCCGCATTTTAGATTGTCAGTCTAAAAAAATCACAGAGCGTTAATATTCTCGCTGGATAGCCCTGTATTTGCTATAGTAAGGGTATGACAAAACAGGCCTTGCTTATTGTGGATCATGGGTCTAAGCGCCAAGCTGCTAATGACATGCTTGAGGATATTATCATATTAATCCGTCAACAAAGACCAGAGCTCATTGTAGAGGGCTGCCATATGGAATTAGCGCCTCCTGATATTGCGGCAGGAATTGCGGCCTGTGTCCAACAAGGAGTAACCCATATTACTGTGCAGCCAATGATGTTTTCTCCTGGTCGGCATGCTCACTCAGACATTCCTTCTCTTGTAAATCGTGCGGCAGACCTCTATCCAAATATCCGCATTACTGTGTCAACTCACTTGGGCGCACACCCTAAACTGGCTGACTTATTGCTTGAAAAAGCGGGATTATAGATTTTTTTGTTGTCTTAATTGATCTTATATCTCAATGAAAAAAATAAAACGCATTAAAATCATCATAAATCCCAGTGCTGGCAAACATATCATTAAACTCCCTTTTATTAATAAACTTGTTGGTATTAAAGATATTTCGTATAAGCAATTATCTCTCAATCAATTAATCACAACCTTACACCAATTATTTGAGGCTAGAGACATACAGGCTGATATTTGTGTGTCGAATCATGTCGGCCATTGTACAAGCTTGGCCCAAGAAGCCTTGTCGGATAAATGTGATGCTGTGGTGGTGGTGGGGGGTGATGGCAGTATTAACGAAATTGCTAGTGTGTTAGCGGGAAATTCGCTGCCTTTGGGGGTTATCCCTTACGGTACAGCCAATGTTTTTGCCTTGTCTTTTGGCATTCCTTTTAGTTTAGAGGCGGCCTGTGATCGTATTTCTAAAGGGCAATCTCGGGCTATTGACTTGGGCTATAGTGGTGATAAGCTCTTTGTTTGTATGATGGGTGTTGGCTTTGATGCTTATGTCATTAAATGTTGCAAACTTAAGTGGAAACGTCTTTTGGGACCTTTCGCCTTTGTTTTAGCCTTGCTTAAGGCTGCTTTAACATCAACCTTCACCCCTATTTCAGTTACAATTAACCATAAACCCTACTCTGGCTCATTATTCATTGTTAGTAATGTCGCTAATTATGCAGGGAATCTAACATTATGTTCAGAGGCAGAACCTGACGATGGTTATTTAAATATCAGTCTTTTTAAGGGCAGACACCTCTGGGATATTTTTCGCTTTTTATACTGTTTATCTAAAGGTCGGGTTACCCATCATCAACAAGTGACACAGTTAAAAGCTAAATCACTCGACTTTGTCACTGTACGCAAGCAACATACCCATGTAGACGCGGAGTATATCGGTCAAAAATTAGATCGTATCTTTATCAAAGAGAAGGCCTTACTGATTCTTTAACTCTGTTTTTATTATTACTATCTCCTAGAAATAGATATGTTCTGTGTATCTATCTTGCATCTATTGCCTCATTTTCTCTGTTACATGATATTTCTTACATAATTGTCTAAATCTCTGTCTTTTTCTTATTTTTTTTTACTCTATATATTTTATTGACACTTTATCTATCTTTGCTATACTAGACTGGTTCATCGGAGGGGAAATTAATGATATTGGAGTTTTTATTATGTATCCCCAACTTAATTTAACAAAATTACCTTTCGTACCGCGACCTAAGGGTATTATCACAAGAGCTAAACAACGTAAATACAAACAACAAATGGAAGACTTAGCTAAAGCTGTTCAAATAGCTCTAGCTCAACAGGTGATAGCATCTGCTCGTGTACTAGAAAGCCCCCCATCTTCTGGGCAACAAGCTTCTATCGAATCTGGTTCTGAACCCCCCATCTTTCTTCAAGTTAGAGCAGCACGAGTCTCTTCTTTACTTAAATAGTCCTCACTTAATTGCTAGAAATCCACTAGTCCTAATCCGTCCTGATTTTCTAGCCTTCATCTCTCTTTTGTCGCTATAATGGTTTTGTGCGTATATATGGTTTATTTATTCAACCTTTGTTGTCTTTTTTAGCCCCCCTATTATGTTTCCCTCTATTGCTATGGCAAAGTCTCTCTCTGGCCATGCCCACAGAGGTTTTATGGCGTGGCGATTTTAGTGGACGATTTCGTCCCTCTCCACTTATGTGGGAACATCACGTTTATAAAGCAAACAAAACCCTGCCTTGCTACTTAGATGACCCTCATTACACAAAGGCCCTTTTATCCCTCCAACGTCAGCTTAAGGTGACTCACTTAAAAGTCTTTATGTCTGACCTAAGTTTAGCGTACTGGAAACCCTTTAAAAAAGAGCGTTTTTTACAAAATTTCATTGCTATCTCCTTACTATCTTATCCCAAACGTGGGTATCACCCTCGGCTGAGCGAGGAATTTTCTTGGCTTCAGGTTGGGTGCTATTCGCTGTCTTTTTCTGAACAAACCGCAACCGTTCAACGTGTCCCTGTTTTGGAGCTACGACGATGGCTGTAACCTTTCTCTCTTCTGTGTCTAAATTACCCCTGCTTTTTAGCGTCAAACTACGCGCACCTTTTTCTAAATTGAGACTATTTATGCTGTCAATTTCGACCTTGGACTTGGTATTATTTTTGACCTTGGCTCTATATCTTTTGTATTTTTCTGCAGATATGATGTTGGAATACCGGCATTATTTATTGTCTACAATGTCGACCTTTTTTTGTTTAACTGCTCTGTTCTTTCCTAGGCTTAGACGCAATGGCTGGCTTTGGTTTGGATTGGCGGTATTTTTGTGGATTTTTATCCTTAAACATTGGCAGTTTCAAGATAATCATGTGTATTTGTGGGGCTATTGGATCTTGGCTTTGGCGTGTTGTTTATGGCAAAAACAGGCCGATACGCTAATCTATAAAAATGCCCGATATTTGCTAGGGTTAACTATGCTATTTGCGTCGATTCAAAAGGCACGCGCTATTAATTATATGAATGGTAATTTTTTTTACTTTACCTTTTTGACTGATGGTCGCTTTTCTTTTATTGGCAATTTATTTCGTAAAAACTTTTATCAGATTGTTCATAAGAATAATGCTCTATTATCTAAGATGCATGATAGCCTTAGCCCAGTTCAGTTGTTAGGGGGCAGCCCCGACCTACTAGTTGTGGCTAAAATTGTGACCTGGTTTACCTTTTTAATTGA
The DNA here is from genome assembly GCA_038109055.1 of bacterium. Classification (GTDB taxonomy): domain Bacteria; phylum Margulisbacteria; class Marinamargulisbacteria; family JAYNIM01; genus JAYNIM01. The sequence goes on from JAYNIM010000005.1 coordinate 29,380, forward strand.
ATTGTTACTCGCCCTTTCTTTTTTACTTCCTCAACAATGGCGCTTGGCACGCTATCGATTTTATTATTTTGCCTGCTTTTGTGGCATCTATTTTTTAGTCCCTGTTAAAGGATTTGCCGCTGTTTTGATTCTAATGGCAATGGCTCAACTCAACAAACATCAGTGGGCCTTTAAATTGTTATTTTTAGTCTTGCTACTGTATATCTTTTGGCTGTCTAGCTTTATGTTACGCTTTATTCACTAATTGACTTTAGCATTATCCGTCCTTGTCCTAGCAATTTTTCTAATACCTCTTCTGTTTTCTTATCTTCATTAATCCAATAGCGTTTACCTGTTTTTAAACATTGGTTATTTAGTTGTAACCATAACGGCATTGATCCATGATGTTTCAAACAACAGGCCGATAGTTCTTTTAAGACGTTTTTGTCTAAATGATCAATGTTGATAAACATGGCTTTATTTTGGTTATCTTGTAAAATGCAGGCTTGTTCCACGGCAATCGAACACTCGTCTCCACGAACTTTTAAGGGCCCAGATACCAACATACAGCGCTCATCTTGAAATGTATCCATGAGGGATTCTCGTCCTGGTTTAAAAAAAACCAATAATGGAATTTGTCCGCTTTGGTCTTCAATCATTGCAGAAATCATAGGCTGGTTTCGTTTGGTGATTATTTTCCGATACTGGCTAATTAATCCTGCTACCTGCATCATCTGTCCGTCTTGATCCGCTGTGATCTCTGAAATTTGTTGTTTGGCTGCATGTAACTGATCTTTATATTCTGTTAACGGATGCCCTGATACGTACAAACCTACTAACTCTTTTTCTGCTCTTAATAACTCTAATTTAGATAATACCGATGGGTTTTCATTTATTTTGGTAGGCATAAAATCCTGTTCTTCATTTTCTCCAGCAAATAGGGATACTTGCCCCTTGTCTCTTTCTTTCACTCGTTGTTGTGCTTGCTCTAATATCCCTTCAAACCTACTTAAACTCTTATTCCTATCTCCAAAGCTATCCATTGCTGAACTTTTGATTAAACTCTCTAACACACGTTTATTTACCTGTCTCAAATCTACTCTCATACAAAAATCCATCATATCTTTATAGGGTCGATTCCGTCGTTCTTTGATAATACTTTCTATAGCGGCTTCTCCCACATTTTTAATCGCTGCCAAGCCCAACCTAATCGCTTTTTTACCCTCTTTGTTTGCTTCAATGGTAAAGGCGGCTTTTGAATCATTCACACTGGGACCTAATATTGTAATCCCTAAATCACGACAATTCTGAACATATAACGCTGCTTTATCCCCTGACCCAAGGACTGAAGACAATAATGCCGTCATATATTCTTCGGGAAAATGTTTTTTTAAGTAGGCTGTTTGATATGAAATAAGTGCATATGCTGCGGAATGTGATTTATTAAAGCCGTATTCTGCAAATTTATAACATAAGTCAAAGATCTTTATTGCTTTTTTGACTGGGACATTTTTTGCTTCTGCTCCTTCTAAAAATGTGACTTTCATTTCATCCATCACTGATTTCTTTTTCTTTCCCATTGCCCGACGTAGCATATCTGCTTGCCCTAATGAAAACCCTCCAACGATAGAGGCTATTTGCATGACTTGTTCTTGGTACACAATCATGCCATATGTTGGTTTTAAAATGCCCTCTAATTCTGGTATTTCATACTTAATCTGTGTCTCACCACTTTTATTACTTATAAACTCTTGCACCATCCCGGAGCCTAGTGGTCCAGGACGATATAAGGCTAAAAGAGCGATTAAATCTTCAAAGACCTTGGGCTTTAGATCTTTAACCAAACGCTGCATCCCCTGACTTTCTAACTGAAACACCCCCATTGTATCCCCTGAACATAACAGCTGATAGGTGGCCTCGTCGTCCATGGCTAATTGATCTAACTCTATCTCAATACCACGATTTTCCTTAATCAACACTAAGGCATCTGACATCACTGTCAAATTTCGTAATCCTAGGATATCCATTTTTAATAAGCCAATATTTTCAATATCTGCCATTGGGTATTGCGTCGAAATTTGACCATCATTTTTAATGAGAGGAACAACATCCGTTAACGGATCTCTGGAAATCACTACACCTGCTGCATGCGTAGAGGTATGTCTAACCTGACCTTCAATCACCTGGCTAATATCAAGTAACTCTTTATGTTGTGTGTTTGCTTTATATGTTTTTTTTAATTCAGGAATAGTCTCTAATGCTTCTTGAATACTGGTGTATTTTCCGGGTGTTGAGGGAATACATTTCGCTAAAAAATCAACCTCATTTAAGGGGACTCCTAATGCTCTTCCGACATCTCGCACGACTGCACGAGATTGCATTGTTCCAAATGTCACAATTTGAGCCACTCTCTCTTGCCCGTATGTTTGAACAATATAATCAATGACTTCTCCGCGTCTTCGTATACAAAAATCAATATCAATATCGGGCATGGAGACACGTTCTGGATTTAAAAAACGCTCAAAAAGCAAGTTATAGGGCAAGGGATCTATTTTAGTAATATCTAAGGCATAAGCGACAATCGATCCTGCAGCGGAACCTCGCCCAGGCCCGACTGGAATACCTTGATGCTGACAAAACTCTAAAAAATCGTAAATAATCAAAAAATAATTCGCATAATGCATGCGCAAAATAATATCTAACTCACGTTTTACACGATCCTTGATCTCTTGTGTTCGTTTAGGATATTTTTTATCCACGCCTTCCCATACTAGTTTTTCTAAATACGCTTCACTACTTAATTGATCTGGACAACTAAAGTGAGGGAGCATCACCTGATTTGTCTCAATTTCAACATTACAACTATCCGCTATTTTAAGGGTATTACTAATACTTTCAGGATAGTGTTTAAATAAGGTTGCCATTTCTTGGCTACTCTTAAAATATTGTTGCTCACTTTGTGATCGATTTTTCTCATTTCCTTCTAAGGTTCGTCCTGTTTGTATACAATTCAAGATGTCTCGCGTATAGGCTAAATTACTTGTAGCATAATACACATTATTTGTGGCAACCAAGGGAATTTGTAAGTCGTTGGCTAGCTCTAATGTGCCGCTTGTGGCTAACTCTTCAAAGGGCAGACCACACTTTTGAAGTCCTAAATAAAAATCATGTTGATAAATCTCTTTTAAGGTTTGAGCAGCTTCCTTGGCTGCTTGGTCTTGATGTGACACAGTAAAATCGGCTATTACGCCATTTAAGCCAGGTGAGATCGCAATCACATTCTTGTTGTATGTTCGTAACAAGTCCCAATCAACCCGAGGCCTATAATAAAAACCCTCTAAATAACTGACCGATACCAATTTAATTAAGTTCTGATATCCTACAAAATCCTTTGCTAATAGAATCAATCGTTTTCTAGCACGTTGTTTTTCTTGGATACTTTCTGTTACAAATACTTCGCAGCCTATAATCGCTTTTATCCCTTTGGCTTTAGCTTTGAGATAAAAATCAATGCTGCCATACATGGTGCCATTGTCTGTCAGTGCGACGGCCTTCATGCCTGCATCAGCTGTAAGATCAATCAATTTTTGGATTTTGATTGCCCCTTCTAAGATAGAATATTCGCTATGTGTATGTAGGTGAATAAAGTGTTGGGTCGTCATCGTCTATTCTTAATACAGCCAACAGGCAACTTCTGCCCTTTTATGCGCTTTTAAGATGGGCTCTTGGGTGGTACAGGGATCGACTATTTTCGGGCAGCGAGGATGAAAGCTGCAGCCCCTTGGCCTGTTTAAGGGGCTAGGAATGTCCCCTTTTAGTAAAGTTGGCTGATGTTTCTTGCTAGGATCTGTAGACGGTATGGCTGAAATCAGTGCTTGCGTGTAGGGATGTTTGGGGTCGCCAAAAATTTGTTCTGGCGTCCCTATTTCGACTAATTTCCCTAAATACATCACTAAAATACGGTCACAGTATTGCGCGATCACTCCTAGATCATGGGAAATTAATAATACTGACATATTGAGTTCTTTTTTGAGCTGATTGATCAAGGCCAATATCTGGGCTTGAACGGTGACATCCAACGACGCTGTGGGTTCATCAGCAATAAGTAACTTAGGTTGCATCCCCAAGGTAATCGCAATCATTACCCGCTGGCACATGCCCAAGGAAAACTGATGAGGATAATCATTCAAACGTTTTTCTGCGTCTGGGATATTCACTTTATTCAATAAATCAATCGCGATCTTTCGTGCCTGTTCTTTGTGACATTTTTGATGTAAACAAATCGTTTCGATTAATTGGTTACCTATACTAAACACAGGATTTAGCGCAGCTAATGGATTTTGAAATATTAAGGCAATTTCCGACCCGCGGATGGCTTTTATTGTTGTTGGTATCTGTAAATTTTTTCCTTGCCAGCTAAGTTGCTTTGCTGATATTTTTGCAGTCTCTGGTAATAACTGTAAAATTGAGAGTGCCGTTACACTCTTTCCACTCCCCGATTCACCGACGAGCCCGAGTGTTTCATTTTCTGCAATGTCAAATGAAATGTCATCTACAGCGCTGACTGTTTTTTCCCTAATTGTAAAACACGTTTTTAACTTTCTAACACGGAGCATGTTTCTTCCTTTTAAATATAGCAAATAAACACAGTCTATATAACTCCCTGTTCTTAGGTTATAGATCTTTGTAAGTGATAGATTATCCTTATATATTGTATTTAGTTTTAATTTACTGTAGGATTAGAAAAAATCTTATAAATAAGGGTTGTTACATGGGAAAAAATAAATCGAAACTTTTTGGGTTTACATTAATTGAAATGTTAATTGTTGTTGGTGTTATTTCTTTATTACTCGCTATTATTATTCCTAGATTTAGTAAAATTCGTTTGCAAGCTAAATACCAGTCAAATATTGCAAATGCCCAAAAAATGATTGATATTATAGAAACTTACAAAACTGTACAAGGTTCTTCTGCACTAGCCGCATCTACTACTTATGGTTTGGGGCAGCTTGTTAATTCAGGTGATCCTCTTACAAACTTTATTGCTTCTGATTCTTCATTAGTAGGCCCAGGTGGATCAGGTGTTACCTTTAGAAACCCTTTTACAGGGGCAACTTATGCAGATTCTAATTCAGCTGCCGCAGGTCAAGTTCTTTTTGTGTCTGATGCTAATAAAGAGCTTGATAAGGTCACAATCTATGGTGAAACTAGCTCAACTGTAGTCAAAGAAATAGATTATACTCCCTAAATTTTTATCCTGATTTACTCCTTTTTTATCTAAAGGAAAGTAATGACTGTATGGTCTTTTTTGATATTTATCTTCCGAAATCTCTATTAATCTTCCCTTCAGTTAAATACCGTTAACCTAGGCCCGCTTTGCTGAACAACTTTTGCAGAAAGTTCTATTCCACGCATTCCAGATTTTTCTAAGGAGTTACCTTGACTTATTTCAAACAGGAAGGCTCCTGCAAACGTATCTCCTGCACCATTGGTGTTTATCGCTTTTACTTTTTTTCCTTCTAGTTGTATCTTGCGATGTTCCGTATAAATACTGGCACCTTTTTCACCTTGTGTTACAATCACTGTTTCACAATCTTTTAATACAAGATTTACGGCCATGTCCATGTCTGATTTTTGGCTATAGGCGCATATTTCAGCCTCATTACAAAATAAATAACTGATCTTTTTATGCGTTAGAAAGGTCTTAAACCGATCCCGGAAAGCTTCCACCATAAAAATATCAGATAAGGTAATGGCTATTTTTCCTGTGGATTTTCTTTGCGCCTCTAAACATGCCTCAAACCCTTCTTGGGTGCTCAATAAATAGCCTTCGCAGTAGACAATTCCTGCTTGCTCTAAGGCGACACTGTCTAAATCTTTAGCTGAAAATTTGGCGGATATCCCTAGATAGGTTTCAAAGGTTCGTTGTGCGTCGGGATGGATATAGGCTAAACAGCGGCCCGTGCCTATCTTTGACTGGCTGACATCAATCTTGCAGCGAATCCCTAATTTTTCTAAATCTTTCATAAAAAAATGACCCGTCTTATCATCTGCAACTAGGCCTGAGAATGCTGTTTTTGCGCCTAGTTTTGCCGCTGTGTAGATAGAATTTGCGGCTGAGCCCCCGGCCGCTAAGGAGATATCTTGATCTGATAGAATTTGAAGCTGTTTCGTTAATTTTTCCTCGTCAATTAATGTCATGGTCCCTTTGTCGATTCCTAGCGTTTTAAACGCTGCGTCAGACAAGGGTATCTCTGTGTCTACTAGGGCATTTCCTATTGCGTAAAGTTGGATGTTCTCGTTCATGACTCCTCCGTTTTGTCGCCTTATGTTGTTTTTACTTTTTGCAGAAACATAGCCACAGCTTCGGCATCTCTTTTTGAGAGCCAATGCCCATCACTGTCTTGTTGTACTGTCTCGTCACGCTTCCAAGAACGTTCACAACGTGGTTGTTCACGAAGGTCCTGCACAAGAATACTGTCTATCTTAGACTCTAGCGTTACTCGGGATACCCCGAAAAGGTCGGCCAGTTCGGCCTTAAAAGGCTGTAATTCGTCCTTGGGATCGCCCAATACTAGCCCTGCATCTAAGGTATTTTCTATTCCCTGTGTTTTGGCCTCTTCTAATTTCTTTAAGGCCTCCTCTCTTATAGCAAAAACTCTGGCCCATTTCGGATTTGCTTTTTTGTTGATTATGACCAATGATGACAGATGAATACTTTCTTTATCTGGATGTAAGGATAAAAAGGCCTCGTCTGCTGTATGTGGAAGAAACACGGATAATAACTTGCAAAGACAATGGAAGACCATCCATATGGTGTTTTGGCAGTGAACTCGTCGTGGGGCTACTTTGGCATCACAATATAAACGATCTTTCACGGCCATACAGTAAATTGCGGATAAATCTTCTTGGCAAAACAGGCTTAACATCTGATGGGCCTGCTTGAAATTATAGGTCTTAAAGGCCTCTAGACAGTTTTTTTGCAGTTCTGAACAGCGCTCTAAGATCCAAGCATCCAATGTATTAGGATCTACCTGTTTGATGAAGGCCTCTTGCTGATGGGGATCTTCCCTATTTTGTTCGAAATCTGAAAGGTTACTTAATAAAAAACGTAGCGTATTGCGTATTTTTCTATAATGATCTGCCGCGGTATCAAAAAATGAGATATCCACTTTGATATCATTTTCAAATTTTAAAGATCCTACCCACCAGCGACTCACCTCGGCACCATAGCTTTTTAGTAGCTCTGCGACTGCGAGGGCATTTCCACCAGATTTACTCATTTTTTTGCCGTCTTTATCGACAATAAACCCATGCGTTAATAAGGTTTTGTAGGGTGCTTTTTGTTTGGCTCCAAGAGCTGTAAGCAAAGACAAATGGAACCATCCGCGATGTTGATCTGACCCTTCCAAATATAAATCAACCTCTCGCTTATGCCCCTGGGCCTCAATCACCGAAAACCAAGACGAGCCTGATTCGAACCATACATCAAAAATATCAAAACTGGGGCTTAAGTCGGCTATCTTCAAGTTTTTGGGACAGTCTGGATCTGCACTGGGATCGTAGTAACGTAAAAGACTCTCACTGTCTTGTTCAAACCAGGCATTGGAGCCCTCCTCTGCAAAGACTTTGGAGACTGCTTCGATGCTTGCTTGCGTCATAAATAAACCGTTCTCGCTTTGAAAGGCTGGAATAGGAAGGCCCCAACTGCGTTGCCGTGAAATACACCAATCTGGACGATTTTCGAGCATGCCATACAAGCGTTTTTGCCCCCAATCTGGGACAAAGTTTATCTCTGAGCGGATTGCTTCTAAGGCCATGTCACGCAATGACTTGCCGCCGTTTTTGAGAGGTTTATCCACCGAAATAAACCATTGTTCAGTACTACGGAAAATCACCGGGGTTTTTGAGCGCCAATCATGCGGATAGGAATGGTTGAATGTTTCTTGCTTAAATAAATGGCCGTTGTCTTGCAAATATTGCACTATTTTTGGATTCGCTTTCCAAATATGCTGACCTTGTAACCAATCAGGCACGCTTTCATCAAAACAGCCTTTTGCTGTAACCGGACAATATACCTCTAGTCCCTCTTTCTGCCCCAATTGATAGTCTTCTTGACCATGACCCGGTGCAATATGCACCAATCCAGTCCCATCTTCCATTGTGACAAAATCAGCTGAATAGACCTGTCCTTCACGCTGGCAGAAAGGATGTTGATACTGCAGTCCACATAGCTGGCTGCCAGGGACATCGACGACTATTTGCCATTTGTTCTCTGATATTTTTTCCTGAAAGGCATCGGCTAAAGGCTTGGCAACCACGACATAGTTTGTTGTATTGTCTAGAATGACATATGTTTCGTGCTTGTTTACAGCAATGGCCAAATTAGCCGGCAAAGTCCATGGCGTTGTCGTCCAAACGGCTAGTTTTATAGGTTTTGTTGTATCTAATCCTAGTGAGTTTCCTAGTGTCTCTGTGTTTTTGAGCTGAAAGCCTAGATAAATAGCGACATCTTCTTTGTCATGGTATTCCAGCTCGGCTTCCGCAAGGGCTGTTTGATTTTCTAGGGACCAATGGACGGGTTTTAACTGACGATATACCAGACCTTCTTTGACCAAGCTGGCAAACACCTCTAAGGTTCGGCTTTCGAAGTGTTTACTCATGGTCAGATACGGTGCCTCGTAATCAGCCATAGTTAGCAGCGATTGCATCTGCTTGGCTTGGGTTTTGATAAAGCCTTTTGCATAGTTTTGACAGGCTTTTCGGATGGCTTGGCGTTGCTCGTTTGTCGGAAGATTTAAGATGGGATCCTTGTTGGCTTGCAATGTCGTCATGACCTTATGCTCGATGGGAAGGCCGTGACAGTCCCAGCCTGGTGTAAATGGGCAGGCCTTGCCGAGCAGAAGTTGACTGCGCAGTACAAAATCTTTGAGCACCTTATTTAACAAATGGCCGATATGAATATCGCCATTGGCATAGGGGGGCCCATCATGAAAAATAAAGGATGGATTAGCGGCATTTTTTTCTTGGAGCTTGTGATATAGTTCCTGCTTTTTCCAGCGTTTTTGGGTCAAAGGTTCCTGCTGTGCAAGATTTGCCCGCATTGAAAAGGGGGTTTTAGGCAAATTCAGTGTCTCTTTATATGTTTTCTTGCTTGTCTCTGTGCTAACTGAGCTTATTACGTCTTTGTTTTTAATACCCTTATTTTGCATAAATTAGAGTATATAGTGGGTATTGGAAAAAGGCAAAAATAAAAGACGGTCAGTTTCAGATCTGGAGAAACGTTAATACTTATTCTTGACTGTTTTTAATCTCTTATTTGTTCGATTCCCTCTTTAACTGCTTCATATTGTGAACAAACAAGGCGACTGTCGCTGCCACTAATAGGCTATTTCTAACGATGAGTAAGCTAAGGCCAAAGGGGCTAGGACCTGCAGAAGACGCCGCAATGTCAGAAAAATAGTAAAAAGGGAAGATGGCTGTTGTGAGTACTAATATACAGGTCCACAGTCCATAATGGATCTTCGATAATCTAGGTAATATAATGGCTAAAAACGGAATCAACCAAATAAAATATTGCGTTGATAATACTTTAGAACAGGCCATGGCTATAGCTAAAATAAGGGTAACAGAGGTAAAAAACACCAGACTTTTATTGTCTTTTTCCTGCATATTTATAAGGTCTTTGTCTTGGGACTTACACATTATTTTTATTTTTAATCGAAACGCATAATACACAGAAAGTATGATGCCAATGAGATAACTCGACAACGTACTTAGTACGGGGGATAGTGCACTTTGGCTTTGGGCACATCCGTAAGCGATGACGACATTCACGGTATGGCCACATTTTTGAAGTACCCACAGCAGGGTACTCCAGGTCGATTCTATTTGTATCCCTCGCTGGCTATGAAAGGTCACAAAAGAAAAGGCTTCAAGGCCATAATGCCAGTAACTTAGTGCTGATATAAGACATAAAAACAATCCTAACAAGGCGCTTTGTGCACAGGCCATCTTTATTATTTGTGTCTTGGGTGTGTGCCATTTTGCCAGCATTAATAAAAATAATGGCCATAAAATGATGGGAACTAGCTTAAATAAAACAGCGATGCCAAATATCCATCCTGCCATCCATGGTTTATTTTGCAGGAGTAATACGGTGGCAATCACGACTAGCGCGATTAAAAAAATATCTACTCTATCATAAAGAACCGGTGCTAAAATAACCCCAAATAACGTATAGGTGATGGCTGTTTGTCCTAAGGCTTTGATGTTTCTAGGCGCTACTTTCTTCCAGACTATCATTAGGATTGCGATTAATATACTCACATCTGCGACACAGGCTATCGAGCGATAAACGATGATGGGTGATCGTTCAAGGTATTTGATCTTTAGTAGTCCTATTAATTTGATCCATTGTTGGCATAAGACGGGATACGAATGGGTGATTATCTGATGTGCTCGCTGAAGTTTCTGATAAATGTTAATAGGGATTTGACTATCATCAAACCCACTTTTTTTAAGCTCGTTAAGATACTCGAAGTTGGCGAACTGCGTGTACATGACCAGATCTGATCCCTGTAGTGCTGCAAAATAAATGATACACAGCCGAGACATGATGAAAAAGCTGATAATGCAGGCAATTCCCCACATGGCTTGTTTATTTAGGTATATTGACTTTAACGATATTTCTTTCATTTTTCTAAGTATACTAGCTAAATATACGAAAAACACATTACAATCCTAAGATAATATTAATGTGATTAATATTAATGTTGACCACTTCATCTCTTGATATTTTTTGTTGAATTTAATGGCCTTATGTTTCTATTTTGCCTCATATTTGCTTTCTTTTACCTAATCTTTGAAAAACACACTATCAATCCATCTATACATTTGTTCTGATAATTTCTTAAGCTTTTTTCTTTTAAGGCATACTCACTTTTTTCTAAAATGTAGAGTCTATTTTTTTCACCCTGTCCATTGTAAAAAGCTGTCATTTCTTTTGTAAAATCCTTTTCTAATTTTATGAAGTCATGATGTCTTGCAATTTTAATATAGTTTAGCAAAGGTCGAGACTTTAAAAATATATAGCTCATCTTTGCATAGTTTTGCTTTGTAGGCATATAAAACACATGATCATACTTTGATAATACCGTCTCCCATTGTGTTGAAGGTTGGATGATATTTTTTACAAACTTTTTTTTCCCCAAACTATAAAACTCGTGTCCATCCCAAACTTGTACCCCTAATGCAATTAATAATATGATTACAGCAACTCGCTGTTTAAATAAACGTTGTATCCCCACTACGCCTACTAAAATAAGCAAATAATTTACCGGCCAAAATAATCGCCCGCTTGCTCGAACAATTGACCATAAACTTATGAGCCAACTTGGAACAGGTATTCCCACATAATAATTTCCAATTGTAATAATGGGAGATAGTGCCAATATTGTTAACATCAGTGCTGCAAGGACTAAGGTCCAGTTCCTTTTTAAAAATAATGTGACTCGATGTTTGTTTTTTAGTGAGAACATCGCCACTATCCCTAGTAATACTATTACGCCCATCCCTAGATAATTGAACCCCTCAAATTGCCCCGCTATTAATAGATTCAAACTTGGCATTTTAAATTTATTTAAAGCGTCTAATGCTAAAAAAAAGAAATCTTCATTTATTTTTTCCGTAAACGTAATTCTTAATGGCATAATGGGAGAAATTCCATTCATTGAGAACCCTCCCAAGCCGCCTCCTCTTGCTTCGCCTATAGTAAAATATCCCAAACTATACATTGCCAGTATAGATATCCCTAGTATTGTCCCTATTTGGACTACGCTTTCGGCATATGTCCTTTCTTTTTTAATCCATAGTTGTTTTCCTGCCCAAGCCGCATAAATAAGGCCTATCATGACGACAAAATAAAAATGGACATATAAAGTTAATATCCATAATCCTCCCCATAAAAATGTGCTATATTTTCCCTTTCTAACATACAGATATAGCGCTGCTAAAATTAGCCAGTGACTTGATAAAGCAGTATGCATTATTAAGGCTGTTCGCTGGAATAAAATAGGTGACAAAATAAAAAAAATACTTCCTAATATACATACAACTCTGCTGCAGGCTAATATCCGTAATAACAATGCCGCAAAAAAGCCCTGAAGCATGTAACAACCCAAACTCCACATTCCCAAATAATTGAACAGTTCTGGTAAATATTTTTGGATAAGTTTTAGTAAAATGGCTAAAAATGGAATAGAATCTGTAAATATTACATTTGTAGTTGTTAGGTAAGAATACTGTTTAATCATTCCAATTGGCCAAGTCCACTCTTCTGCTCTAAAATAATGCCACCCTAAAAATGCCTGGATGTAATCATTACTATTACTATTGGTCATAAAAATACTGCTTATATCTCTTGGATTTAGAGGTATTTCACTTAAATAACTCAAAAAAAAGGCTGCACCACATAGTGCCGCCATACAGCCCAATGCCACTGGTGATCTTAAAAACGTCTTAACCCTTTTCCTAACGAACATTATTGTTGTTCATTTCTAACTGAGATACACCCTTAACTCATACTCTGAGCATGATTAACTTCTCTACTTGCTGTAGCGAGGGTATCTCCTGCATAGTGTTGGTCTATGATATAGCGAGGACGCTGTTTACACTCTGTATGTAAACGCCCGATATACTCCCCTAAAATGCCGACACTTATAAGTTGAACTGAACCAAAAAACATAATGGCCGTAAATAATGATGCATACCCTGGAACATCTATCCCAAAATATAATGTTTTGAGGATAATATAAGCTGTATACACAACGGATAATATACAAATAAATCCCCCCAAATAGCCCCATATTCTTAACGGAAGCGTACTAAAAGCTGTAATACCATCTAGGGCAAAGTTCCATAATCTCCACCAAGTAAATTTACTTTTTCCTTTTTTTCGAGATTGTGACGTATATGGAATAATCTTTGTTTTAAATCCTACCCAGGAAAATAGTCCTTTCATAAATAGTTGATTCTCAGGCAGTTTAATTATTTCATTAATGACTTTTCGAGAAATTAACCTAAAGTCACTTCCATTTTCAGGTATTCTTATCTCAGATAGCGCATTATGAACGATATAAAACCACTTCGCTGTTGTTCTTTTGAAGAAACTATCAAACGGTCTTTTCTTGCGCTGACCAATGACCATATCATAGCCCAATTGCCATTCTTGGATAAACATTGATACTATTTCAATAGGGTCTTGTAAATCAACATCTAAGGGGATTGCAGCGTCACCTTTTGCATGTGTTAATCCTGCAAACAACGCGGCTTCTTTCCCAAATTGTCGTGAAAATTTAATGGCTTGAGTTGGCTGATATTTTCTCTTTATTTTTTTTATCTCTAACCAGGTATTGTCATCGCTTCCATCATCTATAAAAATTAATTCGATATCCACAGTTAATCTGCAAATTAGTGCCTGTGTGGCCTCGTAAAAATCAGTTAATAATTCCTCTTCATTATGACAAGGAATTATGAGACTTATTAATTGGGGTGAATGTACCATCAACTATAATCTACCACATTTTGAGGCTTCACAAACATTTGTACTCTGCGTATTAATTTATCCCGTCTGACAATATGACTATTGTGAGTAATGTTGCTAGGTTCCTAGTCTATACGCTTACACCCAGCTCCTCTAGTTTTCGTATGATCTGCCCTGCTCCCTCCATACTTATCCCATATCTCTTCGCTTTCTGTACAAAATGTTGGCCTGCTTTTACTTTTTCTGTTCTACCTTTTGTAGAAAACAAGGTCTCTAGATCATTTTTTAATTTTGTGTATGGATTTTTTTGAGATTTATATGAAAACTCTTTTAATTTCTTTCTTGAACTATCTATTGTGACTATTTGTTGCCCTATACGTTCTAGTTCATTTATTGCCATAATCTTATGATACTTATTCATATCACTATGTGTTACCATTCCGTTTTGACGCCCTGTCACTTGGCGTATATTTTGGTAAAACTCTTTCATAAATTTTTTAGGTTTTCCAAGCTCCTCTGTCTCATATATGTCTAACATAGTCTGGTATTCCTCTAAATCCTTTATACGTAAATATGGCTGCCTTTTATTTAAAATATCTTGTAGCTCTATAAAAAATTCGGCCGTGCTTAATTCTTTTGGTTTTCTTTGTATAAACAAATCGTATGTTGCCATTATTTCTTCGTAATCCACGGCATCTTCTCCTTGAAACATGGTTGTTAATGCTGTTTTAAAGGCCTCTACATCCTCATACTCTTCTGGACATTGATCTGTACATAATTTAGTGAATTGTTGTTTCTTTAATTCATTGACAAAGTGCTGAAACTTTTCGGCAAATAGCTCGTTTGTATTCTGCTCTAAGGCATGCGCTGCTTTTATTTCTTTCATCTTTTTATAAACTGGATTACTGTCTCTGATTGGTTTGTATTTCTTATCTATAATTTGTTCGGGATGCTGCCATAATTCGGGACACTCTTTAAGTAAAGCTAAACTTGCAGAAGGTGTGAGATAATCGAATTGCTGATCATATCCTACATAATGAGGAAGTGTCATAGATGCTGAACAATCAAGTTCTACTAATGCTGATTTTCCGTCCTCAAAACTGTTGGCTGCTTGGACTATGCTAGGTATTTGAGCTCGAAGAGGCTCTTCTGTTGCCTTCAATTTGTGCGCTCTATAGGCGGCTATTTTTTCTGGGTCTGGGTTCATTTCTATGTAGAGTTCTTCATATGTTGCAACATCACAAGCTGCTGTAAATGTATCATGCAGCTCTTTTAAGATTTTCTGATCTGCTTGTCCTGGCATCGTAAATAACGGGGAGACCATGTTTGCATCTGTTCGCTGCCCTGCGAGTGTATCAAAGTCATTCCATTGACCTGTTAAGGTTAAATATCTGTTTCCATGGTCTATAAAGATATTTTTTGGATCTTCTAATGTAAAATCAATTTGCTGTCCTTTATAAACACAATGATAGGTTTCTCCCACTTTATTTAAGACCTTAAATTCCTGTTTTTGCATGCCTGCTATTCTAGAAAATACGCTTTCTATTTTGTTGATCTTCGCTAATTCTCTCTGATCAATTTGGGCTATTTTTTCTTCTGGAAGTGCAACATTTTCTGTGGGTAATGTCTGCCATAAGCGTTCAAATAATTGCTTATTTTCGGGTAATGCTTGTATGTCCCGTAAAAAGTGTTCTGGTAAATTATCCGCATGCACATGCTCTTTGAATATTTCTCTTTCTTCCCCTAAAAACTGTTTTGTAAATACGGTTGTTAAGTGACTTTCAAATTGTTCTCTTAAGGCCGTATTTTCAGGACTCAATGCAATTGACCTTAATAAACTCAGACAAGTATCAATCATTTTTATTCTCTCTGGCTTTGACGACTTATATTTAATCCAGGCAAGTCTATTGAACATATGATAGAGTTCTGTTCTATGAACTGAGTCTTGTATTTTCCCAGTTCGTGAATCGGTTAAAAGAGCCATGCATTGCTGAAGATGTGCTTTGGCTTCTTTTAATTCTGGTGGATCGTGTAGCTCTGGACTGACATGGGCATGTAAATCCTGTAACGCCGCTAAATACTTATCCCCAGAATCGGAGATAAATATTTTTTTAAAACTTCCTGAATACATATCTTCAAATTCAGCATGTGTATTAAAAAATGTTTCTAATTTGCCTGCACACTCTTTTTTCCTTTCAATTGTTTGCTGTCCTGCAATAAAATGGTAACAATCTTTAAAGGACATCAATATGTTAATCCCTGTTGTTGCTAATAGCCTGTCACAGTAGGTGGCAAAGTCCTTTGCATTACTTAACTTTAAGGTGTTTAACCATTGTCGACTCTCTATACTTAGTGGCTCTTCTAAGATTAATTTTGTTAAAATTTCAGACATCCCTTGTTGTGTTTTTTGTAGCGACTCAGGATCTATATTTTGTAGATAAATTGCAGGGTGTATATAGTCCAAGCAGGTATTGGCAAAGGCTTGGAATGCCTTGTCTGAATGTTTGGGTAGTTTGCGTAAGTGATCCATTGTCTGGTCAAACTGTACTAATGTAAATATGTCTTGTTGAGGCCTGATGTCTTGTTCTTCAAGCACAGTGTTTTGGACACTAATTCTACTCAGTTCCTTTGCTTGCTCTGATGGAACTATTAGGGCTTCTTTTATCTTATCGATAAAGTCGACATATTCTCTGCCGAAGGGTGCGCGAATCTTTCCTTCCTGTTCTAAATGGTCAAGCAAGTCTTTTAGGCGGTCTGTCAGTCTCCTAAATTCAGCAAAATCTGTTGTTTGCTTTTGTGTTTGTACAAATCTTTGTTGTTGGTGATTGTATGTGATGTTTAATGTTATTAATAGCTCTCTAAACGCGTCATTCGCTGCTTGTAAATCGGCCAGTCCTTGTTCTTTTAGGTTTCCGGCTGTTTGTTGTAGGACCTGTATAGGTGTATCTAATCCTAGTTCGGCTGCTGCTGCGGCTGCTGCTTTGTGTCGCTGATCTGCTTTTGCTGTTGTTTTAAGGCCTTTGCCTTTCTGCGATTGTTCAATAATTTCTGCATTCATCCTTGAGACTAAACTCTGATGGATCTCTGTGGCGTCTACTGTCATCTTGCTATATCCCATATCGTGTACCTTTATGGCTGTTTGTTTCAGTAACTCTTTACATGTTTCTAATGTCCTTATTAAGGTTTCTTTTTCTTCATTGTCTGCTAATGTCGCCTGACATACGTCAATGACCTCATCTATCGAACTTAAACGGCCTTGATCTCGACTTACTCGGACGAGTTCTTCTATCGCGTCCTCCTCCATTCCGACTGATGTTAAACAGGCCGACACCTTTTTCATCATCTCACTTTTTACCTGATCAATGCTTTGTCTTAAGTCTGAAATATCGGCATCTAGCTGCTGCTGACTTTCGACTGTAAAGCTATGTTTATATTGTTGCGTTACTTGCGTAACTTGCCCTATTTTCTCTTCTAAGTCTTTTTGTAAGCCTATAATAGCCGTGTCATCAGCAAAGGGCTCAAATGCTTTGCTAAGGCCTATATTTGCCTGATCAAAAGCAAAGTCAAAAAGCTCTGCTAGTTGCTCGGATAATGTCTTTGTTGGGTCTGCAATAAAGGCCTCAATATCGTTTATCCCCATCTCTGCTAATTCAATTTTTAATGCCTCTATTATTCCTTCATATCCCATATCTCTGGACGTTTTTAAAAGAGCTAGCACCTGTCTATCTAATTCTGGTTTCCCTCTTAACCTGTCTACTAGCGACTGCTTGGATAAGGTATTCATGGTGATGATGATGTCTTTTAACTTCGTGGAAAAGGCCAAAGATTCTGCATCAAATGGGTCTACTGTTCTGAGTTCTTCAAGGTCTTGCTCTAACTGCAGCACATCCTCTGATAATGTTTCTGGGAAAAGATGATTATAACGTTCTAAGGTTGTTTTTGATTCCCTTATTTTTTCTTCTTGTGCGATAATGTAATCCCGTACTGATACGCCCTCAATCTGAATCTCCAGCTCAGAGTCTTTGCTTGCAAAGAGATGTTTTTGTTCTCCTTCTAGCGTAATCACGCCCCATGTCTGGCTATTTTGTGAAGTTAATTGCCCCGATACTATCCCATAATCAATGAGTGTTTTTGCTAATTTTTGATGTTTTTCGCTGCCTTTTTGTCGTGGTCGAATTTCCGCTAATTTGCCTCTTAACACCGAAACTTGCGCATTGAGTACTGGATCAAACACCTGTTCGATTGTTTTTCGTTCTGATCTCGGTTTTTCGACATAGCTTTTTGCACATTTATCGATAATATGAGCCATGGTGTTACTGTGAGCCCCTGCTTGAAGTGGCCTGACAATGCCGTCCATTTCTAATGCGTTAGCGTCTTGTTCTTGCCCCAAAAATAAGGTAATGTCGTCAATAATTGCTTTTTGTTGTATGGCTTTCATTAATTTTTTAGAGGCTCCCTTGGTCGTTTTTCCAAACCATTGTTTCTGATCCTTATTTGTCCAAAAGTCTTTATTTAGGAATAATTCTGCGTTAATTTTCATTGTTAATAACTCTTGTATTAACGCCTCTTGGTCTTTTTCATATAGCTCTGCTAATAAGCGTTGCTTGTCTTGCCTATGAACCTTCTGAAAATGTATCTGCTTTCTTTGTCGTCCGTTTGCTTTTTGTACTAACTCTAAAGGTGTTTTGCAGGGCGGCACCTCCTCTTTCAATTCTTTTAGAAACTCGCTATACTCTCGTCGTAATACGGTTGCTTGGTTATAGTCTTTGCTTTTAAATTCTGCCTCACTTCTTTCTTGCAACGCTGTATGAGTAGCGCCTACTAATGTTTTAAATTTATCTTCATCTATTCGTAGAGCCCCTAGGGATTGTTCGTACACTATTTCTGTCAGTTTTCTCAGTTCGTCTTCTACCTGCATTTTATATCTTTGTTGGAGTATCGTTCGCAGTTCTGATGGAAGAATGTGATGCGTTATTAGATAGTCAAACTCCGCTGCTATCATGGATCTTCCCTCTACAAATTTATCTCGTATTTCTTTTATTTTTTCTTCTTCACTTGGAGAACAGTCCTTAAGATTTGTAAATACAGCCTGTTGTTGTAGGTGATTATAGGCATTTAAACGATCAATTATAGATTCTAGACGGATATCTACGTTAGTATCGACGTCTATCTCTTCTCCTAGACATTGCGTTAAAATCGATAGTTCTGCTTCTGTATTTTTTAGATCTTGTTTTTTTCTCCTAAGCCTTAATTTATGTTGTTCTAATTTACTTTCCTGATCATCTTTCTTTCGTAAACCTGCTTTGTCTTTCTCTAATTCAGAGATTTCTCTCTTTAACTTACTCACTTTTTGTGCTCTCTGAGTGAGCTTGTCTGGATCTATATCGAAGGCTTGTCGCTGTGTTACTTTTTGAGCGAGTACCTTTTCTAAATGATCCGCCATCTCTTTTTTTTCTCTTTCGGATTGCTGTCTAGCTTCTCCTTTTAATCGTAGTGTTGCATGCGTATTCCATTGTAAATGTGATTCCACTCTTTCTTGGCGACAAATAATCGTGTTTATCTCTTCTGGAATCCCCATTTTTTTTCGCATGTTGGGGGTGACTCGTCTTGTTAAAAATGTGATTAGCTTGTTTTGTTTTTCAATTTTCTCCTCCAGGGATCCACTTTTTAATTCTTGAACTAAATGATTATATTCGTCCATGAAATGTTGTACATACCGCTGATCCTCTTTTGTCATGCTGCTGTGATTTGCTGGGGCAATCATTTCTTCTAATTGCTCTCCTAGTTGCTCACGTAACTGTTCTGTGAATGATGCTTCGATTTGTTGTCGAAGGGCTGATTTATACATACTTTGATACTCCATGCTTGACATTCGATGGGTCTCTTTTTGTGCTAACTGTAGGGCCGCGATTGTTGCCACATCACTAATAACCGCGTCTGTTGCTTTTGCTGCCAGACAGTGCTGAATACAATCAGAAGCATCTATTTGGGCGGGCTCTTGTCCTTCCTTGATTTCCTTTGCCAATATAGCTATCTGTCTATCCAATCCTAATTCCCTCTTATCTTGAACCTTTATACCCTCTGTTTTTTTCACTATTTGACCTATTCCAATTTTTTTGGCTCGTTGGCTGCTGACTCCGGCAAATTGCTTCGCTGCTTTTACGACGTCTGTGTTTATGACAGGTTGATTCGATTGATCTTTACAATATCGATCTACGCTTTGGTTGATAACGGTTGCATAGAATACACTGTAGTTTTTTGAAAAATCAGAATGCTCAATAATCGCTTTTAACATATCCTCTCTGAGATCTCTTGTTGCTTTCTGTCTATCAGATGTATCTCTGAATGTATCAACTACTTTTGTTGCCATTCCTCTGTCATCCTTTACTTTTTCTAAAAAAGCAATAAAGGCTTCTTCCTGAAATTCCCCATCTTCGATAAGACCTATTTTTTCTAACATTCCCCTCATTTCACTGTCTTGCATGAGGCTTTTAATACTTTCTTTGCCAACAAATTGGCTAAAAAGTTTTTGATGGATAGTGGGGAAAAATACCATTTTTGCCATAATATCTTCCTTTTGACTCTGCGTATCACTAGCATCTGGCAAATAAATAGCCCCACGTCTTACCCCTGTTAACGTTGTCCCTTCTTTCCCTGAATGATCTGTATTTCTAGATAGAATTCCTTTGATAATTGCTAAACCAAATACAGATAAGCACCCAATCCCTGCTGTCGGTACTATCATTGGTGCGCCTACTGTCAGACCAATACTTGTGGCTGTTGCAAGAAGCCCAATACTTTTCACTGTAAATTTCCAACTTGATAAAAAGGTTCCAAATTGTCTTTTCTTCAAATTATTTCCAATTAACTTATTTGGAATCCATGCTTTTTTTTCTCGTATAGTAACGCCTATTCGTTGGCTCCCGTCACTGCGCTGGCCTATAATAATTTCATCTTTTCCAGAAAACGTGATTTTTTTATAATTACTTAACCTTTCACTTTTTTTGTCTAGGATTGTTTCTAAGTCACTTACCATTTTTTTGGATAGTCCTAGCGTATAAAGTTGTGTTTTTTGGCTATCTGTTAATCGTCTTGAACAAATTCCGTTACTTGCATCTAATATCCCCATTCCCCCCCTTTCGAGGGAGGCTAATTGTGCAAATAATTTCGAGCAGGCCTCTGATCTAAGTACGCTTAACTCACTTTCTTGCTTGTCTGTTGCCATGCCTACAAGTTGTTCATAGCTTAGCTTTTTAAATAATGGCAATATGTCTTTTTCTGTTAAAAAATTGTGCCGTTGCTCTGAAAGCTCATGTTCTTCTTGTGCACTATTATCTCCTAATAGTGACACAATAGCTGCTGGCAGGGCTGTCTCGATACGTTTAAGTTTTTCTTTGACTTCTGCATATGTCAGCATGGCCCATGGCAAGGTAAAGGCAGGCGGTCTTAGTTCTTTTTGGAGTTGATCTATTCCATCTGTGACTTTATTCATTACTATCTTTGGTAATTCAACAACTTCTCCTACCTCATTTGTGATATGTTCAAGTTCATCTTGAACATGCTGACATTGTTTTTCTAATTTATTTTTTATCTTATTTAAATATTCTTTTAATTTGGGATCTATATTGGGCACTTTTTCTAATAAATTTTCAATAAAACGTCGTAATTCTGTTGGATCTGGCATATTAGCTTTGATATGTAGAGCCATTCTTAAACGTGGTAAATCCATGATTGTTCCAAATTCAACATCCGGTATTTCTATCCCTAAATCAACATGAGGCATATCAATATCTATACCTAAATCTGGCCAATTAATATCTGGTATTGGATCAAAGTTGGGTAAGTCTGATACAAAATCCGCAATATCTAATACGATATCTATCCCAAACTCTGCTAATCCAAGCGTAAAAATATCTGACAATGTGCCTAAGGTAATCTTTCCGAAGGTTTTTCCAACTTTTTTCATGATAGCGCTTATCTTGTTGTGAAGCGCATTCTTTGCTTTTAAGATATTTTCTATAAGTCCTGTTTTGATGGCGTCTAAGTACTCTTGCATGGCATCCTGGATGGTCTCTAATTGCCCCATCATTTCTTTTTGTAGTGCATCTATGTCTGCTTGAGCCATCATGTTTTTAGCCATTGTTGCGGCTATTTGTGCAGCAAATGCTGTTTTAAAGTTAACGAGGTCGTCTGATTTTTGAAATTTCACTTTTTGCTTGGGTAATCCCGCTGTTTCAAAACTTGCTTCACGTGCGACTATTCGCATAAACGCCTGTCCATCAAATATTTTTTGGTCCTCTAAATTTGGTGGTAACTTGATGTCTTCCCCATCCCTCGATAGTTGATTATAGTACCTTTCTAAGCCTTGTATCGCGTCTGGCATGTCCGCCTCTGACTCTGATACGGGGATTTTAAAACTGCAGTGTTGCCATTCACTAAAGCCCATTGTACGTAATAAGAGAGTCTTTTGGCTGTTTCTAACCTTATTCGCTTTGCAAAATTTATCAATAAACTCTAAAAATGTGTCTGCCTGTTCGCTTACGCTATTATCAACTTCTAGTAACTCTTCTGATTCATTATATTTCAAGCAATCTTCCAGTTCTTCCGTATGTTGAGATTCTTCAATCAACTTTTTAAGCATTTTTTTGGATAAATGAGGTCGTTTATATATCATCTCCGGTACAACTTTGCCTAATGCCGCCGCAAAAAATTTCTTCACGGGATTCACTGTCAGTACGCTGGTCTTAATTTCTCGCTTGCCTGTTGCACTTGGTACAAATTGTAGCGCGTATGTTTGCTTCATTTCCTCTCTTAGAGAGTCTGGTTTACGATATTGAAATGTGACGGTTCCTCCTTCTGAACTTGGATCCGCTGACTCTGTTAATTTTAAATTTTTAAAGTCCCAGGTTGAAAAAACCATATTATTTGATTTTAACGTGCTTGCTAGGCCTGTTCTCTTGATATCTTCTCTTTTGCTTGCTAATACTTTCATCATAACAATGCCTTGCTGGAGTATACTTTTATTTTGCAAACACACCCCTGCTATTGCTCCTTGAATATCACGACCTTCCAATTTAAATCCACACAGTTTTAACAGACGATTCTCTTGTTTTTCACTTAAACCTTCAACCCTGGCTATTTGTTCTATTTTTTTGCTAAATTCTTCTGTATTAACAACTTTACATTCAAACTTTTTACTGAGTTGTTCAAAGAGATAGCGCTGTTGTCTTGTACTTAATGATGTCTTTTGTCGAGCAAACTCAGCTATGATTGTTTCTAATTGGCTTAGATCGTTGAGGGTTATCATGACGTGACTCCCTTTTTCTTCAATCTCTGCGAGTCCTTTTTCTTGTAAAAAATATTGAAAATTAATTAACTCCGCCTCTTTCAAACGATTTCGTCTGAATCTAAATCGTGGAGAATCTCTTAGTTGGTTTTTGGGGATATCCAATTGAGCAGAGAATCTTACACAGGGATCATCTTTAAACTGATTAAGTATCTTATTTAATGTTTCTGTTGATACTCTGTGCTTGTTTTCACGCACTTTCCAAAAGGATGTTTTGACACAGTCTTCTTTATTCGCATAAACAGCCTGATATAAGACTCTATCTTGATTCACCTTTTCTGCTGCTTTTATACTTACGTGACTGATTGTTTTTATTGCTTCTTGTGCAATCTCTTTTTCTGTCTGTGCCACCAATGTTCTTGCCTCTGTTTGCACTGTCACTTGCTTGCGTATATTCGTATTCATTCGCTTAATTGCGTGTAACATATCCGGCCCTGGATTTTTTCTGCCAAATGCACGTGCTATCCAATTTTCTTTGAACTCTTCTTCTAGTTTAATAAGCATTTTATTTGCTTTACTTAGCCGTACTTGTAACTCTGCTTCAATTTTATGATCTCCACACATTTGTGTCTGAATTTCATTCATCTCTTCACTTAGATCACATAGTCGCTGCGCCAATTCCCATTTTTCCTCTAGACTTGGATCACCGCTATTTAGCCATTCAACACGTGCTAAAAATTCGGTCCGTTTTTCTTTGGGTAAAAATAAAAGGATGCTAGCTAGATCATCAATGGATCTATTTGGGTCTAACAAGATACTTCTACATCTTGTAATTGAGAATGAAAAGGTGTCGTTACTCCATAGCCATTGTACTTTTTTAGAGCCTATATCCTCTTTTATTTTTTCGGCTTTCTCTTGAAACTCTTCCTGGCTGTAGCTCAGGCTTAACCCCAGTGCATAACAAAATTTATCTAAAGGCTTGTCTGTGCTATGCCAGCTTTCCAAACTTTCTCTGATTGCTACTTCACTCGTTTTTCCTTCTTGGGGTTTAACATTTTTCTTTGCTGCTTTTTGTATTTTTTCTGTGACTGTCTCAGCAGATATGTTTGTTTGTGTTTGTGTTAGTTGCATGATTCCTTTAAAACTTTCTACTGCCCGATTTGGCTCCATATCTTCGTTAAATTGTGCTTTTAGGATTTCATTCAATTGTTTATAGTCAGTAGGTGTTTTATAGCGACAGTCTTCGAGTCGTTTTTGCATGAGTTTTTCTACTGTCTCTTGATCTAGTGATGGGTCCTCTGTCCACGTGACCAAAAAGGCACTTAGCTTAGTTATCTCTATTTGTGCTAATTTTTCAGCCATATTTTCAAAAGGAAACTCGCCTTCGTTTTTCGTCTTTCCTTTGGAAGGTACTAATTTTTCTAAATTGTGTAGTTTTTTGCTAATCCGTAATGATTTTTTTATTATATCCAGCGTTTTTTCATCTGACGTCTCTCTTAAACACCGAATGGCTCTGGCTGACAGAGTTTTGGGAGCTTCCAATTGTCCTTTTATCTCTTTTAATTCGTTGA
Source organism: bacterium (assembly GCA_038109055.1). Lineage (GTDB taxonomy): Bacteria > Margulisbacteria > Marinamargulisbacteria > JAYNIM01 > JAYNIM01. The sequence continues at coordinate 53,759 of JAYNIM010000005.1, forward strand.
GTAAGGCTTTTTTCTCCTGCTCGCAGGCCTGTTTAACCTCTTGTGGTTTTTGGCCTGTATGCATGGCGATCACGTCCAACATTTTTGATCTGTGGATACCTGGTTCTTTTTGATGCATAATCTCTAGCATTTCTGTTAGAGGTAGGTTGATTTTTGCTTTGTCTTTTGCATCAGTCTGTAAAAACATTGATGCCGGCCACTCACTTATCAATTGTTCGCCATCTCTCTGGTGTTCTTGTTCTAGCTCTTGTTCGTATGCCGCTGTTAGTCGTTTTGATACCTGTTTGATGGTCTTCGTATCTATCGAAAATTTATCAAGCAGATCGGTTCGTTTTTGCAGTGCCTGCTGGATATATACCTGCATTGTTTCAGCTGTCACCTTTTGTAAAAATGTCTGATTGACGACAAAATGTGTTGATAGCATCTGAATCCATTGATCGTGTTGTGAGTGATATTCATCTACAAAAAGACTGGCTATTAATACACTAACTTGTGCGTCTGTTAATGCCAGCACGGTGTCTTTTAAACTCTCTAATCCCTCTAGTATACTTGGAGTCCGTTCTGTTACTTCCGAAACGTGATGATTTGTGACACCTAACTCTTTCATTGTTGTTTGTAATTTGGAGGTACTCCCTACTTGCGCTATTAGGTCGGTTATTTTTTCTACTCCGGGGCTAAAAAAACAATTTTGTTGATCTATTTCATTTTTTTTCGCTACTATATTTTGAACATGGCACATAAAATCAGCATATTTCTTGATATTTTCTACAAGATCCTCTTCTGCAACGCTTTCGGATAATTCCTTACAGTCAAAACAATGGCAATATAGGTCTTGTATAGGTCTTGGCATGGCCTTTAAAGTTTGTATTAAACGTCTTTGTTCTTCCTGATTTTTAGGGCTTTCTTCGGGTAAAAATACATAGCCGGTGGCTGCTTTTAAGCGTGGGTTCTTTTTCTTAATCTTAAATTCAACTCCAAACTTTAGCCTTCCTTCTGACGTCTCCTGAACTAATATCTGTGAAGATGTGGATTTTTCTTGTTCATCTGTGAAAAATACCTCTTGCTCTAAACTCCCTGCCTCTTTTTTAAATTTCTTCTCTAAAACTGAGGCGGTTATTGCAATCGTGGTCCCTGCTTTTAATACCGAATCCATATTGTCTGCTAACTGTTCTAATTTTTGCTTAATTGGCTCTAAGAGTTGTTGCTTAATCGCCTCTGAATCTATGTCTTCTAATGACTGCTCTATATCGTCTAATCGATCTTCAATACTTTTTAATATCTCATCAATTTTTTCAGAGAGATCTTTCATTGTGGGCGACTCTGAAAATATATGCTGTATTTCGTCCAGTAATGCTTTCAGGCCTTCGGCTCCTTTTTCTAAAAAAATCCTGTTTAAAAGATTTCTCAGGTCAGGCAAATCCATGTCTTGTAATGTGTCAATATCAAAGTCCAGAAGACCTAAACCTTCTATAAAACCTGCCAATCCTGACAAATCTGGCAACTCTGTGAGATCTCCTAAATCTATATCAATCTCTTCAATTGTTGGTAATCCTGATATAAAGGCTGTTAGCTCTGCAAGTTCAATTCCGACCCTTGCTAATCCTCCTGTTAAGAGATTTAAGACTGTTTTCATCCCTGCGTTTCCTACTGATTTTAATAAGTCAGTTGCTATTTTTTGGGCCATCTCCTTTCCTTCTTCTGTTGCTGATTCAAGGCCTTCTTTAATGTCCTGTAAACTCTCTTTTACTTGTTTTTCTATTTCTTCTTTGACCTCTTCTGGCAGTAGTGAACTTATTGCTGTTGCTGACGCCCCTAAGGCAGATGCTGCTCTTACATTGCTTGTTTTACTCTCATCTTGTGCTAAAAACTTTAGCTTAATCTCTTCATATTCTCTGGGGTCTTCGGCTTGTGTTGTTGCTAAATAAAGTAATTTCTCTACTAAGGATTGCCGTTCTTTGTCTGAGTTTATCTGTAATTTCTTGAGGTCTTCATGTGTTTCTAAATAATCGCTCAAGGATATTTCACCTTCTTTGTTTGTTTCTGTAACCTCTTTCACCCCTGCGCGTGAAACATCCACAGGAATCACGCAGGTTTCCCATTTATTTCCCTGCTTATATTGAAACACTATTTTAGCTGCCTGATGACCTGATGCAGGAATCATGCCAAAATTACGATAATTGTCGCTTACCAGTGTGCTAAAGACACTTTTATTTCTAAAAGATTTCCACTTTGCTTTCATTCCTTCAAATAGCTCATATTTTGTCGTTAATCGCCTTTCTAATTTTTCTATATCATCCAGCATGGCGTTACCCGTGGCAGCAATCTCGCAAGACTCTGCTTGGGCTATAATGGCTTTTCTTAGCATTGCATTGGCCCCTTTTGATTCGCGATTATCAAACCCAAAGGCGGCTAACATAACCCGACTTTCTTTTGGACCCAGCGTGTTTTCTATGTCTGAAAAAAATTGATGTGCTGCTATAATTTTGTAGGATTCTTCCTCTTTATATACGCCCCCTTCTTTTTCTAACCGTGCCAAAAGTGTGTCAATCTTATGTTTAGATGTTTTTTTCCGTATAATAGACGAGTCCTCAATATAGTCATGGATCTTTTCTAGATTTATGCAAGTCTGTTTGTTAAACAAGGGCGTCCTGTCAATTTGAATGGCATCACAGTTCTCAGCCAAAATAGCTCTAAGCTCCTGTTCAAGGTTTTGTTTAAATAGTACTTCTTGTTCCTCTTTAGTCTTTTTTGAAAAGAGTTTCGCTGCTTTTGCTTTACTTTTTTCTAATGGACTGTGTGGGGCTTCTTGTTTCGCCACTGCTTTTTGTCGTTCCTCTCTAACATTTCTTCCCCTGACCTCTGCTTGAATACCTGTCGCTGCTTTTTCTATTTTTTGGACGTCTTTATGTTTTTGCACTCTCTCTTCTTTTTCGGCTTGTTCTATTTTTTGTTCAGCCAGCTCTAGGGCTTCTGTTGCTGTTGCTAATAGCTTTAATTCCTTTTTATCTTTAGTGGTTTTTTGTTCTGTTTTTGTGTGGGACAATGCTGCTTGAATTTCTTTTTTGATTTTTTCTGATGTTTCTTTGCTTATTTCTTCTTCTGTTTCTGCTTCTTCAATTGCTTTCGTTAATGACGTATAGGTCGTTGTTTCAAGTATGGCGTTTTTGGTTTCAACTAATGCTTTTTTAACTTCATCACTATAGTTTTTTCTCCTTTTTTGGGCATTAGGAAACTCTTCTTCTAATCCGGCAGCTGCATCTCCTCCATCTTTACTCTCCCATTCTATGTGGTTTGGTTCTGGTTCTTGAATTAGTGGTCTGTTTGCTCCTCTTTTGGAGATTGTTTCAGACATTCTTTGTTTGTCTTTTCTTTTCTTACTTATCTCTTCGACTGTTTCTCCGACTGCAGCGGCAAAAAGCCCATTGTTGACAATCGCTTTTTTTCCACTATTGGCTATAGGATTTTTTTTACGTTTAACTCTGTTGTCTATTCCATCCATGCGTTAATACTTCCTTTTACATACTCTATAAATGTTCTATCTATGCTTGGGTTCCCCTCCCTTATGAAGTGCCCATTTTTTCCTGTTTTCAAACATCTATTTACCCCTATTTGAATAGCCCTTGCATTCTCTTAAAAAAAAGGGTACTATCTCTTATCTGAATTATGTTAAGAAAAAAGAGATACAAAATACAACGACAATTAAACACTGGCCTTCCTGGCTTTGGTGAGAAGGATGCAAAAAGCCCCTTGGTTAAACGCCCCTTTCCTCCCGGCATGCATGGGAAGACCTTGCGTAGAAAACCTTCTGAATATGGGATGCGCTTGAATGAAAAGCAAAAAATCTTGCATCATTATGGCCTTAAAGAAAGCCAGATTCGCACCTTAGTTGTTAAATCTAAACGTAAAGAGTCTAACTGGTTTAACACTTTTTCTGGATTGCTAGAGCGCCGTTTGGACAATGTCCTTTTTCGCTTAGGGTTTTTCCCTACCATGGCTTCTGCCAGGCAAATGGTGGTACATGGAAATGTATTGGTAAATGGAAAAAAGGTTGATATTCCTTCCCTAGTGCTACCATTAGGTTCTAAAATATCCTTGAGGGAAAAATTCTACAATAATGTTCTTTTTATGCAGACAAGAAAAAAACCTACTTTAGATCTCCCTCATTTTTTGGCAATTGAAACCGAAAAAGGCAAAGAAATAGGTAAAGTTGTCAATCTTCCTACACCACAAGATATTCCTTTCACCCTTAATATTGGATACGTCATCGAATATTACGGTAAGGTTAAGTAATTTTCTTTACACACTTAATTATACTTTCTTAAGTCTTGTGTCACTTTGGATCTTTTGTTCTTATTCTTTGAATTTTAATTAATCTTCTCTGCTTACAGAATAAACTCTTTTTCAATTTTGATTGCTTCTTGATTCCAATGATCTCTTCAGTGTGTCTCTGATCCGTGTCTTATCTATGTTCCATCTAATGCCCTAGCTATTGCAACGTTTCTATCATATAAATTTTCTCCGTCATTCCCCCACTGTTTTAGGCCCCATGTGCTCCCTTATTTCTCCTACTAGATCTTTTAGTTTTACCTACTGGTATACCTCATTCTTGCTTCTGCTATCCAATATAGTGACCCGGTAAATACACAAATGTCTTCCTTACACATCTCTTTAGTTTGCCAATAAAAAGGTCGTAGTGTCTGTGATGCTGCAACTTTTTGTATGTCTGTAAAAGAAAAAAATCTGTCGTCAAGGTCGGCAACATAATAGCAGGTAAACGGAAACTTTCTTAACTGTTTAAGCATTCCGATCGCATCTTTATGTTTTTGAATCGCAAGAATTATACCTATCTTATCAACCTGACTTTCTTTTTGTGCTGTGAATGCCTGTAAACTTCGGCCTAGTGCTGCTATGGCGTCTTTGTTGTGGGCCCCATCAAAAACCAAGGTTTTATCGTTGTATCCCTGTATTTCAAAACGTCCGGGGTGTTGCGTCCTATTCAAGCATTGGTCTATTTCATCATTTTTCTCTTCTGAAAGCGGGTATAAATGTGTGATTGCTTTCTTTGCGATACCTATATTTTCTGCCTGATAGCGGGGCTGCTCTGCTAAGGGGTATGCATCGGCTTGAATAACCTGGCTTTTGTGTCCTGTTGCAACGTTTTGTATGACTTGTCTTGCTAGCGAATCTTGCTGTGTCGGGATAATTACAGGGACGCCCTTTTTGATAATCCCTGCTTTTTCTGCGGCAATTTCTTGAAGGGTCTCTCCTAAAATATCTTGATGATCCATACTAATAGATGTAATGATCGTTAGACAAGGCTGACAGACATTTGTAGCATCCAAACGTCCTCCTAAGCCTGTTTCTAACAGAATATAATCTGGCGCCTGCTCTAAAAAATATATAAGCGCCATACATGTTAGGTACTCAAATTCACACAGCCCCAAGCTTGTTGGTATCACCTCTTGAATATTGTTAAATATCCTCACAAACTTGCTTGCAGGTATGGCTTGCTTATTTATCGCTATGCGTTCGCTATAGCAGTGTAAATGTGGAGAGCTAAATGTCGCTACTTTAACGCCTAGATGCATGAGTCCCTCTGAGATAAACCGTAAAGTTGAGCCTTTGCCATTGGTGCCCGCGATATGAATCACAGGTGCAAGATGTTTTTCGGGATTTCCTAATAGGGCCAAGGCCTGCTGCATATGATCCAGGTTGTAGTGGATACCTCGATCTTTTGCCAAGTCTGTGAGTGTCTGTAGTGTATGAGTAAATGTCCTGTTCATTGTCTGTATCATCTTAGCATTCGCTGGTTTTTCCGACTATGATACACTTAGACTTATGTCTTTAACTCCGCACATAACGCCCTATTGGCAGGATGCTTGCGCTGTACTTTCTAAAAACGATCCTATCCTTGCCCGCATCATCCGAGACAGTGCTCCCAATAAACAACTTATCTCCTACCAAAACCCCTTTTACACCTTCTCTAAAATTATTATTGGTCAACAAATCTCTGTTCACGCTGCCAATGCTATTTTTAGGCGTTTTGAACAGGCTGTTGATCACTCTATTACAGCCAAACGTTTTTTAGAAACCTCAAAAGAGATCATTTTGGCTACAGGTTTTTCTAAACCTAAATATCGTTACCTTCATATTATTGCAGAGCTTATATGTAAAAGTTGCTTTTTTGAGGACTATAAAGCACTAGAAGATGTCTCTGATAAAACACAAAAATTGCTTTCTATCGTCGGAGTTGGTCAATGGAGTGCCGATATGTTTTTGATCTTTCATGATTTGGAACCTGATATTTGTCCCTTGGGTGATGTGGGCTTGGTTAATGCGATTAAAAAATATTATCAGGTTCAAAGCAATGACGATATTTTAAAAGTATGTGAACCATGGCACCCTTACTCTACGGTGGCTACCTGGTTTTTGTGGTCGGCAATTGATGACGAAATTGTACAATACTAATGAATAGACACGTTGGTTTTTACTTATTAGTTCCCAGTATTTCTACCTATCTATTCTGTATGTCTCATTTTATTTATACATGCCTGGGCCCCTTTTGGGGGTGTGTTATTTCTGAAGGGCATGTTATTTTTTCAGTTGCGTCTGCGATTACGTTTATCCCTATTTCTATTGTTGTGATTCTTACAGGTAATACCTATGCTCCTTTATTTAAACGATCGATATGGACCTGTTTTCTTTTATATTGCCCCATTCCTATATGTCTATGTTGGTCTATTTTTATTGGTTAAATAAAATCTTTCAATCTCTTACAGAAAAATAAATTATTTTAAAAGACTTGTTACTCCTGAAAGTGCATGTACTATAAGTCGCTCACTATTAGCGTCAACTCGTTTTGCCTCACCCTTATTCAATAAAATCAAACATGCTTGCATTAAAAAAAATGCACCGGCAACTTTTATACATTTTTCTCTTATCCTTTGCAAATCTTCTCTATCTAATAAAGGACGATTATTATTATTAGCTCCGGTCAATCGCGCCACAATAATTTATAGTATCATTAATTCTATTACTATGAAAAATATAGTAGGCTTCGCGAATGGCGCATATGACAGATTCTCTTTGATATACTGTCTATATGGCTCATATCTCCAGAAAAACATGTTATCTATTCCCCGCAAATGGCATAGACTCCATCGCCTATACCCCCTTAATCAAGGCACTTGAGCCCCTAAGCCAGGTCATTGTACATCGATTTGCTCCTTATAAAAACCCTGACTTAGCCATTCCCAAACCATTATCTTGGGAAATATTTAGCCATGAAATGGATCATGCTTTTTCAAAAAAAGAAAATTTAATTGGAATAGGACATTCCCTTGGAGCAACGGTTTTGCTATACAATGCCTTAAAAAACCCTGGGCGTTTTAAAGATATTATTCTCATAGAACCTGCATTGTTTAGCCCTGCTATACGCTATATATATCAGCTGATTCAGTTTTTGAAACTCGAAAATATAGCGCATCCTATGGTGCGCCTCACACACAAACGACGCGACACCTTTCAAAGCAAAGAAGCGGTTTTCAAACGTTGGCGCGCACGAGAACAATTTAACTATTTAAGCGATGAAGCGCTTCGTTATTTTATAGATGCCAGTATTGTTAAAAAAAACAACACCTACATTTTGCGTTTTCCAAAAGCTTGGGAAGCGGCTATTTATGGCGCCATGTGCAGTCTTGACCCCTTTATTTGGGCGAATATAGCGTCCACCACAACCCGCATTCATGTGCTTGCCGGGGCAACATCCAATACTTTTTTATCGGGTGCTCGAGATAAGTTAAAAAAGTATGCTAAGCAATTTGTAACGGTACCGAGTAGCTCTCATATGCTGCCCTTTGAACAGGTTTTAGAATGTACAGATTTGATAAAAAGGGTTGTCAAACTTTAATAAAAGTTACACAACGGCTATAGTTGTCATTTTGTGAGAGAAGGGATTAAGTTTTAAAAAACACACCATTTTTATTGCTTCATTATATGAGTGTGAAACAAGGTTATATGAATGTATTGTTCTGCGATCTCGTCGTTGCAAGATGATCTTTTCTTGATCATTTTTTTAATAGTCCCAAATCAAGGTTCTAATGATATGGACTCATTAGATTTTATTTTATGTCTCATTTCTAGCCATTATTCTTAAGTTGAAACGCCTATCTTCAATCAAAAATGATTTAACAACAAAAAGCCATTTTAAATCCCTTTCTGTCTACTTAAATTTTATACCCCAGTACTACAGGATCGGCAGGAACTGTACCTTCTTCATTTATAACTGAAGTTGGAACTATTTCACCGGCTAGTACATCTTCTTGATATTGGCCTAAAACCTGACAATTTTCTTCCGGAATTTTTTTTTAGGAATGACATTTATTAGACACTCTAAAAAATGCCATTGAAACAGCCATACTCACAAATATACTACATATAGCAAGTAAATTTCGTTTTTTCCCACTCATACAGGGTTCATTGGGAAACTGCTCAGAGAAGCTGCCTGAGACACTCCCTTCAATATTTGAACAGCTTCTTCGTAAAGATTCTATAAAGATTATGGACCCCAATAAAGGAAAATAAGCGATTAATTGTAGTTTATTCTGACACCATCTCATATTAAAAAATCAACTGTTTTTCAAAATAAAAGTTGCTTGCGGACAAAATGACAACTATAGCCATTGGGGTGTTTTTGTAGGTAATCTTGATGATAGTCCTCAGCATCGGTAAAGTCTGGCGCTTTATCTAACTTTGTAACAACAGGTTTAGGAAAAGCACCAGAGTCATTGACGCGTCTCATGATTTTTTCTGCATGTTGTTGTTGGGTAGTGGAGGTATAAAAAATATGCGATCGATACTGACTGCCTCTATCGTTTCCTTGCTGATCTAGCGTGGTGGGGTCATGCATTTTAAAGAAAAAGAGCAAGAGTTCTTCATAGCTAATTTTTTGAGGATCAAAGATAATTTTAACTGTTTCTGCATGGCCACTGCTGCCAACTTTAACATCTTCATACGTGGGCTGTGCTATTTTTCCTCCCATATACCCGACTTGAGTATCCATCACGCCCTCTAATTTTCGAAAAAGCTCTTCTGCTCCCCAAAAACAGCCTGAGGCCAAGTAAGCTGTTTCTAAGTGAGTGAAGTTTGAATGATTATCATCTTTCTCAAACAAAGCCACATAATTTCCATATCCTGATTCACTTAGTTCTGCTTTAGGAATAAATTTTAATGAGGCTGAATTAATACAATAACGCAGCCCCCCTTGCGCCTCATCGGGACCGTCTTCAAAGACATGTCCTAAATGTGAATCTGCAATTTTTGATCGAACTTCGACGCGTAGCATGCCAAGGCTATTATCGTGATGCTCACTCACACTTTTCTTATCGATGGGCTTTGTAAAACTTGGCCAACCCGTACCAGAGTCAAATTTGTCTGTTGAACTAAATAATGGCTCACCCGATACCGCATCGACATAAAGACCCTCTTCTTTATGGTCCCAATAGGCATTTTGAAAGGGGCTCTCAGTGCCATCTTCTTGGGTCACTTGGTGGGCCAGCGAAGAAAGAGAAGCTTTGCGAGCCTCTAATTCGTCGGGGCTTAAGTTGCACCAAAAACGGGGACTATCAGGGACTTTGTTTGTCATGGTTGTTAGTGTAACAAATAGCAGGCCAAAGAGTAAAAAAAAGGCTCCCATTGCAAGATGCTTTTTCATTGTTCAGGTATTATAGCCCAAAGAATAGCAATGAAGTAACATGAAGACACAGTTACATTCTATGGCAGGTTAAGCGTGTTACATTGTCTAGAGATGCTCATCTCAATCCCCAAACACTTTTGAAATAAAATTCACTCATTGCTAAACTAAACTCGTCATGAAGGAACTACCCAAAAAATATAAACACGCAGACATAGAAGCCGCCTGTATTAAACAATGGGATAATGAGCGTATTTATAGCTACAACTCTGAAAAAAATGAACCTCCCTTTGTAATTGACACACCGCCCCCCACTGTATCGGGCTCGTTACATATAGGCCATGTATTTTCCTATACGCAAACTGATGTAATTGCACGTTATCAACGTATGCGTGGCAAAAATGTCTGCTATCCAATGGGCTGGGATGATAATGGGTTACCGACAGAGCGCCGTGTTCAGCAGGTCTATGGTATTAGTTGTGACCCTACACTTTCTTATGACCCTCATTGGAAACCTGCAAAAATAAACCCCAAAAAACACAAACATAGCACGCCTGTTTCTCGTCAAAACTTTATCGAGGCCTGTCTAGAACTGACCCACGAAGATGAAAAAGCCTTTGAAGCGCTATGGAAAAACTTAGGCTTATCGGTGGATTGGAACCTGACCTATTCGACCATTAGCCCGCAGTGCCAAGCCCTTTCTCAGCGTTCCTTTTTAGATTTACAAAACAAAGGCCTTGTATACAGTAAAGAAGCTCCGGGTATGTGGGATATCGATTTTCAAACAGCGGTTGCCCAAGCAGAATGCGAAGACCGTGAAGATGCGGGCGCTTATCATCATATTCACTTTGAAACCACAGAAGGCAAAAAACTCACCATTGCAACAACGCGTCCCGAACTATTACCGGCCTGTATTGCGGTTGTAGCACACCCCGATGATGAACGTTACCAACCATTATTCGGAAAAACAGCCGTCACGCCTTTATTTGGGGCTGAAGTTCCCATTTTACCCGCCGAACATGCAGACCCTGACAAAGGCACGGGTATTTTAATGGTCTGTACCTTTGGTGATGCGATGGATGTGGCCTGGTGGCAACAATCAAATTTAGCGCTTAAGCAAGTATTGGGCAGAAACGGCTGTTTTCAAGACATTAATTTTGAAAAAGCACCTTTTTTAAGTAATCACCCAACTCAGGCCCAAGACGCTTATGATCAATTGAAAGGCAAGCGCTGTAAACAAGCTAAAAAAATTATCGCTGAATTATTAGCTCAAGAGGGTTCTGCAGTATCAGGTAAAGGAAAAGCCATGCCCAATCCGCCTGAACCTATCACCCATCCCGTCAAATACTTTGAAAAAGGGGATAGTCCCTTAGAATTTATTCCCACGAGGCAGTGGTACATTAACCTGCTTGATCACAAAGAAACCCTGTTAAAACAAGGCGATAAAATCATTTGGCAACCTAGCTTTATGAAAAACCGCTACAGTAATTGGGTAGAAGGGCTTAATCAAGATTGGTGTGTGAGTCGTCAGCGTTTTTTTGGTGTGCCCTTTCCCTTATGGTACCCGCTCGATGAAAAAGGAAACCCACGTCACGATGTCCCCATTTTTGCCAAGCCCGAGCAATGCCCCATCGACCCTATGACCGCTACCCCTGAAGGTTTTAACGAAAGCCAGCGCAACCAGCCCAATGGCTTTTGTGCAGAAGCCGATGTCATGGATACCTGGGCAACGTCATCTTTGACCCCACAAATTATTTCTGGTTGGCCAGAAAATGATGAGCAGCATCAGCAATTATTTCCCTTTGATTTACGTCCCCAATCTCATGAAATCATTCGCACCTGGGCCTTTTATACCATTGCCAAGGCCTGGTTTCATCACAACGATATACCTTGGAAACGCATTGCGATATCAGGGTGGATTTTAGACCCAGATCGTAAAAAAATGAGTAAATCTAAAGGGAATGTGGTTACCCCCCAGCATTTGTTTGATGACTATTCCGCCGATGCCATTCGTTATTGGGCATCCAAAGCTCGTTTGGGTGTGGACACAGCCTTTGATGAAAGTATGTTTTTGATTGGTAAAAAGATTTTAACCAAGTTTTTTAATGCCTCTAAATTTGTCTTTATGCAAATCCAAGATGCGCCCAAAGATTTAAATGAAAGTCATTTAACCCAAGTCTTGGATCAAAGTTTTTGGAGCTTGGTTCAAGAAAACATGAATCGTTATCATGAAAAATTTTCTGAATTTGATTATGCAGGGGCACTCGATGAAATCGAAACGCTGTTTTGGACCTTTTGTGATCATTATATTGAGCTGGTTAAAACCCGTGCATATAAAGCCACGGACCCCAAACAAAAATTGTCTGCCCAAGCCGGGTTACGCTTAACGTTAAAAATACTGTGTCAGGGTTTTGCGCCATTCATGCCCTTTTTAAGTGAACAGGTATGGGGGTCTTTGGAAGAGGGATCTGTTCATCAATCTCAGTTTATTTTATCAAGGACGTCTTCTCATTCTACTGAACATTTCAAACGTGTAGTGGAAGTACTAACACAGGTTAGAACCTATAAATCAAAAGAAAATCTAAGTATAAAAGTGCCGGTCACAGCGACAATACATTGCCAAGACGCCCACAAAACTATACTTAGCGCTGTTTTAGAGGATCTGTCACTCGCGGGCCACCTTACAAAAGTGTCATTTAAAGTGGCGGATCTTGATCACATAGACGTCAAGATGATGCCTGTGCCAGAAGGCTAGGGTTCTTGTCTACAAAATAGCTTCAAATCTGAATCCCATATAAATTCGTATTCTTCACTCGACTTTAAATCTAATTCCCTGCGATCTTTCACTTCATACTCTTCTTTTAATTTTTTTTGTTCGATCCACCCTGCCCATATTGGATCTTCTATACCTTGGGCATTATTCCGTCTTACTAATCCATATCCTGTCACATTCTCTTCCTTTATGCGTACTTCAACTATTCTATCACAGCGCTGGTGGGAGGGTTTATTTGCTTTATATGTTATATATAATCGTTGTTCACCTCTTTCTGTTAGAGCTTCTCCTTTCTTTTTATATACCTGTTCAAACGTTCCTTTTGGACCAACAATATGTGTCTTTCCTGATAAAAGCTCTTCTATTGTTCTTATTGGGCTAGTTGGATCCTCTGGTTCAGAGTCTCTAGCAAAAAGCTGCTTCATCGCGTCGTCATCTGCCCTATATTCGTCTACTCCATTCTCCGCTAAGCTATGTGGATTCAATTCTCTGTATGAGGTGTCACCCTCCCATCCTCTTCTGTCTAATTGATGTATTGTTGGTGTAGATGATGATGCTTCTGCTGCTTGTGTCCTTTGACGCTTAACTGCTGGCGCTGCTGCTGTTTCTTCTGCTTCTGCTTCTGCTTCTGATTGTGTGGCTTCGTCGTTAGCCTTATTCACCTTTATTATTTCATGATCTACATTCGTGACTGTTCTTATCATCCATTCAATATCCTCGTTACGATCGCTCATTTTTACATCTATATTTACTCCTGGCTCCGTAGTCTTTGTGCCTTGTGACAAAAATACAGATACTTCCTTTTCTCCTTCTTCTTTTTCAAATGAAGCGTAACTCCCTGTGTTTTCTATCTTTACTATTTGCCAATCGTTACTCTGACTATCTTGGTACGTTTCTTTCTGTAGTAAATCTTTTATCTCCTTACTCTCTAACTTTCTTAGCTCTTGTTCCAATTTATTTACATCTGGTTTATTAGCTGATGGCTTTACTTTAGACCTTGTTATTGCTCTTTGTATTTGACTCTCTTCTGCTTCTATTTGTCTTAAAACTGATGCTAACTCTTTTTTTTCTCTCTGTGTTAATTCTGCCGTTGGTGCTGGACATGCTGATAATGCTTGATTTTGTCTATTATTTTCGGGGGTAGGGCTTGAGGGTAATCCAGCGTTTGCTGCTGCTGATTGTTCTGGGGCTGGTACGTCTTCTCCCCTTAATTCTGATTCTAAAGTCTTTATTTGGTGACCTCGTTGACTTTCACATATCTGTTTAAAATCTGGGCGTGTATAATAAACTTCAAGGTCTATATCCATCCATTTACCTTCATTTTTGTTATTTATCTGTTCCATATAGGGCGTAACATAGTCCACCCGTAATTTTTCCTGATCTTCGTTTTCTTCAGCTTTTGCTTCTTCTGGTGCTTCTTCTGCTACAACGTGTACTACGCTAAAGAAAGTCTCATTAAAAGAATGATTCCCTTTAGTCTGTCTAGGCTGTATACATATAGCTTTTTGTGGGAAGAATTTTTCACATTGATCTTCTTGACCCTTGACCCAATCAGTTGCAGTCCCCTTTGTATAATGATAGCCTTGAGCATATTCTAGTAAATTACTTTTCCATTTTTTCTCTTCATGTTTTGTTATAACTGCAACATTCCACCTTCTCCGATTGATATCTGTAAAAAGTGTTTTAATAGCTTGTTCCATATTTCTTGGATTTGTTTGGTTAACGTTTTTCAAGAATTCATCCATTAGCTCTTTGTATCCTGTTGAGGCTTTTGGGCTTCTCCGCTTTGGTGATTGAGGTTTTGCTGCTGCTGATCGAGGTTTTGCTGTTGCTTCTGGGGGTGTTGTTTGTGCTGTTGCTTCTGGGGGTGTTGTTTGTGCTGTTGCTTCTGGGGGTGTTGTTTGTGCTAGAAATAGAGCTAGTGCTCCTGACTCTTGTCTTCGCAAATCTCTGATGGCTGCTGCTTGTGCTTGTTCTGCTGCTTGTGCTTGTTCTGCTGCTTGTGCTTGTTCTGCTGCTTGTGCTTGTTC
>JAYNIM010000005.1:68352-106855 GCA_038109055.1 bacterium
TGCTGCTTGTGCTTGAGCTGTTGCTAGTACTTGGGCTGCTGCTAGTGCTTGAGCTACTGCTTGTGCTTGAGCTGCTGCTTGTGCTTGAGCTGCTGCTTGTGCTTGAGCTGTTTCTTGTGCTTGGTCTGCTGCTTGTGCTAGAGCTGCTGCTTGTTCTTCTAATTTTTCTCTTGCTAGTGCTCGGGCTATTTTTAATCGCTGGGCTCTGAGATCTTCTATATTTTGGCTTGGGCATTTTCTTTTTAAACCAGGATTATTTTCCGATCTTTCTGTTGATTTAACCTGTGGTGTTTGTTGTTTTGGTGGTGTTAGTTGTCCTGTATGGCTCATTATATTCCCTCTCTAATTTACGTGTTTTCGCAATTTTTTTCTGTGCAATCTTAGCAATTTATTTAACTTTTAATCAACACTTTCCATAATTAAACCTCTATCTTGCAATTTAATGATTCGTACAGGTTTCTTAATCGAAGTAATAAAAAAACTATGTTACACTTATTCAAAATAAAATTTTGGAGAATACTATGTCTAAAAATGCATTACATGCTGTCATAAAAACTGATAAAGGAGACATTAACTTACATTTATTTGAACAAGAAACGCCCTTAACTGTGGCTAATTTTGTTCACTTGGCTGAAAAAGGTTTTTATAATGGGTTAAAATTTCATCGTGTGATTGATGATTTTATGATTCAAGGTGGCTGCCCTCACGGAACAGGTACAGGTGGGCCAGGTTATACCTTCGAAGATGAATGTAAACCTCATATTAAACACGACAAACCAGGTAAACTATCCATGGCAAATTCTGGACCTAATACGAATGGCAGCCAGTTTTTTATAACCCATGTTGAAACTCCTTGGTTGGATGGAAAACACACTGTTTTTGGTGAAGTAGCAAGCCAAGATGATCAAGACATTGTTGATCAAGTTGCTCAAGAAGATACCATTACATCTATCACGATTAAAGGTGATACGAGCAGTATTAAAGAAGAACTGGGGGCTGTGATGACGGCTTGGTCTGATATGATGACCAAGGATTAACCCCCACTGGTTATCCTCTCTTATTACTCATCTCTATCCTCATAGTCAAAGGGATTCCTTTTAATCTGATATTGTTCGCTTATAATCATCTTCTAAGCGTTCAATATCATCTTCACCTAAATAGTCCCCAAACTGTACTTCGATGATTTTGACAGGGGCACTGCCTTGATTTGATAAACGATGAATGGCTCCTAACGGGATATCTATACTTTGGCCCACTGACAGTTGTTGTGTTTGTTGCTCAACTTGGACTGTTGCGTCACCCGCAATGACCACCCAATGTTCTTTTCGATGCTGATGTTTCTGTAAAGATAAACGTTTGCCTGGCTGAACCGTTATTTCTTTGACCTTAATACTGGACTCGTTTTTGATCACCCGAAAACTGCCCCAGGGTCGTTTTTCGACGGGACTTTCATTGAATAATTCGGGGTTTTTCTCACTTTTTTTAGTCACTAAGGTTTGTATACCAGCTGAACAGCCTCTTTTACTAACCAATAGCGCATCTGGCGTATCGGCAATAATTAACTCTGATACCCCAACTGCTGCAACATAACGATCCTGACTGTAGATATAATTATTTTGTGCGTCTTGCACATAAATATTTTGCCCTTTTGAATTCCCATATTGATCTGTTTCTGTTAAATGTTGCAGCTGCTCAAATTGGCCTAAATCGCGCCAGTCTATCTTGGAGGCTAGCATCATGAGATTTTGGCTTTTTTCCATCACTGCCACGTCTATACTTACTGCTTGTAATGCCTGCATTTTGTCGGCCGTATACTGCCAACAATTCTCTTTTTTTGAGACGTGTTGATGCAGAGATTTAGCCCCCTTTAATAACTGAGGGGCGTGTTGCTGCAACTCGTTGAGAAATACCCCTGCTTTGAAACAAAACATTCCACTGTTCCAAAAATACTGACCAGATGTAAGGTAGTGTTGGGCCGTTTTTTTGTTTGGTTTTTCATGAAATTTTTCTACCTTATAACAGTGTATGTCTTGTTGTTGTTTATAGGGTTTCCCACGTTGAATATAGCCATACTGTGTATTGGGGCTGTCTGGTGTAATCCCGATGGTTAATAAGGCATTGTCTTGTGCAATGTCTATAGCATAGCTTAACTCGTCGCTATAGCGTTGGTTATCGGCTATCCAATGGTCAGCAGGCGTTACCCATAAAATATCCTCTGGATCTGCTGCCAATGCTGCTAGGGTGACAGAAGTAGCTGTATTTTTGGCTATCCCTTCCAATAAAAACAGTGTCTCTCTTTGCTTGCCTGAATCACAGTTATAACATGCGCCTTGTGCCAATGCCGCGTGCGCTACATTGGTCACAATCATGCGCTTATCACAGTGTTTTGTATTGCGGTTTAAGGTTAAATTAAATAGTGTTTCATCATTCTGCAAAGGGATAAACGGTTTGGGATATTGAGCTCGAGAAATTGGCCATAAGCGTTTGCCAAACCCGCCACATAACACGACATGTATTGTTGCCATAAAATTTAGTGTATAGAAGTTCGAATTATCTGTAAATCAGCTCTTTACGAGTGTATTACTACGAATCAACTCTGCGACTGACCAGGCTTGATGGATACTGCCGCGAGGGTGGTGTGGTTCTGCAGCATCAAAAATTTCGGGAAGCAATCCGCTTTGTTGCTTTGTTGCAATCGTTTCTAAGCGTTGAATGCTTTGTTTGGCGTTGCTTAGGTACAAAGGCTGATATTTCTTGACAGCTTCTGTATAAAACCCTAACAACCAGGGCCATACAGTCCCGTTGTGATAGGCATTATCCCGAGTCTCCTGATCTCCTTCGTATCGTGCTTTATATAGGGGGTCAGAAGGCGCTAAGGTACGTAAGCCAAAGGGTGTCCACAAATGATTTGTCACTAATTCTAAGGCTTTCTTTGCTTTCTTTTCATCCACTGGTACCAAGGCCATTGCGATACATTGATTTGGACGTAATTTTAAACTCGCCTTCTTTTTATCATGAATAGGAAACAAACAATCTGCAAAAAAACCTTCTTGCTCAAGCCAGAAACGTTGCTCAAAATGTTCTCTAAATTTTTTAATATCGTCAAATAATTCGTCGTAGCTTTTATCAAAACGAGGCGCTAGCAAAGCTAAAAATGACAACAAGTGATACCACAGTGCATTCACCTCAATGGGATACCCATAACGTGGGGTTACTGGCTGATCGCCTACTTTGGCGTCCATCCATGTTAATTGCGTGCTACTATCTCCACTATGCAATAACCCTTCTCTGTCACAAAAACTATGATAGACCGTCCCTTTTTTTAAATGCTGGTAAATAGATTCTAAGGCTGACCATAAATGTGTGTATATAAAGGTCTCATCTTGGCTATACTCCCAATATTTTGAGACAGCCCATGCAAACCATAAGGTTGCATCTATGGCGTTGTAACTTAAGGCATTCCCTTGCGAATCTAAGGTATTCGGAATAAGTCCATCTTTGAGTTTTTGGGCATAACTTTTTAAGACAGTTTTAGCAATGCTAAATCGCTGAGTTTCTAATAGTAATCCAGGTAAGGCAATCATGCTATCTCGTCCCCAACAGGCAAACCAAGGAAAGCCTGCAAGGATGTCGGCTTTTTTCGTCTTTTGAAAAATAAAATGTCGTGCGGACCAGGTTAAATATTGCGCATTGTTTTTTTTATCTTCATTGAACTGGCGTTGTTTTTCTTTTCGTACTCTGGTGACATGTGAAAACCCGTTGAAGGTCGCCATTTGGGTGCTCACTGCCATATGTACGGTGTTTTTTTCCGTTAATTCTACCTTAAATGTGCCATAAGAAAATAGATCTTCTGTGCAGGGATAGCCGCGTTGTTCTTCGATGCTGTAATACACGTCATTGTGCCATTGAAAAGCTGGTTGGAATGTATTGTGTTGGTTAAGCTTAAAGCTTAACTCTGGCATGCTGTCATAAGGTCTGACTGTTGTGCAGTGATCATGAAAATTGAGGCTCGGATTTACATAGTTATTTTTTTGGCTTAGGCTGTGAATATTTCTATATGCGAATATCGGACGAAGATGCAATGTCAGCGCTTTTGTTTCATCGACTAATTTACACGAAATTAAAAGCGTGGGATGTTCAGGCATTAAGGTGATGTCTAGCTGCAAGCGAGCATCTTTGTTCGGGGCTAAGATGATTTTGGGCCATGGACTGGCTTCGAAGCTACTCATAGTCGTCGCCCCCCTATTTTCTGTCCCTTTTGTTGTCAACTCTGTAAGTTGATAAGACCCTTGTTCTGTCTCTGCAATGATTTCGATATGTGATAGTAACACGCAGCGTTCTTCGCCTATCGGAACAATCAGTAGGCCATGGTATTTGCGGCTGTGGGTTAGATTGTATGTGCTTGAGCAGTACAAGGCATGTGTATTTGTTTCTAAAAATTCACTTTCAAGAGACCTTACACCTACCATGTTTCTATATTAAAACAGTTGATGGTAGATAAAATAGGTGAGCATCGCTAAAAACGCGAGTGCTGGCAATGACACTGATAGGTGATTGTTTTTGACACGCTTATAAACAATTTCTTTTGCTTTTTCATTATCTAGGTACAGTGGCTTTAATACCGCCCAGGTTAAGATAGCCGGTGCTTGCTGGCTAAAATCTGCACATGTTTTTACTCCCTTTTTAACCACTAAGTGATCTATAAAGCTATTAAGGCCATTTAACGTTTTATCTAAACACCCATATAAAAATCGTCCTCCTTTGCGATACACCCAATCAAAATCTAATGATAGGGTATTTGTTTTTTTAAATAATGGCAAAAATAAGAAGAATAATAAAATAGAAAAGAAGAGTAATTGCATACGAACAACCACATGTGAAAAATGATGGATATATATCTCATAAAATTGAGAAGGAAGTGTCTTTAAGACAATATCTGAATAAGGTAAAAGATCATATAACTTTTTCGGGAAGCAGCCAATATAAATACATAATGACGCTAAGATTCCCATGGCTATTAACATTGTTTTTGGGGCTTCTTTGCTTTTGACTGATTTATTTTCTCCAAAAAAAATAAAATAGGGGAATTTAATCCCTGCAATAATAAACACTGCTGCAGAGGTTCCCTCTAATATCAACCATGGAACAAATAAATGTGCTTTTTCTGTTGCAATAATAATTAAGGTTTTAGAGACAAAGCCAGATGTAAAAGGAGCGGCAATCGCTAAGGCACCTATAAACCCAAATAATAAGGTAAAAGGCATTGCCTTGTACAGTCCACCTAAATCCGTAAATCGATGTTTACCTGTCTGATGAATGACGGCTCCTGCAGACATCCATAACAAGCCTTTGTATATGATATGGCAAAAAGCATGTGCGACGGCTCCGGCTAATGCTAATTTACTCCCTATTCCAACTGCACAGACCATAAAACCTACTTGATTTACGATGCTGTAAGCTAAGACACGTCGGATATCATTTTCTAATAAAGCATATATGATTCCATAAATTGCCATCAAGCATCCAATCGCTATTAATATCTCCCATCCAGCAAAGCCTCTTATTAAGGTATAAACAGCTGTTTTGGAGGTATATGCACTTAAAATTACCCCGCCCATTACCGTGGATTCTGGATACGCATCTGGTAACCAGGTTGAAAAAGGGACAGCGGCAGCATTTATTAAAAACCCAACTAGAATTAAGCTGGTTGCCATCGTGACTGTCTCAAAGCCATTAAATGCCAAAGATCCTGTTTGAACAGCGTAAAGTATTATGCCTGCTAATAGAACTAACCCACCAAAAATATGAACAAGTAAATATCGATATCCTGCTTTAGACGCGTGTTTTCCCGTTCCCATAAAAATTAATACGGCAGAACCGATCGCCATCACTTCCCAAAATAAGTATAACGATAGTAAATCACCTGCGAATACGACCCCTAAGGCAGACCCAATATAGAGCAATGCGGCCATAAATTCATAGGGTTTCTTGATATGATAACCAAATACAAACGCGGCAAAAGAGCTCAAGCAAAAAATATAGCCAAACGCCTTACTCAACTTATCTATTCGTAATAAGGAAAGGTCAATATTTAAAAATGGTAGTGTAAATGTTAATGAATCTGATAATTGAGAAATCACATAAAAAACACCTAAGGGAAGTCCCACAACGATGATATTTCTAAGTCGCTTTGGTAAAAAAGGGAGTATAATTGCCGCAAAAATAAAATAAAACGCTGGAGGCAAACTAAGCATCATAATAATCCTCTGATTTCTTTACAACCAATCCTAGTAACTTTGCTAGTAAAATAAATAGTAAACAACTTGCAAAGCCTAAGACTGCGAAAAAACCAAACATGCCATCTATGCCTTGCGCGCCAAAATGGCTTTTTCTGTGCACAAAAAATTCTAAACCGAGAGATAACAAACAGCCTATCCAAAGATAGCGCCACAACATTTTTTTTGTTGTTTCTCTATTAAAATACCCCTGGTTCCTTTTTTTGTCTGTTGTTTTTGTCATTTCTTTCTCTTATTGATGTACCCCCCACTGTAGCATAAGATCCGCTAAGCTATTAAACACACTCGGGTAAAGAAATAACGTAATCGAACAAATTGCCGTAATAACAGGTGGAAGCATTGCCAATAACGGAGCTTCTTTGATGCCTGTATTTGTCTCATCATCTGGTTTAAGAAAGAAGGCTTTATAAATAATTGGAAAAAAATAAGCAGCGTTTAAAAAAGAAGAAGTTAATAACACAAGCATCACCCACATATACTGTGCCTCTAATGCCCCTACAATTAAATATATTTTGCTTAAAAAGCCTCCTAGGGGAGGAAACCCAATGATGCTTAACGCAGCTAAGGTAAATGCGGCCATTGTAAAGGGCATTTTTCGCCCAATTCCTTTCATTTGACTAATATATTTTTTACCTGTTGCTACAAAAATTGCGCCTGCACAAAAGAACAAGGTAATTTTACCAAAGGCATGCATCACAATATGTAACATTGAGCCTTTTAGGCCAGACGCTGATAACAAAGCAACGCCTAGAATAATATACGAAAGCTGTCCGATGGTTGAAAAAGCCAATAATCGTTTCAAATTATCCTGTGACAAGGCAATGAGCGACGAGACCAGTATGGTAATAGAGGCTAAAATGCATAAAATCAAGGGCAATTGTGTTAGTTGCAACATACTGACGCCAAAAATACCTGTCATCACTCTAAAAATGCAAAACACGCCTACTTTGACGACCGCTACGGCATGCAAGAGAGCGGATACGGGTGTTGGGGCAACCATAGCCCCTGGTAGCCATGAGTGAAAGGGCATAATCCCTGATTTTGCAAAACCAAAAATAAATAAAAAGAAGAGAAGGGTTACCACGCTTAAAGATGGCATTGTGCTAAACACGCCATTTGCTGAAAAATCTAATGTTCCGCCTAGTACATAGCTTAAGATCATCGCAGGTAATAAAAATCCAATCGATGTGCCTAATAAATAGCTAAGATATTTTCGTCCGCCACCGCGAGCTTCTTTGTCTTGATGATGTGTGACCAAGGGATAGGTAGACAAGGATAAGATTTCATAAAATACGTACATCGTAAATAAATTGGCAGCGAAAGCGACCCCAATGGTGGCTGATAATGCCAAGGCAAAAAAACAATAATATCGTGTTTGAGCATGTTCTTTGAGGGGGCGCATATACCCAACAGAGTACATAGATGTTAAGATCCATAATGAGCTGGCTACTATGGCAAACATCATGCCAAAGGCGTCTACTCTCAAGGCAATACTAAGGTTGGGCAAAAGATTTAATAAGGTGATTTTTAATACCTCACCCTTAAGTATCCAAGGCAACATATAGACAATACAGCCTAGTTTGCATAATCCAGCTACAAAGGTCCATGCTTCTCTTAAATTCGGAAAACGACCAGATATCGCAATCAGTCCACTAGCAATAAATGAAATCAATATTGGGTAGAGAGGCAATATACTTTGTGTTGTGATCATATCAATTCCCTAAAAACGGATTAATTGGCGCAATAAAATATTTCAGGATGTCTTGTGAATATAGGCCCAAGACCATCATACATATGATGACCAATACCAACGGTAACAGCATCGATAAAGGGGCTTCACTTCTTTCTTGAGAATGACTATTTGGTGAAGAAAAAGACCCAAAATATGCATATTCAATAATTCTAAAAAATAACACGGCATTGATCAACGATGAAAATAACAACGCTATCATAAATAGGTAATGACCTGCTTGTAATGCACCTGAAATCAAATACCATTTGCTAAAAAATCCTGCTGTGGGAGGAATACCAATCATCGAACACGCCACAAAAATAAAGCAGGTCATTGTTATGGGCATTTTCTTAAATAACCCCGCCCATTTTCTGATATCTAGCGTGCCTTGCTTGTAATATATAGCTCCAGCTACCATAAACAATGCGGCTGTCATTAAGGCATCTGCGATTAAATGATAGGTCCCACCAAAAAAACCATTGGCGTTTCCCATAAAAATCCCTCCCATCATATAGCCAATTTCTGCCACAATTAAGTAACAGCATAATTTACGAAAATGTTGCTGCATCAACGCGTATATTGAACCGACAACGATGGCGGCCACAGCTAAAACGATGACCGCATTTGATATATTTAATATATCAAATACATAAGAGACTGAAAAAATACTAAATAAGACTCGAATCACTACGTATACTGACACTTTTGTCATTAATGGAGCAATTAAACAGCCTACGGCTGTTGGTGCTGATGCGTAAGCATTTGCTAACCAACCGTGAGCTGGGAAAAATGCCATTTTAACAAACATCCCGCAGACCATCAGAATAAATGCAATAAAAATGGCAGCTGAATAGGGTTGTAATGTGATTTGATAGGCTAAATCTGGCATATTTAAGGTTCCTGTTTGAATGAGTAAAAACCCTACACCTAATAAATAGAGACAGGCTCCGATGGTTCCAATAATTAGATAATTAAAGGTGGCAAAAAAGGATTTTTTTTGCCCCAATGCCAGCAATGCGTAACTGCTTAAGGCTGCAATTTCTATTAAGACATATACATTAAACGCATCTCCTGTAATGGTAATACCCATTAAGCCAGTGACAAGAAATAAAAAAAGTGTATAAAAAAAATGTATTCGTTTACTAAGTTCTTTTTCAACAACCTTGACGCTATAAATAGCTGTTAAAAATGCGACGACTGCAATTAATACAAGTACCATCCCATTAAGATGATCTACCACGTATTCGATACCAATAGGGGGAATCCACCCACCTAAAAAATAATGTACAGGCCCTTTCTGTTGAACCTGAGATAATACCTGAATGGCGCAGATCAGGGATAGGCCTGTTCCTACAATCGTAATAGGGGCACAAAGTTTTTTATTAAAGCTCCCTATCCCAAAGGTTAAAAAGCCCGCAAACAAAGGGGCTAAAATGATTAGAATGGGTAATTGTAAGGTTAGTAATGTCTCTATCATTGATTTAGTATTTCATCCTCTTCAATGCTGCCATGAAAATTAAAGATACGCTGCACTAAACTTAGTGCCATGCCTAATGTAGCAACACCAACAACAATAGCTGTCAGCATTAATATTTGTGTTAAAGGATTCGCATAATGACTTGCTTGAATAGCCTGATGAGCTACGTCATGGGCACCATATCCCTGCTGAATAATAGGGATAGTTGCTCCTTTTTTCGCCCCCATTGAAATAAAAAACAGAATAATTCCTGTTTGAAAAATGGCCATACCTATACATTTTTTAATCAGATTTTTTTTAGATAACATTGCCCATAACCCAAGACAGAGAATTATTACCACAATAATATAGTTAAAATTTGCCATTTATAAGCCCTCGTCCATATGACCATTCGAGGCCAATTGCGTATAAATTCCAAATAAGATACTCATAACTGTTAATGTAACCCCTATTTCGACGCCTAACATCCCATGTGATCGAGCCATCACTTTATCTGTACTAGGCAGCACATAAGCAAGTGCAGAATAATCTAAAAAGTCAGCCTTATACAGCATACAAACTACGCCTATTCCTGCGTATAGAAGAACACCGGCTGTTGCATAGCCAATCATTGCTTTTTTAGACATAAAGGCTAGGCCTCCCTTTAACTGAAAGGCAAGTGCAAGCAAGATCAGACTTGCTGCTAAAACGACGCCCCCCTGAAAACCGCCCCCTGGACTGTAATGTCCGTGTGCAACGACATAAAATGCAAATAGCTGCATCATAGGGACAATAAATCGAGTTGCTGTTTGAATAATCACGCTATTATTGGAGGGGAGTGACTTTATTTGAACGGCATGTTTGCTTTTTTTAGAGGTTCCAAACAAAATGGCCATAATCCCCACGCCTGCAATAAACACGACACATGTTTCAAACATAGTATCAAAGCTTCTGTAATCGGCTAGTACTGACGTGATGACATTTGGGACATGACCGTCTTTGTAGGCATTTTCTAGGTAATAACTTGCCACATATTCATTTGCTGGAGAGTGAGGATCTCCAAATCTGGGGAGTTCGATGGCCACGGATATTAATAAACATGCCAAGATACTTGCGATAATTCCTGCTATCAGTTTCAATCGCTTGTCCTCCGTAAGGTCCTAAATATGGTCGTGACTAGAAATATTGTACTCACGCCTGCCCCAACAGTAGCTTCGGTGAATGCAACATCTACGGCCCCCATGACTGTCCAAGCTAAACAAAGTAAAAAACTATAGGTTCCAAAAATAATTGCAGCAGATAAATTATCCTTAATCTGTAAGGCGGTGATAGCGGACACCAAGGCTAATAACAAAATGACTGAATTAAAGGCTAGGATCATTTTTTTTATCCTTTTTAGGCACATGCAACTCGTAACCTGCATCGATCAAGGCATGGGTTGCTGTGGGACTTCCAATAAAAATAAACAATATGATCAAAAATAATTTTATTGCGAGTAATATGGGTAGCGCTTGGTCTGCTTTTATTGTCCAAAATAATACTGATAAAAGAAGTAACGCAGTTGATAAGGTATCGCCTTTACCTGCTGCGTGCATACGTGTATAAAAATCCGGAAAACGTAGCAAACCAACGCTTGTTCCCAGGAAGAAAAACAACCCTAACACCATGCTCAGAACGCAACAAATTGTCATTATTGTACTTATCATAGGTTATTTTCCGTTATTGTCTTTTTTTAACAGGTAGTGATTGATAATGCTGAAAAAATTTAGAAGTCGCAATTGAAGCAATAAAATTTAAGCAGGCATATGCAATGGCAATATCGACAAACATATCCAAGCGATTAAAAATCACACCAGAGATGACAATCAATACGGTCGCTTTTGTTCCAATGATATTGACCCCCACAATACGATCCATTACGGATGGGCCTTTGATAATGCGTATGAAGACCATAAATACTAGTCCCAATAAGACTAGTCCTGACACTGTAAAAAAGTTAATCAATGCCTTGTTTCTCCAAATAAGGCCCCTACCTTTTTAATCATTGTAGGAATCCCTTCTGCTGCTTGGGCATTCAGAGCATGTATTTTAAACGTACCCGTTTCTTCTCGGATTGTGATCGTTCCTGGTGTTAACGTAATAGAATTAGCTAATACAAATTTTGAAATATCACGGGTAAGGTGGGTTTTAAAGGTGATAATTTTCGGATGAATCACGCTATCTACATTAGGTAAAAAGGCGATTTTTATCACTTGAATGTTTGCGAGTACAATTTGATAAAATAGCCAACACGCATAGGGATAAAATGAGAAATGTTCTATGAGACGTTGCGCTAACGTGATATTTTTGTCTTGAAAAACCAAGGACCCTGTCCAATTGGCAATTAATGCACAGGAAATACCCCCTAAACTTAGATGAAAGACGTCAAACTTTCCAGATAATATTAGCCAAAACCCAAATAGAAATACAAAAGATGCCAGAAAGTTTCTCATTTCATAAAATCTTAGAATCCTCTTCTTTAAACGTCAAGTTCAAATTATTATTTTTTTATGGTGTTTATTTCATATTCGTTTTAAAATGTTAGCTCTATGGTAGCGTCTCATGTTTCTCTAGATCTCAATATGAATTCTCCAGGATTACAGCGTTTAAAACAACGTTTCCCTTATTTATTGGTTGATAAGGTTGTTGACTATCAAGAGCGCCAGCGTCTTGTTGCCATCAAAAATATCACTATTAATGAACCGTTTTTTTCTCCTGAACTTATTGAAAAAAAATTATCAGAATCGGTATTACTCGAAATCATGACTCAAGCTGCGACCTTATTAATTTTAGAAGATTCAGAATTTTCTAGCCGCTCAATTCGCTGCGATACCTTTAATTCGGTCACATTTTACCGAGACGCGTTTCCTGGAGATCAATTACGTATTGAAGTAGATCTCCTTCGTCATAAAGACCCCAAACTCGAGCTTCAAGCCTCTCTGTTTTTAGAAGGAAAACTGCTATCTGAAGCAACGATTGGTTTAAAGCTTGGTTTATTACCCTCTCGTCCACAGATTCATCCTAGCGCAGTGGTACATCCTTCTGCAATCTTAGGAAAAGATGTGGTTATTGGCCCTAATACCTATGTTGGCCAGCATGTCATTATTGGTGATAGAAGTGTTCTAGAATCCCACATTCTTGTTGAAAAATGGACAAAGATAGGTGCTGACTGTCATATCCATTTTGGCTCTGTTATCGGCGGAACTCCGCAAGATAAAAAGTATGACGGTGAAAAAAGTTGGGTCTATATTGGTGATAGAAACCAAATTAGAGAATATGTCACAATTAATCGTGGGACTACGCTTGGTGGAGGCGTGACAAAAATGGGGGATGACAATCTTATTTTAGCCTATGTGCACATTGGTCATGACTGTATTTTACATAACAATATTGTTATTTCTAATAGTACAAATATGGGAGGGCATGTTGAAATTAATAACGATGTCGTTATTGGTGGGATGACCGGCATCCATCAATTTTTACGGGTGGGGCAAGGAGCCATGATTGGCGGATATAGTAAGTTGGTCAAAGATATTCCCCCTTATGTTCTATGTGATGGGAATCCTGCTCAGATTCATGGCCTTAACGTGGTCGGATTACGTCGCAAAAAACTTGCTTCTGAGGCGATCTCGGAACTAAAAGAGGCCTATAAAACCTTATATCGAAGTGACCTTACCTTACGTCTAGCACTTGAAAAACTGAACTCACAGTCTTTCACTCATGCAGAAGTGCAACGCTTTGTAGATTTTTGCTCAGCGCCTTCTAAACGTGGTTTAAATCGCTGACCTTTTCACTCTGACTCTTTCTTGATGTTTATATCTATGTCTATGTGGGCATTTTAGATATGTATCATGATTACGTTATCTCGCCATAATCAAAGTGGATTTTCCTTACTAGAAATCATTGTTGTTCTGGGAGTTATTTCTCTGCTCTTGTCCCTTATTATTCCACGTTATAGCACTCATGTTGATCATGGTAAAAAGCAAGTTCATACGTGCATGCGTGAGGTTATTAATGCACAACTTTCTCTCTATTACCTCAATAATGGCTCTTATCCTGCATATATGAGCAACATGTACTGGGATGATCCAGGTGATAGTGGTTCTTATGTCCGTTACTTTCCTGAAGGGGTTGAATCTACCTGCAACCAATCTGTTAGTTGGGTGATCCATAGCGATGGCTATATCGATATGAGTGGGCATAGTGGTCACGAATGAGCAACAAAGCTGGGTTTACTTTGATAGAAATGATTCTTGTATTAACGCTGTTATCTATCGTTTCTTTTGTTTCGTTTAAA
The DNA here is from genome assembly GCA_038109055.1 of bacterium. Taxonomy (GTDB): domain Bacteria; phylum Margulisbacteria; class Marinamargulisbacteria; family JAYNIM01; genus JAYNIM01. Next base: position 82,173 of record JAYNIM010000005.1, read on the forward strand.
GCGGTTTTAGCTCGTCCTACCTTAAAAACCAGTGTTGCTGAAATGTTACAAGCATTGCGTTATGCAAATTCCCAATCAAAAGCCTTAAATACGGCTGTTGAAGTTCAATTATCTCAACTCTCTTCAACCCCAGTTTTAAATATTGTTAAACAAAGTGATAATCAGGTTTTATACAGTGAAACGTTGTCTGATACCGTTACACTTTCCCTTAGCCCTACCTTTGATACCATTGTTTTTCACCCTACAAGCTCTATTCAATTACAGTATTTGAGTAACCCTGTCTCTCATAGTAGCGATTCAACATTAACATTTACAGACTCCAACTCTTATAGTTCATCTATTACGCTTTATTATTATTCTGGAGTTGCGATTGCTAATGACTAAAAACCACGGTGGCTTCTTGTATGCTGAATCGATAATTCTGTTGTTACTTTTGGCTATTATTGCTATTCCTACGCTTAAGTCTATGCGACAACTTATCAATACTAGCAGAGAACTGATTGTATATGATGATTTATTAGCAGCCTCGCATTATGTGGCAGATTATGTATCCCGTTGGGCTGAAAGTCCCCATAAAAGTAGCTCTATCGATAGCTATAGTGATGGGGATGAGCTTGAACAGGTTGGAGATGCCAGAATTAACCAACTTAGTTTTGCTGAAACGCCCAATCACTTTTCTGATCGTTTTTGTACGTCTATTACAACGTGGGAACGGAGCACACGCAGTGATTCAGCCGTCATATTGGTAAAGGTATGGTCTGATAGTAATGGCGATAGACTTTTAGATAATAATGAACTTTTTCTTAGCTTTTCCAGCATTGTTACAGAAAAATGACAGGTAATCGATCTCATTATCTCTTGGGCCATAGTTTATTAGAATTGATTATTGCTGTCTGTTTGATGAGTTCAATCATGATTGGGGTACTAGGAACCTTAGGTGTCCTTAAAGGTAGCTGGATTGAGAATTATGACCAAACACGCTTATCTTCTGAACTCAAAAAAGATATCCGCGAACTTCAGACTCGACTTAAGCACGCAAAATCGATCGATTTGATTAGTTTATCAAGCAATACGACAGGCTATTTGACCTATACCGATGCGAATGATATTTCGGTGAGTGTTTTTTATAATAGCTCTAGTAATCAAAGCACCTTATCACTGAGTAATAGCCTTCCTACGGATGCCTTGGTGGCGGCCTATCATGACAATAGCGTTCTTCTAGGCATTGATGTGTTGATTGATACCATTTCCTCATTCACCTTAAACAGCTATAAAGATGATTCTGGCTCTGATCTTTTTGTGCTGAATAATACGAGCAGTCCTAGCTATGAATTAATTAACTCCATTAAATGGATATTGTCCAAAACGATTGATAATAAATCTAAAAGTCAGGAGCAATTGATCACGCTGGTGCAGCATGAACTATCCAATGATAGTTCTGTGCGTCATGGGGATAGCAGTACCACGTTTTATGGCAATACAACCCTGACTAATCTATCGGTTCAATCTGACACTACTGGAGGGGGTGATCAGGTCTACGTAACCCCTGATACAGGTGTTGTTACGATCCAAAATACAGGCCAGTATTATAGCACTATAAATGATGCGATTAATGCTGCAAGTGCTGGAGATGTAATCTTGGTCTCCGCAGGAACATATTACGAAAATGTCTTATTAAAATCCGACATCACACTATTAGGCGGCTATGAATCAACAAATTGGACTCGGAATATTCATGAAAATCTTACTACGGTGGTTAATCCAGGAACGGGAAACGCTGGAACCTTTTACGGATATTATGATAATAATGTCGTGATTGACGGCTTTTTTATTGATAGTGGCGACCAGTCAAATGGTATTGGGGTCTATTCATATGTCTGTAGCAATATAACAGTGCGTAATTGTTGGGTGGACGATAACCCGAATGTTGGCGTCTATATATACAAAGGTTCTGCAACACTCCAAAATTTAACCGTCACTGCAAACACCAATACATTTCAGGTGTATCAAGTGACCTCTACAACAACTGTTGAGCGTTGTCGATTTTATAGTTTAGAAACTAGTTGGTGCCAAAATGTCTATCTTAGAAATTCTCAAAACATTACTTTTCGCAATAATATTGTCTTGAATGGTGATTATGGTATCAAAATTGAATCCTGTACTTCTGGTATTAATATTAACAATAATTTATTTCAAGAATTTGATAGTTATGCAATCTACATGTACTATTCGAATTACGTCTACTTTCGAAATAACATTTTTGATAACTACTATCAGTTAATGTATTCTTATTACAGTTTATACAATTACTTCTACAATACTGGGTTAAGTAATTATCTATATTCTGGCAATTATTTTTACCCATCCTCCTACAGCTCTTACCATACTTTCTATAACACATTTTATCCATATGGAAGCGGCTATTTTGAAAGTGATTATCAGCTAACAGGAAGTACTAATTACGATAATCCTTACATTGATGGAGGATATCTTTATTCAAACAATGATGAAGATAATACTCAAAAAGGAACTTCTACTAATGATTGTGGTGCTTATGGAGGCCCTTATGCGGGTCGTGTTGGCGTAGGAAAAAAGCATCTTTTTACCACTAGTAGCAGTGATATCGCTAGTGATATTGCTAATAATACCTATGCAGGTGATCACATTTTACTTGCAAAAGGTAGCTATAGCCCAAGTCAAATTCAACTCAAAAAATACCGATTTTTATATGGAGCTGGTGCCCAGCAAAGCATTCTTACAAATTCCTTATCTACGCCCTTAATTACCATGAATAAGCATAGTCATTTAGAAGGTGTTACTATCACAGGAAGTGGAAAAGATGGTGTTCAATCTGTCAGTTATGAAAGTGGCATGTTGATTACTAAGACCTTATTTAGAGACTTAAGCACCGCTGTTTCTGTTGCTGATTACTCATCTCCTACCCTACGCTATTGTAGTTGGGATAATGTTACTACAGGTATTAGTGCTAGTTATGGAACAACCATGATTAGTGAATACAATATCTTTCATGGTGGCACGACAGGGATTAGTGTCTATGATTATTACGACATCAGTCGATATTCTGTCTTTTATAACCTCTCTACCGATACCAGTGGATATATTTCATCAAGTAATGATACCTCTGTCACGAGTAGTGATAACTTGTTTTGGAGTACTGCAGATAATCAGCATCAATTATATGACAGAGCAGGAAATCCAGCGGTGGATATCTATTTAAACCGTGAAGCTGGTTGTTTTCCGTATTATGAAAAAACGGCTACCATAGCTAGCTCTGTCTTAACTTCGGCTATTGCTCGTGATTACGATACTCTTACGATGACCCTGATTCCTGACTCTGATTTCCCTGTGTCTAAATTTTCGTTAAGCGTGAAAAGTGGCGCCTCCACTTTGTCTATTAGCCCAGACGTAGAGTTGACATCGGCGAGTACGACTTCTTACGTTTGGACCTTGCCTGAATCTGTCATTACAGCTGCGTTGGAATTTAGTATTGATGTGACGACCTATACTTTTGGTCACTCACCTATTATTGATCAGATTGATACTAATTATTGATGTATGCAAAAAAATCGATGTTTAATATTTTCTCCTGTGGGTACATCTTAATTAAGAAAGTGGTTTTTAATACTTAGGGAGTTTTTACATACTATGAAACAATTAATTCGTCATTTATGGTCTAAAATTAAAGGTATATTTATTGATAAGAAGGGAGCTGTTAATATGCTTGAGCTCTTGATTGTCATGGGCATTATAGGTATTTTGTCTAGTATTGTTCTGTTAAGGGGTACGGACTTCCGTAATACCGCTAAAGATATGGCAAATGACGCTAATGTTAAAAATCTTAAACGCTTACTCGAGCAGTATAATGGAAAACATCTTACCTATCCCATTCATACGTCAGATATCCCCATTATTACGCTTGTTACGTCAAATGGTGACCTAAGTGAAATTGTTATGTATCATGAAGTTAGACTTTATGGAGGAAATGAAGGGACTCATCTCTTTGTAAATCCTTGGACAGGTGCTCAATTTACGACGAACCTTCTGGATCAAGGCCAAATACTCTATAAATCTACTACTAACGGACATGGTTATACTATCACTCAAAATTCACGTATAGTAGATGGTACAGCTCGCATACGCCGTGTCTATCCCAATCAGTAGTTTTCTTTCTTACTATGCCCTTGGATCCCAGGCCTGTCTTAAGGCATCTCCTAGATAATTTAAGGCCATGACTGTTGCTGTAATCAGCAGACCCGGAATCAAAGCCATCCACGGGGCATCCCTCATAAATGCGAGTGAATTTTCTAACATATTCCCCCAAGAGGCATTGGGAGGCTGTACGCCTAAGCCTAAAAAACTCAAGACTGATTCTAATAAAATAGCATAGCCCATCCCTAACATAGCCGCCACAATCATAGGATTGATCGCATGAGGCAACATATGCTTAAACAATAGTCGTAAAGGGGCAATATTTCGTGCTCTGGCAGCAGTTATAAAGGTGCGTTCTTTGATACTTAGCAGTTCTGCCCGAACTAATCTGGCCACTCCCATCCAAGATGTTAGTCCAATGATAATCATGACGTTATAAATACTGGGTTTTAGCATAATTTGGATCGTTAGAATCAAAAATATACTTGGAATCGCCAAAAATAGCTCTAATATCCGCATCAATAATTGGTCTACCCACCCTCCAATATATGCAGCTATCGCGCCAATGAACGTTCCCACACTCATGGCAATACTCATGGCAATCAGTCCTACCATCAAGGATACCCTCGCTCCGTCAATACAGCGTAACAGCAGGTCTCGGCCTAGGTCATCGGTGCCAAAAGGGTGCTGCCAAGATGGTGGTTGTGGCCCTTGAATGTTTAAGGGATCAAAATTATTTGGATCTATCGATAGAAAGGGTAATAGAAGCCCTGCCAGACTTATACTGAATAAAAACCCTAGCGCCAAGGCTGTTTTTTTGTCTTTCTTAAGATAGGCCCATATTTTTTTCATTGTTATTTTAGCGTCACTCTTGGATCGACCCATGCGTAGGCAATATCCGCTATTAAATTACCGATGACCATTAAAATAGACGAAAATAAGATGGTCCCCATCAAAATAGGATAGTCCCGTGCAAACACCGCTTGCACCCCCAATTGACCTAAGCCAGGCCAGGCAAAAATATATTCAATAACAAAGGAGCCACTAATCAAGCCAGGTAATTCTAGACCTAGAATAGTGACTAAAGGCAAGGATGCATTTTTAAAGGCATGTTTATAAAGCAAACGCTTTTCACTCAAGCCTCTGCCTCGTCCTGCTGTGATATAGTCTTGTTTTAATGTGCCAATAATGCCAAAACGATGATAACGGGTTAAGGCAGCCAGGCCGCCTAATACCATAGTCACTAAGGGCAAGGCCATATGCCATAAAATACTGGCTATTTTTTGAGGCCAAGGTGCTTGACTAAGACTTAGATCAATGAAACCAGAACTTGGAAATAAGGGCCAATATAGTGATAAAGCTAAAATTAACATTAATCCCAACCAAAATGTCGGCATGCTCATGCCTAGAAAGGTAAAAAACGTGACGGAATGATCAAAGAGTGTGTCTTTTTTTTGACCTGAAATTAAGCCTAAAGGGAGGGTTAAAGCCAAAATGACAACTAAGGAAACAGTGGCTAATAACAACGTCGCTGGCAATCGTTCTGTCATTGCCACTATAACAGGTTTATGTGAAAGATACGAATAGCCTAAATTGCCTTGAAACATATTTTTTAGCCAATACATATACTGATGCAATACGGGCTTATCTAAGCCAAGATTTTGCTGTACCTGTTTTAAATCCTCTAAAGATACCGAGGGATCTGTATAAATAAGTGTAGGGTCTCCGGGGGCAAGTTTCATAATTACAAAGGATAAGGCTGTAATGCCTATTAATAGAGGAATAGCGGCAAGGATGCGTTTTAAAATAAAAATCTTCATTTTGCTTTATTCATGATACCTTTTTTTGTTGATATAAAGTTGATATAAAAATGTCTATTCCCCATCAATGTTTTGTCTAATTTCTTAATAAATCAGGGCTGTAAATACACATTTTCAATGGGGTTCATTAAGCCTGCCGGTCCTGCTGGAGACAATCCTTTTACACGATCTTGAATCCCAGTAAGACTTTCGGGGTAATACAAGAAAATATAGGGCAGATCTTTGGCAATTTCGTGATAAACCTGCTTATAAATTGTTTTTCTGTGTTGGGTATTCATTGTTAATCGCCCTTTTTGGAGTGCCTTGTCTACTTTGGCATTATTATAAGCTACAAAATTGAAACCTTTGGGATACTGAGATGAATGCCATAAGCTATGTCCATCGGGATCTAAGCCTAAGGACCACCCTAAAATAACGGCATCAAAGTCTTTGGGGTCTTTCGCTGCGTTGACTATTTTAATAAAACTGCTCCACTCCATTAAACGAATCTCTACTTTGATATCAACACTCTTGAGAAATTGTTGAATTAATTGAGCCACTTTTTCACGGTCTTTGTTGCCTTTATTTGTGATTAGCGTAAATTCAAAAGGCTGGCCGTTTTTTTGCAAGATACCCTGCTTGTTTTTTCTAAATCCTGCCGCTTTTAATAGCTGGCGACTTTTTTCTGGGTTGTATGGATAGGGGTTCTTTTTTAACGTCTCCGGAAATGCCCACGATACGGGAGAGGCTGGTAAATGTGCCGTTGTGCCGAAGCCTTTTAATACCCCATTGACGATGGCATCCTTATTGATGGCCATTGCGATGGCTTTTCTGATCTGACTATCTTTGAAAAATTGATGTTTTAAATTAAAACCCATATAGGTATACACCAAATCTTCATAACGATGAATACTAAACTCCGGGTGATCTTTATAGCGGGCGTAATCTTTACCTGAAATACCTGATTGATCAATCTCAGCCTTTTCTAAGCTGATTAACGCGGTGTTTTGATCTGGGATAATTTTTAATAGGAGTGACCCTAATTTTGGTCGCTTCCCATAGTAATTTTCGTTTCGTTTTAAACGAATAAACTGGGCGCTGTGCCATTCTTGAAATACAAAGGGGCCTGATCCTATGGGATTGCGATTAAAAAGGGCCGTATTGATGTCCTGATTGCTGAGAAGATGTTTTGGCAAAATCCCCATGGTCATATGGGTTAAAAATGGGGCAAACGGCTGTGGTAAAATGGCTTGAATACAGTGGGAATTGATAACCTTAAATTGGACCTCTTTTCCGTTAATGATGTAGTTGCTGCGCCTCACGGTGTTGGTTTTGGGGTCTAGGATGCGTTCAAAGGTAAATTTAACATCTTCTGCTGTCACAGGTTTACCGTCGTGCCAATATGCGTTTTTATGCAAGTTAAATGTGTAGATAGTGCCTTCTGAATTGATCGTGTAACTTTGAGCTAGATCTGGTATCAACTCCAGATTGGTACTCACACGTAATAACCCTGAAAAAACCAGGTCAATTACCTTTGAAGAGGCTGAATCAGTGGATAAAATGGGGTTTAATACGCTTGGTTCAGCTGAAATATTTAAGGTAAGTGGTTTTTGAAGTTTTTTCTTGTTAATGGGTGCTTGGCTGCAAGCGGCTAATCCTATTAGTACGATTAGCAATAATCCGAGTAAATGTTTGTTATGTTTCATGAAGTAACACCACTGCTTGCGCAGCAATCCCTTCTTCTCTGCCTACAAAGCCCAATCGCTCTGTTGTTGTTATTTTTACAGATATATCCTGAACAGAAAGTGACAAACACCTCGCTAAATTCTCTATCATTGCAGCTTTGTAAGGGCTTAATTTGGGGGCTTGGGCCATAATGACGGTATCAAGATTTTGTATATGATAGTTTTTTTGCCCAATCAATGTGTTGACCTGAGCGAGTAATGTTAAGCTATCAGCATCCTTGTAGGCAGTGTCTGTATCTGGAAAATGATCCCCAATATCTCCCAGGCTTAATGCACCTAAACACGCATCCATAATTGCATGACACAAGACATCTGCATCGCTGTGTCCCATTAAACCTTTGTCATGTGGAATCTGTTGACCCGCTAAAATAAGTTGTCTGTCTTCCACTAAGGCATGAACATCATAGCCAATTCCAATGCGCTGCTTAGTCATACATCGATAATATGCTTGCTCCAATTAACCCAATAAAACAGGTAATTAAAGCTAAAAATAAAATAGGTAACACATATAATAGTAAACTTTTACGTAATGAGCTTTGATAAATATGTTTGATCATGTAAATTTGCCAAAAAATAACAATCAGTGTTATCAGGTTATTGATACTTACCCATAACTTAGGCAGCTGCATGTTTAGGCTAATCAAATACAAAGCGGGCTCTATCATTAACGGTAATAGCGAAATATTAAGCCACGCAAATAAGGTCAAGCTTTTCCCATTAAAATGAAAAAGTTGTGCAAAAAAATCGGTGGCCATCGCCTGGAACCCTAAAATAATGCTATATCCTAAAAACACTGTTAAAAAAGCGGACATCACCGACATGTTATCATCCATCCACATGGGAATTTTGGCGATACTCACAATACTTAGACAGAGAAATCCCAAGCGTAACGGACTTTGGAAACAATAAAACTTCACAAAACTTAATGGTTGACAAATAACCTGATATAACGCTGCGTTGGGCCGAATCATACTTTACTGTAGTTTGGGACCTATGTGTAGTGCATTTAATAACGATGTCGTTATCTCTTGTCTTAATAAAGACATCCAATTGGTAATGCCGCGTTTGGCTTTTCGTATGATCAATGGTTTTCCTTCAATGCCGGCCACTTTAGCTGTGTAATTAAGGGCTTCTTGAAACCCCTCTAAATGATCGACTAAGCCAAGTGTTTTGGCTTGTTCACCACTAAAAAAACGTCCATCCGCTACTGACTCTGCTTGACTTCGGTTCATTTTCCGAGATTTCATTAAATCACGAACAAATTGTTGATGAACATTTGTCATCAAGTCGTTTAACACTGCTTTTTCTTTTGTTGTAGCTTGGCGCCAATTTGACAAAATATCTTTGTGTGCTGCACTTTTATAAATATTGACATCGATCCCAAAGCGTTCTGCTAATTTTTCTAAATTAAAACTACTTAAAATAACCCCAATACTTCCCACAAGTGACCCTGGATTAGCAAAGATGACGTCTGCTGCCATTGCGGTGTAATATGCGCCCGATGTCCCCATATCTGCAATGGAGGCAACGACGGGTAATTGTGTTTTTTCTTTGAAGTCCATGATGGCATGATAGAGTTCTTGAGAAGCCCCTACCGTCCCTCCTGGGCTATTGATCCGAATGAGTAATCCTTTAACACGCTTGTCCTCTGTAATTGTGTTAATTTGAGACAATACGCTTTCTGCACTGAATGGAGCAAGAAATTGGTTGTTATCAGAAAATGAAATCGTACCGTTCAACTGCACAACCGCGATCCCTTTATTGCTAATTACATCTGTTGATAATCCCAACTGAGCCTCTGTTAACTCTAGCTGTCGACTGCTAATCGATAAAAGAACTGAAAAGGCAAATAAGGCCAATAATAAAGCGACGACTAGTCGTTCTCGTTTCATCCGTTCATTATACGCCAGGTATCTGATGGACGCAATTTTACCCCCTTGTCGCATCCACTCTATTCTCCTTCAAATACATTGAAAAAAATAGATGTTTAATACCCTTCTGTTTGTGGGGATTACTTCATTATCCCAAACAAAATCTGGGATCATCAGCGACCATTCATTGCTATGATCCCTGCAGAAAAACGAGGAGTTTTTATTATGAACACACTATTTTATGAATCGGAAATCTTCCCACTATCCAGCCAGGTCATTAACTCAGTGGACTATGATCCTTGGTTAGATTTCATTTTGTACGACTAAGATAGCATCTTGTTGTTATCATTCATATTTTGCAAGCTCTGAACAATCTCGTATACTGTCCTTGTGAATCATGAATTAATTGATCGTTATCAAACTGTTATATCTCCTGTTATTGGACATTTTACTGACTTAATTATTAAGAAAGGAGAAGGCTGCTACCTTATTGATGAACACGGAAAGGCCTATCTAGATTTTGCTTGCGGCATTGGGGTTACCTCTACAGGGCATTGTCACCCTAAGGTTGTAGCGGCGTTACAAGCTCAAGCAGAACAATTGCTACACTGCAGTATTGGCATGGGCTATTACGAACAACCTATTGCCTTGGCTGAAGCTCTGAATACTAAGATATCGGGCGATTATCAAGCCTATTTTTGTCAAAGTGGGGCTGAAGCTGTTGAGGCGGCTCTCAAACTTTCACTCTATGTTCAAAAACGCGGTAAATTATTGTCGTATCGTGGTGGATTTCATGGGCGCACAATGGGGGCACTTTCTGTGACCTCTAAGCAAAAATACCGTGATCGTTATGATGCCTTATTGGGGGCATCTGTTGATTTCTTAGAGTACCCTGATCCTTATCGTGCTGACTGGGTGATTCCTGATGGCTCTAAAGACTATTATTATAACTATTTATCACGTACTGGTCTTTTTGATGATGCTGTCGCTGCTGTGATTATTGAGTGTATTCAAGGCGAGGGAGGCTACATTCCTGCTCCTTTTGCGTATTTAAAGGCCTTAGAACAACTCTGTAAAGAACAGGGCATTTTTCTTATTTTGGATGAAATTCAATCAGGCATTGGACGTAGTGGTGACTGGTTCTCCTTTCAAGCAGCTGATATTAGCCCTGACATTATTACCCTTGCTAAAGGACTAGGCTCTGGGGTACCTATTGGGGCTTGTTTAGCAAAAACAACCCACATGCAGCAATGGGATACGAGCCACCATGGCAGTACCTATGGAGGCAACCCTTTTGTCTGCTCTGCTGCTTTGGCAACCTTAGAGGTTTTGACACCTGTATTAGACTCCGTTGCTTCGCTAGGTACTGAGGCATTGGTTCATTTAAAGAATGCCTTAGCTAATCATCCTTTTGTAGGTGATATACGAGGTAGAGGCTTGATGATCGGCATTGAGCTTGTTACTGACAAAACAAGTAAAACCCCTAATCCTGATCTTGTAACAGCTATTAGAAAACAGTGTTTAGATAAAGGCCTGTTACTTATTTTTTGTGGTGAAGATGGCCATATCATTCGTTTAATCCCCCCCTTAGTCATTGATAAACAAACCTTATTTAATGGATTAGACATCCTTATTTCTGTGTTGAATGCCTCTTATTAAAGGTCGACAAGCTGTCCACGAAAGTTTGCTGGCCAAACAAAAACCTCATCGCATCATGATCTGTCATGAACATCGAGGATCACAGGGCTTATCTGAAATCCTGGAACTTGCTAAACGATTTTCCATTCCTATTCAGCGTTTAGATCGTCAACAATTTGTGCGTTTAGCTGATGACAAACATCAACAAGTTCTTGCTCACATGCCTGAACTCAGGCTTCTTTCCTTACGTGAACTCATCGCAAAATCTCCGCCTCTGATTGTGATTCTTGATCATATTGAAGACCCTCATAATATGGGCGCTATCTTTCGTAGTTGCGAAGCACTTGGACACCCCTTTGTTATCTTCCCAAAACATCGCTCCTCTCCTATTGGGACAGGTTCTATACGTTCTTCTGCTGGTGCTATTTGGCATTTGAATTTGTGCCAAGTCTCTAATATCTCTCAAAGCTTACGTGAGTTAAAAAAGAAGGGGTACTGGATTTATGCGGCGTCCGAACATGAGGGAACCTCGTTAACCCACGTTGATTTATGTCAACCTGCTGTTTTACTGTTAGGCAATGAACACAAAGGGATTTCCCCTATACATAAAAAAATGGTAGACTTTTTTATTGAAATTCCTCTCTCTGGACAGGTATCATCTTTAAATGTATCTGTTGCTGCAGGAATTATACTTTATACTTTCTCTAATCAAAGGATATCATGAAAGAACATCGCTCTCACTTTAGTTTACGAAAAAAAATTCTCTCCCCTTTTTTGGTATTAATGCTTTGTTTATGTGTCATTCTTGTTTCTGGTATTTTTTATTTTTTATCAGATTTACAAATGAAAGACTACCGTGTACTTCTTGATAAAGATCACTATATTTTAAGTAATTGGTTACAAAACAAACAACAAACCCAACTTGCTCTGACTCAAACACTCCCTCAACTGCGCTATCGAGATCTTAAACGTCTCCTTCAAGCTGATCCAGAGCAGCAGGACATTCAGGTCTTTGTGCAGTTGGATGCTGTTCCTGAACTTTATCAAGACTTCTTTGTTTCTTATTTACAAAACAAACCTAAACAAGCTCAGTTAGAACCTGTTTTTTTGTCTGATAATCAGCGTCATGAATTGATCTTTATTGGCGCCATCCTTCGTGAAACACTTGAAAATGATATTTTATACATGAGTTTGCAGACATTTGACGACAGTGTCTTAGAATCCTTGGAACTTAGTGGAGAACCCACTCTTTTTTATGTCGCAGAAGGATCTGCAGAACCTTTATTAATGTCTTCGCGTATATTTTCAGACCCTATTTTACAAGAAAAAATTTCTAAATTATTAATTAAACATGCCTCTAATCTTGAAGGTCTTCATATGTTTTCTTTGGACAAAAAAGAATTTCTTCTGTCCTTTAGGACCTCCCCCTCTACTCCTTCTTTATACACCTTGGTGTTGATTGAAAAATCTAATATATTTTTTCATAACTTACATCTTTTGTTTGTCATTCTAGGGATTATTTTATTTAGTTGTCTTCTTATTTACTTTATTTATGCCATCATTATTGGAAAAATCATTACCTCTATTGATGTTCTGTCTGATGTCGCTGCTCGTGTCTCTGATGGGGATTTAGAACAGAAAGTTTATTTAAACTCTAACGATGAAATAGGTCATTTATCCACGACGTTTAACCAAATGATCAGTAATCTTAAAAAATCGTCATTAGCGTTGTTACAAGAAAAACAACAATCTGAGCGTATTTTAAATAATGTCCCTGTGGGGATTGTTGTGACTGATAATCGTTATCAACTCTCTGTCGCTAATGAAGAAGCTGAACGCATGTTCAAATTTCAGGACAGTGATTCCCAAGGGACTGCTCTTTTAACTGAGCTAAGTAAACGATCTGTTTTAACGAAAGCAAAAAATCAGGTACTTACCTTCCCTTACGAAGATTCATCAGAGTCTAGCCCCCGTCTTTTTGAGCTTCGTTCTCAAGTGTTAGATCGAGATAATAAAGCCCATGTCCTTACTGTGATCCGAGATTTAACTCATGAAAAAGAAATTGAGCGCTTAAGAGATGCTTTTTTACGAACGGTTACCCATGAATTACGTACCCCCTTAACCTCTGTCATTGGCTATATTGAATTGGTGCAACAAAGTGCAAAGAAAAATGATAAAACCCGTAAGGAATATTTAAATACAGCTCTTACAGAAGCCCGAAGCTTACAACGCTTGATTAATGATTTGCTCGATTTATCTCAATTAAATGCAGGTAAAATGAAAATGACCTACACGCGTATTAAAATCACTCCTTTTTTAGATGAAATCATCAAAACACTTAAACCTTTAGCGACGGGCAAAAAATTAACCTTAAAACGTTTATTTAAAGATACCGAATTTTCTGTTTCTGCTGACAAGGATAAATTACGCCGTATCTTGATGAATTTATGTTCTAATGCAATTAAATTCACAGAAAAAGGCCATATTCATATTGATTGTGAAGACCAAACAGATACGGTTAAATTCTCTGTTAGTGATAGCGGCATTGGCCTTAAAAAAGAACAGCAAGAGATTATCTTTGAACATTTTCGTCAAATTGACGATAGCTCTACCCGTAAATACGAGGGGATTGGCTTGGGATTGGCGATTGTCAAAGAACTAGTTGAACTCCACCATGGTAGCATTCAGGTTGATAGTGATTATGGCAAAGGTGCCACATTTTCTTTTACGATTAAAAAAACGGTATAATTGGGCATGAAACATTTGGCGTTGGTTGGAAAGAACGGTTCGGGTAAGTCGAGTGTTTGTCAGTACTTGGTTCGGTCACATGGCTACCGTGATTACTCACTGTCTGATGTATTACGTGTCAAACTTCAGGCTGAAGGACTCCCCTTGACCAGAGAGCACCTTACTGTTTTTTCAAACTCTCTTAAAGAAAAGGAGGGCCCTGCTTGTTTAGCCCTACATTGCTACGATTTGGCCGTATCAGATGGCCACACACGTTTTGTTTTTGATAGTATTCGACATCCAGAGGAAGTCCGCTATTTAAAGAGTAAAGGCGTATTTTTTATTGCTATTAGAGTTGATCTTAAGCAGCGCTATGAGCGTATTAAAAAACGAAAGCGCGATAGTGATTTTGTAGACTTTTCTACGTTTAAGGATCAAGATGATCTAGAAAGTTCTGGCGCTAGTTCTGGACAACATTTGGATGCCTGCTTGGATGCCTGTGATTTCTCCTTGGATAACTCAATGGACCTTTTACATTTAGAGACTCAAATTGATACCTTACTACATTCGGACATACGCCAATGACCCCACACTCTCTTAAAATTGAAGGTGGTACACCCTTGAAAGGGACTGTGGCTGCCTCTGGTTCTAAAAATTCTGTTTTACCTATCTTAGCTGCAAGTATCATGTTAAAAGGCTGTAGTACCTTAACGAATGTTCCGGACCTTTTAGATGTTCAAAGCATGCTCAAAATGTTAAATGCCCTCAATGTTAATGCGTCATTTTACAATAATGTTGTCACCATCAACCATCACGTCCAACCCAAACATCTTGCTCCCTATGACTTAGTTACCGGGATGCGGGCCTCTTTTTTGGTTGCAGGCCCTATTTTAGCTATTAATGGCTTTGCTAAAATTCCTCTTCCTGGTGGGTGTTCAATTGGTGCTCGTCCGGTTGATATTCATCTTAAAGGATTCAAAGCGTTGGGCGCCACGGTTGAAATTGAGCATGGCTTTGTTCAACTTCAATGTAAAAACTTGCGTGGCACAACCATTGATCTAGATTTTCCATCTGTTGGTGCAACTGAAAACCTGATGATGGCAGCTGCTATTTCTGAAGGTAAAACAGTCTTGAACAATGTCGCTCGAGAACCTGAGATTTCTGATTTGGCTTCTTTTTTAAATCAAGCTGGTGCCCAAATTAAAGGGGCTGGAAGCCCTATTATTACGATTGAAGGAGTGCGATCCTTAAAGGCTGTTGATCGCTATCCTGTGATTCCAGATCGTATTGAGTTGGCAACCTTATTGATGGCAGCTGCTATTACCCAAGGTGATATTTCTGTGTCTGGGTGTAATGCTACGCATCTGACGGCTGTTCTTTCTGCCTTGGAACAAGTCGGAATGTCGATTGAATCTAAGGCTGACTGCCTGCGTTTATATTGTAGCCATAGTCCTAAAGCGATTAGTTTAGAAACGGAACCTTTCCCTGGTTTTGCCACGGATACCCAAGCCCAAATGATGGCCTTACTTTGTGTTGCAGATGGTCGCAGCACAGTTCGAGAATCTATTTTTGAGAACCGCTTTATGCATGTCTCAGAGCTGCTGCGCATGGGGGCTGATATACAAATCAATGATCATACCGCTACTATCAATGGGAAAGCGTCCTTAAGTGGTGCAGATGTTAGTATGACAGATCTGCGTGCAGGTGCTGCGCTTGTACTAGCTGCCTTGGTTGCTAAAGGATATACGACGATTCATGGACTTGATCATTTGCGCCGTGGCTATGACAACTTGCCTCATAAATTGCTACAATTGGGAGCTAAGGTGATTACCCATTAATCCTTTATCTCTATTTAGGAGTTTTTTATGAAACATACGATTCATTTTTATAAAATGCAGGGTCTTGGAAATGACTTTGTGGTTATTGATGGCATTAATCAACGTCTTAATGATCTGAATCCCAGTGACTTGGCTCTGCGTCTTTGTCATCGCCGCTATGGAATTGGTGCTGACGGGCTTATTTTGTGCTTGCCTTCGGCTGAATATGATGTAAGCATGCATTTTTATAATGCAGATGGGTCTCAGGCAGAGCTTTGTGGGAATGGTATTCGTTGTTTGGCCGCCTTTGCTTATACACAAGGATTGGTTGAGAAAGAAGTGTTTTCTGTTGAGACCCCTGTTGGTGTTAAACTTCCAGCATTGATTTTAGAAAATGGCCGCATTAAGGCCATCGAAGTTGATATGGGAGTCCCTCAGTATCAAGCTGACGATGTTCCTTGTAATCTTCGCACTGACGATGGTCGGGTCATTGACTCTCCTATCTCTGTTTTAGGCCAGGATTATGTGATGACAGCGATTGGAATGGGAAACCCACATGCGGTGTTTTTTGTTGATAATATACATGACGTTTCTATTGAACGTTTTGGTCCTGCGGTGGGTGATTTAGGCCTTTTCCCTAAAGGGGTAAATGTTGAAGTTGCACAGGTTATTGATTCACAGAATGTGGCTGTTCAGGTTTGGGAACGGGGTGTTGGGGTCAGTCAAGCATGTGGGACTGGCGCCTGTGCGGTTGTTGTTGCGGGTGTTCTTACGAATCGCCTTAACCCTCAAAGTTCTGTTCAATTACCCGGTGGTATTCTCTCTATTGATTGGCAGGGAGAAGGGCAAAAAATACTAATGACAGGCCCAGCACAGCAAGTCTTTAGTGGAGATATCCAACTTGCTCTGTGAACACCTCTCCATCTTCTGACCCTCGTCGGATACTTGTGGCCGGCTATTATGGTTTTGGCAATTTTGGTGATCAATGGCTACTCTCTAAAACCTTGGATTTAATTGCTCATGTTTGGCCTGGTTCTGAGGTTCAGGTTTTATACCCAAAATTGCGGCAAGATGCTCCTAAACCTCCCTTTGTGACAGTGGATCGTTTTAATTTTTGGTCCTGCTTAGGTGCTATCAGACAGGTTGATTGCCTTGTTTTTGGTGGAGGATCACTTTTTCAGAGTCGCTCGTCTTTTCGCTCCCTTTTGTACTACTTGGCACTGGTTTTTCTGGCTCGCGTTTTTTGTAAACCCTGTCTTTTATTGGCACAAGGATTTGGTCCATTATCCCGCTGGCAGTGTTGGCTCTGTCGTTGTGTCTTATCTCAAGCACGATTTTCCTATCGTGATCAGGCGAGTAAAGACTTAGTCGGTCGCGAGGGTGATGTTCTCTGTGATCTTACCCTTTGGAAACAGCCCTCAAAAACACTTTCCAACGATAGTTCTGCCATAGGATTGCTTATCCAAAGACATGATGTCTTAGAGACACAGTATTCGTTTTGGATAGAGGCCCTAGTGCCTCTTTATACTCAGGTTTATCTTGTTGCTAGCTGTCCCCGTGATCAGATTTTACGTGATACGCTCCTAAAAAAATATCCCCATTTACAGTCGTTTTATTTGGATGACCCCCAAAAAGCCCCCCCTTTTCGCTGTCTGATTTCGAGTCGTTACCATGCCTGTCTTTGGGCCGCTATCCATGGGGCGTCTGTATTGGGCATTGATATTGATCCAAAACTTAGGCATTTGAGTGATGATCTTGGGTTTTCTTGTGTCTCTCCTGATACATCTGCTTCTCAACTTCTTGCCTGTCTTTCCCCATCATTTCACCGTTTTCTGTCATTAAAAGACTCCTTAAAAAAAAGTCGGGACTGGCCTCAGGTCCTGCAGAACAGGTGTTTGCCTCGTGACGTTGACTTTGCAGGCTTTCGCTTATGCCAACGCTCCTATCCTCAATTGATTCACTGGATGTCGACTGCACTTGCAGGTTCTCAGGTCACAACAATCTTTAGTCTCAATCCTGAAATTTGGGTAAGTCTCTGTAAACATCCAGAGCGTCAATCTTTGTTTGCCTCTGCTGATTGTTTGTTGGCTGATGGGATTGGCTTGGGCATTGCGCAACGATTTTGGGGCCTAGGGAATATTCAAAAACGTAGTGGCTCTGAATTAATTTTTGCTTGTTTAGAGGCTGCCCGTTTTCCCATATATCTGTTTGGGGGCAAAGCAGGTGTTGCCTCATTAGCACAGAAAGCCCTCGGAAAACATTATCCTCAGCAGCGTTGTTTGGGGGCCTCCCATGGCTATCTCTCCGAGAACGAATGGCCCCGTCTTTGTGACCATGTATTATCACTTGAACCCTGTTTACTCCTTTGTGGACTGGGTCATCCCAAACAAGAAGCGTTTCTTGCCTTGTTAAAAGAACGTGCTAAAGCGAAAGGTAGCCGCTCTGCTGTACTTGCTTTGGCCTGTGGGGGCATGATTGATGTACTTGCTGGTAAAAAGCCATTCGCGCCTGTTTGGTTACGCCGTTGTGGATTGGAATGGCTGTTTTCTGCTATTATGCAGCCAAAACGTTTCTTAAGGTGGTCGTGGATGTTTACTTTTTTACTTTTGGTATTTAAACAACGGCGTCACTTAAAAACCAACCGCTTATGACACAGTCTCACGCTCGCTTATCTGTTAATATTAATAAAATTGCTCTTTTGCGGAATTCCCGTGGCGATAATCGGCCTGATGTATTGGCTGTTGCGCAAGATTGTGTCCGTTTTGGGGCAGAAGGAATTACCGTACACCCTCGCCCTGATCAACGCCATATTACCTTTGAAGATGTTCGTATCCTTCGTGAACACCTAGAGGTTGAATTGAATGTTGAGGGCTATCCTAGCCCTGAATTCCTGCGTTTGGTCTTAGATCTTAAGCCTGCGCAAGTGACGTTGGTTCCGGATGCTCCTGATGCACTTACCTCCGACTGTGGTTGGGATGTCGCTGCGCAACACGCCTTACTTTTGACGATTTTGAGAGATTTGAAAACAGCAGGGATTCGCTCGTCGTTGTTTATTGATCCGTATTTTTCGGATTTCTCTGCGCTGGCGTCACTGCCCTGTGATCGTGTTGAACTGTATACCTATGACTATGCTAAGATGGCGTCGGTGGACGCCAAAGCCGCATTGACTCCTTATATGACCTGTGCAAAAAAAATACATACTTTAGGACTGGGCCTGAATGCAGGCCATGATCTTAATCAAGATAATCTTTCCGCATTTGCAAACGCATTACCAACATTATTAGAAGTGTCTATTGGCCATGCCTTGATTTGTGAGGCCTTGTATCAGGGATTAGAGAGCTGCATTAGGACCTACCGACACCTCTTGGCAGGTACTTAAATCTCTGCATTTCCTCTTTTCAATTACGTTAATCTGCGTTTAAATAACAGGGTTATGGCATTCCGTTGGCGCTCTGTCCCTAAGCGTAAGCATTCGTCCCTTTTTCGGTTGAAATGGCTGCTGTTTTTAAGTGTTACTGTGTTGCTCTTTCTTTATGGCCCCTCTCTTTATGATCGGACTTTGGCTCTCAAAGATCGATTGTTTCCAAGCTTTGATATCCCTGCCGAAGTGGCCTCAAAATCGTTTTCTAACGATCCTCAACGTTTTTGGCTGGACAATGGTATTTATTTTGTACTGACACTTAAAGAAACCCCCCTTTACTATCAAGCGAATCCTCGTTTTGTGCAAAAAAAACGTCTCCCTCCTCTGACACGCGTTAAAGTAATCGAGGCTAAAACCCTTTCTCAGATAGCGCCTACTGATGATATCTTTCCTTGGGTCTTTGTCTGTGATGTCCAAGATCAACCTTTGGGCTGGGTTAATAAGGAAAACCTTGCCTATAAAACGTACTTTGATGTTACAACACCTTGGCACTGGGGCAGTTTTTTTCTTGAAAGTAAGGACGAAAAAGCCGACTTTACCATGCATCCCAAAGGCTATTTTCGCATCAAATGGCGGGCAGATAGTCAGGGGATCCGTCTTTCTGCTCTACAAAAAGGCCGCTTTTATGAATATGGAAACCTATACTGGGCAAAAGTGTGGGCTCCCTACCCTGCCCACTATTTTTTTTATATGAAAAATGATGCGTTTCACCCTGAAGCGGTGAACAAAGGATTTCGTATTCGTTTCACAGATTTTTAGTTGATTTAATAGAAGGTGTTGACCGAATTTAGGCCTATTTGTCGCTTTCTTCTAGACTATTTTTCGTGTATTGGTTCATAACAGTTGTCAACGAATGTGTTTGTAACTGTTTGACGATGTCTACAGCTACCTCGATGAATTTGGGCAGCTGCTTTTTTTCGGCCTGACTAAAAGGGCTGAGGACGAAGTTGGATAAGTCGCTGATGGGGTGATCAGGCCCAATGCCCAAGCGTAAACGTGGGATCTCCTTTGTGCCGCACTGTGCCACAATGTCTCTGAGACCATTATGAGTACCCGCACTGCCCCTCGCTCGCAAACGCAGGCTTCCAAAAGGCAAATCAATGTCATCATAAATCACTAAAAGATCTGAGGCCTTTTTTTTATGATACTGTAACCAGCGCTGCAAGACCTGTCCGCTATTATTCATATAGTTTTGAGGTTGTAGACAGATCAAGGCATGGCCATTCATTTCGCACTGCGTTGTTAGACAATGCTTGTTGCTTTTTTGACTATGGGTGTCACTGTTAGCAATCAGGGACTCTAACACCATAAAGCCTATATTATGGCGTTGCGCTTTGTGTTCGAGCCCAGGATTCCCTAAGCCGCATATAAGCGCTAGACCTTTTTTTTGTGACATGGCTTGTATTATAAACAGGTCTATCCCTTGGTGGAAAGGTCATAGACTACTTTCACTGTGACTCATAGAGCGTTCTCATCGTCACTCTTCTATTTGCCAATTCGTTAAGGCAAACTCCCTCTATTTCTGCTTGCTGTAACAGATAGACTGGTAGTGTTGTTTGTTCGTGTAAATATCTTGTCATCTCTGCACGTAAATTAGCCTCACTTCCTATTGCCTGCATTACCATTGTTTGTAAATCACGCATGTTTTTTAGATAATCGCCGACGTCATCTTCTAACATGCTTATCATTAATGCTTGAAAAAATTCAAAGGATATCTGTTTCTCCCGAATTGTTAAACATAATTCGTTGTCGTGCCGTATCATCAGGGTTGCCTCTTCAAGGCCTTGGCAGCCCCCTTTTAGCCATTCAATGAGGTGTGAACCATCCTTTGTAATGCTAGTCTCTTTCTGTCTTAGCTCTTCTAGTTGTCTCTCTAGTGTTGCTTTTTCCTCTTGTTGAGCTGCTATCTCTTGCTCTCTTTCTTCTTCAGCCTTGACGGTTATGAGGGTTGGATCTTCTGTCTTGGACGTCATTCCTTCAACGACAACCCCTTCTACTAGTGCTGTTGTTTCACTTGTCTCCTCGTTATCATCATCCTCTATGAACACTGGGTTTGTCACTGTTAATGTTGTAGAGTCTATTTCTTCCATTTCCTGTTCTAAATTTTGAATTTTCCTTTTTAGCCTCTCATCTATTTCTTTTTGTTTCTCCCTTATTACCTCCTCTAATTGTTCTATTCGTTCTTGTGATGGCACTCGTGATTCGTGTGTACTTGAGTCTACAACGTCCTCTTCTTGTGTTTCCTTCATCAGGTTTTGTAATGTTTGCCATTCTTTATTTATTGCTTCGCTCTGCCTCCTTACTGTTTCCTTGCCAGTTTCACTTAATGGTAAGGCGAATACGTTTTCAGGCTTAAATAAATCTACCTGATGCACCGCGTCTGCTACTTTAGAAGCTGCCATTTTTGCCATGTTTTTAAACTCGTCGTTTTCTAATAAATAGACCTCTAGCTCTTTTTGTTTCTCGATTGAAAGTTTCCATCCAGGCATGGTTGCTTCTATGAATGTACACATACTCTGACCTGCTTCATATGTTGGAGCACCTGTCATAAAATGATTCCAAAGTATCAGGGATAGTTCATCTTGATACTCGTATTGTTCTGCTGGTTCTGCGCTTCTTGTTGTTTGAATACACGCACAAATTTCCCCTAAACATTGTCTATTAATGTCTTTCAGTTCAGGACCGTTTTTTGCCTTTGCATTGGTGGCGGCAAACTCCATTATGGTTCTTAGCTTAGATTTGAATGTCTGAGGTCTCTGTGCATGAGGAAGTAGCTGACAGAGGGAGGCAATGTGTTGTAAAGTGATAGCTTCTCCTGTTCTGTCTGAATCTGCAAAATAATTAAAAAATAGCTGTTTTTCAGCGTCTGTATCAATGACACCCACTACCACCTCCAGTACGCCCTGAACGTCTTGTATTGGTAATTTATGCAAGAATCCACCTAGTATATGTAATTCATCTTTTGTTAATTCGTCTTCTGTTAATTCGTCTTCTGTTAATTCTTGTCTTAAATTCAACCATATAATTGCTAACTGTGTTGAATCCAACGTCATTTCGTCTAAATGCCCCTTAAAGTAGGTCATATATGCGTCCATGCTTTCAGGTGTAAGGATAAATTGTGCGCTAAATTCCTTGAAACTTTCAACCACTGTTTCTGGCGTACACGATGTGAGATCGGGTAATAGCGCTAGGCCTGCCTCTGTTTCCTCTACCTTTAATTTCAGGCTACTATTAGCTTGCCTACTATTATGATTAAAGGTGTCAACGGCTGTCTGACGTTCTGCTTCTGCTTTCCTCTTCAGTTCTTTGTAACGTTTGTTTAAATCCGCTAACTTTTGCTTTTTACCTTCATTATTTGTCTGACTTGTTGTTTTATCTTCGTTAAGTTCTGCTTCTAATGCCTTAATCTCTCTCATCAATGTTTTTCCCCGATCAACTGCCTCCGTTCCCTCTCCGTTTTTCTTCGTTATTTCTTTTAAAGATGTCATGGTTGATAATAGCTGACTCTCATAGTTTTCTTTTAATACCTGCGTCTCATCTTTGATCGCTTGTTTTTCTCTACATATAGCCTCTATTTTTTCTAGCGCCATGATCCGTTGGTCTAGATTATCTTTTGCTGACATTCCCGCTGCCCTAGAAAATATTTCTTGATATATTCCAGCTAATTTATCCTCGTCGCCTTCATCATTTAATCGTGCTAAAAAGGTATCAACTGGATTTGTTTGACATCCGCCCTGCATATAGTTCGCATACTCTGCGACGAAGATTGTTTTCATTTTTTCCTGGGTTTCTGCTGTAGGATGTTTGCCTGTGCTGCCTGAAGAGTCTGATAGTTTTTCTACGAGGGTTTTTGCTAGCCTTTCTACGTGAAAACTACTCGTGACATTTTGGGCTTTTTCCCTAGTCAGTAGGGTGTCGTATACTTTTTTTAATGTGCCAACGTTGGATGTCGGCTGAGTGCTGGTCAAGCTCAGTTGCTGAAATATTTCAGCTGATGCCTGGTATTGCTCGAATTCTGTTTTTACTTTTTTAAGACATTCTTGAATATCTCCGTGTTCCTCCCCCCTCTCTGTTTCAACCTTCTCTAGCGTATTATTGTTCAGGTCGACTGTGATTATGATCTTAATAGGTGTCATCTCTTTAGGATTCCCATATATGTCTGTTGCTTCCAAGCTACTTGTTGGATAGGTCAGGGTCGTTATTAATGTATGTCCATCAACGGTCACCTGAACGTTTTTTTCTGCTTCCCTAATCATCATTCCAAATTGAAACAATGTAGCGCCTATCTCGTTACTTGTCATGATTGTTGCTAATGTCTTTAAGCCATGTTCCTTAAAATAATCCATAATCGTCGCACTGGGAAAGTTTTCTTCGTCTTTATGTTCTTGGAGGTGTTGGATAAATGGAAGTGGGGCATAGTGACCAACACTGGGATTTTCTTCATGTAATCTACAAAGAAGATCCAAGGCAAAGGCTATCTGATTTTTTGAGGGGTCATCTATTTCAATACCTGAACACAGCTGATCAATGATAGCGTCCACCCACACGCTTGAGTCTTTACTGCTGCCTGTTTCTTCGCTTGGTTGTGATTCTGAAGATGCTGGTTCTAAGGCTGTATCAAGATATCCCTGTAAATCCTCAAGTTGCCCTACTAATTCTTTTTCTTCCTCTGGCGTTTCTAGGATTCTTGTTACCTGGCCTACTTTTGTATTTACTGCTTTTTGAGTGCTTTTTAAGCTTTCCATTAATTTTTTCATGGCCTCGCTATCCATTTTTGAGCGGTCTATGCTTCTTGTATATTTAAATATAACCCCCTCTGTGAAAAACTGATGGATTGATTCTTGATTTACTGTTGGTTTTTGATTGTCAGGTTCTAAAAGCTGGCATAGCGTCAATATTTGCTTTAATTGTGGGCATGTTTTTGCTAATTCTTTTAGGTCTTGATTTGGGTCTTTTATTTTTTCTTTTGTTTCTGGATCTACTAAGACAAAGGCTTCTGCAAGAAGATGTTTAAGCAAAGGTGCTCGAAACTCTCTATCTTTTATTTCAAGATTTAAATCACCCTCTAAGAAGACTTTTTGCTCTCTTGCTTCTTTTTCGTCTGCTTTTCCTGATACTTTAATCACACTTTCTCTACCGCTACCAGACTTGAAATCGCCCTCTAGCAGCATCACGGCCATGGTTGTTTCTATATTTTCCATTAATCTCGTTTGAGCACGGCCTTTGACCCCCGTTTTTTCATCGAACGTTCTGGCTAATTCACTCTCACCCTCTACCACTAATTGTTTATAAATCTCAAATTCTGTTTGTAATGACATAGGGGTTCTTGTTCTTAATTCCTCTGCTATGTGCTCTTCTCCCTTTATTAACGCTTCACAATATAGGGCCACTATTTGTTTTTCTGTTAAACGGTCTTTGACCCCCGTTTTGTCATCGAACATTCTGGCTAATTCACTCTCACCCTCTACCACTAATTGTTTATAAATCTCAAATTC
>JAYNIM010000006.1:0-13323 GCA_038109055.1 bacterium
ATCAACGGCAGTGTCTCTGCGAATACGCTTCACGTCTCCAATGGCCTTACACTCACAGGTAATTTATTAGTAAACGGAGATATCACCATCGACGGGACATTCAATGCCTCCGTTCCTTCTGTGACAATACCCAGTACAAACACCCTATGGGGAAACGAAAGCCATAAATTACCCTCTCTTAATAGAATCAGTAACGCAGAAGAAGCGGGTGCAAAGGTAAGCGCATTACAACTTGTACACATGATGAATTTTTTGGAAGAAGAAAAAGGATATATCCCTCTCATCTATGCGACAAAAACAGAGAATACTTACAATGCATCCTATACTCTCCCTGGAAAATGGAAAGTCTATAAAGATACTCAAGGTAGCACATATATAAATCCGATAAACCTTCAAGCCGGATCCTTAGTCGGATCCTTAACCGCCCAATCAAATGATTCTAATGCCAATAACTATGAACAACTAACCTTTAATATCGGTGATACAACTCAACGTATCCATCAATTCGAAGTAAAACTTATCGATGAAGCCTATATAAGTATGGGAGTAGCCTTAGATCAAATGAACTCAAATGATCCAAATTTGCCAATTTTAGAGACAAAATACTTATTAAAACTCAACCCCGTTACCCGAATCATTACCATAATCACTCAATAATAAAAAAACCTCTTAATAAAAAAATGAAATTCATTCAAAAAATGATCGTTAACTTAAATATAAATGAAAAACAAATTACCTTATAATATTCTTAAATCAAAAACTCAATCATGCCAACAGTATTCCCAATTACAAGTTTAGTGAACCTATTTAATCTAACAGGAATGCTACATAACTGTACTATCGGCCCTGACCTTTACACACTTAACGGAAGTGTATCTTTAGCTTTGTTACCGGACCGTTCAATGTCACTTGAAGCAGGCACCCAACACGAAGTACAAACATACCGATTAAATAACTTTGGGCAAGCTGGACCTCATAGTCATAACAATGAAGCTTTACCCCCAGGTAATAGTGTGTGGGGTTTACAAAACAATGGTACTTGTGAAGTTGAACAAGATGGATCATATGAAACAAGCAGTAATCTAGTTGACCAAATACCTTTTTGTTACAAACTTCAGAGATCAAAACCGTTATTTACTTCGACAAAGTACTATTCAGCAGTCGTGGTCTGTCCACCACCTCTCAGCGAAAGCTGTAGAATGATAGGCCTAACATTTTGTCCTACTTCAAATACCTGTGTATCCCCTTGTCCGCCAGCCCAAGACCCAGAAAACCAAGATGCATCACCCAATGATCAAGAAGAAGTAGAAGAAATAGTAACACCTGATTTCGCAAAAGCCTGTAACATACCAGACAAAGACCCCCGAGTTTGCAAAATTGTGGGGTCTAACAAATCTGTAGAAATTACTTTCTACCCTAAAACTAATGAAGCTGAGGTTAGTTTTTATAATGCTAGTGATGAAATACTCGTATCTGAATTTAGACCTTGTTACCAGCATTGCACTTGGAACCCCATCACCCCTACTCTCGATGAATTTCAGGGAAGATCAGCGCCTCATCCCAACTGGACCATAGCTGCCCCTGAGAACAATGCGCATTGTGTTGTGACTGTTACGCGTACAAATTTCGGTTTAGCCATCGATGAAGTAGCAGACAGGACAACTACATTCTCCCAATCAGTAACTCTAAATTGCACAGATCATAGAGTCCCCCCTTCACCACCAGCCCCACCAGCCCCACCAGTCCCACCAGCCCCACCAGCCCCAACACGAGCACAAAGATCATCCGCTCCCGATGATCTCGTCGTAATACTTAAAAAGCCAGAAAAAAACTATCCTATGTATAGAGTAATATTTGGTGGGTTAATAGGCCTACTTGCAATTCTATATATAACTGAATGCTTCGCTCAAGAAGAGCGTCAACCCCAACCCCACCCCCAACTCCAACCCTAAACCTAACTCTTAAAATAAAAAATCATTTATCAAACATAGCAATCAACACCTGCCCATCATCAGGTGTCAACTTTAAGTCATCATTAAAAATAATGACCCGCTTATTCTTAAGAACCAAAAACAAATAAACAGCCTTAGGATAAGCTTTTTTAAACTCTTTATACGAATATTTAGAACTAAAAACAATCGGTTTAATTTTAGCCCCCGCCAAAAAACGTGCATTCAAATAAGAATATGTTACACCTTTCGAAAACAAATATTTGCCTTCAGGCTTCTCCACCAATAACTCTCTACTTTTATCTTTCGGGCACAAACGATAAACATTTAAATCTCCTAAAATATCTGCGTACTCTTGAACTGCCAATAAATTCGTTTTATCACTAGCGGTAACAGCCAAAAAAGCTTTGACAGAACTCATTTCAACTTCATCAACCACCGCTTTAGACAAAATACTGCCATGAATCACGGGCAAATCTAAGGCCTTGGCTTCTAAAATATTATCTTTATTTGTATCCACCAACGTCACAGGTACTTGATACGACTTCAACAAAGACGCCAAAGATCGACTCCAGGCATGCGCCCCTGCAATCAAAATCCCATTAGGAGACGGACTTAAGCCCCAAAAACGCGCCAAAAAAACTCCCATGAAGCCATAAAAAACCACCGTAACTAAAATGACAAAAAATGTAATAGGGATCAATTCTAACGAACGTTCATATCCCTCTGCCAATAAGCGAATAGAAAACAGGGAAATCACCGCCGCCGCAACAATACCTCGTGGTGCCATCAGGGCCATAAACCAACGCTCCTTCAACGTAAAGTTAGATCCCAAACAACACAAAAACACACAGACTGGCCGCACAACAACAATTAATAGAAACAAAAATAAAAACATATTGAAATGAAAAAACTGCACTAATTCAACCCATTCAATACGGGCAGCCAAAACAATAAATAAGGTAGACAAAAGTAAAATGGTAATATTTTCTTTAAAAGAAACAATATGTTTTATGGTAACCAATCGCTGATTCGCCAACACAATCCCCATCACCGTCACTGTCAACAATCCAGATTCAGCCTGAATCACATCTGACAAAACATACACTCCAATGACGGTCATCAAGGTCAAAGACTCTTGCAAGTAACCGGGGATCCAATGCCGTTTTAAAATAATCATTAAAAACAACGCAGATAACACCCCTAATACCACCCCCGTAAAAAGAGTCCCCCCCAACACCAACACCACCAAGCCTAAGGGATCATGCCCAGCACCAGCAACAATCATTTCAAAAATCAAAACCGCCAACGTCGCCCCAATAGGGTCCACAACAATACCCTCCCAACGCAACACATAAGCTAAAGAAGGCTTAAGATGGATTTGTTTTAACAAAGGAATAATCACCGTAGGCCCCGTCACAACCAATACAGCGCCTAATAAAATAGCTAAAAGTGCTGGTAATTTAAATAAAAAATAAGCAAAAAAGGCAATTAATACCCAAGCAATCAAAACCCCCAAAGTAATCAAATTACGAATAACACGCCCATGCGCTTTCAACCCAGAAAATGTAAGCCCCAACCCACCCTCAAACAAAATGATGGCAACAGACAACGATACAAAGGGAAACAATAAATCACCAAAGAGATCATCAGGCTTTAAAAACCCCGTCACTGGCCCTAAAAAAAATCCAACACCCAACAACAAAATAATAGAGGGCAAGCGAAAACGCCAAGAAATCCACTGCGCGAAAATACCAAACACCAAAATAGCTGCAAGTCCTAACTGGATATCCATAAAACAACACAATAATAATACAACAAAGTAACTATATCCATACGTAAAAATTAAAAAATGAAATTTTTGAAAATAAAGAACGTTAACATATATTAGAACTATAATTATTAAAAGGATTTTTAACATGTCATCAACTCAATCAACTCAATCACCTCAAGCACCTCAAGCACTTCATGAACTTCAAGAACAACCTACAAAATTAAAATGTCTTGGAGAGGCAGCAACTAAATGTTTTAAAGGTATTCTCCATCAAGTGAACGAAGTACCTTTAACCGTTACAGACGGACTCGCGTTCTGCATGATAATGGGTGGAGCTTATTTAATTGAGGGAGCCAACAAAAAGTTCTCCGCAGAACTCAGCAATGAACCAAACGCGTCCAACATCGCCGAGAATAGGGCAATAACGGTTAGAAGTGATGAAGATTCTTTTTTTACGGACTATGGTTTGGCATTCATAGCAGTAGGCGCAGGACTTTGTCTTATAGGTAGATGTCTACGTGAGCAATGTAACAAAGTAGATGTAGCAAACGATGCCGTTACCCAAATTGAAGATAGCGCTATTGAGGCCATGATTGAAGCCATTCAAAATGAAGACGGACTTGACATTGAGACAGAACATCTAATTGAACTACTAGGATTACGTAAAGCTTACCCCCAAATAGTACAACCAGTTCTTAATAGCTTAGGTTTAACAATAGAGCCCTTCGACGACGACGGGACATTGAGCGTTAAAAACAATAGCTACACGCTATCCCTTAAGAATAGTGAGCTTACCGCTACAAAAGGTGTTTGCAAAAGCGACACAAGTACAAAAAATGCAATTAATTCATTGAATAATACGTGTAAAGAAGCCCTAACAAGTAACGCAAGTTGGAACAAGATTTTTAGTGCCCGCAATAAGGCCAAAAGGACTGAGATTGAGGAAAAGCACAAATTGGACTCAACAAGTCAAGCAAGTGAAGTCTTATCCAAAGACGAATTGAACAATGCCATAATTGAAGCGCTAATACAACACGATCCTGCGAATAAATCTAGTAGATTGACATTTGAAAGTAGATTGTCAGAAAACCAAGAAAGTTTTCTAAGCGAATTCACACTCAGACATAGCCTTGAACAGTTAGGAAATCAACTACTTCCTATAATAAGTATCACATGCAACGTCTTACCAAACTCCACCCTATTCGTAGCACATACAGATGTTGGCACACAATGTATGAAAAGTACCAGCTTTGATGATAGCTTTTATACAGTTCTACGTAGTGCCTTAGAACCAGGCCCAGCAGAAATGGAGGAGGGGCGTTTTGGGCCGCATCAACCAAGAGATGTTCATCTTCATCCTAACTTCTCAGACTTTAGTCAAGTTTATAGTGTACAGGACTCGCTTTTACAATCCCAACAAGCACAACAACATAGACTAGCAGAACTAGATGCACTAACACAACAACAAGCACAACAAGAACAAATAACAAACCTACAAGCACAACTAGCACACCTACAAGCATCTCGTCAAGCTGCACTAACAGATAAAGCGAATGGAAAGATAAGGGCAATAACCAACAATTTAAAGAATTTAATAGATAGCCAACAAGCAGAACAACATGCACTAGCAGAACAAAATGAACAAAGAGGACGATTAGAAGGTGGAAATACATATACAACAAGGGAGGTTAGAGAAAGACCATTACAAGCATCAACACACGCACACACCTCAAGAAGAACGCCAAGAAGAACGTCAGAAAAAACGTCAGGAAGACACAGGGAAAATGCTTTTACTATAGGTGTGAACCAAAGGATAGCAGACGCAATAATCAGTCTAGCACACAACCAAAAACAACACTCAGTACCAACAGCAGCAGCACAAACAGCAGCTAGTGAAGCACCATTAGTAGATGAACTTCGTGAATCTACCGAAGGACAACTTTTAGAACAAGCACAACACTCAAGAGAAGAACGACAGCACAAGTTACAACCCCCCCAAACACAACAACTAGCACCACAACCAGAACCAGAAACAGAACCAGGAGCAGAACCAGGAGCAGAACCAGGAGCAGGAGCAGAAGCAGAACAACCACCAGTAGGATTAGAAGTAAGATCGTCTGAAACAGCACAAGGCTCAGATCGTACCCAACGATCACACACTCATATTCGTTCAGCAGGACAACTTGTCCAACATGCAGGGCAGAGGAACAAGGTCAATAGAGGCAGGTGAAACAGCAAATGAAAAAGACCCCCAGGCCATAGTCTACGCGATTATCCCCTCTACTCTTAGAAAAAAGATCACTAAGTAACTTTTAGCAAAACTCTATCAACCAAGCATCACAAAAACAAACGTTTAAATCTAGTACCTAAGAAAGAGGGCCAACGAAAGGCCCTCTTCACCAAGCGCCAGTCTCCAAAACCTTCACAACAGCCAAGCGTTCAGCGTCGCTGGCCGCAACCAAAGGTAAACGAGGTACCCCAACCTTAAACCCAGCATGGGCTAAAGCAGCCTTAACAGGGATAGGATTAGCCGTAATAAACAAAACATCAAACAAAGGCAATAAAGCGGCATGCAAACGCTCAGCCTCCTCCTTATTTCCAGCCTTAAATGCTCGAACCATCGACGAAATCGCAAGGCCTGCACAATGTGCAGCAACAGACACCACGCCCACAGCCCCTTCTTGCATAAAAGCCAAGGTCAAGGCATCATCTCCAGAATAAATCATAAAATCAGCTGGCAATGCCTGCTTCAATGCCTTCACCTGATCAACAGATCCAGACGCTTCTTTAATCGCCACTATTCGCGGGTGCTGGGCTAAAACCTCTACCGTATCAACCTCTAAGGAAATCCCCGTTCGTCCCGGAATATTATAAAGCATGACAGGTAAATCCGTGGCTTCAGCAACAGCCAAAAAATGCTGCTTCAATCCGATCTGGGGCGGCTTATTATAATAAGGAACAACCTGCAATAACGCATCCACTCCACAATTAGCGGCTGCTTCGCTAGAGGCAATAGCCGTACGTGTACAATTAGAGCCCGTACCCGCCATAACCCGACCTTTGCCTTTAACCGCAGCCACCACTTCTTTAAATAATTGCAACTCTTCGTCATGCGTTAATGTCGGTGACTCACCCGTGGTTCCTGCCAACAAAATCATATCGGACCCATGATCCAACAAATACACGGCCAAGCGACAGGCTTCTTCATAATGAACCTCTCCTTGATCTGTAAAAGGCGTCACCATTGCTGTAATAACACCACCAAAATTAGTCATAGAAACCTCCGTTAACATCAACGCTATGGGTGAACGATGGGACTCGAACCCACGACAACCGGAACCACAATCCGGGGCTCTACCAACTGAGCTACGCTCACCACAGATCTCCAGTTTACTCAAGGATGCCAAAAAAGGTCAACGTAAACACAGCTAAATAACGATCTATTTCTCAACAGAATAAGCATGTTAAACTAAACATAATGAACAAAAAAATCCAGATCATTGCTCATGCAGGTGCCAAAGGCATCGAAAACGAAAATACATTGGCCGCCTTTAAAAAAGCCATCGACTACGGTGCAGATATGATCGAAATAGACGTTCGCTACCATGACAATAAATGTTGGGTCTTTCACGATAGACGTCTAGAACGTCTCACCCCCTTAAAAGGCCGCTTAGAAGACCATAACAGTACAACCCTAAGAAAAATAACATTTGCAAATAATCAAGGCATTCCATATTTAGAAGAGGCCATCGAATACATCGACAAACGTCTACCCATAAATATAGAAATTAAAAGTTTAAAGGGCATCAACCCTATCGCCAAACTAATAACACACTATCTAAACAAAGGCTGGTCCCCAGACGATTTTTTACTATCCTCCTTTAATCACGTCCATTTAAAACAACTAGAAACGCTCGTACCCACTGTTAAAACGGCTGCCTTATCCGCCAGTATCCCTCTAAGCCTAAGTGATTTCACCAAAGACCTCAAAAATTGTATCGCCATTAATCAATCTATTTCATACATTAACCAAGCCCTCATTGATCACGCCCACAACAATGGCCTAAAGGTCTATGTCTTTACCGTAAACCACCAAGAAGACCTCAATGACCTTCAAGAATTAGGGATCGACGGCATATTCACAGACCATCTATTTCCAGGCATAACCCCCTAGCCCCTCCCATAAAAAAAAGTTACACTTATAGTCATGAAAATAATAGGATTTCTAAAAATTTTATTTTATGAAATAGTAATCGAATTAGGAAATGCACCTTCAATCAAAAATCAACCTTCAAAGATCCTAACCGCTCTTTTTGGACTTTTTTTAGGTATATGGGTCTGGCAACATTCTTTAAAAAATCAATTAGATATCTTAAACCAAAGTTGTACACAAAGTATGTTTGAACTTTCGATTCTTTACGATCAAAAAATAAACATCCTCACAAACAACATCGAAAACAAACAAACAAACACCTCAATTCCCCCTATAAATAAGGCTTACATAAACCTTAGGCAAAAAATAAATCAAAGCAAAAAAGAACAAGACCCTCTAAAAAAAATTCAACTATACAACGAAATTGAACAAACCTTACATAGTCTTAACACTGCATCAAATCAACACAAAAATACGACAACCATCTCCCCACTCAACAAACGAATCAATATCCAACAAAACATCTATAACACCCATGCCAACTACTTAAACAACAAAATAACCCTTGTTCCATACACATGGATCGCAAGCTATTACAACATAGAATCTAAACAGCTCTTAGAAAAGACAACAACCCCTACAATTATCTTTTAATCATGACACTCGGCATCATCGGATATGGGACTATGGCAGAAGCCATATACACAAGTTTAAAAACGACACCCACAAATTGCTTAATTTACGATATTGATCCTCAGAAACAACAACAAATAACCCAGACATCAACGCAACAAAACGCGACACTCAGCGATATACTTTCTCAAGCAAGCACGATCTTACTCGCAATCAAACCACAACATCTCCCTCAATTACGTCATCATCTATCCGCTAAAACCAAGGCAGTTATTGTCTCCATTTTAGCTGGGGTCCAACTAAAAACCCTCGAAAGCTATTTCTATCCCAACACTGCCATCATCCGCGCCATGCCAAACACCCCTATTCAGGTGCACAGTGGCACAACCATTTGTTGTCCCAACAACCACTGCGATTCGCTTCAGCAACAAAACGGCTACAAGCTCTTTAACAATGCCAGCAAGGTGTTTACACTCAGCGAAGACAGCTTTGATACTATCACGGGATTATGTGGCAGTAGTCCGGCGTTTTTTTATCGGATCATACAACATATGGCTCAAAGCCAACATAAACTTTCAACAACAGACGCCATTGAACTCATCGCGCATAGTATGATCGGAGCCGCAAACATGGTATTACATAGCAAAAAAACCATCGACACCCTCATTCAAGATGTCTCTTCACCCAACGGTACAACGATAGCCGGTTTGAATAAGTTTGATCACGAAAATATTGGCCAAAGACTCGAAAAAATGCTCCAAGCCAGTATCGCACGCGCCACTGAATTAGGCCTAGAAAACAAAAGCAATCCCTAGGCAAACCTTAAACTCATTGCTAAAATACACAACATGGTTTACGCACTCGTTTATCGTATGATCGATATGATTTTTCAAGCAGCTTATCTTATTTTAATTGTACGGGTCCTCCTTTCTTGGATACCTCACAACGCCTATCACCCCATCATTTCGTTAATTTACAAATGTACTGACCCGATGCTCAGACCATTTCAAAATATCGTCCCCAGCTGGCGCATAGGCATCGATCTATCCCCCATATTTGCTTTTATCGCCTTAGGCATCCTTCGTCGATTACTCTTTACACTTATTTAAGTCGCTGGCGGCAGATCAACATATCTATCTTCAAGTCTGACAAAACTCGCAGCCCGTCGACCGATATCTGATTGGGCTAAAGCTGCATTAAAATTAAAAAAACCTTTATCACGTCGTTCGTCATCAAGATTTGGATGTAGCTTAGCTGCACGACGATCAGCATCTGTCACCCGTCGCTTCTTTTGATATCGATCCACAATCGATGGTAACGTTTTAGCCGCCATTAACAAGGCAGCGGGTTGACTACGTATACGCGCAGCTATATTCGCAATCGAAAGTTTATCAACAGACCCAGCCCCAGAAATAGGATTTATTCCTCTCCCCATCATACACCTCTAAAGAGGTTATACCCAAAATTAGGTAAAACGAAACATAAAAGTACAAAAAAAGATCTACTGTCCGGCCTTCTTAGGTTCTTCGTAAACTAAGGCAACTTTATCCGTAATATCAGACGAGACTTTATCCAATTTTTTAAAGTAACGCTTAACTTGATAGCGTTTCAATATAGCCCCATCTAACTTACACTCACCATTATTAAAATTATAGGTATAACGTTTTTTACGACCTTCCTCAACTTCTCTATAATCAATGACATTATGATTAACACGCACGTAATAAGGTAATTGCGGACGAGGCTTGCGCTCTTGATGATTCGTCACATAAATACTACCCAATTTTTGTCCTAATAACTTACGAAACGCATCTCGCATGGCAATTCGACGATCATCTATTTCCTTGTCTATAGTCTCATCATCTTTCCCTTCATCTTCTGGCAAAGGGTCATCTGGATCACCCGTAGTACTGGGGACTGGAGAAGAAGAAACAGGAGCTGAAGATTGAACTCCAGGTATCGGTGGTGCTGAGTGAGATCGGGAAACCTTAGCCTGACTAAGGTCATGTTGCTGCCTCAATTTAAATACATCAAGACTTTCAGAACTATCTTCATCAACCATATCGAAATACTACCCAATTAAACAAAACCCGTCAACATAAATATCCAAAATAGTTAGTTTTCAACAAAATCATCCACAACAAATACAGTCCCCCTAACAATATGATTCATACTAAGATATCCTGCTGGTACTTCCAAAACATAACAAAAAGGATGCTTAGCACGCAGCTGTGTTTCATCCAAGGGCAATGCATATTCCAAAAAATCAACAACTCGAAAATTCTCATCCAAAAAAAGTAAATCCAAAGGAATAAACGTATTCTTCATCCAAAAGGTGTCAATCTGTAAACGATCATTAACAAATAACATCCCCTCCCCTTCCAACAAATACCTCCGAAACATCAATCCTTTCTGCTTAGCCAAAGAAGACCTTCGTACCTCAGTAACAATAACATTATCTTCAAAAACTAAGGTTACATGTTGAAAATCCTTGTAAGATTCTGAAAAAAGAAAAGAAACTAAGAAAAAGAAAAAAAAATTAAAAAATCTAAGTGTTATTAAAACAGTTAATCCTTCTTAACTACTTTTGATGATTTCTTATCTGCAGAAGATACTTTTTTTACTTTAGCTTTAGTGGTTGTTTTTGCTGTAGTTTTAGCAGTAGTTTTAGCGACTTTAGAAGCGCTTTTCTTAGCTTTATCTGTAGAAACTGTTGTAACCCTTTTTTTAGAAACGGGCTCTTTTTTGCCACTATCTTTAGTATCGGAAGATGCATCTGCTGCCATTTTGATAGCCTTATTATAAAAATGGGCCAATCTAGATTTTTGACGACTCGCTTTTTCACGTTTGATGCAACCCTTTGCTGCTGTTTTATCCACAACACGCAAGACATGGCGCAATTTTGTTTCTGAGTCATCAGCCTTATTTTCAACTGACCTATAAAAGTTACTAATAGACGTTCTCATTGCCGATATAATAGAGACATTTCTCTGTCTGTTCCTGACCGCAATTATACTTCTCTTTTTTGATGATTTTGAATTTGCCATTTATTTCTCCAAATTGACAACATTAAACATGTTACTCTAATATTTAAACCTAACACTATACTAAAAACACAAAATATGTCAATACTAGACTGGTTCGCCAAACAAGAAAAAAAACAAGCAAAAGCAAACAAATTAAATATCCCTGGGAATCTATGGATCAAATGTAAAAAATGCGGAGAAAGTATTTTTACAAAAGATCTAGAGCTAAATAATCACGTCTGTCCTCATTGCAACTATCATTTCAGAGTAACACCTGAACAACGCATTAAACAAATATGCGACGCCAATTCCTTTAAAGAACTTTATACCAACATAGAAGCAACTGATACATTGAATTTCCAGGATACTGAACCCTATAAAATACGTCTCAAAAAAGCACAGAAAAAAACAAAAAACATAGAAGCTGTCATCGTAGGCGAAGCCAAAATAAAAGGAAATGCTATCAACATTGGCGTTCTCAACTTTGGGTTTTTAGGCGGTTCTATGGGCTCCGTCGTTGGAGAAAAATTAACACGTTTAATAGAACTTGCTTGCAAAAATAAAAACTCCCTAATCATATTTAGCTCATCCGGTGGTGCCAGAATGCAAGAAGGTATTTTAAGCCTCATGCAAATGGCCAAAACCTCCGCTGCACTAAACAAACTTAGCGAAGAACACGTTCCTTATATTTCAATACTTTGTGACCCAACAACCGGTGGCACCTCAGCAAGTTTTGCAATGTTAGGAGACATACATATTGCAGAACCTGAAGCCTTAATATCATTTGCAGGCCCTAGAGTTATCGAACAAACAATCAAAGAAAAACTACCAAAAGAATTTCAAAAATCAGAATTTTTATTAAAACATGGTCAAATTGACATGATTATTCATCGAAAAGAACTCAGGGACACGTTATCTGAACTCATTAGCATATTAAATCCACATCAACAAAAATCATGAAAGCAAAACCATTAGACTTTGAAAAACCTATTTATGAACTCTACGATAAGTTAGAAGCCTTTAAGCGAACAAATAATGATAATCAATCCCCTGCATACAAAGAAATACATCAAATAGAACTACGTTTAGAAAAATTAAAAAAAGAGATTTATACAGATCTAAGTTCTGCTCAAATTTTACAATTAGCACGTCATCAAAATAGACCAGACAGTTTAAATTTAAGTCGTTTAATATGTAAAAAATTCTTCCAACTTCACGGGGATCGACAATTTAGAGATGATCCATCCATCATCGCAGGAATTTGCGAAATAAAACAGGAGCGGGTATTAATTATAGGCCATCAAAAAGGCCATGACACCAAAGAAAACATATACAGAAATTTTGGAATGCCGCATCCAGAAGGATATCGCAAAGCATTACGGCTTATGCAATTAGCCAATAAATTCAAGATTCCTATTGTGACATTTATTGATACCCCTGGCGCCTTTCCTGGAAAGGAAGCCGAAGAGCGAGGCCAATCAGAAGCTATAGCAAGAAATTTAAAAGAAATGATGTCCTTAGATGTCCCTATTTTTGCTTACGTCATTGGAGAAGGCGGATCGGGTGGCGCCCTAGCCATAGGCATTGCAAACAAATTATACATGCTAGAATATGCGGTTTATTCCGTTATATCGCCAGAAGGCTGTGCCTCTATTTTATTTAAAGATGCAAAAAAAGCAAAAGAAGCCTGTGAAAAACTAAAAATTACCGCACCTGACGTAGTCAAATTAGGCATTGCAGATCAAATCATCAAAGAACCTCTCGGTGGAAGCCACCATAACTGGAAAG
>JAYNIM010000006.1:13333-102112 GCA_038109055.1 bacterium
AAATTGTAAAAGATATAAAAAACTATAAAAAGAAAAGTAAAAAAGAAATAAAAGAAGAACGCTACAATAAATTCAGAAAAATGGGCAAAACCAAATAGAAAGAGTCAAAAACATCCGTAATCTAACTGTCCCCCAATAAATACCTTTACATATTTACTTTAATTAAGATAACAACAAGACAAGTATGAACTGGGACAACCCATATATAGATATACATGGGTACAAAAACAACCCATTAACACCTTAATCGCTCAAGATAAGTTATAATATAACCCTCTTAAGGGTACAAACGATTAATCTTCCAAGCCCCTTTTTTATCTTGAACGTAACATAAACGATCATGCAAGCGAGATACTCGTCCCTGCCAAAACTCAAAAAAAATAGGCCTTAAACAGTACCCACCCCAATTTTTTGGTAAAGGAATAGGCTTTCCTTCATATTTATTTTTATAAAAAATAAATTCTGAATCTAAGCAATCTCGATGTGAAACACTCTGCGATTGTTTAGAAAGTAATGCCGAAATTTGACTATCTCTAGGGCGCGACCTAAAGTAAGTCAAACTTTCTTTTCTAGACAGTTTAGAAACATCCCCTTTAACATAGATACAACGTTCTTGCTGCACAAAAAAGAATTGCAAACAAGCTCGAGAATTCACTGATAAATCTTGGCCTTTTTGACTTAAATAATGACTAAAAAACACAAAACCTTTTTTAGAAAATCGAGATAACAAAACAACACGAGAGCTTGGCTGTCCTTGCTCCGACACAGTCGATAACGTCATGGCATTAGGAGCAGACGGGTTCAATGCAACATAGGCCTCAAACCAATCGTTAAACTGATCAAAAGGAGAGTCACTCAGATCTTTTTCTAGTAACTGTAACTTTGCATAATCAAATCGAAATTTTTTTTGCAAATCTTCTTCAGATGATAGATCAACCATAAGACGTCATCTAAGAAGATTTTTTTCCACGCCGTAAATACAAAAAAAGTACAGGACTTGCAATACACAACGAGGAATATGTCCCACAAAAAATCCCTATCAATAAAATAATTGAAAATTGGGTAATAGTGACTCCGCCAAAAATAATCAAGGATAAAATAACCAAAAAGGTCGTGACCGAGGTATTAATGGTTCTCAACAAAGTCTGATTCAACGATAAATTAAGCAATTTAACATTCGTTAGACCAAGCTCAGCCTCCCTATTTTCACGAACACGGTCAAAAACCACTATCGTATCATTAATAGAATAGCCTAAAACAGTCAAAAAAGCAGCGATAAAAATAGTGTTTATTTCCAAATTAAAAATAGCCGCAAATGAAAAAATAACAAGCGCATCATGAAGCAAAGCGGTCAATGCTGCCAACCCATATGAAAACTCAAACCTCAAAGAAATATAAAGCAATAAAAACAGAGCCACCAACAGGGTAATCCAGATCGAAACCTTTTTTAGTTGTTCCCCAATTGAAGGCCCAATATAATCAATTTCCAACACATCAACTGCACCAAATACCTGTCCTAAATGCTCCATCAAAGGAGCATGTTGACTTTTCATATACAAGGTTTTAAGCAACACATCATGGTCACGACTTAAACGCAACGAAACCTTATCAATCCCATAATCAAACAGCGCTTCACGCAAAGAATTCAAAAACACCCGAGACAACTGTCTTCTCTGATCAGGGGCTTTTTCAACCGATGCCGTAAAATCAGAAAAACGCAAAATCATCGCATGTCCACCCAAAAAATCAATCCCATAATTTAACAAAGGCTTCGACTGAACAAAACGTGAACAAGCCACAAAAAAAGCAACAAAAAACAAAAGCAGCGACACAAAAAACCATAAATTTCTTTTCTCAATAAATTTAAATGTAAACATACCCTATCCTTTTACCTGAAACAGCGTTCTTCCCCGAAATAATTGCAGATAAAGTTCAATCAACCACTTAGACACAACCAATGCTGTAAACATACTAGACAAAATCCCAATACTCAAAAAAACAGCAAATCCTTTGATCGACCCCGTCCCCAAAAAGAAAAGAACAGCGGCTGCCACAAGGGTTGTAATATTCGCATCTAAAATAGCCACAAATGCCTTAGAAAACCCATCTGAAATCGCCTTAGCAAGTGATTTTTTCAAACGAAACTCTTCCTTAATGCGTTCAAAAATAATAATATTTGCATCAACTGCCATTCCCAAGGTTAAAATCAACCCCGCGATACCTGGCAAAGTTAAGGTTGCTTGAAATAGTTTAAACACAGCAACCACAAGTAACAAATAATAAACCAACGACAAACAAGCCACAAACCCAAAAACACGATAACTTAAAACCATGTAAACAACCAACAAGGCTATCCCAACAATACCTGCAACTTTACTTTTTTGCAAAGAGTCTGCCCCTAAAGAAGGCCCCACAATTTTATCAGATAATATTTCTACCGGAACAGGCAAAGCCCCTGCTTTCAATTGAATAACCAAATCACGCATTTCACGAACAGTAAACCCACCTTCAATCTGAGCTCGACCACCCGCAATAGCCTGACGAATATTAGGTGCAGAAATAACCTTGCCATCCAATAAAATAGCCAAAGGCTTTCCCACATTTTCCTGTGTCACAGCATGAAACAACTTGGATCCTTCAGATGTGAATTCTATATCAACCGAAGGTTGTCCATACTGATTGGTACCTGCATAGGCTGTTTTCAATGCAGCACCTGTCATCACTGTTTTTTTCAAAAAAATAGGAATGCGACGCTGCACACGTCCCAAATCATCATACTGTATCACCTCAGATAAACGGGCATCATCCCCCGCCAACAAGGCTAACTTATCCGCAGATAAAGACCCCACATCTATAGGCGCCCATTCAGCTTCTACAAACTCTAATAAAGCTGTTTGCCCAATCATTGAAATAGCATGCTCAGAATCACGAACTCCAGGCAACTCAACAATAATTTGCTTAAATCCTTTACGTTGAATAACAGGTTCAGATACCCCCAAGGAATCCACTCGCTGCCGTATAATTTGAATAGCCCCAAGAACAGCATCCTGATCTACTTTACGTAAAGGGGTATCTTTCGCCTCTAAAACAACACGCACCCCACCCTGTAAATCCAAACCCAAAAATATCGGAAATTTAACCACAACATACACACTCAAAATCAATATGGAAAAAATAAAAAGAATCGTGAAAGTTAAATGTTTCATACCCTATTTCTTAGGCCTCATATGAGGGAAAAGCAACACATCTCTTATAGATGCAGCATCACACAATAACATTACCAAACGATCAATTCCTATCCCCAAACCACCTGTCGGAGGCATACCATGTTTTAATGCCTGAATATAGTCTTCATCCATTTCATGTACATCTTCCCACCCCGCTTCTTTAGCTTTTAATTGATCTTTAAAACGAAATTCTTGATCAATAGGATCTGTTAATTCAGAAAAAGCATTTGCCAGTTCCATCCCACAAATAATACATTCGAAACGTTCAACAAAATCAGGATTATCTTGTCGACGCTTTGCCAAAGGAGAAGTTTCCCAAGGATAGTCATAAATAAAAGTAGGTTCAATTAATTGAGGCTCAACAAGCGTGTCATATAACTCCGTAATAATCTGACCTTTAGACGCTGAATTAGGCAACTCTATCCCGGCGGATACCGCCTTCGCTCTCAGTGAATCTTCATCCTCCACATCTACCTGAACATATTTAACAATAGCATCTACCATACGTAAACGTTGAAAAGGCCGTGAAAAATCCAACTTTTTGCCTTGATATGATAAGATCAGTCCTCCACAACACTCTTCAACCAAGGCCCTAAATAACTCTTCCGTCAACGTCATCATGGCCTCGTAATCAACATAAGCCTGATACAATTCCAACATAGTAAACTCTGGATTATGTTTATATGAAATCCCTTCATTTCTAAACACACGTCCAATTTCAAAGACACGTTCATAACCTCCAACAATCAACCGTTTCAAATACAACTCCAAGGCAATCCGAAGATACAAATCTTGCTTTAATTCATTATGATGCGTCACAAAAGGTCTCGCTGAAGCCCCCCCATAAACAGACTGCAAAACAGGCGTTTCTACTTCCATAAAAGCACGGTCTTCCAAAAAACGTCGCACAAAAGATATAATTTTAGAGCGTTTTTTAAACGTTTCACGAACATCCAGATTGGCAACTAAATCTAAATATCGTGATCGATAACGCAATTCTTTATCTTGCAAACCATGATACTTTTCTGGCAAAGGTAATAGTGCTTTACTAAGTAAAGTAAAAGAAGAAACTCTAACCGATAATTCACCCCGCTTTGTACGAAATGGTGTTCCTTGAACCCCCACCCAATCACCAACATCTAACTGTTGCAAAGAGGCCAAACCTTCCTGTCCTAATAAATCCAAGTTACTATAAATTTGAAGCGAAACATGTTCATCCAAAAGATGCCCAAAAAACGCTTTTCCATGGCCTCGCTTAGAAATTAAACGTCCCGCAACACTCACAGAGGTATCACAGCTATCTGAAACATCTTCAAAGGCCTTCAAAAAAGCAGGGTTATCATGCGTCCGATCAAACTTAAACACATATGGATTTTGACCTGCATCAACCAACGCTTTAACCTTTAGTAGTCGCTGTGAATATTCTTGCTGGTCATTCAATTCAGAAACAAGCTTTAAATCAGACATTTAATTATTTTACGAAAATTTCAGCAAAAACAAAATAGACAATTCACAAACAAATAAAGGCTATAAAAAAACACAAAGATTACTCTTCTTAATCCATACCAATAACGTCTTAAAACAATCAGTCAAACAGGGTTACAACAATGTTGTAATCATATCAAAAACCGGCAAATATATACCTAATGCCAAAAGTAAAATAAAAAAGCCCAATAAAAAAGTGATAGTTGGATTAATAATAGAAAAAAAATGCTTAATCTTAAACTTCAATTCTCGATCCACATAAAAAGATAAATTTATTAACATTTTTGGCAAAGTCCCCGATTTTTCACCAACGGATAAAGAATGAAATAGAAGAGCAGGCAAAACATTTTTAAATCGAAATAACACAACACTCATTGTTCCCCCTTGTTGCAGAGACACCCTTAACTGTTGAAACATAAACTTATAATAAGGGTACACAACAGTTGACTCTAATAACATTAAACTTTGCAGTAAATGCACACGATGACTAATCAAAAGGTCTAATACTTTCACAAAACGAAACGAAAAAAATATTTGAATCAAAGGCCCTATCAAAGGTAATTTCAATAATAAATAAGAACACCTA
This sequence comes from bacterium, assembly GCA_038109055.1. Classification (GTDB taxonomy): domain Bacteria; phylum Margulisbacteria; class Marinamargulisbacteria; family JAYNIM01; genus JAYNIM01. The sequence continues at coordinate 18,632 of JAYNIM010000006.1, forward strand.
TAATAAAAATAGCTCCACTGACACAAGCCATAAAGACATCCCCCAAAAACTAATAAAGAAAACAATAAAACGTAAGAATAATTAACAAAAAAATTAGAAATAGAGAATAAAACCACCGTAGGTAATGGCAACGCAACCCCTTCACCGACAAATTGTATAAATTGAGGAACAACAAAAACCAACAAAAAAATAAATACAAGCAACATACTTACTAACAAAATAAGTGGATAAAACAAACTCTGTCTAAATTCTTGATAAAAATTATCTTTTTTTTCCATATATAGTAATAAGCGCTGCAACGCTCCTCCCAAATCTCCAGACATCTCTCCGGAAGAAATAACCGCCGAAAAATAAGATGGAAAATATGCTGGAAAATTTAAAATAACCTCTGAAAAATTACGTCCTTTACGAATCTCGATCAATAATTCTCCAACACAATAAAACAAACGTTTATTCGTTATTTGTTTAATAATAAGCCCCAAAGCATCAATCAACGAATACCCAACCTGAAGACAATTTGATAATAGATAAATAAAATTAATCAAATCAATAGGACGGGGTTTCGGAGATAAAAATAAGAAAAAACGGTCAATAAAAGTAAGTGATAAGGGCCTAATAAAAAGAAATTGTTGCGCAAGAGAACAAAGAGTTTTTTTAGCTAAAATAGCAGAAGAAAACATTTTCTGAACTTGAACCAAATGACCAGAATGATCAATATAAACACATAAAAAAGGCCGCATGACTAAAAATCCAATACCCTTGCTACTTCACTCAACGAGGTGATCCCTTGCTTAATTTTCAAAAAAGCATCCGTCAAAATAGATTTCATACCAAAATCAACGGCAACCTGATGAATATGCTCAGAACTACTTTTTTTTTGTACCTGATCTCTAATATGTTCATTCAAAACCATCACTTCAAAAACACCTGTACGTCCCCTATACCCTGTATTAAAACACTGAGAACATCCAACTGGAACACAAAACTCTACAGAGCTATCTTCTAGTAACAGCATCTCCATTATTCTCTTCTCTTTCGTAGATAAAGGATCATAGGTAGCTTGCTTAATCTTACATTTAGGACACAAACAACGCAGTAAACGTTGTCCAATAACCGCTAACAACGCACTATTTAATAAAAAAGGCTTATGTCCCATATCAAGAAAACGTGTAATCGACGCAGCCGCACTTCGTGTATGCAAGGTACTAAAAACCAAATGCCCTGTCATCGCAGCCTGTAAGGTCACAGAAGCTGTATCAAAATCTCTTATTTCACCAACCAAAATAACATCGGGATCTTGTCTTAAAACTGTTTTTAAACCAGACACAAAGGTCATATTTAACTCTGGATTAACCGCAACTTGATTCAAGCCTTGAAATTTATACTCTACTGGATCTTCAATCGTCACTATATTACGGCTAGAAGAGTTAAGCTGATTCAACATAGAATACAAGGTAGACGTTTTTCCGGAACCTGTAGGACCACACACAATAATAACCCCCGAACTACTATTAATTAAGGGGTCTAATAACTCAAGAACATCCATCTGAAATCCCAACGATGCCAATGAATTATAAGCAGTCGCTCGATCCAACACACGTAAAACCATCTTTTCCCCCGTAATCGTCATCAATGTCGACACCCGAAAATCAACCTGACGCCCCTGAAAAGAAACCATCAAACGTCCATCCTGAGGTTTTCGTATCTCCGTAATATCCAAATTAGCCATTATTTTAATACGGCTCATCAATGAATGATGTAAAGACAACGGCAATGTCATCATATCCTTCAACAAACCATCCATTCGGAAACGAACATTTAACACATCCTGAAAAGGCTCAAAATGGATATCTGACGCACCCACAAGAATAGCTTGATTAAAAATACGATCCACAATCTCCACTGCAGACTCATCAGAAGCTAAGGTCTCCTCGGGCGAATCAAACACATCAACATGATGAACCTTTGTTTTTTCAAAACCATCTAAAAGAAGGGACAAACTTTTATCAAAACAGTGATTATTAGTCAAAACAACATCCAATTCCAACTCCAAAGAATGCGAAAGTTCTTCAAAAATACCCGATTGAAAAGGATTGGTAACTGCTACAAATAAAACATGCCCTAATTTAAATAAAGGTAAAATACGATATCGTTGAATAAGTTCCAAAGAAAGCTCAGAAAAAACCTTAGGATCAACCGTAGCATGATCAATATAATCAAATTTAATCGCCAAAAATTCTGCCAATGACTTTAAAATAACATCTTCATTAGCAAAAGAAGACTGCAGTAATTCAGCGAAAAAATCCCTATTAGATTCTCGAGATCTTAGCAGAACATGATCTAGAAGTTCCGAAGAAACAATCTGCTGATCACGTAAATAACTTAAAAAAGTATCCAATCTACTCCCCCCTATATAAAAGAACTACCCCGAAAAAATCATAGTCAAACCTAAAATCTAATTAGTTAATAAACGAACGAACGGCTTCATCATAGTCCCCATAAACACGCATTTTTGATGATACTTTCGTAATATCCAATACCCGCTTTACATCTTTAGTAGGGTTTAATAAAACCAAATTTCCATTTTTCTGAGACGCTTTTTTATGACCTTCAAACAAGGCCCAAAGTCCAGATGAATCAATATATGAAACCAATTTCAAATCCACTAAAACATTGTACATATCATCAGTAAAAATACCATTAATAACATCAACAAATTTTGCCTGATTTTCTATATCAAGTTCAACATCTCCCAACACAACGTCGCCAGAATCATCTCCCTCCAAGCCCAACTGGACATAAACAAAACGAGGTTCAGATTCGAATTTTTTAGTGATAATTTCCATGCGATACTCCTTTATTTAAATATTTTACCAAACATAACTCTGTCCCTTGAGTATGCGTGATATAATGCAATTTATCAACAAAAGATTTAATAAGATAAAGACCTAACCCAGACCCCTCTAATTCATTTAAATCTCCAAGCCTATGTTCAATATTTTTTTTATCCATTTGCACGCCAAAATCACGAATAGAAATTTTCAAACAATCCACATAAGCGGAAAAAACAAAAATAATATCCCCATCCTCTTTTTCAAAATAAGCATGTTCAATAATATTTGCCTGTGCCTCATTAACAGCTAATTTTAAATTATAGATATCTGATTCTAAAAACCCCATTTTTTTAGCAAACTGCTCCACGATATTTCGAATATAAGAAATATATCGCTTGTGACTCTTAACACTTACTTTTTTAACATCAACCGCCACCCGAAGCTCTGGCACCCCCAACTGAAAATCAACATTAAGAGCAATCAACGTTAAATCATCTTGCTGCGATCCTGATCCAGAAAAATTTTGCACCCGTTGATATAGTTTTTGCACAAAGGCATCCATATCCATTGAAGAAAATTCCAAAATACTTTGCTTCAGTCGTTCTAAACCAAAGACCCCTTTATCAAAATGCTTAACTTCAACAAAACCATCTGTCAAAAAAACCAAAAGGTCACGATCTAATAAGGTGATCGTTTTTTCTTCATATTCAGAGTTTAAAACAGCCGCCAAAGGCAATCCTAAGGTATCTAACTGCTGAAATTGGCCTTTTGAAAGTAAAATAACTGGCTCATGCCCCGCGTTAGAATAGGTAAATTTCATCGTATCTAAATTTAGAATCCCATAAAATAAAGGAACAAATTTATCAATAATATGTTCTTTTAATAAGACCGCATTAATTTTTTCTAACGCCTTTTTGGGCGAATTAAAATAGGGTAAATGTGTCTTCAAAATACTTTTTAACATCGCCATAAACAAACCAGCAGGAATCCCTTTTCCAACAATATCTGCTAAGACTATCCCCACATCCCCGGATTCTAACTTAAAAAAATCATAATAATCTCCTCCAATTTCTCGAGCAGGTACCGACAAGGCAGCCAAGGAAATATTTGGCAACACAGGGAGTTCCAAAGGCAACAATTTACTTTGTATTTCATTCGCAATTTTTAACTCTTGCTCGAGCTTCTGATTCGCTAAATTCTGTTCAAAAAGCATAGCATTATGTATCGCAGTACCAGATAAATTTGTAATAGTCGTTAAGGTATTAATATCTTCCTGAGTCAAAGAAAGCTGCCCTCCCTCACATTTTTTGGCAAGATTAATCACACCAATCAAATTATTATGAACAACAATAGGAATACATAAATACCAATCTAAAAGAATTTTGATAGACGAACTCACCTGATCAGAATGAAGATAATCATCAACAAAAGACAGTTTTTTACTTCGAATAACAGCATCAGAAATAGCCTCTCCATCAATATAGCGATACATTTTGCGAATTTTCTCTGGGAAATTCGAATGAATTTTACACACATACTGATCCCCTTCTTTCAATAAAATAGACCCCATTTCAGCACGCGAGACATTAAGAATAAACTCTATTAATACAATTAATAAATTATCTAGATCCGTAATAGATTTGATAATTAAATTCACTTTAGAAATAACTTCCAAACGCTGAGTCTTAATTTTATCCATCAATAACATATCTGTAATATCTCTAAAAACCAAAACCGTCCCTTCTATTTGCCCCTCTTCAGAAAAAACAGGATTAATATTAACCGAAAAATAAAAATTCTCTAATTCAATTTTCTGGTTAAGCAGTGGCTTTTTATCCTCTAAAACCTGTTGATATAAAGTCCAAATACCCAAAGACTTAAAACAATCCACCAAAATTCTACGATCAACATTTTCAGAGTCAAAAGAAAAAATTTTCCTCGCGACAGGATTCATTAATTCAAGTTGATGAAACTGGCCTAAAACAATAACTGCATCATCCATACTACGAATCAACGTTGCCATACGAGACCGTTCTAAGGTCTTAACAATCTTTAGACGTTCTAAATTAATAGAAAACTGATTTGAAAGGGTATGCAAAAAATGACTATCCTTTTTACTAAACGCCTTAATTCGAGAGGAGCCAATATACAAAATACCCAAAACTTTTTCTTTAAAAATCAAGGGTACATTCACAGAAGAATTTACTTTTTTTAATGGATCAAACTTAATGTTCTGAGCATAAAATCTATAAACATCAGAAGGAATATCGGAATTAAACTCAATAGAAAACAAAAAGGGACTAAGGGCCATAATCATCTCATCCTCGATAGATTTTCTTAAAGATGAATCAATCAGACAATTATCCCGAAAAAAAAACTTTGCTTCTGCTTCAAGCCCATATAAAAAAATAGAAGCAACTTCAACATTCAAAAGCTTATTCATGGCCGAGAAAATAAGCTTGACCATGGATTCAACCGTCAAGGCATAACCCAAAGCATTAGAGGTATCATTTAAAACAGTTAATTCTAGAATTCGAGATTCCAAAACAGAATCTTTACGAGTAAACTGAGAGTGAAAATCTTCAGGTTCTACCAGCAAATTTGTAATTTTTTGATGAACAAAAAAAGTATCTAAAGCAGCTACCATATCTAAAACAAAATCCTTAACATCTTGACTAAGCAAAGATTTTTTTCCCAAACTTAACGAACGTTTGTTTTCCCAATCGTGAATAAAAACAAAGCCGTTTAAGGAACCCTGTTCAGAAAATAAAAATAAAAATAAGGCGTCCAAACAGTCATAAGAAAAGGTTTGTTTATCAAGAGAAAACTTCATGGTATCTAAAAAAGGCGACTCCAACCGATTAGAAATATAATAATCAAAAAAAGGAACAAAATCGTGTTGGGATAAAAATTGCTTTGAAAAATTTAATGCCCACTGCTGCTCTGATTCAGAGAGAAAAAAATCATCATCAGAAACATAAAATTTAAAAAAAGACTGAGTCAGAGGATCCAACAAATAAATCGTAATAGAAGCAGACGTAAAATAATCATGCAAACCAAGATACAATTTCTTCAAAATATCATCTCTACACTGCATATTTTTATTAGATGTAGACGAGAACAACGGTAAAAACTCAGGGGAAGATTCCATAAAAGACTATGCCAAAGATAGTTGTTCGAGCAAGACTGAAACAGAAAAAGGTTTAAATAAAAACCCATGAAATTCAGCAGGAAGATCATAATTAAATCGTTGAAAATCAGAAATCACGCAAGATAGAAAAAAAGTAGCTTGGGGAAAAAGACGAAAAAACGGAACTTCCTCTAAAGAAAAATACAGCAGAAGATCAAAAATGAATATTTGTGAACCATGTAAAAGATTTTGTGAAATCGCAAGACTCAAATCATCAAAATTCTGAAAAAAAAAAGTCGACATACCTTGCTGCTCAAACGTATATTTAAGTAAGGGTGAGATACCTATATCGAGGTCAACAAAGACAATTTGCTTATCCAAGAGTTAATGCGTGCTATGATACCTGTCAGCATCATCAATGAGCTTAACTGGAGACTTAATCCCAAACTTACCCTTTTCTTTAACTTCTGTAGCACCTCTAAAGCCGACGTCAGCAAACACAAAAAGAAAAAACAATGCAATAGCTAATAAAGATGATAAGAAAAAAGCGGCAATAAAGCCTCTATCCCAATGGAGCCCCATAAAAAAACCTATTACCAAAGAGGCTTTAATACAAGCAACAAAAAGAGCAACTGCGATATTAAAAGGACCAAAGTCAAATTGTGCTACAACCACTGTCAATACAGTCAGAAATATTAAGGCCAAAAAGGTCGATAAATAAGTAGAAACAGGAACTATAAAATGATCATTATTACTCATACTATCATCCTATTAAATATAATAGAGGAAATAAAAATATCCAAATCAGATCCACTAAATGCCAATACAATCCTACCATTTCAACAGGTGTAAAATAGCCTGTAGAAAACTCATTTCTATAAGCTCGGATCATTAACCAAAATAATAGCCCCATTCCAACCAATACATGAATACCGTGTAAACCAGTCATAAAAAAATAACAACCAAAAAAAATAGGTAACGTCTCGTTGACACCTGGGGCATTAAACCAAATAGAAGGGACTAACCCATGATGAATCTTAGCTGAATATTCAATTCCTTTAACAACCATAAAACCAAGAGCAAACATAAACGTAGCAGTTAGATGCCAAAAACATTCTCTAGATTTACGCAACTGAGCTGCCCTTACTCCCATAACCATGGTAAAACTACTCGTAATCAAGAGAACTGTATTTAAAGCACCTAATTTCCAAGACAAATGATGATGTGCTTCAATAAACATCTCTGGATAAAAATATCTAAAGACCGCATACATAACAAAAACGCCACTAAAAAAAAGTAATTCCTGAGCCAAAAAGAACCACATACCAAGTTTACATGTTTCAAATTCATGCGAAGCACTTGCAAAATGATGTGCAAAATGGTGCTTATTAGTTACAACGTTTGCCTGACTCATCAATCTCCACCTTTTCATAATCATATGGATCATTATCAACTACTGGATCTTTAAGAAAATTTTCTAAAGGCGGCGGGGAGGTTGTTTGCCACTCTAGAGTAATGCCACCCCAAGGATTAGCAGGCGATCTACGTCCAAATCTCAATGAATGTATCAAATATACCAACATAATGATAAAGCCAATCCCCAAGAACCAACTACCAATAGTCGATGCGACATGAAAAGGGTGATACTCTAAAAGATAACTGTAATAACGTCTCGGCATCCCTTTAGCTCCCATAATAAATTGAGGAAAGAACGTTATATTGAAACCCAAGAATATCAAAACAGCAGAAATTCGCGCCCAAAACTCATTATACATACGACCAAACATCTTCGGCCACCAATAATGTAAGCCTCCCAAAAACGCTATAACTGTACCTCCCATCATCACATAATGAAAGTGCGAAACAACGAAATAAGTATCATGCAAATGGACATCTAACGAGAGCGTACCCAAAACAACGCCTGTAAACCCTCCAATTGAAAAAAGAAAAATAAAAGAAAGAAAATACAAAAAAGGAACCTTCAATGAAATACTTCCTTGATACATCGTCGTGATCCAATTAAAAACCTTGATAGCTGATGGAATAGCCACTAAAAAAGTAAGCAATGAGAAGAGCATCGAAACAAATTCAGACTGACCCGACACAAACATATGATGCCCCCATACTAAAAAAGAAATAACCGCAATAGAAATACTGGAGTATGCTATAAAAGTATATCCAAAAATATTTCGTTTACAAAAAGTCGTCACCAATTCACTCATAATTGCCATTGCCGGCAGAATCATAATATACACAGCAGGGTGACTGTAGAACCAGAAAAAATGTTGAAACAAAACAGGATCTCCGCCTAAAGAAGGATCAAAAATACCTATTCCAATAACCCTCTCCGCAACCAATAACAATAATGTCAATGCCAATACGGGCGTTGCTAAAACTTGAATAACAGCAGTTGCATATATACCCCAAGAAAACAAAGGCATTCTAAACCAAGTCATACCAGGAGCACGTAATTTATGCACAGTAGCCATAAAATTCACACCCGTCAAAATTGATGAAAAGCCTAAAATAAACGCAGATAACGTCATTAAAATCACTGAGGTATCTGTCGTCGAAGAATATGGTGTATAAAACGTCCAACCAGTATCAACAGCACCATTAACCATCGAAAAAATAGAAAATAAAGCCCCAAAAATATAAATATACCAACTCAACAAATTCAATTTAGGAAAAGCAACATCTTTAGCACCAAGCTGGATAGGCAAGAAAAAGTTACCCAAAGAAGCAGGAATCGAAGGAATTATAAAAAGAAAAACCATCACAGCGCCATGCAATGTAAAAACCTGGTTATATTGTTTAGCAGTCAAAAAAAATTGGGCGGGAGATAATAATTCCAATCGCAACAACAACGCAAAAAAACCACCTAGTCCAAAAGCTACCATTATAGAAAATAAATACATGATACCAATCCGCTTATGATCAAGGGTAAAAAGCCAGGATTTCCACCCCTTAGATGACTCAAAAAAACTATTGGAAACTGTATCTGACATAAATGTTAATCCTTAAGTGTTTTAATGTACTCAATTATAGCGGCGATCTGACGATCATTCAATAAACCAGAGTAAGATGGCATCACCGCAGGGTATCCCTCTACTATCTCAGCATGGGGTTCAACAATAGAACGATGCAAATAATTATCATCCGCCTCAACATCCCTACCATCCGTCATTTTACGCACTTTACCATATAATCCCTTCCACGTCGGACCAACTACTCTAGAACCATCAATAGAATGACAAGTATTGCAGGCATTTTTCGTATATAACTTAGCACCGAGTTCAGACAAAGGCATATCATTATCAGAAGAACTAGATACTAAAAACTCTTCATATTCCTCCTGGCTCACGACTCTTAATATAGCCTCCATCTTTGAATGCCCATCACCACAATATTCCGTACAAAAAATTTGAAAGACACCCGTACGATTAGGCTCAATATATATACGTGAATAATGATTAGGAACAGCGTCCTTCTTAGTTCGAAAATTAGGCAAATAAAAACTGTGTAGCACATCATCTGAAGTCATAATAAATTTAACAGGCTTATTGACTGGCACAACAATCTCACCAACGCTTTTAACACCCTCTTTTGGGTATTCAAATGCCCAAAACCACTTTTTCCCAACAACTCTAATCTCAGTTGCATTAGCAGGTGGTATAACCAAATTTAAATAATCTTTAAAGCCCCAATAGAAAACAAACATTAACAATACCAAAGGGATGATCGTCCAACTTAATTCCAGCGGTAAATTATGAATCAACTGGCCAGTTGCTTTTAAGTTATGTTGTCCCCTTCGATATTTAAAGGCGAAATAAAGTGTGGTAGCAACGATAGCAACAAAAAGAAAAACAGAAGACCATAAAATAACATAAAATAAGATATCGGTTGTGGCAGCAACATCTGATGCTGCTTCAGGATACCAAAATGAGCCTTTTTGAACTAATGATTCTGTTTTTTGTTCCACTTAATCTACACCTAATAAAAAATTATTAAAGAAATTATATCATAAACATTCACTTATTTAAACGTCCTTTATTAAATAAAAACATCATCAAAATGATAATAAAAATAATCAATACTCCCCCTACTTGCATAATTCGCTTAGCCATAATGACATAGACACGTGACTGGGGGTCATAGTTATAACAAAACAATAACAAACGATCCATACTACTAATATATTTTTCATCACTAGCCTCTAATATCGCTAATTTAAAATCCAACTTCTGAAATGAAATGCCGTACAAATAACGTGAAATTTTACCTTTAGGACTCAAGATAAAAATGACAGCAGAGTGTGCAAATTCCTTTGAATTTGCATTATAACGAAAAGAAAATCCAAGAGCATCACTTAAACGATCAATAGCAGGTAAATCAGCTCGAAGAAAATGCCAATCCGTTTCTTCATCCTTGACATCAGAAGACAATTTAGACACATATTGATCTCGAAATCCAATAGCCGCTGAAAGACGTTCATCCGGATTAATACTTAACATTAAAACACGATAATCTAAGCCCAACTTCAAAGAAGCATCATTAATCGCAGCAGAAACACCTTGCGCAACAAAATGACACAACATGGGACAGGTATAATAGCCAAAAAACAAAACAATTGGCTTACCCTGATTAAAAAAACGACTTATAGGAATAATGTCTTCATTAATATCTTTCACCTCAACATCCAATGGAAGCTGACGACCTATATTCTCGGTGACATAAACCTCTCTAAGAGTCAAAGGTACAAACGTTTTAGCAGAAAGTGAAAATGCAAAAAAAACTAAAAGAAAAAAAAAATTCTATTGATAATCATCAATAACCTGCAGAACTGCTTCCCGAATGGGAATCTGAACAATACCTTTTGCTTGATCCACCCAAGAATAGCTAGATAAACGACTCTCTTCATAAAGTTCAAGAGATTGTCGCTCATCAACCTTGGGAGTTAATTGCTTTTGATTCAAAATTTCTGTTGTCATTCCTTTAAAAAAGAAAATACTCCATAGAACAATGACAACCATAAATATAAGCATCACTGCCAAAAGCAGCGTAATTTTTACGTTATCTGGATTACTTTCATCAACACCTATATGACCTGTATCACTCATAAACAACCTCTTAATAATTTTTAAATGCTAAAGATTCCTGTATACGTGGGTCTTTGACTGGAATCAAACTTGAATACGTTAATCGTTTAAAAAAAACAGAAAAATAAATACCTCCAAAACCTAATAACAAAACTATATCAAACAAAGAATAGTTAATACCATCAGGAAACATACCGGGCATAATAATCCAATACATATCCACATAATGCATAAAAACTAACCAACATGCCATCAAACAATGTGTAAACAAGTTACGCTTAACATGTCGACTCATAAATCCCAAAAAAGGAATCCCAAAATGGCCCACACACAATAGAATCATCACATAACGCCAAGTACCTTCAAAATGCTGCTTATAAAACAACGTTTCTTCAGGTATATTAGAATACCAAATTAGAAAAAACTGACAAAAAGCAATATAACTCCAGAAAATCATAAACCCATACGATAACTTACCTAAATCATGATAATGCTCAATAGTTACCAGATCCCTAAGGTAACCATTACGTCTCAATATCATTAAAATCAAAGTGATGACAGTCAAGGCGACCATAGTAGATCCCGCAAAAAAATAGACCCCAAAAATAGTTGAATACCAATGAGGAGTCAGCGACATCACCCAATCAATAAAAGCGAAGGACTGCGTGATAGCATATAATAAGAGTCCATAGGTTGCAGTTTTCTGCATTAACAAGGTCAAAGAAGAATCACCATTTTGATCCTGCTTAATTGAAGTCTGATAAAAACGTTTCGCCAAAAAAAACCAAATCAGGAAAAAAACCAAGGCCCTGATAATAAAAAAGGGAACATTTAAATAGGGAAATTTAACCTGCAATAAATGATCATGTGCAACAGCATCTGCGTGAGACCAGTGATACAAATCGTGAATACCAAAAAGGAGGGGAAGAAAAAGCAGGAACATTAAACCAATATTATTCATTAAACACTCTGCAATACGTCTAACAACAATCCCCCACCCTGCACGTGTAACATGAAGAATCATAACAAAAAACAAAGAGCCTAATGTTAAGGTCATAAAAAAGCTAAAAACCGTTAAATAAGAATAGAAAAAATGATGACGATCAACAAAAAAAAGAACAAAAGAAAGTAACAAGGAGATCAACCCGATCTTCATACAGGCACCAGAAACCTTTGCAACAAAAGCTGTCTTAATATGAATATCTTCTTCTTTAAACGTTACTTCTTGCATAACACCACCTATTTTAACTGATTTCTGTGTTTCATAGGAACACGTTGATAAGACCCATAACTTGCCTTCTGTAGGGCTCTTACATAAGAAACAACAGCCCATCTGTCTTCAACATTAAGAGCATAAGAATAACCGGGCATAGAACGTATCCCATGTGTAACGATTGAATATAACTCCCCATCCTTCTTAATTCGAGTAGAATATTCAGTAATATTCGGAATAACCCATCCGCGTTTTGAAATTAAACTTTTTGAACCATCCCCTGTCTTAGTATGACAAACAGCACAATAAATATTGAATTGTTGTTGACCTTTCAAAAGTAACTTCTGATTAACTGGAATAGGTATTTTGGATACCCACAAACCAGAAGACGTTTTTCCTCGATATAAGATAGAATCTTCAGCTAATAAATCCTTACGTTCTTCTGTAAAAAAAAGACTACGCTCTGTACCCCAAGGCACAACTCCCTCAGGGGATTTATAGGCTAATTTCTGGGCTTTAAACTTGGCTTGCCAATCCAAATTTGGGTTCACATGTAAGGCAGGTTTTTCACTTCGCCACGCACGGCAACCTGTCATACTAATAAAAATAAAAAGAAGCAAACTAATTCGACAAACAAACCTAATCATTAGCATCCCCTATCACATCGATCTCTTTTGGATCCAAACCTTGTAAAAATGTTTTAACCTCATCTAATTGAAACTTTGCATCGACGGCTTCAACTACCAATACAAAACTATGCGAATTTACATGTTCCATCAATTTACTTTCAAAAACAGGATGATGGTATTTAGGCAATCCATTTAATATAAACATCCCAAAAACAGCAGCAAACGCTGAAAACAAGACCATAAGTTCAAAAGTAACAGGAACAAATGCAGGGTAACTAAAAAAAGGCTTTCCACTAATAATATAAGGATATGCAATAGCCTGAGCCCATGATTGAAAAGAAAATCCACCAATTAATCCTATAGATCCACCCAAAAAAGTAATCCATCCCATGATAGAAGGCTTCAATTTCATCGCATCATCCATACCATGTATAGGGAAAGGACTATAGGTTTCAAAAGAGACATACCCTTCTTCACGTACTTTTTTAGCTGCCTGCAATAAATCCGTTGCAGTATCAAATTCTGCCACAACGCCATACAGCTTCGAACTCAGATGTCTAGTTTTTGACATGACCTTCTCCATCGTGTGCGTGCGGATTTGCCTGTGGCATAACACCTTTAATTTCAAATACAGCGATCATCGGTAAAAACTTTAAAAACAATAAAAACAAGGTAAAAAACAAACCAAAACTACCAATAAAGGTACAAACATCAACAAAAGTAGGCTTATAATACCCCCAACTTGAGGGCATAAAATCTCTATGCAAAGACGTTACAGTAATCACGAATCGCTCAAACCACATACCTATATTAACAAATATGGATATAACAAACATAAAGGGAATGCTACGTCGTAATTTCTTAAACCAGAAAAACTGCGGTGATAAGACATTACAAGACACCATAATCCAATATGCCCAATAATATGGACCAAAAGCACGATTCACAAAAGCGAAGGCCTCGTACTCATTGCCAGAATACCAGGCCATAAAAAATTCCATTGCATACGCATAACCAACCATCATTCCAGTTGCCAAAATAATTTTATTCATACATTCAAGGTGATGCAAGGTCATAATATGTTTCAACCCAAATAGCTCACGCGCAATAACCATTAAAGTAACAACCATAGCAAAACCTGAAAAGATAGCACCAGCAACAAAATAAGGGGGGAAAATAGTCGTATGCCATCCAGGTAACTGTGAAACAGCAAAGTCAAAACTGACAATACTATGAACAGACAACACTAAGGGGGTAGCAAGTGCTGCTAGCAACAAATAAGACCTTTCATAATGTTGCCAATGTCTATTAGCACCCCTCCATCCCAAAGCAAATATACCATATAAAACTTTTCTGATTTTAGTAGTGGAACGATCACGTAACATCGCTAAATCAGGAACCAAGCCCACAAACCAAAATAATAATGAAACAGTAAAATAAGTAGAAACAGCAAAAACATCCCATAACAAAGGACTCTTAAAATTAGGCCAAAGCCACATAGAATTAGGAATAGGAAATAAATAATAGGCAACCCAAACTCTACCAATATGTATACCAGGAAATAAGCCAGCACAAATAACAGCAAAAATAGTCATAGCTTCAGCAAAACGATTAATACTCGTACGCCACTTTTGACGAAACAAAAACAAAATAGCAGAAATTAAGGTACCCGCATGACCAATACCAACCCAAAAAACAAAATTAACAATTGCAAATCCCCAGCCCACAGGATTATTAAGTCCCCAAACTCCCACACCTTCCCAAACTAAATAACCAACCATCGATAATAAAAGTGTCAAAATAGAGATAGAACCAACGATCGAAATAAGCCACCATGTTGGAGGTTTCACCTCCACAGGTTGAGAAATAACATCAGAAACGGTCTTTAAATCAGGTCCACCCTCTACTAAAGGATGCCTCTGTAAATCATAATTAACGCTTGTGTCACCCATGAGCTGCTGATTCCTTTTTATGTGCTAAATGAGAATTAGGGTTAGTAATAGAAGCAGAATACGACACCCTAGCCTTTAAATGAAGTTCATTCAAAATATGATAATCACGATGAAGATCCTTTTTCTTAAAAACCTCACTATTTTTATCTAAAATATTCCCAAAAGATATGGCTTCTGCTGGACAAGCTTGCTGACAAGCTGTCTGAACTTCTCCATCCAAGATATCTCTTTGGTCGTTTCCTGCATCTGACTTGCCCTTCATGATACGTTGGATACAAAATGAACATTTTTCCATAACACCACGCATACGGACGGTCACATTAGGATTAAATTGTAACTGAATAGTTGGATCAGGCTCTTTCAAATAATCAAAAAAGTGAACACGATCTTTAGACTGAGCTTGAGGATTACGCTGATGATAGTCAAAATAATTAAAACGCCGAACCTTAGCAGGACAATTATCTGCACAATACCGTGTTCCTACACAACGATTATAAACCATGTCGTTGGTCCCTTCTTCACCATGTACAGTAGCAGCAACAGGACAAACTTGTTCACAAGGAGCTGTTTCACAATGCAAACAAGCTACAGGCTGATGAACTGCAGTAGCTGATTCTCCCTCTCCCTCAAAGTACCGATCTACACGTATCCAATGCATTTCTCTACCGTTTAAGACTTCCTCTTTACCAACTATGGGAATATTGTTTTCAGCCTGACATGCAATCGTACAAACAGAACAACCTGTACATCGAGCAAGATCAATCACCATTCCCCATTGGTTCCCATCTGTAAATTCTCGTTCTTTCCACAAAGACTGTAAATTCTCGACTTCAACCATTTCTTTAGCAAACTCAGGATGCTTAATATAATGACTTAAATTTGCCTGCCTATAAAAAGGTCGATCCTCCATACTGCCATGCTCCTGTGTAGAAGCAAAAGGGTAGACGTCGCCAGTTTTAATCAAAGTTGCCTTTTCTGCAAAATAAAAATCATCCGTCCGAATCATAGGATAAACATCAAAACCCTTACGTTCTCCAACACGTCCGGCCACACGTCGCCCATACCCCAAGGACAAAGTAATGGAATCGGAAACATGTCCTGGCAATACAAACACAGGGATATCAATATCACGATCCTTGACACGCAACGTCACAACATCTCCTGATTTCAAGGAAAATTTAGATGCAGTTTCTACCCCAATAAGAGCTGCATTATCCCAGGTCAACTTACTAATCGAATCTGGTAATTCTTGTAACCACCCATTATTTGAAAAACGCCCATCATACAAAAAGGAGGATACAAAACCTATTTCCATATACTGATTTCGCTTAAATAATTTAACCTTCGACAGTGCTTTTAGACACCCTCGATCAGAAAAAGACACACCCCATTCATCCGAAGATGGAACTGAAAGAACCCCATTATGCAAGCAACTACGCCACTGTTTATTAGAAAACTGACGCCAAGTCGCCCTTAACAAGCGATATCCATCCGAATAACTCGAAACTAAGAGAGACATACATTCATTATCACTCAAACTATCGTACAAAGGCCGGATCACAGGCTGCACAACAGAACTAGACCCATCACTAGCTTTCAAATCGCCCCAAGATTCAAGATAATGTGAACGCGGCACAACCCAATCACAATGTGTAGAGGTATCATTTTCATGCAAAGTCACATGCACTTTATTTTTCACAAACTTCAATGCCCCCACAACATCCACATCTGAAGGCGCCTGATACACAGGATCGCCACCCAAGCAAAGAAAGGTATCGACAACACCTGTTTTTAGATGTGCGGCAAAGTTACGTATAGAAGTTACATTTGACTCCGTCACAAAAGAAAACTGCTGATAAGCATGTGAACGGTAACGATGTAAGGTCCGAGAAGACAACTGTTTATTAAGTAAATAAAGCAATGCATGGACTTGTTCGGGTTGACGTGGACCCGCAACAAACAAAACTTGCTTACGGTATTTCAAGATGTCTTCAACCAAAGCACGTAAAAAATCAATGTCCACTTCTTTCTCGTAGGAAAACGCCAAGCGGCGAACCTGCTTCACTAAAGTCGAAGGCAAGGTTACAACCCGTGCATCAAGCAACTTTGCAACAAGCACATACAAGAAGTATTCAACACGCAATCCTTTGATAGCTAATCGATGATCTGCTTTAGACCCCGTAACGGTCAACTGCGGCTCACACACATACATGCGACTTAATTTATTTTGAGTTTTTTCCGGATCTCTTCCATTAGCAAAACGCTTTGTGGCCAACAAAGACCCAGATTCCAAACCCAAAAAATCCGAATCTAAAGACACAATTAAACGCGCTTTATCATAAAAATAATCAGGCTGATACCATCGTCCCGTAACCGAATAAATCCCACGCAAACGATTATCATTATTAATAGGCTCATAAGAAAAAACCTTTGCCTTAGGAAACTTAAGCTGAAAACGCTTCATTAATCGGTAAAAAGTAGGCGATGTTTGGGCTTCAGTTAAAATGCATAAGCCCTCTCCCTGTGTTGCAAAATGTTCAGTTGAAACACCCTTTAACCAAGCTGAGAAATCCTCCTTACTTCTATACTTACCTAAATATGAAACATTTTTTTGTCGATCTGGATCATAAAGATCCAACAAAGAAGATTGCTGAAAAATACCTGTAGCTCCCAAACTCTGAGAATGAGAAGGATTTCCTTCAATTTTAATGGGCCTACCTTCATAACTCTTCGCTAACACCCCCACAACATCCTCTCCTAGGGCCATAGACGTTGCAAAATAAAGAGACTGATCTGCAACATCATACTCTGATCGTTTCGCATAGGGATAAATTGTTTGAACAGGTTTACGAAAATTAAATGAACAGCCAGAAGCACCCGCTAATGCAGCCGTAGCGCCCATCAATTTCAAAAAAGTACGCCTTGATACCGGAGCATCTAAAAAAGCAGCTCCCTCCTGAAATTCCCTCTCTTTAAATCGTCCAGAACTTTCATCATTAGATAAGTCAGATTGACTACGATAAAATCGTTTTTTAAGCATAGGCTTTTTTCTCTTTTCTTCCTCAGATAAATCTTCTAACGATGACATGTACTACAATACTCCTTTGGTTGTATATCATATTTCTTCTTCAAACGTTTACCTAATGTTAACTGGTCTTCCTTCGGATGCCAATCTAATTTCGTCACAAATTCAACAGGTCTCAAATGTTTCTCAGGTTTACGATGACAATCTAAACACCATCCCATACTTAAAGGCTCCACTTGCCTTACAACTTCCATTTGATCAACACGACCATGACAACTCACACAAGAAATACCCGAATTCACGTGTCTACTGTGATTAAAATAGGTATAATCCGGCAATGAATGAATTCTAACCCAAGGAATAGGTTCATCATTCGCATAACTCTCATGAAGTTTTTTAATATGGGGACTATCCGTCTTAATAACACTATGACAGTTCATACACGTCTCCGTTGCAGGAATATTAGAATGACCCGCTTTTTGAACCTGAGTATGACAATATCGACAATCCAATCCCAACTCTCCAGCATGCAAACGATGACTAAAAGGAATAGGTTGCTCCGGTTGATACCCCACATTCAAATGCTTGGGAGAAAACCAATACCAAAACACAAAAACAACAAAAGAAAGCAAAGAAAACAAAGACAAACCAACTATCATTGGAACATGATTTGCCCACTTAGGAAAAATTTGTCTAGACTTCTTCATAAATTAATATATACCAACCAAATAAATTAAAAAGTTTTGCTAAATATACCACAAGATGTTGCTCAAGAAAACACACCTTTTTATTAATATCTAAAATCACGATAAACAAATCGAGAAATAAGGGCAGAAGATCTCATCGGAGAAATCGAAATTCCCCCTCGACGAACAAAAGACGCAGACACTGTTAACGAATCAAAAACACCCAAGCCCCATAAATCTCGATACATAGAATCAACACAGACCTCATGAAAATCCAACTTCGTCCGATACGCACAGACATACGACAATAATGAAGCCTCATCAATTAACGCACCTTCATAATCAACAAAAACAGTAGCCCAATCTGGTTGTTGCGTCACCGGACACAAAGACCGAAACAACTGAGTATACACCTTTTTTTTAGCCTTGATCGTTGAATCATACAAAAGCTGTGATATATCAGGCCTATCCATACACACAAACTCATCAACTTTATCCAAGCTCTGGTACACAGACGGAATCACAGATGACCACAGCGACGTATCCTCCAAACAACAACTCACCTCAACCTCTAAACAAGCTGTTAAATCGTCAGAAATACAACACAAAAGATCTTTAACCGTCTCAAAGCGTTGCTGATTAAAGGCAAGTAAATACAACTTCAAAGACTTAGACTCAACTAAAAATTTAGAGGAACGATCCACAGAAAAAGAAAGAACAACAGAAAAAGGTTTCGCATTTAAAAAAAGGGCCGACACTTCATAACAACACCAAAAATCACACCCATAAACACTAATCGCCTGACCATCATCCCCACAAAGAGCTTGTCTAGGTAAACGTTGCAAAATGTCCGGATGATGACCATCCCGGATACTACTTAAACGACCTAGATACGGAGACGAATACTTCATGCCCTAAACCTCATCCCTTTTCAAAAAAAAAACGTCGATAAAATTGTAAACAAACGATAACCCAAATAAACACCCAAAACGCCACAAACCCCAGCAAAGGTGGGAGGCGCAGGAAGAGGCAGTCGACACAACATAAAAATCAGGCCTAAAACACAGCCTACGGCTGTAGATAATAATGAGGTAATAATAATCTGAATCATCCCTACTCCTCGTTCAAATTCTGCTGTATCATAATGCTTTATGAACGTTAAAACAAGCCAACATATCGCAGATACCTTGTGTGAAAAAATAAAACAAAAAAGCTGTATATGTTTAGGCTTTGATCCCGTCATTGAACAGATTCCAGACTTTTTAAAACAACGCGCCAATATACACACAATTCTATCTACATTTTTTGACCTCATGCTAGAAGCCTTACATGACAAAATAGCCATGATAAAGTTTCAATCCGCAGATTTTGAATATTTTGGCGTTGAGGGTATGAAAGCGCTTGCCAACTGTCTCCAAAAAACAAAAGATGCCGGTATTTTACGACTTTTGGACGTAAAACGCGGAGATATTGGACGAAGTTCTGATGCCTATGCCAACGCCTATCTCTCCCCTACCCGACAACTAACAAACGATGTACAACGTAATGAGTTTGAAGCAGACGCCATCACCATTAGCCCTTATTTAGGCAGTGACAGCCTAGAAAGCTTTTTCACTGCAGCAAAAACATACAACAAAGGCCTTTTTGTTTTATTAAAAACCTCAAATCCAGGTGCCCCCCTTATTCAAGACATAGAAAATACACAAGGCAGTGTAAGCACCCAACTAGCAAAATGGTTACATACTCAATGTGAAACAGATAAAGGAAAAAGTGGCTTTAGTCGTATTGGCGTTGTCGTAGGCGCAACACACAGTCATGCCGCAGATTTTCGTAAACTCTTACCTCATAGCTTTTTCCTCATGCCCGGACTAGGCGCCCAAGGAGGATCAACTCACACTGTCAAACAATGTATGACCCCACAACAAGAAGGAGTGATTGCCCCAGTATCTCGTGCACTTTTGTATCCTGAAACTAACACAAGCTCTGCTAAGGCGTATCAATCCAGTATCCAACAAGCCTTTAATTCCCTATACAAAGACATCCTATGATGAGAGTGTAAAAGGATCAGTTACTTGTTGTTAGACTAGTTCAGAGTGCTGTTATTGCTGTTGTTGAGCCTTTCATTATTACCTCCCAGAAGTCTATCTATACCAATTAAACATAAAAAGCAAAAAATGTTTCATAAAAATTGATACGACCATTTTAAACACAAACACATGACAATGATCGGATTTAGTTAAAAATATCTCGACGATGACCACAGAAATACTTTTATCATCTTATAGCTAACACAGTACAAATCTCTTTACCCTAGCCATATATTATTTTAAAACTAATAATCAATAGGCCTAACATTAATGCAACACTCTGCCCAATCATAAGAACATAATCATGGATACCAATGCCATACATTAACCAGGCAACCAATCCTATAACATAAATAACATACGACATTAATGACAGGTCCTTTGTTTGTTTTGTTTTAAAAATTCGTAATGTTTGTGGCAAAAAAGCAAGTGTTGTACACGTAGCTGCCAATATACCTAAACTAGTTAATGTCATCATAATGCATCCTTAATACAATACTACTGTTAACGATAAAACATCCTAAAAATCCCAACTAATTACCCGCTAAAATAACTGAATAGCCTCTCCAAGCTTACCTATACTAAATTGTACGTGAAAATTTTAAATTATGATATCAAATGATTTAAAATAAATCATACTTCATTAAAAAAATGTAAAATATGTCAATCTTAAAATATATTCAAATAAATTAATGACAATTTTTAAGACGCCTTTGAACATCATTTGGTAATTCCTTAAGCATGACTACCATAAACTTTTGTCCAGATGGGGCTATTAAACATGTTTGATTATAAGGAGCCCCAATAATCCTTACTGCATTAACATCTGCGTTATATTTTTTGACAACAAACCATTTACCAAGCCTATCTAAATCTTCATATTTTAATCCACTAGAATTTTTTTTAAGTGCCCAACGATTAATATTAAACTCTTGAGATTTATAAAAATTATCCCAAGTCTTTACATCAACTTTCAGTAATATCCTCATATTTCTTTTAGAATCAAAAAAGTCAGATATATAACACCCCTCTTTTTCAGCCTGTAAAAAAAGCTCCTCTATATAACATTTAGCTGCCTCATCTTTTTGAAACGATAGCTGCTTAGCTGGACACGATTTTATGATAGAGCTTGGTTTTGGTGTAAGTTTTGGTTTAGGCTTCGGTTTTATTGGTTTAACTGGTTCTACTGGTTTAACAGAAGCTTGGAGATCTTCTGACTGATTTAAAGGGACTGGATTCTTAGAAATAGCTTCAACTACTTCCAGATCTTGCGTTGGTTTAACGTCATCCATCAACAAACTCCTGTCAGGCATTAACCGGTCATGATCCTTTTTGAAATCAAAATCATAATATTCTTGTTGTAACGTCAAAAGAAAAGCCTTAGTCTCAGACGACGGTGAGTGAACACCCGCACAATCATATAAATTAGATAAAAAACGATAATCAATAACAGCAATGACACTAAAAGCTAAAATAGCCAAAGCAGCTAATAAAAAATCATATGGATTTTTATTAATAAGAAACATTAGTCGATTAAAATAAAGCCCAGATTGATAATCTCTAAATTCTTGATATGAGGTAAAAACAAGATATTGGTCAGAATTATAATCTGGAAATATTTGAAAAGGAATAGCCCCTCCACAAGAAAAATCTAAATGATGCCCAGAACGAAAAAACGCTTCCAAATCAAGCAACTTTAACGCATCTTTATAAGCCTCAATGACATGAGACGAAAGATCTCCATAATGTGAGTTAAATATACGCCTTGCCCATATAGATTCACCGTCACGATTCCGTTGCTGATTCCCGTTTGAAAGACTCTGACATAAGACAAATCTTTCCATCGAAGAGTCTTGGCCTTGTAAAAAATCGTTCTTAGCCTCAAAATCTGAATCGATGGGTCCTTGATACAATTTACTTAACTGAGCCAAATTTTTATCTATTAAATATTCTCTTCTACCTGATGCATAGGTCTGAGCTCCAATCAAGGCACTCTCTATGCGATTCAAAGTTGAATCAATATTAGCTATTAATCTATAAGTGGTTTTTAGCGCTATACCTAAAAATCCACATGCAACAGAACGGCGTAGGGTAGACCAATGAAAAGTTGGTCTTTCTAGATTAAATCGTATTGTATCAGTATTCATTTACTTAAACTCCATATTTTCAATATCCCCCCTTATATAGCTTTGTAATAAATTACAAGTTTACATTATATAAAAATAAAGTAATGATATTTTTTATTAAATGCCCTTACTAATCATGAAAGAAATTCGAGAACCTAGTAAATTTTCATCCTGATTATTTTTAACATCTGAATAATCTAAAAGTGCTGTTAATGCATACTCTTTTGCAAAGGAATAAGAAACACCAAATCCAAAATAGATACCAACCCCATATTGATGATTATTTTCAGGAAAGGTAAAAAAAGCAGGATCTTGATTACCACTAATACTCTTTAAATCAAAATTAAACGCAGTCGCCACATAATTGAACCCACCATTCACAACATACTCAAGTTTTTCATGAAACGATTGACGATACTCAACTCCTAAACGATACTGAAAACTTTCATAGCTTTTTTCTTTTTGAATAGTCGCAAATACAGTTTCTTTTGTAGTTGAATGAACGCCCTGAATATCTTTAGATCCTTTAGCATAGTGTTTTCCATAAAGAAACAATGATTGAATATAAAATGGACGTTTCTTAATTTGCCAAGCACTTTTTAAACCCACTGTAGGCCCCGAACCTAAATGAAAATCATTGATTTGCTTCACACCATAATATTGCTGTCCTAACTCCAGGCCAAAAAAAGAAGGTGTTAAAACAGATTTAAAGCCTGATAATTTATTTTTTTGGAATAGCATCGATTGAGAAGCTGCTGTTTTTTTATGAGACAGGTCATCTTTTGAAAACATAGCCCGCTGCTCCATAGCCTTTGAATCTATCTTTATTGAAGACCCCATCTTTTTAGAACACATCGTATCTTTTGAACAATGACTCTTAAAAGAAACATCCATCGCTTGTAGAGATGTCATCATCAACGACACCCCCATAATAGTCATTACTCCTAATAGCAATTTTTTATTTTTCATCTTAATACTCCTTGCTGCTGTTTTTCGCAACATAGACATATTCGTTAAAAAATAAAAAAGGTTACACTTAAAGTTTTTTTAAAAATGTTGTCCCTAAAAAATATCCCAAAATACTACAAAAAAACACGGGTAATATATGCCAAAGTAATAAATGCATATGATCCATAATATAACAATGATGCCCAATCACCCACCAAGCGACACATGAAGCTGTTGATACTAAATAAAACCCTGCCAAAGACCGCTGTAAAAAAACAAAATACCGTTGCAAATAACGCAAGAAAAAACTAAGTAGTCCTACCATAACACAAACTTTTAATGCACAAGAAAACGTAGATTCAAAATAAAACAGCAATACATCCTTTTTCATCATCAAAAATGGCCCCTCCCAGCACCATATACAAAGCAAAGAAAGCCAAATCACTCCCAACAAATATTCCACTCCCTTAAACCGCCGACCTGGGACACCTGCAAAACAAAACTGAATTAACATCCCTATACAAAGCACCATAACAAGTAAACTTTCCATCGTGATAAAATCCATAAACAAAGCATGATCTACACGTCTCCCCAAAAGATATAAAAACAAACTTGCAAATAAACTCAATAAACAAAAAAGCCCCATAACCACAAAACGTAAAGGCGGTAAAACAGGTACTTTTTTCAGATCTTTCAATAAAAATTCTTTCATCTTATTCATCGTCATCTTAA
Source organism: bacterium (assembly GCA_038109055.1). Taxonomy (GTDB): domain Bacteria; phylum Margulisbacteria; class Marinamargulisbacteria; family JAYNIM01; genus JAYNIM01. Next base: position 43,093 of record JAYNIM010000006.1, read on the forward strand.
TTATATATTCGCATCAAAATCCAAACTGTTACAAAAAAACCCAACAAAGGCCCCTCTTTCTTCAGAAAGTAACGCATTTTTTTAATTAAACGATGCACAGCAACCTTAATCGCAGAGTCACTCTTATTCAAAAATTGAGCCACATCTTTTAAACGATATCCATCTAATTTAACCCATCGCAACAATTCTCTTTCATCAATCGATAAGTGAGCCATCATATCCTGTAAAATAAACTTATCATCTTGTTTCATCGAATCAACAGAAGCCAACATCTCAAGAATACCCTCTGAATCTAAGACCTGTTTTTCTTTACTTTGGGCTTTAATATAATCCACAATTTTATAATGAACAATGGCATAAAACCACGATAAAAACGAACAAGAAGGTTGATAGCTATGACGAGACTGATGCAAGGCCAATAAAATTTCTTGCGCCACATCTTCACAATGTTCAACCTTAAAAATTTTCTTTGCTAATCTGACTCGTAAAATATCCTGACAAGCATCAATCAAATGAGAATAGGCTTTTTGATCTCCTTTTTGAACAGCTATCATTAATCCTTTTAAAGAATCATCATCCAAAAGCATACTATAAAATATAGCACATAAAAAAATTACGTTACTAAAAAAACATTAGCCCCATAAAGTAATCAAATATAACCTTACAATCATTCAAATTAAAAAATATAAATAGTCTCTTAATAAAATCTAACTACGAATTAAAACTACGAATTTTTCTAGATAAAGAATGTACATTGCTAATAGTTAATAAACTTCCGTCTCTTGGGCATCCTCTACCAATTCCCAAGGATGAATAGGATCAGAATGTCTTTCCCATTGATCAGACCCCTGTTCATACTCTTCATCCGTCAATAAACATGCGCTCAAACGCTTATGCAAAAGATCTTTATCCATACCTGTACCAATCAACACCAATTCTTGGCGCCTATCACCATAGGGCTCTGTCCAATGTTCTATTATAGACGCCATCATATCTTCATCTTCAAGATCCCACTGATTTTTAGGTACAGCTGCCCACCATTTTCCTGCAGTCGCAATTTCAGCTAATTTACCTGCAACACTTAATTGACCAACAAAATCCATACGGGTAGATAACCAAAAATATCCCTTGATACGATACACCCCCTCAAGGTTTGATTGCATAAAATCCAAGAAACGTTGAGGATGAAATGGGATCTTAGATGTAAAACTAATGCTTGAAATATTATATTCTTCTGTTTCAGAAATATGCTCTCTTCTCATTTCTTTAAGCCAACCAGCTGCTTGAGAAGCTTTTTCAAAATCAAACAACCCCGTATTAAGTACAGAGGTGATAGGGACATCCGAATAATTCGTTTCTATACATCTTGCCTCTGTATTGAGTGCTTTAATAACACCCTTAATTTTTTTTAGATCTTCAGGATGAACCTTATTACTTTTATTCAACCAAATAATATTAGCAAACTCAATTTGATCAACCAATAAATAGACAATGCTTCGTTCATCGTCTTCCCCTAAAAATTCTCCTCGATCTTTTAATAACTCCAAAGAATCGAGATTATCAAAAAAATGTAAGGCATCAACAACAGTAACCATAGTATCCAACCTCGCAAATTGAGAAAGAGATAGGCCCTCTTCATCTTCAAAAGTAAAGGTCTCTGCGACAGGTAAGGGCTCACTAATTCCTGTAGATTCAATCACCAAATAATCAAAACGATTTTCTTTTGCCAATCGTTGAATTTCTATCAACAAATCTTCACGCAAGGTACAACAAATACACCCATTGGACATTTCAACTAACTTTTCTTCTGTACGACTCAGACTTGCATCACCATTTTGAATCACTTGTGAATCGATATTAACCTCTGACATATCATTAACAATCACAGCAACTTTTAAATTATCTCTATTCGTTAAAATTCGATTTAAAAGCGTCGTTTTCCTCGAACCTAAAAATCCAGAAAGAACAGGAACAGGTAATTTTTTAACCATCTATATCTACTACTAGTAATTAATAATTCCATTAAATATATAAAAATAAAATCATTAATGCAACATTTTCGCATTAACAAAAAATAACTATCTTAATTTATGGATTTAAAACCATCTCAGAAAAAGAACTAAGTTCAATTCAAATACTAACTGCAGCATGACATAAAAAAATGTTTTTAAAAAAAAATACAAGGGAACAAAGAAATTATCATCCAAAAAAGAGGTTACCCATGACACAAATATAAACAAAACAAACACAATCTATAAAAAAAAACGAAACCTTCGACTCTTTTATAAAAAGATTTAATTTAGAAAATACAGTCCCAAACTACGAAACCAAAACAAAAATAACAGAAAAAAACAACATGGAAACTGCTGTGGAAACTGTGACCACTGTTCACTCAGATAAAATTATAGCTACCAACATAATCAAAAATAGTTATGAAAGTTCTTAAATACCTAAACGCAATACCCTCTCTATCCCCTCAAGATCCTTAAAAAAACAAAGATCTACATCCAAATCTAAACGTGTTCTCAACATATTCGCATGCTTAAAGCCAATTTCAAAAAAAGATGGCCAAGAAAACTTTATCGACAAGTCAATCAAAGGCAACAAGTGATCCAACCCCAGCTGTCCCGACAAAAAAGCCTCTTTAGGTTCATAAGACCTAATCGATGCTGACACCTCCTGCCATTCATCCTCCGACACATACGGCGGATTACTTAGCAAAACCACATCCTTATCACAGATAATTTCAGAAACATCCCCTGCAGAAAAATCAACATCAAAAAAGTTACCATGAACAAAAGTCACCCCCGTTGCTCCTAAATATTTTGCATTTTCACGCGCAGTCTTAATCGCTAAAGGATTAATATCCCAAGACATCACCTGAATACCTGGAAAACGCAACGCTAATTCAATAGAAATACAACCCGTACCCGCCCCACACTCCAATAAACAAAGCCCTGTAACTTCACGAGACCTCAAATACTCACTAATCACCTCGACAAAGACCTCCGTTTCAGGTCGGGGAATCAACACGCCTTGCGGACAACCATAACGTCGCCCACAAAACTCCTGATGCCCCAACACATACGCCAACGGCTCCCCTTTCAAACGACGTTGCACTAAACGATCCACCTGCAAAATGGACGTCTTATCATCAATCGTCTCATGATAAAGACTCAATAATCCTACCTTACCCAAGCAAAAAACCTCTCTGAGTAAATAACTAGCCTCACTCAAAGCTTCTTGCCCACAAACACCCAACAATTGAGACTCAAGTCTCTTTAAAAGAGTAAAATAGGTCACAAAATTATTTTTCCAAACGTGCTAAACGATCCGCCTTAATTAAGGCCTCAATCACCTCACTAAGATTACCTTCAAGAATATCCGACAACGAATACAAGGTTAAATTAATACGATGATCGGTTAAGCGATTCTGCGGATAATTATACGTACGAATTTTTTCAGATCGATCCCCCGAACCTACCTGAACTTTACGTGCAGACGCCTCTTGGTTTTGCTGTTTTTGAATCTGCATTTCATACAATTTTGATTTTAATACACGCATTGCTTTATCTTTATTCTGAAACTGAGAACGTTCATCCTGACAGGCCACCACAACACCTGATGGAAGATGAGTAATACGAATGGCAGAACTGGTTTTATTAACATGCTGTCCCCCTGCTCCACTCGCTCGAAAGGTATCAATACGCAAATCCTTCATATCAATCTCAATATCCACGTGTTCATCCACCTCAGGAAAAATAACCACAGACGCAGCAGAAGTATGCACACGTCCAGAGGATTCGGTATCAGGAACACGTTGAACACGATGAATACCACTTTCAAATTTCAAATATCGATAGGCTTGCTGTCCCTGAACAGAAAAAGTAATCTCTCTTAAACCGCCTAAGCCCGTCTCATTTTTATCAATAACATCAATTTTCCAGCCCTTAGACTCCGAAAAACGCATATACATACGGTAAAGCTCATAGGAAAATAAGGCAGCTTCATCGCCACCAGTACCTGATCTAATTTCAACAACCGCAGACTTATCATCATCTGGATCACGAGGAATTAAAAAAATCTGCAATGCCTGTTTTATATCGTCCAATTTCCCTGAAATATCTTTTAACTCTGCTTCTGCCAATTCCTTCATTTCAGGATCTTTCAACAAAGCAGTAGCCTCTTTTTCTGAGGTCAGTAAGCGATTATATTCATGATATAAATCCACCCCTTCTTTTAAATACTTATGTTGTTTTAATAGCTCTAAATAGGTCTCTTGCTTAGAAACAACCGCAGGATCACTCAGGCGACGTTGAACATCGTCAAGTTTCTCAACAAGCGAGTCAAATTTCTCTATCATGAACGATTTCTAAGAGGAGAGATTATATTTCTTTCTAAACTTATCTACGCGACCTTCTGTATCAAGAAAACGCTTCTCGCCTGTAAAGAAAGGATGACAATTTGAACAAATATCCACTCGAAGTTCTTTCATCGTGGATCCAGTTTCAAAAGAAGCCCCACATACACAAGTAGCGACAACAGAATAATAGGGTATATCCTTCTTATTAATATTTTTTATATCAAAACGCTTTGAACTAGATTTAGTTTTTGATTTAGCCATAGTTAAGAAAAAAATTTATAGGAAAAACACAATAAAGTCAAGTAAAATCAAAAAACAATCGAGGGTTTAGAAACTGGGCTTGTCCAAAAAAGATCAAACTTCGACGAATAATCTAACAAACATTGATAGCTCGTTATGGCAGAATCAAGGTCTTGAAAGGGAATATACAAGGTAGAACCTGATCCAGATAAATAAAAATCTGGCAGAGACAGAGAGTTCAACAGTGCACAAAGATCACGAAATTCTGATGAATAATCAAACACAGCCGCAAACAAAGAATTATATCCTAAAGGCAACAAAAGAGCAGACGAAAAATCAGCCCCTAATTGCAACGAATCAAAATACGCATAAATTGCTTTCGTCGACAAGGAAAAAGACGGCAAAATAAGCAAATAAAACACATCCCTATCAAAACATGACACAGGTGTGACACGCTCACCAAAACCTTCTACCAAACAATGGTCCCCCTGCAAAAAATAAGCAACATCAGACCCAAATAAATGTGCTAAATCAGCCAAAGATAAGGCATCATACCCCAATGAATACTGATCATTCAAAAAACGCAAAAATGCTGCCACTTGCGAAGACCCTCCCCCTAAACCAGCACCTATAGGAATCTGTTTATACACGTTTATATGAAAGCCACAAGGTAAACGATCCTTTAACTTCTCATACAAACGACACAATACGTTATCCTCATCTACTGGATAATCACGATAATTCGACTGTAAAAATAAACGCTTTTCGGGCACCTCTTCAACATATAAATCATCATAAATAGAAAGCGTCTGAAAAATAGACGAAACTTGATGCATCCCACTAGGACACAACGATGAAACACTTAAATTTAAATTAATTTTCCCATAGGCCCTAATACAAAACATCATAAAAAAAAGGCTGCTACCTAGGTAACAGCCTCCCAAAGAAATCTAACAGAGAATAGCTAAACGTCTGTATTTTTTTCAACCTTGTATGTTTCTTTCAACTTCGTTATATAGTCATCCAAACCTTTGCGTTGCAAATTGGAATACAACAATTTTTCAATCTGACTTTTAACCTCAGCAAAGGTACGGGCTGGTACCAACTCAACGCCATCCAATTTAATAATATGATAACCAAACTGTGTTTTAACCACCGAAGAAATTTGACCCTCTTTGGTCATAGAAAATACAGTATCCTCAAAACTTTTCTCAAGCTGACCTCTCGTAAACCATCCCAAACTACCACCCTGCTTTCCAGTAGGATCTAATGAATGTTGAGCAGCTAGTTTTTCAAAAGATGTACCTTTTTTCAATTGGGTCATAAGACGCAAAGCCTCTTTACGCGTTTTAACCAATATATGACTAGCACTACGCTTTTCATATTTAGCAAATTGAGATGCATTTTGGGTAAAATATGCTTTCACATCTTCAGGCTTAACAGTAGCCTCTGTACGAACCTTTTGTTTTATAAGCTCTGTAATCATAGTCTGACGCTTCAATAAGTCAAGTTGCTGCTTTGCTTTTTGCAACGTATCCATATAAGCCTGTGTTTTATCTATTTCGCTGGTTTTCGCTGACATATAAAGTAACTCTTCATTAATCAACTGGTCCAACATATTGTCGCGTCGCTCCTTCGTTGAAAACTGAGCCCTAACTTGCTCCGGAAGTTGCTGTAAACGCTGATTAAATAACTCTTCAGTAATAAAATTCTTCCCCACCTTTGCCATCCAACCGTCTGGCCGAGCTTTCGTCTGCATACAGCCCTGCATAAAAAGCAAGCCCATCATTAAAGAAACAAAAACAACCGATTTAGATTTAAGATAATTCATAAAATAGCCTCCTATACATATCCCCTAATTTTAAACAAAAAAACCACAATAAAGCAATAGCCCCCCCTTTAAATTTAATCAAGCGAAACAGGCAATAAATTAATACGATGTTGACGATCTATCTCATTAATCTTAACGCGAAGTGACTGTCCCACAGTCACAACATCTTCAACACGATTTACGCGTTCCTTGGAAAGCTTAGATATATGAATCAACCCTTGCTTACCCGGCAAAATTTCAACAAAGGCCCCAAAAGAAGTTGTTTTAACAACGGTACCATCATATTCATCACCTACAACAGCATCTTTTGTAAAAGCCAAGATCATCGCCTTCGCTTTATCAATACTATCCTGATCACGAGAAGATATCACAACTTTGCCTTTTTCAGAGTCAGAAATAAACACTGTCGCTTGACTATCCTTTTCAATCCCTTTAATCGTTTTACCGCCTTGACCAATAACCAATCCAACCTTATCCGGATGAATATGAACGGTATCAACTTTAGGTGCAGTCTTAGATAACTTCGTGTTTGGCTGATCCAGAACAGCATTCATTTTGTCCAAAATATACAAACGCCCTTCTTTCGCCTGAGCTAAAGCAGTACGCAATATATCCATAGACAAACCAGCAATTTTAATATCCAATTGCAAAGCTGTAATACCCTCTACTGTCCCGGCTACTTTAAAATCCATATCCCCATAATGATCTTCCAAGCCCTGAATATCAGACAACACCACATAATCTGACCCATCCATTAACAAGCCCATAGCAATACCAGAAACAGGCGATTTAATCTGTACACCCCCATGCAACAAGGCCAAGGAACCTGAGCACACAGACGCCATTGACGAAGACCCATTAGACTCCAAAATTTCAGACACCAAACGAACGGTATAATCAAACTCAGAAAGATCTGGCAACACAGCTTTTAAAGCCTTCTCGGCCAAAGCTCCATGCCCCAATTCTCTCCTACCAGTTCTCAAAAAGCCTAGTTCACCAACAGAATACGGAGGAAAATTATAATGAAAGAAATAACGGCTATTTTCTTGGTCATCAGGACCATCTAAAATCTGAGAATCCATCGTTGTACCCAAGGTTAGAACACCCAAACTTTGGGTTTCACCACGCGTAAACAAGGCACAACCATGAACACTAGGCAACATCCCTACATCAATAGAAATCGGCCGAATATCCGAAAACCCACGACCATCAGGACGACATTTTTCTTGCAAAATAGATTGACGAATTTTTGCTTTTTTTACCTTAGAGAAAATAAATTTAACCTCAAAAATACGATCCTCATCATCTTCTTGAGCAAATCGTGACACAATATCCTCTTCAAGCTGCCCCAAAAAGGTCTCCGTCGCATGTTTATCCCCACTTCGTAAATTAGATTGAATCTGATCACCTACAAAAGTCTCAATTTCTGAAAATAAGGTTTCGTCATAAGAAAACGCCTCATAAACAGTCTTCTCTTTAGAGGCAGACGCTGCAAGTTGTTCCTGCAAAGCTACAGTTTCCTTAATATAGGCATGGCCTTTTTCAACAGCTTCTAAAATAATATCTTCCGATACTTCTGATGCTTCTGATTCAATCATCAAAATCGCATCTTTCGTCCCAGACAAAACCATACGCAACTCAGCATCTACCTGTTGTTCCTGATTCGGATTTAAAAGATATTCACCCTCTTTATAGATCACCAGCGCTGCACCAACAGGCCCATTAAAGGGAATATCAGAAACAGTCAAAGCTGCAGACGCCGCAATAATACCCAAAAAATCATACGAAACATTTGGGTCATAAGAAAGCAAGGTCACAATTAACTGAACCTCTCTATTAAAATCATCATTAAATGTTGGCCTAATTGGACGATCTATCAATCTAGAAATAAGCGTTGCCTCTGTACTTGGGCGAGCTTCACGCTTAAAAAAACCACCAGGAATCTTTCCTGCGGCATACATTTTTTCAACAAATTCAACGGTTAAGGGGAAAAAAGAGGCTTTAGGATTATCCTTTTTAGCCATAACAGCCGTTGCCAACAACACACAGTCCCCACAACGAACAACAACCGAACCATTCGCTTGTTTCGCCATAACGCCCGTTTCTAATTCAATTTGCATCCCTTGCAAATCTGAAGATTGAACCTTAGATAACGACATCACCTTAAACCTTCAACTTTAACTGCTTAGCTAAGGTCTCCAAAGAAGCAGGATTTTTACGTTTAAGATAATTAACCAAACGACGACGACGACTGACCATAATCAACAACCCACGACGTGTATGATGATCTTTTTTATGCTTTTTTAAATGATCAACTAAATAATTAATACGCTTAGTCAAAACAGCAATCTGAACCTCACTAGAGCCGGTATCGGTCTTATGTTTTTGAAACGTTTCTATCACATCTTTTTTTTGTTCTTCACCAATATACTGAACCATTTTATGCCTCTTTTTTTATTTTTTATCTTATTTAACAAAGAAACTCTAGCACAAATACAAACAAGTTAGCAAGCACGGCCCCTCTACGACACAACACATAATCACATAACCGTTAATCCTTCATTCAAACATCATAAAACACCTAAAGATTATCCTGATAGACTCAACTCAAACCTATTTCTAATAGGCATCCCTCTAAGATCTATCTACCCTGCCCCCTCCTTATTTTCATTTTGCAGCATCCCCTTTTTTAGGTTAATATAAAGACTTGTTGCGCCCGTAGCTTAATGGATAGAGCATCTGACTACGGATCAGAAGGTTGGGAGTTCGACTCTCTCCGGGCGTGCTCTAACTTTAACGTAAAAATGGATTATGCTGCTTTTCACGACCAATAGACGTGTTGGGGCCATGCCCCGATAACACAAGGGTCTGATCAGGCAAGGTGAACAACTGAGACCGAATCGAAGCCAACAACAACTCGCCATCACCGCCCGGCAAATCACTACGCCCAATACTCCCTCTAAACAAGGTGTCCCCCGCAATTAACAGCGGACCAAAAACAACCTTTTCTGTCACAAAATCACCCTCAAAGGTCACCTCTTCATCCGCAATAAACAGTACCACATGACCCGGCGAATGACCCGGCACAAAACGCAGTTCCAACGATCGCCCTGCAAATAAAAAGGGCTCCGTCACATCCAAAAACGCAGTTGGCTCAGGAACATTACGATACTGCTCAGCAGACAACCCACACATCAATGCATAAGGTTCTATATTATCCGCAATCATTTTATCATCACGATGATAATACAAAGTCGGCTCTGACATTCCGCGCTCAGATACCTGCTCCAACAGGGCCTTCACACCTCCGGCATGATCAATATGACAATGTGTCAAAAAAAGAGTCTCCAATCTAAGGTCATGTTCACAGACCCAATCCAATATCCGAGGAATCTCATCCCCCGGATCAATCACCATTGCCTGTTTAGTGTCAAAATCTGCCACTACTCGTGCATTTTGCTGAAAAGGAGACACCATAAACGTACAAATCGTCAACGCCATAACATATCTAGCTCCTCATACACGATCAATAATCGACGAAGAGGAATACCCTTCATAAAAAGATAAACAGCGCACCTCCCCACCATAGGCCGACACCAAAGGGTACTCCAACAACGACTGAACTTCATAATCCCCTCCCTTCACATAGACTGGCGGTCGAAGATACTCAAGCAAATCCAAGGGAGTATCTTGTTCAAACACCACTACTGCATCCACAGAACGCAAAGCTAACAACACTTCCGCCCTATCTTCCACTGAAAAAAAAGGCCGAGAATTACCTTTCAAACGTTTTACTGATCCATCAGAATTAAGAGCGAGTAATAAAAAATCCCCACAGGCACGAGCTTCGTTTAAATACCGCACATGCCCCACATGTAACACATCAAAACAGCCATTGCTAAACACCACTTTTTTCGACGACTTCGCCAAGCGATCACAATAAAGCTTTGCCTCATCCCAGGTATATACCTTACTCATAGGTCAGCAAGGCCTGCCGCAAATCATCCGGCGTAGCTACACAAGCACCAAATTTTCCCACAACGACTCCAGCTGCAAGATTCGCTAACACAGCCGCCTTCTCAAAGGAAATACCCATCGCAAGAGCCAAAGAAAAAAAAGCAACCACAGTATCCCCTGCACCCGTCACATCCGAAATCTCCTGAACGTGGGTCGGAATATCCACCTTCTTACCCGACTGCAACAAGGACATACCCTTTTCAGACCGTGTTACTAACAAGGCATCTAAATCACAACGAGCGCACAGATCATTACCCTTTGCTAAAAGTTGTTCCTCTGTTTCAACACAGCCCCCAACCACAGCAGAAAACTCTGAAAAATTAGGGGTAATAACTGTCGCCCCACAATATTTATCAAAAGAACGTCCCTTCGGATCCACAACAACAGGAATAGAACGCATCTTAGCTGCCGCAATAACAGACTGACAAAAAGCCTCCGTTATCACCCCTTTCCCATAATCCGATAAAACCACCACTTCCACCTCGGTCAACAATGAATCAACCCTCTCCTGCAACATTCGCTGATCTGTCTCCGAAACCCCATCATTCATATCACGATCAACACGCACAATTTGCTGATTCTGAGAAACAATTCGAGATTTCAATATCGTTGAACATGACTTACTAACACACAAATAAGAAGTATCAATCGATTGCTGTTCTAAAACTGCTTTCAAACGAGCGCCAGACCCATCATTACCATAAACACCCAGCAAAAAAACATCCGCATTTATGGCACGTAAATTACACGCCACATTCGCCGCTCCACCCGGCAAAAGCTTTGTATCAGTCACCGAACAAATGGGGACTGGCGCCTCTGGAGAGATACGAGTCACATCACAAAAATGATATTCGTCTAACATAATATCCCCCAACAAAAGTACTTTATAACCCGAGACCCGTTCCAAAAAATAATCAAGTTGAACCTTCAACGATACAGCATCCATTGTGTCAAAGTATACTAACAGTCCAAACTGAAATGCAAGGTAATAAACACAAAAAAACACCCCCTCATGAAAAATTTCCCCGTAAAACGCACAATATAGGCATTTATCAACAGACCCTTTATACTAAAAAACAAAAAGAACGAAATTTTAAAAAAATGAGCATATTATTTATCATCATAGGCAGCGGAATCCTCACATACAGCATCATGATACTTTCCATCCCGATCCTTCAAAAAATATCCGTAAAATATAACTTTGTCGATACACCAAATGACAGAAAAATACATCACAAACCCATTCCTAACAGCGGTGGAATTGCTATCTACCTGAGTATATTACCTACTCTTATTTTTCTAGCCATACAAAACCAAAAATTTACCGGCCTTATTATCAGTGCAACCCTTATCACTGGTTTAGGTATCCTCGACGATAAAATAAATCTTAATCCAAAACTAAAATTACTAGGCCAATGCCTTTCAACATTAGCTGTATTACACTCAGGTATTCTCATACAATGGATTACAAATCCCTTTGGCGGCGTATTAATTTTTAATGGGTTAAGCTATCCCATAACCCTACTATGGATCATTGCGGTCATTAATGCATTCAATTTAATAGATGGAATTGATGGCTTAGCAACAGGCATCACCTGTATATCCTGCTTTGCATTAGGTATCATCGCTTTTAAAACAAACAACATGCACGCAACACTACTCGCCATTACGTTACTAAGTAGTGCATGTGGTTTTTTTAAATACAATAAATATCCTGCCAAAATTTTCATGGGAGATAGTGGGGCCATGCTTATTGGCTTGCTATTAGGCTGTATATCCGTCAGCGGCGTCTTAAAAAGTACCCTTAGTTTATCCTTTTTTTCTCCCTTGCTCATTTTAGCCTTCCCTTTATCCGATACCCTTTATGCCATTTTCCGTCGCTTAAAAAACAAACAGAAACTATTTACTGCAGATAAAAAACATCTCCATCATCAGCTCATAAACAAAGGCTTTAATATTCCCCAAATCGTCACTGGAATTTGCTCATTATCAGCTATTTTATCTGCCATAGCCATTATCATCACACTCCCCAAAAACATGATGCTCTATGCTAGCTTAGGCCTTATTACCTGTATTAGTATATTAATCAAACCCATACGACATAAGTTCAAATCATCAGAAAACCCCTTCTTCAAATTACCCCCGCAACCTCCAGTTATCAATTAAACGAGTTGTCCCCAAGTATCCCGCAAATAAAAAACGACCTTCATCATCCAAATCCATCCGAGGACATAAGGTATACGGATCTACAAAATCTAAATAATCAATACGAAACGAACTATGTTTCATCAAATAATTCCGCATAATTTCTAAACAACGTCCCGCATTCGTATCAGATCCATCAAAAAATTCCTGAGCCAAACAAAACATACGATAAATCAAGGCTGCTTCTTTTCTTTCAGAAACAGATAAATACTGATTTCGCGAACTTAATGCCAGGCCATCCTCAGCACGAAAGGTCGAACAAAGCACAAGCTCAATATCCAAAAACAAGGCCTCACACAAACGTTTAACAACCACACATTGCTGATAATCTTTCTCTCCCATAAATACCCTATTCGGCTGAACCAAATGAAAAAAACGAAGCAAAACCGAACACACTCCTGAAAAAAAATGCGGACGTGAAATCCCACAAAACACCGCTCCCAATCTACCCACTGAAACACGCAGCTGTTCAGAAAACTCATCTGGATAAATATCCTTAACCGAAGGCACAAAAACAACTGCTACTCCCAGCGGTTCCAAAAGAGCCAAATCACGATCCAAATCACGAGGATATGCGTCATAATCTTCGTCCGGAGCAAACTGACTAGGATTAACAAAAAGACTCACAATAACCACAGCCGATGACGCTACGGCCGCCTTAATCAAGGCCAAATGTCCCTCATGCAAAGCCCCCATAGTAGGAACAAAAGCTACAGACTGCTCCACAGTCACCCCATGACGATACTGCCTTAAAGCAGATACCGTATCAATAACCTTCATACTAAAAAGGAAGCCGTGCTAAAACAAACAACATACAAGTCAATATAAACGCAAAGAGTTTAAGCCAGATGTTATGCACAAACAAAGAACTTAAAAAATTAAAACTTGATTTAAAAACACTCATAAAAACTACTTCTTTTTTTTGCTTTTTGGGTCGTCATTCATCAATGTTAAACAGATATCCAAGGTCAATGTTTTAGGGTCCACTGTTTTAGGAATCTTATAATTTTTCTTCCGTTTCTCTCCTGCCGAAATATAAGGACCATAACGACCATCTAACACCTTAATAATCAGATCGCCTTTTTTAAATTCATGGATTAACGCCTTTTTCTTTTGCTCTACACTTTCACGAATTAACACTAGCGCTTCATCCATGGTAACCGTCATAGGATCCTGTTCCTTTAAAGAAACAAAGGTACTTTTGTGTCGAACATATGGCCCAAAACGACCAATCGCCGCCGTCACCTTTTCTCCTTCAAATTCCCCTAACTCCCGAGGCAACTTAAACAAATCCAAGGCCTCTTCAAGCGTAATCGTATCCAAAGATTGTGTCGTTAACAAACTCGCATACTTCGCTTTTTTATCTTCTGTGGTACGCCCAATCTGTGCTATAGGACCATAGCGCCCCAAACGAACAATCACTGGTTCTTTACTACTAGGATCAACCCCTAACTCTCGTTCACCAGATTCTCTTTCAGCGTCCGAAACTGTTTTATCCACTGCCAAATGAAAAGGATCATAAAAACGTTTTATCATCTCCTGCCAAGACACATCTCCATCCGCAATATCATCCAACTGCTTTTCCAAAGAAGCCGTAAAATTGTAATCCATAATCTCGTCAAAATGCTGCAACAAAAATTTACTCACAACCGCCCCAATGTCGGATGGCAACAATTTGGCCTTATCCGCACCATAGGTCTCTTGTTTAAGCTCTTCACTAATAACAGCATTCTGCAAAGTCAAAAGATAAATATCACGTTGTTTCCCCTCTAAAAACCCCATACTCACATACCCACGCTTTTGAATCGTTGAAATCGTCGGTGCATACGTAGACGGTCGTCCAATCCCCAATTCTTCTAATTTTTTAACTAAACTCGCCTCTGTGTAACGTGCAGGGGGTCGCGAATAACGTTGTTTCGCATCAATCTGATCAATCGATACAGCATCATTTACAGCGAAAGCCGGCAGAAAACCTTTCGTATCTGAAGCATCCCCTACCCCCTGATACAATTTTAAAAATCCATCAAAAACAATCACTTCACCCTGAGCAAGAAAAGGATGATCAACAGAGGAATCTCTCAAAGTCACCGTCGTTTTTTCTAAGGCAGCTGCAGACATTTGTGATGCGAGTGCACGTTGATAAATTAGGTCATATAAACGTTGTTCATCTTTAGTGGCTCCTGCTGTTTTTTTAGTAAAATAAGCCGGTCGAATGGCTTCATGAGCCTCTTGAGCACCTTTAGATTTTGTTTGATACTTCTTAGGCGATGAATAGGCCTCACCATAAGTATCACAAATAATCGTTTTAGCCGCCGCCACTGCATCATTAGACAAGGCCACACTGTCTGTACGCATATAGGTAATATGTCCCGCTTCATATAAACGCTGAGCAACCTGCATGGTCTTAGAAACAGAGAAACGACACTTACGAGAAGCATCTTGTTGCAACGACGAGGTCGTATAAGGCGGAGACGGCGAACGTTTACTATCTTTTTTTTGAATATCCACAACCTTAAAAGAATCTGACTTACAAGTCTCCAAAAATGCGCGTGCATCTTCTTTATCTACAAAATCATGATCAACACTAGCTTCAAAAGATGTTTTTTCTTTATCAAAAAAAGTTCCTTTAACACGAAAAACAGCCTGTGAATCAAAGGCGTTAATTTCAGCTTCTCTTTCAACAATCAAACGCACCGCAACAGACTGAACCCGACCAGCAGACAACCCCGTTTTAACTTTCTTCCACAATACGGGCGATACTTCAAAACCTACCAAACGATCCAAAACACGCCGAGCTTGCTGAGCATTGACCAAATCAACATTCAAAGTTCGCAAATTCTCAAAGGCAGCCTTAACAGCCGTTTTAGTGATTTCATTAAACACCACACGTCGCACCTTATCATCCGATAATTTTAATGCTTGTACCAAATGCCACGCAATGGCCTCTCCTTCTCGATCCGGGTCTGTAGCAATATAAACCAATTCTGCTTTATTCGACGCAGTTTTTAACTCTTGAATCACTTTTTTCTTATCCGTCATAGTGACATACTTGGGTTCAAATTGCTTTTCAATATCAATCCCCAACTGCTTAGACGGTAAATCTCGGACATGCCCAAACGACGCTTTAATAACATAGTCGCTACCTAAAAACTTACTAATTGTTTTAATTTTAGCGGGCGACTCAACGATAACCAAATACTTTGCAGACATTCTCGGGATTCTACAAAGTAACTAAAAACTCTGTCAATTAAAAAATAATAATACAATATAATTTATTTGACAAAATATAAATTTTATATATAATATATAAATATATTTGGGAGGGACAGTAAAATAATGACCATAATTGACTCATGTTGTAGTACAATTCAACAACCAATATCCTGTTTAATATCACGCATATCGTCATGTTTCACAGGTTGTAACAAAGAAAACATACCTACTGAAAGGCGCCTTATTGAAGGTACAAGATTATCGACATCACAAACTCCCGCTACAAAAAGCTCTTTAATAAAAGCAGAACCTTTCAATAAGGTATTACAAGAAATAGAAGAAACAGAAACAGAAACAGAAACAGTATGGGTAATTCTACTAACAAAAGAGGAAATAGACGCTAAAGGAACAGACGTCTATGAAAGAGTTCAAAAACTCAAAGATACCAAACACGTCACAATAATAGAAGAACCTTGGGGAAAAGGAATGATGCCCAAAGATATAGACTGGGAAACATTAACTGGTACTATAAAGGAAGCCTCACAACAAGAAAAAACATTTGTATTTCTTGCGAATGCGCAAATCAACGAAGCCCCTTAATTGCAACACTATGCAAAATAAAGATAGATAAAAACACTATCACAGGCTTAACAGACGACTTCCTTCTAAGTACATGTAAAACCTATTTTCCAGAAAGTAATCCAGATCCAATAGAAACAATGATCCTAGTCGATCAAGTCAATGAAGCCCTATCAAACAAAAGAAATACCCCAAGCCCAACTGGGGATCGCCCTGATTCACCTACAAATTCAACAAGTCCCATTAAATTCTCAAGCTAACAATTTACAGTCTCATAAACAAACGCTCCATGGCCTTCTTATCGTAACGAATATACAAAGGTCGCCCATGCGGACAGGTAAAATTACTGGGACACGCCACAAAATCTTTCAATAACTGTTTTGTTTCAGCATCCGATAAACGTTTACCCACTTTAATAGCGGCCTTACAAGCCTTTAACTGCAACCAGGGCTTCAGTTCAAAAGAAAGATCAGGCTGCCCCTCAGCATCTTTCAAGGATTCCAAAAGCACACGCACAATAACCGCTGCCGATACCGAAGCAAAGACTAGGGGCACCTCTCTAACCGCTAACTGCCCCGGACCAAAAACTTCCACAACAAAATTCAATTGATCAAACAGTGATTGATGTTGTTCAAACACGCTCAATAAGCCCGCATCAACCTCCACAATATCTGCAATCAATAACACTTGTCGCTCTGTCACAGAAGACGCCTCTTTCTGAAACGATTCATACAAAATACGCTCATGCACCGCATGCTGATCTAAAATAAACAATGCATCCGCTGTCTTTAAAACCAAATATCCCTCAAAAATCTGAAAATAATCGGGACTATCCAAGGCCCTCAAAGAGCTTGTGTCATGCAACAGGCCAACCTGCTCCAACGGTTTTTGAGGGCGCGGAACAGAAAAAGAGGACAACTGAGAAGGTCCAGACGACGAAACCTCCCCTGAATCTGAAAAACTAAGCATCGAAACAGGCATCGACTCCTGATCTGAAGATGACAAGGTTAGTACCTCAGCTGCAGATTTTTCAGACATATCCACGGCAGACAAAACAGGCGACTCAATCTGTACCTGTGACACTTTTTGCAACGAAAGTTGTATCGCTTTAGGCAAAGCATCATACAAAAACCCAGGCGCCAAAAATTTAACATCTTGTTTTTGAGGATGGATATTCACATCAACCCCTTCAGTTGATACCTCTAAATCAAGTAAGACCAAAGGAAAACGACGCGCTGGGATCACGGCCTGATAACACTGCTGAATCGATTTAAAAATTAACGGAGACTGTATCAAACGACCATTAACCGTGACAATCATTTTTTGTCGCGATGAAAACGTAAGCTGCGGAGTACCAACAAAGCCTTTCACGGTCAAACCAGGCAGCACTTCATCCACTCGTGCTAACTTTCCCCTCAAATCATCCCCAAAATGTAACAATAAGAGAGCCTCTTGATCTAAAATACCACAGGTATTAACCAAGGTTTTATCTCCTTGTTTTAACACAAAATCTACCGCTGGATAACACAGTGAAAATCGCGTGATCACCTCGCAAATATGAGACAGCTCCGTCCCTGCACTCTTTAAAAACCGACGACGCACCGCTAAATCACTAAATAAGGTAGAAACAACCATTTCAGTCCCCTTATCCATAGTCACTGCCTTAAGAGACGAAAAGTCACCTTTATATGCCGTCATCTGCCATCCCTTTCCCTTCGTCTGAGCAGACCGTAATTCAACAGACGCCACGTGCGAAACACTGGCCAAGGCCTCTCCCCGAAACCCAAAAGAGCCTACCTGATACAAATCGTCCAACGAGCGTATTTTAGAGGTCGCATGCCGAACAAAGGCAGACGAAAAGTCTTCTTTTGCAATCCCTGATCCGTTATCACGAATAACGATCCCTTCTCGACCTCCATCTTCAACAAAAACATCCACCTTAGTAGCCCCCGCATCCAAAGAGTTTTCCACCAACTCTTTAACCACGGATGCCGGACGATCAATCACCTCTCCAGCCGCAATTTGATTAATCGTAATCTCATCTAATTGGCGAATCAAACCCATAACGACAGCATACCTAATCTAAACAAATACGTCATCTCCCCCCTAATTTAGCTATTTATTAATACGTACGAACTTGATTATAAATCTTCTCGTCCAATTCACCTTCAGATTTAGACACCAATACCGTCACCATACAATCACCAACAACGTTCACAGTCGTTCTAGCCATATCCAATATACGGTCAATACCCGCTATAATCGCAATCCCTTCAATGGGCAAGCCCACCGAATTAAGAACCAAGGTCAACATAATCAAGCCAGCACCTGGCACCCCAGCAGACCCAATTGAAGCTAAAGTAGACGTTAAGATAATCGTAATGTAATTTCCTGCTGTAAGATCAATTCCATACGCTTGTGCTATAAACAAAGCAGCAACACCTTGATACATCGCTGTTCCATCCATATTGATCGTCGCACCTAAAGGCAAAACAAAACTCGACATACTATTCGAGACACCCAAGTTTTTTTGTGCACAACGAATCGTAATAGGCAAGGTACCCGAACTACTCGCTGTACTATAGGCCACTACCAAGGCATCTAAAATCCCTTTAAAAAAACGAACAGGGCTCAACTTACCTAAAAAGAACACCGCCCCGCCCAAGGTCAATCCTGCATGAATCAAACATCCCACATACACCCCAATCAATACCTTAAGTAAGGGCATTAAAACCGCCAACCCATAGCGTCCCGACACCCAACACATCAACGCAAAAACACCATAAGGCGCTAGCTCCATCACCATATTGGTCATTTTATACATCGCTTCTGCAATCCCTTCAAACCAGGAAATCGTTGTTTTAGCCTTATCCCCAACTAAATTCAACGAAATGCCTAATAAAATAGAAAAAACAATCAACTGTAAAACATGTCCATCTGCCATGGATTTAACGGGATTTTTGGGCACCAAATCCACAAGCGTATCCGCAAAAGACTGAGGAGCCTTTTTAGTAATCGTTTGAGCAGCCCCTAAATCAACTCCTTTGCCAGGCTGGAAAATAATCCCTATCATCAAACCAATGGTAATCGCGACGGCGGTTGTTAACATATACAAACCAAAGGTTTTCATCCCCACACGCCCCATTTTTTTGGGATCTTTCATGCCCGTTACTCCCACAACCAAAGAAGAAAAAATCAAGGGAACAATCAACATCTTAATTGCATTGATAAATAAGGTCCCCAAAGGTTTAATAAAATCCCCAAAACCTGGGATCAAACTACCAAATACAACACCCAAAATCAAACCAAAAATAATTTTGACCCATAATTTCATACAATTTCTCCTTTTTTGAAAACAGTGCCATAATCATAACAAAATAAATAAAAAATCAACAGTAAAAATAGTTCCCACGAACAACCCAACAAATAGTATTCAAATAAACATTTAAATTTAGTAAACTAACTTAGCAAAAATGACCAAAAACATAGCCAAAATCCCTCTAAAAAATCTCAAAAAAATCCCTCACTCCCAAACCTTATGGATCAATGAACTATGCGATACGTTAAAAGCTCAAGGTCGCGATATTATTAAATTTGGTTTTGGAGAATCCCCTTTCTCACCGCCTGACTGGGTCACCAACACTCTCGTCAAACACAGCAATGATACACGTTATTTACCCGTACAAGGCCTCAAAACCTTACAAGAAGCCTGTAAAAAATTCCATCATTATTTTCAAGATCTAGACTTATCAGAACACGAAACCTTTATAGCGCCTGGGTCCAAGCTTCTCTTGTATGCCTGCCAAGCAGCTTTTCAAAAAGCCAGTATTCTGATTCCTGCCCCCGCATGGGTGTCCTATCATCCACAAGCAGAATTATGTGGACATGAAAGCATCATCATCCATTGCAATGCCCAAGAGCGCTGGCGTGTCACACCTAAAAAACTTGAAGAGGCCTGCAAAAAGGCCCAGCATCCCCCCCTGTTAATCCTCAATTACCCAGGCAACCCCGACGGACTAAGCTACAGTCAAGATGAACTTGATGCACTAGCATCTGTCGCTAAAAAATATCACGTCTTGGTCATTGCAGATGAAATTTACAATCTTCTAGACCACCATCATCAACATCCCAGTATTGCCAAAGCTTATCCCGAAGGCAGTATTATCACGACCGGTTTATCCAAATGCTGTGGCGCTGGCGGCTGGCGTTTGGGCATTGCTTTCGTCCCCAAAGCACTTGGACAAGATTTTTTACACACCCTAAAAGGCATTGCCTCCGAAACCTATTCATGTACCAGTTCCCCTATTCAACAAGCCGCCATCACAGCCTATCAAAATCCTGAAAAATTAAATTCTTATTTCAAACAACAACAAAAAATTCTTAATGGTTTAGGTACTTATATAGCTGAAGAGTTAAACAACAACGATATACAGACTCACCCACCTCAAGGCGGCTTTTATGTATATCCTGATTTTACGAGCTACAAAGCCCTTTTTCAGAAACACGGCATCCATGACTCAAATACCCTATGCCAACGTTTGTTACAAGAAACAGGTGTGGCTCTGCTTCCCGGAAGCGCCTTTAATCAAGATCCCACAATCATGACCTGTCGATTAGCTTATGTTGACTTTGACGGTGATCATTGCCTCAACCTTTTTCAAAACAAAAAAAGCATCTCCCAAAAAGAGCTTTTAAAAGCCTGTCCAAAAATCAAAATCGGCATCAACCGCATCCAATCATGGCTTAAAACCTTAAAATCAAACTAATTCTCTAAGCGTACCCATATCCCATTTAATACAGTCATATCCCATAAAAACACCTTATAATTAAAATAAATAAAAAAATTTAATAAATAGTGTTGACAAGATAAAAATATAAATGTAATTTTATTACAAATAGATAAAAGGAGTATTTATGTTAAATTGTTGCGCTAGACCAAATCGTCCAACTGGTAGGCCCTCTACTACTTCATCAGGGGGTAGAGAAAACGCAGAAAGTATCCATTCTATTATAAGAGCGGCTAAAAGCATAAACCCTTCATTAAATACTCTTGCTCAATTCATGCAACAAAAAGCAAAATTCGAAAAGGTCCAATTTTGTCTATTGCGACAAGGTGAAGCTGCTTGTGACGCTATTTATTATAGCAACTATACCTGTGATAGAATTACCATTGCTTCTACTAGACAAACTATAACAGTCCTTCTTGGAGAACACACACATTATTTCCAATATAATTTAAGTAATACACAAACATCAGGATTTGAAGACACTAGTCCATCCCAAGATCCTACAGACAGATGTTTTCCAGTTATTAATACAGACTGGCTAACCAAAATAAGCTCCCACAATACAGTCGAAGAAATGATAGATATTATTAAGGCTGATTTACGCAAAACAAATGAACTTCATACAGATAATAAAATCTTGATAATTGCCCCCCCCTCGAATATGCATGGGGACATAAAAAATGCTTGGCAGTCTGCTTTATTATGCTACTCATTAGAAAATCCACAAAAACAGCTTATCGTTTCTGGTTATGACGAACTTCAACGTCTTTCATCTGGAAATATCGTTTTTGCAGGTGATAAAGACTTGATATCTATCGCAGAAAAATTAAAAAAGCAAGGTCAACACTTTGCGCTCGCTTTAGACACACGATCGCAGTATCAAGCACTATCTTTGACAAATTGGTTGAAAAAAGAGGCGCCTGAAAATTGGTTGAAAAAAGAGGCGCCTGAAATAAGTACACAGGCAAATACCGGGTCTAATCCTACTGCTAGGTCATTTTACCCAAGTGTAAATCCAGAACCAGAACCACAAGATACATGGTCTACTGATGGGTCATTAGATCACTTGAGTTGGAGTCGTGCCCAACAACGAATAGCAACAGCTGCAAGAGCTGCAGGAGCTGACCCCATACCAGAATCAGAACCAGAACCAGAACCAGAATCAGAAGAAGATATATCAGAAGAAGATACCTTGTCTAATTCTGTTGGGTCATTAGAGGATCCACAAAGACTCATACTAAATAGGTACAGACAGGCATTCCCAGAACTTTCTGGAGAATTAACAGAAACTCAGTTTAATGAAAGAGCACTTAGACTAGGAATAGCAGCAAGTCTTGTAGAAGCAAGCCCACCA
This sequence comes from bacterium, assembly GCA_038109055.1. Classification (GTDB taxonomy): domain Bacteria; phylum Margulisbacteria; class Marinamargulisbacteria; family JAYNIM01; genus JAYNIM01. Next base: position 65,682 of record JAYNIM010000006.1, read on the forward strand.
CAAGCAGCGCAAGCTGATACAGAATCTGCAGCAAGTCTTGTAGAAGCAAGCCCACCACAAGCAGCGCAAGCTGATACAGAATCTGAGGTAACTTTTTTTCGAGACAAGCTTATAGGAGAAGGTTGTGAGGCAAATGACGAACTGATAAAACAAGCTATAGCGATGGTTGAGGAGGACAAAAAGACCAACTTCAATTGCCCCATCACAAACGCTCTAATGCGACATCCTGTTTGTTTAGCTCAGACAGGTCATCTGTTTGAAAGAGAAGCTATAGAACATTGGTTAAAAGAAAAAAACACGTGCCCAGTTACAAGAGCTCGGTTAATAAACAAAACAATATCAACGGATGTTCATGATAAAAAAACAGCAATTATAGAAGCACTCAAAGCTGCAATCAAAATCCAAGAAGCTGACAGAGGGTTGAAAGAAAGACAAATAGCAGCACAAGAATGGGCAGAACCAGAACCAGAACAAAAAGAACCCCAACGTCTTAGAGCAACAAATGCAGCAGAAGAAGAACAAAGATTGGAAACCGAAGATTGGGAAAACCAAATTAATAAATGGTATTATGCAGGCTACTACGAACAAGAACCAGAACCAGAACAAGAACAAGAACAAGAACCAAAACCAGAAGATCTTAAAGGTCTTAGAGCATCACAAGCAAAAAGGGCAGCAGATGCAGCAGAAGCAAGAATAAAAGCTACAAAAGAATAAATAACACAGGATAAAAAATTAAAATAAAAAGAAATTATAATGTTTAATAATAGCCTAGCTGGATAACGCCCAGACCGTCGTAACCAGCCAAGTGATCATTCCTCAAAAAAAAGTCAAGAATTTGCTCAAACATCATTCGCTATAAAAAGAACTCTCCAGAACAAGCAGTTGCAGATCAGATTTAGCAATGAGACGACTGGGGATTAAACTACAAAAGTAGCAAAAAAGCTAGAAACTTCGAGATAGATCTGTTGCTAACAGTTAATCATCTAAATTTACGAAAAACATTGCTATCTCTAACAGACATAGGGACCTATATAGTGATAATAAAGATAAACCATTATATAGAGATCTTTTTCATGCTAAAGTATCTTCAATGTCCCACGAAAGCATCCTCATTCAACAAGCTAACTTTTTTCAAAACCAACACATGGTTCAAGGCGATATCCTTATTAAGGATCATAAGATTTTAAAAATAGCTCCTAGCTTAGCTAAACACGCCGAACACATCATCCCTGCTCAACATTTCTTCCTTATGCCTGGCGTCATCGATCCACATGTTCATTTCAGAGACCCAGGCCTTTGTCACAAAGAAGACTTAGAAAGTGGCAGTAAAGCCGCTGCTGCTGGTGGCGTAACCAGTTTTTTTGACATGCCAAACACCCTCCCCAACACCGACACCTGTGAACACATGGCCGAAAAAAAAGCCATTGCAGCTCAAAAGTCTCTGATTAATTACAACTTTTTTATGGCGGCAACACACGACAATCTTTCTGAGTTAATCCGTGCTGAAAACATTGCAGGTATTAAAATTTATGTCGGCTCTTCAACAGGCAATTTATTGGTCAATCAACCCGAGATACTCGAAAACATATTTGCCCAAAGCAATAAATTAATCGCCGTACATTCCGAAGACGAAACCACCATCATCGCCAATCAAAACAAATATCTGCCTAACGACGATCCCAAAACCCACCTCAAAATCCGCAGCAAAGAGGCCGCCATCACCTGCACAAACATGCTGCTTAAATTAGCAAAAACACATCAAAGTCGCCTACACATTTGCCATCTCACAACAGCCGAAGAAGCCCAACTCATCCAAAAAGCTCAACTATCCAATGTTTCTTGTGAAGCCACCGTCCAACATTTACATCTGGATGACAGCCTTTACGATCAAATTGGCCCCTTTGCTCAACTCAATCCCCCCATCAGAGACAAAGCCAATGCCCAAGCCCTACAAAACGCACTTAAAACAGGTATCATCAACTGTCTTGCCTCTGACCATTCCCCCCATACCAAAAAAGAAAAATCTCAACGCTTCGGCAAAGCACCCTCTGGCATACCTTCTGTTGAAACCCAACTTCCTGTCATGCTCAATCAAGTTCAGAAAAAAAACTATACCCTGCAACAACTCCAACAGTGGTTTTGTCACGCCCCTGCACAACTCTTTAATATTCATAACAAAGGCTTTCTAAAAGAAGGTTACGACGCCGATCTAACCTTAATTGATCTTAAAAAAAGCAAAATCCTACAAGAAAACCACCTCTACTGCAAAGCAAAATGGAGCCCCTATTCGGGCCAAAAACTCACAGGCTGGCCACTCATCACCTTAGTAAATGGGCATATTGTTTTTCAAGAAGGAGATTTTTTTGATGAAATTAAGGGAAAAGAAATCTACATTTCACAAAAAAGCCATTAAGACATCTGTCGTTTACACACCCAATCCACGACCAACGAGGCTACCTGTTTCTTCGTCATTTTTTGATGGACAACTCCTAGTTGATTCTCTCGATCATACAAGGTAACTTGATTATACTCCGATCCAAACACCTGTCCTTCAGACACATCATTCGCCACAATTAAATCAGCGCCTTTATCCCGCAATTTTTGTTGTGCATGAGTCTGCAACTGCTGAGTTTCAGCAGCAAAGCCAATCAAAATAGGCGGTTTTTTATCCGAACACCCCACCGATTGCAAAATATCCACCGTTGGAACAAACTCCAAGGTTAAGCCTTTTTTAGATTTTTTTTGCTTGTGTGAATCAGGTTGAGCAATACACCAATCCGACACAGCCGCGACACAAATCATAATATCAATCGACTCTTGAACCAAAAGACGCTGAACCTGTCTGTGCATATCTTCCGCAGTAGTCACAGATTGAAGTGATGAAAAAGCTGATTTTTCCACCTCTTGCCGACCTGCCACCGTAAACACCTTCGCACCAGCCACTTTAAAAGCCTGAAACAAGGCCAACCCCTGTTTACCAGACGAACGATTAGTCAGACCTCGAACCGCATCAATAGGTTCAAAGGTTGCGCCCGTTGTAAGCAAGACTTTTTTCCCCAACAAACATCGACAGCCATCCCCCAAAGATAACAGCTTGTCCTTAATAGACGCATAGGCAGCTAAACGCCCCACCCCCTGTTCACCACAGGCCATCTCCCCCTCTTCCGGCAACACAAAATGATATCCATCCTCTTGCAATTGCCTTACATGACGCTGACACACAGCTTGCTGCCACATCTCCACATTCATCGCAGGCACAAAACAAACAGGCACCCTAGTCGCCATAATCACCGAAGACGCCAAATCATTACACAGCCCCAAAGCAATTTTTGCCATAAAATGTAAGGTCGCTGAAAAAACCAATATCCTGTCATAATCACGCGCCAACTCAATATGTAAAATAGTCGAGCGTTTCTTAAAAAAATCAGCTGATTCATAAACCCGTCCCCCAGACAAGGTCGACAAGGACAAAGGCGTCACAAAAGAACTCGCAGAGTCACTCAAAACCGAATCAATCACAAGGTGTGGAACATCGCGTTTAAACTCACGAACAAAATCCAAAGCCTTATATGCTGAAACACCCCCACACACAATCATTAAAATTCGCATAATTTTCTCGCAGGTACTCTCTCTACCTCACACATTGTGCAGCAAACAAAAGTCAGACGTCAATAAAAAGCTCCCTCATCCACACAGACTTAAAACTTTTTAAAGAAAACAACTAATGTTAAACTAAACGCATGACTACGAAAGAAAAAAAACCCTTACGTATCCCACAGTGGTTCAAACAAAACAAAAGCAAAAAAAATGCCACCTTATCCCTAGCCAAAAAATTAGACCGTCAAATTCCCAACAGCATCTGCCAAGAAGCCAAATGTCCCAATCGTTCAGAATGCTTCAACAAAGGCGTCTTAACCTTCATGATCTTAGGTATAACCTGTACACGCAACTGTGCCTTTTGTAGCGTCGCACACGGCAAACCCCTCCCTCCTGATAAAGCAGAAGTCAAAAATATCCTAAACGCCATCAAAATACTTAATTTACGCTTTGTGGTACTTACATCCCCCAATCGAGATGATCTCAAAGATGGTGGCTCAAATCATTACGCCTTTTGCATTACTGAAATCAAAAAAGCCTACCCAAAAGTAAAAGTGGAAGTATTAATACCCGATTTCCAAGGCGACACCACTGCCCTAGACACTATCATCGCTGCCAAGCCTGATGTTATTAATCACAATATGGAAACCGTCCCCTCTCTGTATCGTATTGCTAGAAGAGGGTCCTTATTTCAACGCTCTCTAGATGTCTTAGCCTATATCAAAGAAAAAGCCCCTCATATTCTAAGCAAATCAGGCCTCATGGTCGGCTTAGGTGAAACAACAGAGGAACTACACGATACCTTCAAAGTCATCCGAGAAAGTCATGTTGATATCTTAACCTTAGGGCAATACCTCAAACCTAGTAAAGATAATTTAGATGTCAAAAAGTACTACACCCCTCAAGAATTTGACGATCTAAAAACAAGGGCAGAAACCTATGGCTACCCCTTTGTATTTTCGGGACCTCTTGTCAGGAGTTCCTATTTGGCCGATCACGTCTTTGAAAAAACAACGCCTATCGCATGTCATTAGACACATCCGTAGTATTATTAATACTTCTAAGTTATTTTTTAGGCGCCCTCCCTTTTGGTCTTATCCTTTCTAAACTGAAAGGGATAGATATCAGAAAAGTAGGCTCCGGAAACATAGGCGCAACTAACGTCTACAGAAACATGGGTAAAACCTATGGTATTTTAGTCTTTATATTAGATGCACTCAAAGGATGGTTCCCTACATATTTAGCCCTACAATTAACACAGAACCCATGGCTACATATTAGTATTGGAATAATCGCAATAGTCGGCCATAGCTTCAGTATCTTTGTTACATTTAAAGGAGGGAAAGGTGTCGCGACTGCCGGAGGCATGTTACTCGCTTTAGACCCTCTTGTATTTTTAATCATATTCCCCAGCACAATCATTGCCATCAAGCTATGTAACTACGTCGCACCTTGTAGTATTGCTGCCGCCATCATCACCCCTCTATTATTATGGGTGTTCAAAAATCCAAACGCCTACATTATCCCCACCAGCATCCTATCCTTCATGATCATCCTAAAACACAAAAGTAACATCATTCGCTTAATCCAAGGAAAAGAAAACAAACTTCAATGAAAACATTTACAGTAATTGGCTGTGGTGCCTGGGCATTAAGCATAGCAAACGTATTAGCAGAAAACTCCCACAATGTTAACCTATGGTGCCACGACCTAAACATAACTACTAGCATCAACAAAACTCACAAAAATCCACTTCTCAAACACCTTAGCATTCACCCAAGAATACCTGCCTTTAACGACCTATCAAATATCGATAAAGATACCAACGGCATCATCATCGGAGTCGCCTCTCCTTTCATTGATATCATCAAAAAAATTCCCTCTACTCAACACGCGCCTTTCCTCGTGCTCACAAAAGGCTTACTAGAAAACAAAAACACCCTTCTACTAGCCGACTATATCAATGAGATACGCCCCAATAACCCCCTAGCTCTATTATCAGGCCCAAATTTAGCCCAAGAAATCATCGAAAAAAAACCAGCCGCAACAGTCATTGCTTCCCAAAAAGAACATATTGCTCAATTTTTCCAAACTGCACTCAGTAACCATTATTTACGTGTATATACCTCCTCAGATATTATTGGCGTATCATTAGGCGGTATACTTAAAAACATCATGGCTATTGCAGGAGGATGTATCGACGGCTTAAAATTAGGCATGAACAGCAAAGCTGCACTTTTATCACGAAGTTTACAAGAAATGATCCGAATAGGAACTTTTTTAGGCGGCAAAAAAGAGTCCTTCTTAGGGTTAAGCGGCTTAGGTGATCTGATAACAACCGCTAATTCATCTCTAAGCAGAAATTGGAATGTGGGCTACGCGCTAGCAAAAGGCGAAAACTTTCAAAAAAAGTTACAACAAACACAAAGTATTGCAGAAGGCATAAAAACAACCAAAATCATCTACGAACTAAGCAAAAAACATCATATCGATATGCCAATAACCGAACAAATTTATCTCGCTTTGTTCAAAAACAAAAACCCCAAAGACGCTATAAATGATCTCATGACACGCAAACTTAAATCTGAAGATACATGAAAATAGGGATTTTTGGTGGCAGTTTTGATCCTTTTCACAAAGGTCATTTACACGTACTTGTTGAAAGCTGTAAATCCATCCTCTTTGACCGTCTTATCTTACTCCCAAACTATCAATCCCCTCACAAACACAATAGCCATTTATCTGCCAAACAACGCTATACACTATTACATACATTACTTCCTTACTTAACAAAACACTGCGAAAAAGCCACTCAAAAAAAAATTCCCATCATCCTATCAGACATCGAAATAACGAAACAATCATGGACAATAAATAGCCTCAAAATTCTACACAAACAATACCCCAAAGACCACCTATATCTACTAATGGGCTCTGATTGCTTTTTCAGCTTTCATACCTGGAAAGACTATCAAGAAATCCCCCACTATTGCGACCTGGTGATCACACAGCGAGACAAAAAATCCGAAAATAGTTATGAAGATTACGCAAACGATATTTTAGAAATCAAAAAAACTCAATGGCGATTATGTAAAAACAACATAAATCCCATTTCTGCACACAGCATCAAAAAATATCCCTCCAAAATTGACACAGCCATCCCAGCGCCTATCAAAGATCAATTAAAACAAAACATAAAGACCCCTACAGAACAAAAGCAACTCATTATCGGTATCACAGGACGTGTGGGATCTGGAAAAAGTTACGCGTTAAAAATCATAGAAAAAGAACTCTCTGCCAAAAGCATAGAATTAGATATCATTGGCCATCGCTGTCTTGAAAAAACAAGCCCATTACTCATCAAACAATTCGGTAAAGACATCCTAACAAACGATAGAATTGACAGAAATAAGCTCAGAAAAATTGTCTTTAGCCATGCAAAAAATCTACAGATCTTAAACACACTCATACACCCTAAAATCAAAGCAAAGACACTACAAGAAATAAGCCAAAACAAAAATAAATTCATCCTTATTTGTGGAGCCTTACTTCACGAAATAAACTTAAACATCCACTGTGATATCATTATCAATATTGATGCACATGCCTCAAAAATCAAACAACATATTGGCTCAAAATTTAAGGCAGCAAGTTTTCAACTCAGTAAAAAAACATTTAAACAAAAAGCAACTTACACTCTTACAAATACATTTTCAAAAACATTTACCATTGCATGTATAAACCTATGTACAACTATTAAAAAAAAATCAACCGATTCATTACCAAGAAAAAATCAATAAAAAAATTGTTGTTTCACATAAGATTTGCTATAAATATAAGGTTATGGGAACCTTAGAAAACACAATACAATCAATTGAAAAATATACCCTCAAAGAAAATCTTTTAACACACGCCGAAGAAGCAATTGAAGAAGGTCATCTTCAAGACGGATTTAATTTGTTAGTAGAATTTATAGAAAAAAACAAGCACGCCTTAAAAACAAAACCTCAAAACAAAAGTATACGAAATAACCTCACAGTTGCCTATAAAAAAATCAGCGAATTACAACCTTATCCCAGTGATTATAATCTTCCAAAGCAAAACAGCGCCTATTCTAGAAGTCAAGAATCCATCAAGGAAAGCCTATTATCATTATTTACCGAAAAAAATTGGCAAAAACAATGTAACGGAAAATTTGGTGGCCCAAAACCCACTACAATGAACTGGAAAACATTTTATCAATATAATGAACAAACATTTCAAAAATTATCCTCAAAAGAAAAAAAATTAAGCTGGGCAGCTAGTAACGGTCATATAAAAATAATTAAAACCTTAATCGTAAAACATAAAGCCCTATTACGAAAAAAAAATAATCCCTACCTTGAAGATGCAATCAAAAATGGCTTCAATGATATTGCTAAATTACTCATTGAAAATGGCCATTCAATCGATACACAGAACAAGGATAAATGGACCCTTTTACACTGGAGCTGCTATAACAACGACATAGAACTAAGTCGCTATTTAATCAATCAAAATATAAAAATAAACACCAAAGATAAAAACGGGTTAATGCCTATTCATCTTGCATCTTTAAACGGAAATACAGACCTAGTAAGACTATTAAAAAAACATAACTGTCACTTAAACGCAAAAGACCAACTATTTAAATTAACTCCAATTCAAATGGCCGCTTTCCAAGATCATCATAGTTGCATAGAACTCCTCATTGAGCTTGGCGCTAATTACAAAGTACAAGATCCATTTGGCAGAACACTATTACACTGGGCAGCCATAACCCAAAATACAAAATTAACCGAAAAATTATTAAATTTAAAAGTAAATTGCAACCAAAAAGATAAACTTAAACGAAGTGCACTTCATTGGGCCGCTCAACAAAATGCCTATGAAATCATTTCCTTACTTATAAAAGAAAACTGTCAAATCAATGACATAGATTATTTTAACGAAACACCTTTACTTATTGCCGCATTTTACTCAAATAAAAAAGCCTACTCCATACTACTTGAAAGTACATCGAGATAACATCGCTAAAACTTTTGTTGCTAACACTCGATGCAATGTCACCTTAAACAGAAGTGTTTTCTCTTGGGTTTTCTTCTCTAAAATATGTGCATGTTGATATAAAACAGACAAAACATCCTGACGATCAAACGGCACAGAAAAGGTTTTTAACACGTAAAATTCATCCAAAAGATGGTCAACATGTTGAAACAAAGTCCTAAAAGACACATCATTTTTCGCAGAGATCAAGACATAAGGCTTATAGACATCTAAACGTTCAAGTAATGTAGAATCAACAGAAACCGCATCTACTTTATTAAACACCGTCAATATCGGTCGTTTATTAACTTGCAAGCGTCTAATCAAAGATTTTGAAACCTGCATACTTGCTTCAAAATTTGCAGCACTAACATCAACAACATGAATCAATACATCAGCAACAGTTACCGTCTCTAAGGTGGCATGAAAAGCATCAATTAACAAATGTGGTAATTTGCGAATAAACCCGACCGTATCTGTCAACAAAAGAAAATGCTTAGACGGCAAAACAAAACGTCTAGTAAACGGATCCAACGTCGCAAAAAGCTTATCTTCAGCCAGCACTTTTGAACCTGTTAATCGATTAAATAGAGTAGATTTTCCTGCATTCGTATAGCCAATAATAGCCGCATTTAACAAAGGAACATCCTGACGCCGCTGACGACGTAACTGACGCTGCATCGTCAAGCCGGATAATTTTTTCTTAATCAAAGAAATACGTTTCGACACCTGTCGTCGATCCGTTTCTAACTGCGTTTCACCAGGCCCTCTGGTCCCAATTCCCCCTCCCAAACGCGATAAATGTGTCCACATCTTTCTTAATCGTGGCAATATATACATTAACTGCGCCAATTCTACCTGCAATTGTGCCTCCGAACTTTGTGCACGCTGAGCAAAAATATCTAAGATAACCCCAGTCCGATCCAAGATTTTTACTTGAAATAGATCTTCCAAAGCACGACACTGCATAGGAGAGAGTTCATCATCAGTTACAACAACACAAATATCATGCTCAGCAATGAAGGCTTTTGCCTCCATCAATTTTCCAGAACCAAGATACGTTTTTGTATGAGGTCGGTCCCGCTTTTGTATGAACATGTCAATGGGAATAAGACCAGCAGTTAAACACAGTTGACGTAACTCCTCGAGTGATTCTTTAACAGAAAAATCATGTTTACCCCCCACATCAATCCCAAATAAAAGTGTTCGCTTATTATCAAGCGGTAATGTAGAAAAAAAATCTTCCATAAAAAATCACAATTTCGTCTTAACGTCTCTTAACAACGCATCTGCCGCCACATCATTTGGAAATTGAACCACATAATTTAACAATAATCGATAGGCTTTTTGGTAAGCCTTAGACTCAATCAAACTTTGAATATACACATGAAAAAATTTAGCCGCTTCTTTTGGCGCAACCACATAAAAGCGTTCTAAATATAAAATAGCTGATGCCCAATCTTGCCGATTAACCGACAACGAAATTAAGGTACGTAAGATTAATTCTTGATCAGGATTTACAAGTTGCTCTTCTTTAAACAAAACATAAGCTTTATCATACTCTTTTAAAAAAATATATAAATTACCCAAGGTAACCCGTGCATTGCGATACGATGGGTTAATAGCTAGCAAACGCTGCAAATAGGACACCGCCTGATCATAATTTTTCTGTTTAATATAAATATCAGCTAAATTAAGATAGGCATCCCCCATACGATCATCATAGGAAATAACCCGCTCATACACAGGAACAGCTTCAGAATAACGCCCTTGACGATGCAAATAATAGCCATAATTTAATTGAAACAAAGGATTATTAAACCCTATAACAGCAATTTTCTTATAAGCGGCATCTATCTTTTGAGCATAAAAATCAGCTTTATACGGCAATAACGATTGATACAACGAATAAATATGAACCAAATATAAATACACCCAGGGATTATATTTATCATAATGTAAGGTTTTAATATAAATAGCTTCCGCATCAGCCAACAATTTCAAACGCTGGTCATCTGTTGTCATTTGAGCATAATAATCCTGATAAAAACGTCCTAACAAAACCATATAATAAGATTCCCAAGGCGCATAAGAAATTGCTGTACGCATATCTTCAATCGCATACTTATATCGCTTGTATACAGAAAAATGAAATGCATCTTTATAATAACGCTCTGCAATAAAAGGCTGCAAAGCCAAGTAAAACAAAAAAACAAGTCCAGAAAAAAAACAAAGATACAAAAAATAACCCCATTTTGGAATAAGAGAAAAGGAAAATTGTTTATTTGTCATAAGAATCAATTTTTTGTAGAAAAGGTGAATACGAACATAACCCTATCGCTAAACCCATAACCATATAAAACAAAACCAAGGTCGGCACAACACCAAAGTTAAAAATAACCTGACCCAAATAAACACCTAAAGAAACAAAACAAGCTCCTAAAAAACAATTTACCCACGGTCGTATATGCCGCTGTAACCCTCGAATAATCAAAACAAAAACCCCCAAAATGACCATAAAATAATAAACAAAAAAACCTAGGCTACCTCGAGTAACCAAGGTATTTAAATATTCATTATGTAAGCGATCAGGCGTATAATTATGGGCCCCTTCATAAATCCCATATACAGGGTCTCTATACAAAGGAAATAAAAATTTGACCGTATCCAAACCAGACCCTAATAAGGAATAGTCTTTAAACCAAGCAGGAACACTCGTCCACATATACAAACGTGAATTTCTCTTTGTTGCAGATTCACTAGTCAAAGCCTGTGACCGTTGTAGATAATTCGCATGTGACTGAACAAATTGAAATTTAGCCATACTAAAAGATGGGAAATAAAAAAATGAAACACATAAACTTCCTGCAAATAAAACATACAGAAAAACAACATACGGCCGAACAAATAAATCATAACGTTCAGCATGAAAAACATAAAAAGTAAAAAACAAAAAGCAAAGGCCTCCCAATACAAAAATTAAATACCATAATTGATACTCATAAACAAAGGTCAAAAACTCCGTTTTTAAAAAAGAAAACGAGGTAAGAACATAAGGGTAAACAACCATCAATGAAAGCGACAACATCGCCTTTTTTGTAAGAAGGACCTGTTTAGAGTAAGAAAACGCTAAAACATAAACATTTAAAAATAGAAAAATCAAACTAAAAAAAAGCCTCTCAATTCCGAAGCCCAAAAATTGTACTTGTACAAAAAAAAGTTGCACCCCAATAACAAAGTATAAAGGACGGTAAGACGGAACAAACAAGAAAAAGAAATATAATACAATAGTCAATAAGGAACTACCAAATAAAATACCTATATTATCAATATACATTAAACACACATGCAATAAATATAATAAAAAAGTCCCCATTAAAAAGTTAAAAAACGTCAATCGATCCCGATAAAATAGATATAATACACTCATAAAACAAAGATAAAATAGAGTAAAAGCAACTTTAAACAACACGCCATACTGTATAACGTTAAATGTAAAAAACAAATTATAAAAAGAAAATCCCCCTAATAAGGTCAAACAAAATAATAACCGTTTCCAAAGTACACCTTTAATCATAAATCCAGACAATAAAACAAAGAAAAAAGGAATAAACAAATTAAACCCTACAAATGTGGCTCTAGAATAGGATAAAATCTGAGCATAAAAAACAAGACAGCCCAACACAAAAAATAAACGCCTTAAGAAATATACCCGATTAGGCAAAGCAAACACACAGTAATTTCCCGCTAAAAACATGCAAAAACAAAAACATAGCCACGATTGCCATTCCCAATATTGTAATGCAGCTAAAGAGCCAAGCCCAAAAAATACATACACAAGACTCGCCTTCAACCCAGAGCAATACGACAAAACAATAAACCCTAGAAATAACCAAGAAAAAACAAAGGTCAAGGCTTGAAAAGGAACATCAGCAGATACCCAACGAAGAATTAAAAAAGCCAAAAGATACAACAACAAACAAAGAAAAACCTTAAACAACTTCCAAAATAAAAGGGATCTCTGACCTTGTTGAAAAAGTCCATCTCGATGTAAAAAATACAGATATAAAGCCGCAGAAAAAGGAAACATCATCCCCATAAATGCACAAAAATGTACCGGATTATTAATACAGGCAAACACTCGAAATGTAGGATCTTCACTCCATGCCATCCAATCAAAGCCTAAACTTTGAAAAACACCATAAAGTGCCGAAAAACAGGTCGCCAAAATCAACACAGTAAAAAGCATAAAAAATTGCCACTTTCTCTGACAAATTTTCGCAACTAAATAAATTAAAACCACATAATTAGAAACAGTAAAAATACCTTCCCAACGATCATACGAACCAATAATTGCCAACCAAACATTGGTCGAAAAAACACAGGTCAACAACGTCACAATAAGGTATAAAAGCAAGGGAATTTCCAAACCAACACGTCGCCAACGAAACCCAAAAATAGTATACGAACGCTGCAGATCTGGTCGTACAGAATTATAATGATCCAATAAAAATTTAAACCCACATAAGGCAAGTAACAACAACGTACACGTTCGCAACAACAACAACTTATTAACCTCAAAAACAGAGCGCGTCAAAGAAGAAAAAATCAAGGGGTTCCCCATAGCCAATACACAAAGAATAGAGGTATTTAATCGATCAAAAAAACGCTGAACAGAGACCTGAAGCATAAAAATATAATACCCCTTTACAGAAAAAACGTCATCCTTTATCTAAAACCACATTAATCCAATTGTTGTTCAAAAAGATAGGCAGAACGTACAATTTCGAACAAATCATCTTTTTTAGGTTTCCAATCCAACACAGACCTGATAAAAGATGCATCTGAAATCAACACAGACGGATCTCCCAAACGTCTTTCTGCCACCTCTATAGGAAAATCCAATTTTAAACGACAACGAAACACGTCCAACACTTGCTTAACAGAATAGCCATGACCATACCCACAATTCATGACCTGAGAACGTCCGCCATCAAACAAATATGCTAAAGACATAATATGCGCCTCTGCCAAATCTTGAACGTGAATAAAATCACGAATACAGGTACCATCATCGGTATCATAATCATCGCCATAAATAGAAAACACAGATCTTTTACCCAACGCAACCTGACACGCAACTTTAATTAAATGGGTTGCCTTAGAAAAATATTGCCCCAAAGCCGATTCATATGCAGCTCCAGCAACATTAAAATATCGCAACGCACAATACGAAAAATACGAGCAAGAACGTTGATAATCTAATAACATAGATTCAAACATCAATTTAGACTGTCCATAAGGGGAAATAGGCTGTGTAGGATGTGTTTCAGAAATAGGTAAGGTTTCAGGGACACCATAAACAGCCGCCGTAGAAGAAAAAACAAAATGAGGAACAGAAAATTTTTGGCACATCGTCAACAAAGTTAAAGCAAGCTCTGTATTTTGAAAATAATAAAACAATGGTTGGGCAACGCTTTCTGAAACCACAATTTTTCCTGCAAAATGCATCACAGCATCAAAACAATAGGTGGCAAATAATTGCTCTAACGCAACTCTATCAGATAAGTCTTGTTGAACTAAGGTCCCATAAAGTACAGAAGCCTTACGTCCGGTAGATAAATCATCCAAAACCACAACAGTCGCCCCCGTATCCTTCAACGCAAGCAAGACATGAGAGCCTATATACCCTGCACCCCCTGTCACTAATATCGTTTTAGTTGAAAAATTATACATAATGAAAAACAGTAAAAAAGTGTATAATCACCCTACCATGTTGTTTAAATTAAAACCACAAAATATTCTTATCATTAGCGGGCAAACCCTAAGCACATTTATTCATAGCTTATTTCTACTATCACCGCTAAGCTTAGGGTTCCCAAAAACAACATTTCACATCCTTTTTCAACATCCACTAAAGACAGAAAACCTTCCTCCAAAATTAACGATAACGAACAACACATCCCATACAATCATCAAAATAAATGAAAAAAAAGTTATCACAAAATCACAACATGAGTTACATATTCATAAAAATTGTGACTCCTTAAAATTTAATACACCTGCCATCATCATCGACTGCCGAATATTTGAAAAGCACCCTCTAAGCATACTAAAAACAAACACAAGTATTGGATTTAAAACAGTTAAAGATTTACCCTATACTAAAAAGATCCCTCTGCCAAAAAATTACAAAACAGCCCCTTTAGAAAATACATTATTAACACTCCTACAACCTTTACAGTTACATATTAATAATAAACAAAAATTCTTAGCTAGCTCGTGTAAACATTCCAACAAAATAGAAACCATCACCTATAACGACATCATTCCTTGGGACACAATCACCAAAAGACTCCAAGAATGTCAAAAACTAATAAGCAATCATCCCGACATCATAAGCCTATATAAAAGTTTAGGAAAAACACCGACATTTTTACCCCCCTTATCCCCTAACATAGACACGATATTACCTGAAAAAAACATCCTAATACTCCAAGAAAATCAACAACAAGAAACGACCAAACAAACCCTACTAAAACAAAACTATTCGATAACATTAATTGGATTCAAAAAACAAACATATAAATACTTATTAAAAAATAACTGGCATATGACTACATTAAGCCCAAAAAATAAAGCAAAAAAACATAGCATCATCATTTTCAAAAACACAATCAAAAACAAACTATACAAAATACTATATACCTATCAATTCAAAAAACAAAAAAGAAGACATCCAGTCATCCTCTGGGCAAACAACCACTTTGATCTGCTATTACAACTAAAAGGTATCTGTTAACTTATAGATCTTGATGAAAATGGCATTGAAACAACATGTCATCTAGACTACTGATCTTCTAGAGCTTTTACTGCCAAAATATGGGCTTTCATACTTTGAATAGTTTTAGCTATAGACTCCTCCTCATCTAAGCGAGAAGTTGTTTTTTTTCGCTTCTTATCTTTTGCATCCACCTGCATCTGAACCCTATCCATGGGTAAAACTTGAGACACACGCTGCTGTAAAAGCATTTCAAACCGGATTAATGAAGACAAGGTCTGTTGCATATGTAGTGTCTGCGGAGCACGTCTAGAGACATCAGACGGCAACATATCCATTAGCGAATGACCCCTTTAGAAGGATCCCCTAACAATGATTCTTTCAATTTAGATGGCTCTGAACCTTCAATATCTTTCTTAAAAGACCTAATAACAGAGTTTGAAACCCCTGCCTTTTCCAAGGCATCAACGGCCTCTTCTAACAAACGGTCACTTAATCGTCCCATCTAACCCCTTCTTATGTTTTTCTTCCAACAACAAGGCATCTCTAAGAACCTGTATTTTTTTATAACATTTTTTCGTTAAAGAATCAGAGATAACCCCCTCCAACTTTAAAACAGCCATCACTTTCAATAAGGCAACACGCTCTGGAAAATTCTTTACAATAGGCGTTAGCTTCGAACAAAAATGTTTAAAACGATCCCCCTTTAAAGGCGTAATATGTCGCTGTTTAATAGCAATATCTTTATCTTTTTTATTCATCATCTATCATAACGATCGTAAGCAATCAAAAAATACTTGCATCTATAATAAAACTAAATTTAACTGCTCTAATCTTTTACGCAACATGTCCTGATCCAAAGAATAAAAAATATTTCGTCCCTTCTTTTGAACCTTAACCAAACCAACACGTTTCATTAAATTTAAATGATGAGAAGTCGTAGACTGCTCCAAATAAAACTGCTTACCAATATCCATAGCGCACAAAACACCATCTTTTTTTAGCAACTTAACAATACCTAATCTATCTTCATTACTCAAAACTTTCACAAATTTTAAAAGCAACAAAGAGTCTTTATCGTTCAAAACCACAAACTCATTATAAAGCGATACATAAAATCAATCAATGGCCACAAATCACAGAACTATTCTTGAATAAGATCCTAAAAATTTGTAAAACAAAACAGAGTTTTTCACCAATCCCAAACATTCAGACACCTTCTCATCTAAAATATGCCCATCGAAATCAATACAAAAAACATATTCACCCATCTGTTTTTTAAAAGGTCTCGATTCAATACGCGTTAAATTCAATCCATAACGATTAAAAAAAGATAAAAGATGATACAAAGACCCAGGTACATTTTTATCCGTTGCAACAATAATAGATGTTTTATACGACTCTGCCTCTCTTGAAACAGCCTCTTTGCCCAACAAAAAAAATCTCGTCTGATTATTTTTCATATCTTGAATATCTTCTGCCAAAACATTCAACTCATATCGAATCGCTAATTCTTTTGGACCAACAATTGCTACATCTTCAGCCAACTCACACTCAACTAAGTGTTTAGCGGCATCCGCCGTAGACATTTCTGCCCTACAACGTGCATGGGAACAATACTGTTGCAAGAATTGCTGACACTGAGCCAATGGCTGAGGATGCGACAGTATAGAGTTTATTTTTCCAATATCAATTTTTTTCTTCGCCATCAATGCATGGGTTACCGGCAAATAAAGCTCTAATAAAATATGCACTTTATTTAACGCAATCAACTGATCCATACAAACTCCAACGACACCCTCCGTCGAATTCTCTATTGGAACCATCGCAAAAACATGCTCGCGTTCAACAAAAAACTTAAACACCTCTGCAAAGCCATGGACAGGTTTTTTAGAACACTTGGATTGTGTCTTAGCTAAATAGGCATCTACAGCCATATCCGAAAAAGTCCCTTCGGGACCTAAATAGACAATAGGCTTTAACCTAGTCATACAACGGAAACTTGGCCGTCAATTCATAAACACCAGAGCGAACCCTAGACTTGATATCAACATCATCAGGAGAAGAAAGAATTGCGTTAATAAACCCTGCAATATGCCGCATTTCTTCTTCTTTCATACCACGCGTGGTAACGGCTGGTGTCCCAATACGAACTCCAGACGTAACAAAAGGACTCTCCTCATCAAAGGGAATAGTATTTTTATTCAAGGTAATAGCAACCTCATCCAACAACGCTTCTGCTCGCTTTCCTGTTAAACATTTAGGTCTCAAATCAACCAAAAGTGAATGATTATCTGTTCCTCCCGAACACATGCGAAAACCAAAAGAACTTAATTCATCAGCCATCGCCACAGCATTTTTGCGTACCTGTATTTGATAGTCTCGAAAAGAATCTTTCATTGCTTCAAGAAAACAAATCGCTTTACCGGCAATAACATGCATCAAAGGCCCCCCTTGAGAACCAGGGAAAACAGCTTTATTAATATCTTTAGCCAACGCTTCTTTACACAAAATAAGTCCCCCACGCGGTCCTCTGAGAGTTTTATGTGTCGTCGATGTAACAACGTCCGCATAAGGAACAGGACTGGGATGTTCCCCCGCTGCAACTAAGCCTGCAATATGCGCCATATCAACCATATACAATGCACCTGCTTTTTTAGCAATATGCCCAATACGTTCAAAATCAATGTATCTAGGATAAGCAGACGCACCTGCAATAAGTAATCGTGGTTTTGTCTCTAAGGCCAAGCGTTCTAACTCATCATAATCAATATGTTCACTCTCTTTATCCACACCATAGGCCACCACGTTAAAGTATTTACCTGACAAATTAACCGGTGATCCATGCGTCAAATGTCCACCATGCGCCAAGTTCATCCCCATAATAGTATCCCCTGGTTTTAACAAAGCTAAATAAACGGCATTATTTGCCGAGGCACCTGAATGAGGCTGAACATTCGCATGCTCAGCAGAAAACAAAGCTTTAGCTCTATCAATGGCCAATTGTTCAATTTTATCAACAACCTCACACCCCCCATAATACCGCTTACCAGGCAACCCTTCTGCATACTTATTCGTTAAACAGGTCCCCTGTGCCTGCATAACCGCCTTAGAAGTAAAATTTTCAGACGCAATCAACTCAATCCCTTGCTTCTGTCTCTGAAACTCTTCATTTAAAAACCTTAAAACATCAGAATCTTCTACTTCTATCTCACTCAAATCAAACAAATGTGACGCTACTTTATCCATAAAAACTCCTTGTTATACATAAATAACTGTCTTTACATTTTAACCCAGCTAAAGCTACCCTGCAATTACGTAGATCACAGTCAAAATTAAGCTCATTAACCTATCTTTATTTTATATCCAAAAAATAGCCACTTTCCCAATCAATCAACTGTTGTATACGCTCTTGATATTCTGGTAAATAGGCCAACACAAAAGCTAATTCTGCCTTGGTTAAATAACGATTTTGATCTCCATCAAGTTTTTTAAAATTTGTTAATCCAGCTTTAAACAACAAAGGCCCAATTTCACCAGCTGTTAATGGAAGTTCAGGTTTAAACGTTGCATCAGGAAAAGCCGAAACCAAGCCATTTTTGAGGGCTGAAAAAATATATTTAGCATAAGGATGATCTTTTGGAACATCATCAAAAACAGCCTCTTTAACATCACTTACGTCAATACTTGAATCTGACAACACCAAAAGCTTGGCCATAAATCCGCGATCAATATAGCGATCTGGATAAAAATTTTGCTCGATCAATGAATCATCTCCAAATACACCCAAAGTCGCCAAAAAGTTAATCTCACGTCGCGCATAAGTGCCATCCTTGACATCCTTAAAGGTCATAAGCCGCAAGACACGCGTGGTATAATACAAGACTCTACCTTCCTTAAGTTCTAATTTAATTGCCAACAAATTCTTACCTACCTTTAAGTCAACCGGCATAGAAAATTCACCTAATTTATCGATATAAACAGGTTGGTCATTAATAAAGAGTCGTTGAACAAAGGGAGATGCATCCCCAAGCAAACGAATCTTACGTTTATAATGGACATGCTTATCATTGGGAAAAAGCAACGAAGCAAAAAAAGAAATAGATTGAACTTCACTACGATTACCCGCAATATCTTGAACAGAAACCTTAATACGACTCTTGGTCTTCCCAAGAGGTCCTGGCTCTAAAAAACGTGGCATAGGAACCGTAGATTTCCAAAGCTGTGGGACAAAGGGAGACACTGTTTTAACACCAAAATTAGACACATCATTACGCTCTAACTTTAAAGGAAGTCCATCAAGACTACATTCAACACTTTTTAATCGTTCATTACTAAGCAAAGAGATCGTTAATACACCTTTTCCAGGAACAACATCTATAGTAAATTGAGGGGCCTGATCATCCCCATAAATAAACACACTATCTGACTGTAAAGAAAGTTCCATATTTTCATCCAATGTTTTGGCAACAAATTCATTCTTACCATTATTTAAAGACAACTGTTTAATAGACCATTTTCCAAATTTATCAGTTTGAAATGTATGTACCAACACATCATTATTATATAAATAGACAACAGAATTTTTAGTCCCAACACCGTGCAAATCAACTGTCTTCTTAAAAACCAATAACTCTTCATAAGCAGGAATAACAATAACAGGTCGATTGGGTCTGGCTACCCCCAAAAAAGATACCCATAAAACGTGTTGCATATCATAAGGAAAACGATTTTTTTCCAACGCATAATCCAAGGCCATACGGTACGCACGCCCACCCACAAAAGACAAATCAGAAAAAATAACCCCAACGCCTAAGCGATAAACATCTAAATCTGTCGAGGCTCGCAAAGATAAAATCTCTTGAACCTGCCAATCAAAGGCAAATCCTAATGAGTTTTCAAAATGAGAATGCATATAAAAATGTAAATTATTAAACGATGTATGAAACCCTAGCTGCAATACAGGAGATAAATATCCTTCATTCCCTCCTTCAAAGATCATTCTTGAGCTCAATAAATCTCTAATCGAAAGAGATAAATCAAATTGATCCATAAAGGGATAAACAGAGTGCTTAGAAAAAATAGCCCCAACATCCATCCCCACAGAATATGCAGAAACAGATTTATCAGAATAAAAATTTAAAAACTTTAGATTACTACCAAAAGAAATTTTATCAAAACCATAACGATCATATATGCCATAACCAAAACCAGTCCCAAAAAGACGCCATCCTGAATAAAATGTTTCCTTTTCCCATATTTGCTGAGCGCCTTGTAAAAACTGTGTTTCAATCGCCCCTTGATTCTGCACATCCCCATAAAAAAAACCCATATAACCATCTTTTAAATGAAATTTACGTAACCAAGGTCCTAAAAATTGCAACGGTACAGCAGCTGAAATCATACGATAATCAAACGAATTCAAAATAGATTTATACCCGATACCTAAAGGAAGCCCTTCCACGGTTGCTAAAATTGCTGGATTATTTAAAAAAGAAGAAAAATCACCTAATATAACTGGATTATCCACACCCAAAGCCGATGTACCTGCACCCACCATTTGAAGCTGTGGAGAATCAAGAGAATAACTACCAGCAAAAAGAAACTGCTGCACAAAAAATAACAAAAATACACCTAATTTAAACTTCAATTAATACACCACCAACTGCACAGATTTTGAAATCCGAACACCATCCACATCAGTTATCAACACCTTACACACATACATGCCTGGAGTTAATACATTCTCCAAGGCCAAAAATTCATGCGAAAAATAATTATACCCAATACGCGTATTAGAAAGAGGAATCTGAGACGACCATATAAACCGTCCATTATGATTAAAGACATAAAAGTCCAATGTCGCCTTTTTACTTAAATTAAGTCCAAAGGTTAAGCGTTTATCTGTCTGATCTAACACAAAGGGATTAGGATAAAATAACGCCCGGTTACTACGCAGGTTTGTACTACTCATAAATTTAATTTGCGTAACATCCAATGTATTACCCATATCATCATTCACCGTCATCAAAATCTCACCCTCCTCTCCATCAGTCCCCGGTAATTGATAAATAGTAATTCGATTTAACGCTCTATCAACATAATAGCCAAAAATATTTTTAACACCACTTGCCAATTGTGTCATAACCTCACCTTGATACCGCAACTCCAAAGACGCATAATCCAAGCTCACATTACCCGATACAATATCAATACAAAAATGACCCCCCTCTTGAACTGCTGTCCGCGTAAAAAAACGATCCTCAGATGTAAAGCTCCTATTTTCAGGATGATAAATATCTCGATAATATACCGCAGAAATATATGACGGATACATGCCTAATTCCAATTGGTCTTCTTGTTTCAAAACCAAAACACCATTTGCCGGATTAAGCTGTCCATCAACATAAAAACTCAGATTCGTTTTCCAAATATCCTCACTCTCTTCATAGCGTTGAAAATCAAAATTATCTTCATCTCTATTTTCTAATTTAAAGCGAAAATCAGCATCTAAATAAGCAACCCCCGTATAATATCTAACAACATCTTTATACATAACCCGACGAGAAATACGTTTTAAAGTATTTGGGGCTATAATCAATGTATCATTCTCAGCCACGTTAAAGTCGTCACTACTAGCAACACGATCAAAGTTAAAAGAACCCGATATATCAATCCCATCAATCTTTTCAAAATATACTTTAGGCGTCACTGAAACAAGCTTAATAGGAATACTCCCATTATTTTTCAAATACATGTTCAACATAACAGGCGACACCCCCCCAGGGTCATTATTAATACTTGCCCCAGACACAACATTAGCGGTCACCTGCAACGGAAACGCCGTCACATTAAATGTCACAGGCATTAATGGCTGCGGAACAAGACCAGCAAAGGTTATATTCTGCCCAGAAATCCCGGTAAACTGCATATTAAAAAGGGAATCTTGTGAAGCCTTCTGTCCAATATCTGCCTTAATCGTCAAGGTATTATAATCATTGCCATCCGCTCCCTGAAAGGTCGTTTGTGGTAAAAAAATATCCGACAAATTAAATGAATTAGACACAAAATCCGTCACTTTTTGACTCCCCAGCAACACACCCGCCTCATTATAAAGATACAAACGCTTAACACCATAGCTAGAAGAAAAGTCTGCATCATTTCCAGACCCAAAAGAAATAGTCGCATCCGTAATAGGACTTGTGTCATTTTTCAAACGAACCTGCAAAAAAGGCAGCTGCCGTTGCCCTTCATAAATAGGCTGAGAAGAAAACGAAAGAGCAGGCAATATACCATGAGTATCAACCAACGAAACAACACTAGCTTGAATAAATAGAACACTCTCCGCTGTTTCTAAGGCAGTTGCTGGCGTGTCTGCATCAACACCACTCAATGCAATATCGATATTAGGCGCAAATCCATTTTCAACCGCTGAATTTAACACCGCAGTGGCCCCTGCAATCAATGCCTGAACTTTATTCCCGTTTGAAGTCTGTTGCATCAACCCCGCACCTATATCATAGGCCAAAATAAAATTCCGATCTGAATCAAGCGAAAAAACAATAGGAACAGAACTAAGATCCAAGGTATATGTATTCGGTGAATCATTTTCAACATTAGCAGAAAAAAGTAACTCATCAGCAGAATCAAAATCCCCCACAACCCCCTGATCTTTATACAAATAAACCTTATTAATCTTATTATAGCCCTCTGAACCAAAGGTAAAAAATCCCTGATCATTTTCATCATTTACTGCACGAGATCGAATAATCAAACTCTTTAGATCCATGGGGTTTTGAAAGGCCTTCATCTTGAAACTTAAAATCGGAATATTTTTATTAGCAGCCCCAAAAACAATATTTTGAAGTGAAGGATCACCCGCCGTTTGAATACCTGGCTTACTTAAATCCATGGCAGAAAAACCAACTACCTCAAACTCCATTTCTGGCTCATAATCAAAAATATCCGTCCCCAAAACCAGTTGTGAACGCCTACTCTCATCAATCAAAGGAGCCCCATTTAAAT
This sequence comes from bacterium, assembly GCA_038109055.1. Lineage (GTDB taxonomy): Bacteria > Margulisbacteria > Marinamargulisbacteria > JAYNIM01 > JAYNIM01. The sequence continues at coordinate 89,149 of JAYNIM010000006.1, forward strand.
CGATAAGGCTATCGTCTGAATCTTTCAAAACAAAAGAATTCAACTTACATTTATAATTCACTGTAGGCAAAGTAAGATTATCCTTTAGTAAGTAAATAACATAAAAAGCCTGTCTATTACCCCCGGAAAGGAGCGGCATATCAATACTTGAAAATGAAAGTAATGAATTAGTCAAAACACTGCCATCCAAACTATCAATTAAGTCAGAACCCCCATCTTGAAGCACCGAAGTATTAGGTGAAGGATACGCAATCTCATTCGTAAAATTTGGTAAAGTAGCCAAATAATCTCTACGCACCAATAACACCTTCTTCAGGGCATCATCATTTTCTACTTGCTTATAAAGCTGAAGGGACGACAATTTCAAATCATCTGTTCCAGCTGGAATATTTAGAGACACCATTAACATAACCGCATTTTCACTAGGAAATAAACGCGCCAAACTTGGGAACTTGCCACGTAAACGTAAGATCTCAAAACCACTTATTCCCTTCACAAACACCTTCTGAGCAGTACTAACTGCCCCATCGCTACTAGGGAAAACTACTGAAACAACATTACCTGCACTTACATCCGAATTAACAACAGAAAGTGTGACTTTTGGATAAATAGTATTACCCGCCAAATTAAATCCTACACTATCTGTAGCTCCAGTAGAGAGTGACTTTAAAGAAACCTTAACTTTAATAGTAAAATTAGCCACTAAGGAAGGGATATTGCCCGTAAACGTCATACCAGTACCCGACAAGGGTGTTTCCGTCCCATTAACAACAAAAGTGGCACTTTCAATCGTTAATAACGAAGCGATAGACTGATCATCATCCCCATCAACCACCTTTAAAAAGTCAAAGTCAATCCGTGAAATCGTATCAACAGGAGCTGAGGAAACATCATTAGAACTGCAGGAAAATGTCCATGTCACAGATTTTGATTGCAATTTAGCATTATCTGCTCCAGCATCATGAGCTAGGCCTGTAACACTAACATCTGAGTACAGAAACCCAGAAAACATGAAAAAAATAAACGAAAGAAATATCGTTACTAAACGAAAACTCCAAAAAAACCGTTGCTTAGCTAACATGAGAAGTTATAGCTATTATAACGTATCTGTACCACTTATAAAAAGAATATTTAAAATTAAAATTTAATCAAAGCTAAGCCATATTACAATAAATATCCTGAACATCATCATCATCATCTAAACAATCCAAAAGTTTTAGAACCTTCGCTTGATCATCTTCAGAAATAGCAAAAGATTTTTGAGGGAGCATCGTCAATGTCGCAAATATATAAGCCATATCCGCTGCGTCAAACGCTTTTTTAACAAGATCAAAAAAAGAAACCTCCGTTACAACTTCCACAGACCCATCTTCCCGAGCTAAGACATCTTCAGCTCCCGCCTCTATCGCAATATTAATCACGTCTTCTTCCACAACACCTGGCTCAAAAACAAAAAGACCTTTTTTAGCGAACAAATACGATACAGACCCCTTCTCAACCAACCGCCCCCCATTTTTACTTAAAATAACTTTCAAATTAGGCACTGTTCGGTTTTTATTATCTGTCAGCACCTTAATCAAAATAGCCACACCCCCTGGACCATAGGCCTCAAAAAACCATTCATGCAACAAGGCCATCGAATCGGAGCCAGAGGCCTTTGCAATCGCCCTCGTAATATTAGTTTGGGGCATATTGACTGATTTTGCTTTTTGAATCGCCAATCTCAAACTTGCATTTGTGGCAATATCCTCCCCTCCCAACTTTACAGCTACCGAAATTTCCTTAATGACTTTTGTAAAGGCTTTCCCTCGCTGCGCATCTGTTTTTGCTTTTTTATGTTTAATTTGAGACCACTTATTATGTCCAGCCATAAAAAACCTACCCATTAGGCTGAGCTGCAGGCCGAGACTTTCGTTCACCTACATACTCCGCAATTACACCTTTTTCTTCCAATTGATCCATAATCCGCGCAGCACGATTATACCCAATTCTTAATTTTCGCTGCAAATACGATGTCGATGCATAGCGTGTTGAAATAATCAATTGTTTAGCATCTTCATATAAAACATCCACATCTTCATCATCTGCTTTTTTAGACTCATCCACTTCTTTAACATCAATAGACAAAATCTCATTGACATAATCTGGACTCCCCTGACGCTTCAACCAAGACACAATTCCCTTCACTTCATCCTCTGAAACAAAAACCCCCTGAGCCCTCATCACACGCAAAGAGCCAACCGGCGAATACAACATATCTCCCTTGCCCAATAATTTTTCAGCTCCCGCCATATCCAAGATAGTACGCGAATCAATCTGAGACTGCAAAAAGAACGAGATACGCGACGGTATATTCGCCTTAATCAAACCGGTAACCACATTAACACTCGGACGTTGCGTCGCAACAACTAAATGAATACCAGTCGCTCGAGACATTTGTGCCAAACGACAAATGGTCTGTTCAACATCTCGAGCAACCATCATCAAATCCGCCAATTCATCAATCACAACCACTATATAAGGTAGAGGCTTAAGTTCAATACCCCCTTCCTCTACAGAGTCTGTATTTTTTGCTAAGGTTTCTTTAACCCAACGATTATAACCATTAATATCTTTTACTCCAACCTTAGTAAACGTTTCATAGCGCCGTTCCATTTCTAATAAGCCCCATTTTTTTAATGTTGCCGCAGCCAAGGTAGGATCCGTTACCACAGGCGATAACAAATGTGGAATCCCTTCATACAAACTCAATTCCACTTTTTTAGGATCAATCATCAAAAATTTAACTTCATCAGGTGTTGCTCGCATCAAGATTGAAATAATCAAGGTATTAATACAGACACTCTTACCCGAACCTGTCGCCCCCGCAATTAACACATGGGGCATTTTAGCCAAATCCATTGCAATCGCCTCTCCAGTAATCGTAAAACCTAGCCCTGCAATTAATTTACTAACTTGTTTAGATAGATCTACACTTTCAAAAATACTTCTCAATGTCACCGTCTCCGAAGTCAAACTCGGAACTTCTATCCCCACTAGTGCCTTTCCTGGAATAGGTGCCTCAATACGCACATCTGGCACGGCTAATTTAAGAGCAATATCTTTAGATAAAGAGGTAATACGACTCACTTTTACTCCGGCTCCTGGCTGCAATTCAAAACGCGTAACAGAAGGTCCCGACGTAATATCAATCACTTTTGCATCCACATGAAAGCTTTGTAATGCCGCTTCTAAAGTTTTAGCTTGCTGTTCATTGGTTTTATGTTGTGTTTTTTTTGGCAACAAACGCTTAGACTTTTTCAGTAACTCAATAGGTGGCAACACAAACGAAACCTTCTCAACAGCTCCTTGATCTAAAGCAATTTTAGGTACATCAGACTGCAACTGATCCACATTTGACGCATCATCTAAAAAATCTTCTGATATATCTACTATAGGCTCTGTCTCCTCATCTGATTTAATCAAAGATAAAGACGGGTCTGGAACATCACTTTCTCGCTGGTCTTTTCGCTGACTCAACCGTGAAAATTTACCTACGAGAGACATGTGTCCTCGACGAGTAAAAAACAAGAAACGAAACACACGCTTCCAAGAAACATGTCGAAGAGCCACCCTAAACCATTCATAAAAAACAACAAACAAACGTCGTAAAGAAACCTGAAACAAATAAACAAATGCCATCAATTGTCCCACAAAAAAGAATAATACAACCCCAACTGACCCAATCAAAGGCGTACAGATATACGTCAACGTAGCACCAATAAAACCTGTGCGACTCTGCAACAATAACGAAGAAAAATCACGAAACACCGAGACAGAAAGAACCTGAAAAAACAGTAACGAAAGTAGAAAACTAGCGCCCAATACCAGTAACACTCCTTTCAGTCGTGCATAAAAAAACAAGGATACCAACGATGCCATAAACAAATATATCCACGTCAAATAAAAATACGCCTCCCCCAGTAAAAAACTTAATCCTTTATAAACATAACGACCAACAACCCCCAAGCCCCCTGAAAAAAAATCTAAAATAAAACAAAAAACAGCCAAGGCAAAAAATAATAAAGCATGTAACTCAAACGTTAAAAAAGAAGGCTTAGATTGAGAAAGCTTAGAGACTCTTTTTTTACGTTTCATACAAAAAACTAACCCAAAGAAAACACAAAAGCATAATCAATTAAAACCTAGAACCTAAAGAAAATCTAGATCTATAAACAAAAACATGATAGTTTAATTGTCTCCGGGCGATTAGCTCAGCTGGTTAGAGCACCTGCCTTACAAGCAGGGGGTCGCAAGTTCGAATCTTGCATCGCCCAAAAAACAATCCATTTAAATAATCACTAGGCCACAGATAACTGAGCCATATTATCTGACTCGATCGACGAGTTATAATACCGAGACAAACTGATATAAGGCTTAGATTTCACAAAAAAATCTCTAATTTTTGGACGTGCATCATACAAATGATAGTTCTGTAAATTAGAATAAAATGTCAGTAATTGTTCCCAATCAACGGATTGCGTAACACAAATACGATGAGACCCCTGACGCAACGGAGCTCCAACCTCTTGCTTCGAGTCAAACTCAGAAGAAAAAGGAAGATTCATTTGCTGTAAAAAAGATGACTTATAAAATTTTGACGAAACGACCGCTGCTTTAACACCTTCAAGTAACACCAATTGTTTTTTTTCTAAGGCCTCAAAAAACCAACGAATACTTAAACGAGATTCATCATAATACAAACTCGAAGACACCGGCGCCCCATTAAACTTAAATATATCGTGATTAAGATCATAAAAAAATTGATAGCGTTGAGAATCTTTAGAAAAAGTCATAAAAAGTTGATCTTTAAAAATTAACATACCAGAAAACAAGGGCATCTTATCATCATTAGAAGGTTGATTTTTAAAATTAGTTAAAACTAACACATCCACTCCTTCATCCCACAACGGTAAAAAAAAATGTCTCAAAGCAAGAAAAAAAGGCTTAATTGTCATAAAATAGCTCCTATTAATAATTTATATTGGTTATATGACAGTTATCGAAGAAAATAATAAAAAAATTGCAAGAAATAGATTAAAAAATGAAACTTAGTGCTGATGCAAGATATCCAACATTTTTTTTGCGGCACGTTGCTCAGCTTCTTTTTTACTATCGCCTTCAGAAACACAAGAATAGCATTTACCCTCGAAAGAAATCTCAATTTTTATAAAAAACACTTTTTTATGATCTGGACCACTTTCCTTATCAACCATATACACTGGCAATGAACTTTGTTTCTTCTGCAAAAATTCTTGTAACTTACTTTTATAATCCACAGCTTCCGCTAAAACATCCTTAAATTGTTCAAATAAACATAGAAAGAATTGACTGCAGGTATCAAACCCTTGATCCAAATAAATGGCCCCCAAAACAGCTTCAAATGCATTGGCCAAATTAGACGATCGCACGTCACCTCCATTTTTTTTCTCCCCATAAGAAAAGCGCATATACGCACCCAAATCCAAGTGTTTAGCCAACACAGCCAAAAATTGATCCGCAACCATAGTAGACCTCAATTTTGTCAAAACACCTTCATTATCATAAGGAAACTTAAAATAAAGATACTTAGAAACGATTAATTTCAAGACAGCATCACCCAAATATTCCAAACGTTCATTATCAGAAGCCGGCTCTCTCTTGACCCGCTTAGCAAATGAACTATGGGTTAAAGCAGTACGTAAAAACGATTCATTTTTAAACACAATCCCTATTTCAGCTTGTAAAATACCTAAGGATTTTTCCATCAATCAACGCTCGTCTTTTTAAAGAAATAACGGAAAAAATAAATCATAATAGATCCCACAAAAACCCCCAAAATCAATCCCAAAACTGAACGATAAAACGAAATAACCAAGGGCGTATGAACATGACAAAACGAATTAATCACTGAAATAGGGGCGATCGCGCCCAAAACAATAAAAAACCACAGCCATTTTCGTGAAAAATATCGCCCAACAAAATAATAACTAAACATTAAAAAAGGATAGCCAATCAAAAACTCCTTAAATCGAGGTCGTGCAAAAAAAGTTGTTTCTAAAAAAACACGTACCTTTCTTTCTATTTCAGGCAAAGGCAATGCAAATTGATGATCACTACGTAAAATCAAAATCAACATAACTAACATAAAAAAACAAATAGCAATCAACGAAGCCGTATTCAACGGAGAATAAAAAACACGCTGAAAAACATAAAAAGCAGCATGCAAACGCTGAGGCCTTAAATAAAAATACAAGCCAATAGCCAAAATCGGAATAAGAAAAACCGTTTTAACACCCACAAAACGTTGTATTCCCATCAAGTACAAGGGGTCTGAAAGAAAGGTCATCACAAAAAAAGACGCCGCCAAACTAAGCCCTAAAATAGCCGCAGAAAAACCTAAAGAACTCAAATAGCGAGAGCTCTGGGAAGAATCTTCTTCTGGAAACAAAATAACAATCCCCATCAACGGAAAAAAAGCAGCCGTAAGAAACGCCATCCCCATTTTAAAAATAGGAAAAAAACCAAACATCCCCGAGGTATAATACAGTAAAACAAAAAAAACATAACTCAATAAAAAGAGTTGCAAACGTACAGCTATAACTTGAGAAATAGCTAAAACAAAAATAAAAAATAAACAGGTAGAAAGTAAAAAAATCTCAAGCTGTGACGCTGGTTTATATCCATCAAACTGCAAGGCTGAAGCTGATTTAATATCAAAATTATAGGATTTTAATTCCTGAACCAATTCAGAAACCATCTCTAAATTAAATGCAAACGTACCTTCTTGAGCATAAACATGAAAAAAGGGATGAAATAACAACACATTCACACGCCTCTCTTTAGCCGCTCTAAGATAACGCAAAATATAGGGTGATTTAGACTGTTTTTCCAACTCTTTTTCAGAAACATCATGAACCAATAATGTCTTGGTAGAAAGTTGAGATGCCAAAAGATGTAAACCTTTTTGAAAACTAAACTCAGTGACCCCTAAAATCAAATTATAATCATAAAATTTATTTTTGATCCCTTCAAAAAAAGAGGGATATCCTAACACACTTTCTCCTTCAAAAAGAACCAACGATTGAGGCACACTATCCACAAAGGATTTAAATTTTTGACGAACCAACGAACGATTCAAACGAAAACTATTCTTGAGCATGAAAACAGGGGTTAATTGATGAGATTGAACCTGCTGAATCTGTTCATCAGAAATACCTAAGCCAACATCATACAGAACCTCTTCTTCAGCAAAAACTTCTAAAATATTATAAAGATTAATGCGCTTAACCTGATCTCGACCAAATTCCAAAATCATAAAATCACGAATCAAGGAAAAATCAGCTTTTTTCTCAACAATAATATAATAACAATTAGCTTTAACTTTCGTTTTAGTATATAAATAATTTAAAATATACCGATTTGTGGTACCAATATTAAACATATTAATAATATCAGAACCTTTAAATACACTAGCTTGTCCTCTATCAACATAGTCTTTCAACCTTTGTTCCCTTAACAATAGAGACGAAACTCCTCGTTTTTTGATTTCTGGCAACAATGTATCCATCGATTTACCACCTACAATCGCCAAACGTGATAGCTCATCATAGGTCATCACAACATCCACATAATGATCTTTACTTTCAAATTGATACCGACGTAAAACAGTATTTAAACTTAAAACAATCGCAACGAAAAAAAGGACGACACAAACAAGTCTGAAAAATTTTCTGTGGATATACATAAACTATTAAAGTTTACTAGATTCCCTTGTTTTTTGTAATAACATCGCATAAATAAACTTATCTAAATCCCCATCCATCACAGCTCCTAAATCACTAAGTTCAACATTCGTTCTCAAGTCTTTTACCAATTTATAGGGATGAAACACATATGATCGAATTTGATTACCCCAGGCAATCTCCTTTTGAATACCTTGCAACTCTTTGAGCGTTGCCTTATGTTCAACCTCTAATGCTGAATATAAACGAGCAGACAAAATATCCATCGCTGTTTGTCGATTAGAAAGTTGCGACCGCGAATTTTGACAGGTCGCCGTAATCTTAGTGGGTAAATGCGTTACACGAACGGCTGAATCTGTTTTATTAACATGTTGCCCCCCTGCCCCACTCGCTCGAAACGTATCAACCTGAATATCTTTAGGATCTATAGCCAAATCCTTCTGTGTCACTTGCGGCATCACATCCAAAGCAGCAAAAGACGTTTGACGTTTATTATTCGCATTAAAAGGGGACAAACGTACCAAGCGATGAACCCCCGCTTCTTGCTTTAAAAAGCCATATGCATACGAACCAGAGACTTTAAAGGTAATCGATTTAATACCCGCTTCGTCCCCAATATTCTCTTCAACAATATCAACCACAAATCCCCTCTTCTCACAATACCTCAGATACATACGCATCAACATCTCTGCCCAATCTTGTGCATCTGTCCCACCAGCACCTGCCGTCAAAGATAAAATACACGCCCCTTTATCATACTCACCCGACAAACAACTCTCCAACTCCATTTCAGTGAGTATCTTTTCTAATTGTTGTAACTCAAAACCAAGTTCTTGCTGTAGTTCTTCATCTTCCTCTTCTGCTAATAACTCCAAACCCGTGGCAACATCTTCAAGACGCTGTTTTAACTCAAAATACTGACTAATACATTTTTTATCCGCTGCCAAAGCCTGTAACTGAGCCGCGTTTTCTTTTTGTTTATCCCAAAAACTATCCTGCTGCAGTTCGGCCTCTTGCCGTCGCACCTTTTCGCTTAGTTGAGCAAGGTCAAAGATAGTCTCCAACAGCCCTAAACGTTGCTTGGATTTTACGTAATTGCTTGTTTAATTCATCTAACATAAAACACTCCCTTTATGAAACCAACGACCACCCTTCTTTTAACAATGGCTCTGCCACCTTCCATTTTAAAACTTGAGTCTCTCCTTTTTGATTTTTTAATGTGACTTTTTCATTCCTTCCACGCTTATCAGACTGTTGAATTGGCGCAGACGGTCTTTCTGCAACCTGAGGCGATTTCGATGAATGATAATCCAACTTTTGAACAGGCAAGGTCACAGGTTGATTAGTTGACGAATCGACCAACACCGCTCGACTCATCATCAATAAGGCCTCTTCATAAGAGGAATATAATAAATCCGAAAATAAATCAAAGGCCTCTTTTTTATACTCAATTAATGGATCTTTTTGACCCCAAGCTCGCAAACCAATCCCTTCACGCAATACATCCATATTATGTAAATGATCCATCCACTTTCGATCCAAGGTACTCAATAAGGTACGCCGTGTCACAATCTCTTCGTACAAGGCTGGATCCGGCTGAGACTTACGCAGCAAATACACCTCCATTAATCGATCGACCAACTTTTGTTCCTCCCCTGCTGACTGGCAAGCTTTGGTGATAGCTGGCCCAAGATCAGTAATACCAAAAACCTGGGTAAAATGTTCATCACAAGCCTGTACATGCTCACTGACTTGATTTCGGGGCAACGACTTAGCCACAAATTCCGAAATATACTCTTTAACGATAGAGTCCAAATTCTCATTGCATAAAATTTTACGCCGAATCCCATAAATCGTCTGCCGCTGCTTCGTCATAACATCATCATATTCAAGAATTTGTTTACGAATTGAAAAGTGGTATTTTTCAACCTTATTTTGTGCCTTTTGGATCGACCGACTGATCATTTTATGCTCGATCGGCATATCATCCGGCATTCCCAAGGTCTCCATCACTTTAGCAATGCGATCCGATCCAAACAAACGCATCAAATCATCTTCTAAGGACACATAAAAACGCGAAAAGCCCGCATCCCCCTGACGACCCGAACGACCCCGCAACTGATTATCAATACGCCGCGATTCATGACGTGCCGCCCCAATAACCATCAAGCCCCCTAATTCCTTAACCCCCTCACCCAATACAATATCCGTCCCCCGCCCCGCCATATTTGTCGCAATCGTCACCGCCCCTTTTTGACCTGCACTAGCAATAATCTCTGCCTCTTTTTTATGATGTTTAGCATTCAAAACATGATGCTTAACGCCTGCTTGTGTCAATAACACAGATAATTGCTCGGACACCTCAATTGAAATCGTTCCTAATAACACAGGTTGACCGGTCTGGTGAACATTTTTAACTTCAGCAACAATCGCCTTAAATTTTTCAAGCCGATTCTTATAAATAATATCTGCAGAATCTTGTCGAATCATGGGTTTGTGTGTCGGAACCTGCACAACAGTTAAATTATAAATATTTTCCAATTCCACGGCTTCCGTAAGTGCCGTCCCTGTCATACCGGATAATTTATTAAACATACGAAAATAATTCTGAAAGGTAATACTTGCCATAGTCTGACTCTCTTCACGAATTTTTACTTTTTCAACCGCTTCAATCGCTTGATGCAAGCCATCCGAATAGCGACGACCTTCCATCAATCGCCCTGTAAACTCATCCACAATCATAATCTCATTGTTTTTCACCACATAATCAACGTCTTTTTGAAACAAATACAAAGCCCTCAAACATTGTACCGCCATATGCGCCATATCCATATTTTCTACCGAATACAAACTAGGCAACTTAAATACCTCTTCTAAGCGATTAACTCCTTCTTCGGTTAGAACGGCATTTTTATGCTTTTCATCCAACGTAAAATGGGTTTCTTTTTTCAAGTTCTTCACCATTTCTGCGACTCGCTTATACTTTTTCGTACTATCTTGTACAGGTCCCGAAATAATCAAGGGGGTACGGGCCTCATCAATCAAAATACTATCCACTTCATCAATAATGGCAAAATTCAACTCAGTCTGACACAACTGTTCTTTATCCCAAGCCAAATTATCCCGCAAATGATCAAAACCAAATTCGTTATTGGTGCCATAAACAATGTCCGCTTGATAGGCATTTTTACGCGCCTCTGGCTCCATGTCAGATTTAATTAATCCCACCGTCAGCCCCAAAAACTCAAAAATAGCCCCCATCCATTGCGAATCTCGTTCCGCCAAATAATCATTCACCGTCACCACAAACACCCCTTTTTCTGTAAGAGCATTCAAATAAGCTGGCAAGGTAGACATCAAGGTTTTCCCCTCCCCTGTCTTCATCTCTGCAATACGCCCCTCATGCAACACCATCCCTCCAATCAATTGCACATCAAAATGCCGCATCTTCAAGGTCCGTTTCGATGCCTCACGAACAACAGCAAAAGCCTCTACAAGCACATCATCCAAGGAACTCCCTTCAGACAAACGCTGCTTGAACACCTGTGTCTTGGATTTCAACTCATCATCAGATAACGCTGAAATCTCAGATTCAAGATGATTGATCTCCAGCACCTTTTTAGAATAAACAGCAAGCTGTTCTTTAGCCATATCCGGGAAAATTAAACGAAATAAAAATTTTAACACGTCAACACATCCTTTTACACAAACAATCAGCCTAAGCCGATGAACAAACGTGAACATCAGTATACGCTACTTCAGCCATGTTAAAAAGTCTCCAAAAAAACAACGACAAATAAAATATCCTCCCTATAAGGGAATGAATAACAATAGAAATAAAAAACACAAAAGATACATTGGCAAAAAAAGAGCATTATTTTATACTACTAAAACGAGTTGGGGTGTAGCCAAGCGGCAAGGCAGCGGGTTTTGGTCTCGCGATCGGTGGTTCGAATCCATCCACCCCAGCCAGTTTTGATGATTTTTACAATCCACAAACATATCAAAGGGCTTTCTGAGTGTAAAAACCAGTTTTTCACCGTCCATTTTTAAGTTCGGAAATAATATTGTGATAATCCGCCTCTTTTCTTCGATTTCCGAACTTTTAAATAAGTCGTGGGCTTTTGATGCTAATTCAAAGATGATCCCCAACGTTTCATTAAAGCTATCATCGGCTTTTGAAAGGCTTTGCAGTTTTACATCGATGTTATGGCGCTCAACCTCTAGTTCGGCTTTGATTTCATTGTATTCATCTTTGGTGATACCTAGATCAAGTAATAAATCACGGGCTCGTTTTATTTTTTCATCAACAGTCGCCATTTTGTTTTTTAATTGTGTTCGTTCACTGGTTAGATGCTTATATTCTTTTTCTGAGCTATTTTTCAGCTTTACCAAGCTTACCACTACAAAAAGAAAAGAAGTATTAATAGTTCAGCATTAAAGCTGTATGATATGTTCCTATGAATCGATTCATATCAAAAAAAATCATATCGTCAATTTCATTCCTATTACTAGGTTTGCTATTGCTTAATGTCCCCTTAAATCAAGCTGTCCTTTGCATGGAATCTGATGGGCATTCAAATATCGAATATAGTGTTGTTGGGTCTTGTGAAAAATCCCTTTGTGAGCAATCTCAGTCACAAAAATCACCTGATGCACATGTAGATGATTGCGAAGATTGTACGGATATTTCATTGTCTCAGTCAGCGGTTGCAAGCAGAGAAGATTTTCAAAATGTAGCCCCTGATTTGCTATTTCTTCAAGTTGATTGGGTTTTGGATACCTTATCTATTGATCTAACAGAACCTAAACAAGAAATTTACCCACTTTTTTCGAAGTTTTCTCATGATAATTCACCTCTGGCACATCGCCAGACTATTGTCCTCCTAATTTAAACCGCTTCACCTGATCAATTTCATTGTTGATACGGGTTGTTAGTAGCACCCAAAATACAACAGGAGGTGAAGCGTAACAATGAAAAAATCAATTTATTTTTATACTGTAGTGGGATTAGTCACAATTTTTTCTCATGTGGTATTAGCTGAAACCACACCCAATTCTGACTTCAACAAAGTTTTATCAAATCAAACCGTTATCGAACAGGTACTGACAAATAATTTAGAACTTAAAGCTTTGAAATCAGAGATGCTATCGAAAGAAGCATTGCTTCGTCAGGCAAAGGCGTGGAAAAACCCCGAATT
>JAYNIM010000007.1:0-5822 GCA_038109055.1 bacterium
TCTAAAAAGTATATATATATTACCCCCTTCTTAATCCCCCATTAACAGCAATACACCCAAACACCCCCTCCACCAACCCCCCCCAATCATGTTTAAATAAACCAAACAATGAAAAAAACAATGCACCACCGCGCCTACCCTCCCATCACCGACGCCAACCAAAACCGGGCCGCCGAAGGCTTACGCGTCATCGAAGATTATTGCCGCTTCTACCTGCAACACAAAACACTCACTGACAAAAGCGCCCTCTTACGAAAACGTATCCATAAAATCATGCCCCAATCACTGGCCCAACTCCAGATACGTGATACACACAAAGATCAACGCGCCAAAGAACCCCCTACCCCCCGAAAAAACAGCCGTGACTTGTTAACCGCCAATTTCAAACGCGTCACAGAAGCCCTCAGAGTATTAGAAGAATATACATCCAACGCCGCCTACAACGAGCTACGCTATGACTGCTACGAACTGGAAAAAAACGTCCTTTTACAGGCGGCAAAACCCTCTATAAACACCGGCATCTACCTCATTTCAGCCGACCCTGATATCCTGAAAAAAGGTCTGACTTGGGGCGTATCTCTGATTCAATATCGTGATAACAGTGCAAGCAAAGAACAGATCTATAACGTATGCAAAGAACTCAAGCCCCTAGCCCAAAAAGCCAAAACCCCCATGATCGTCAATAATTTCTTAGACATTGCCCTACTCCTAGATGCAGACGGCTTTCACAGCGGTCAAGACGACCTCGATGTCGACAAACAACGTCAACTCTTAGGGGATCATAAACTCATCGGCAAAACATCCCATAATATCCAACAAGGCAAAAAGGCCCAAGCCCAAGGCGCAGATTATGTCTCGGTGGGCCCTATTTGGGAAACTCCCTCAAAACCAGGTCGAAAAGCCATTGGCTTTGACTATCTTAAAATCGCCCAAGCCCAACTAAACATCCCCTATGTGGCGATTGGAGGCATTGAAAACAAGGAACGCTTTGACCAAGTGCAGCACTACCACCCCCCTATGATTGGCATTGTACGCGCAGCAGAAGAACTTCCTGCATGGTTGGCAAAAAACAATAGTTAAAAGCCTCCTAACAATTCAACCGCACTTTCACACATGTTTATAACGCTTCAAAACAGTGAAGAATTATAATGAATGAACCCTTTTTTGATAATTCTATATTTACTACTTTTCTCCAGCAGTTCATACGGCACACTCCTATCCTACAACATAACAAATGCACGTACTGCTCACGTTCCTGCAAACACAGTAAATAACACCTATCCTATTACTCAAACTGGTCAACTTATTCAACCTCAAAACTATGAAAACAGTCTCTTACCCTCTACTCATGAATTCTGGACACCTCTAACATGGAACTTTAATAACAATGAAAACAATTTACAATTCCCTCCTTTATCTCTAAATGTCTCTCCAAATACTGGCGCTTTCAATACCTACAATGCAAGCCCCTCAAACTACAATACTCATTTTAAATTTACCTTTAATACCTTTCCCTATCTAGGCTTAACACGCCTAACTAACCCATTAGACAACGATACAAGTAATGGGCTTGACTCCTTTACCTACAACAACAGCGATCTATTGTTTATTGGCTATAACCCCATCATAAGTGACAGCACAATGGTTATTGTGCAAGGACTCCACAAAAACTCTCCAACAAAAATCATCGATTATGGACTCTGGCAAGTCACAACAAAAACAACAGATCCATCTAATGAAAACACCTATATAAAAATGACCTATGGACATGGCAGCCCATTTATATTTTGTGAAAGTAATGGTATTACAAGTCTCAACATACTCCTAACAGGCGGACCTAGATTATGGTATAACGCAGATAACACAATCGCATTTTCACGTATCAATTATAATTTTGCGAATCATTTTGCAGCCTTTTTTCAAGAAGGCAGCCAAACAGCCATCCACTACCAAAATCAAGAACTCGGCGAAATATCCAGTATAGATATCTATCTTCCAGACAATCATACACAATTTTTCACCCTAAGTATGTTACCTGACCAAATAAATTCTCATATTTATCTAGCCCCGACAAATAAAAATAACGGAAACGGTCCCTTAGTAACTCCCACAAATCTATCCCATTTAACACAACGAAATGATTACGAACCCAATTTAATTGTAAATCTTCGAACAAATTTTTTTGGAGTAACAAACAACAACGGACAAGCCTATCCCGGTGGCATATTCGATAATACCCCAAGTTTTATTCACAACAATAGCATAAGCCACATAAATAATATGATCGAAATTCTAATGAACTACCGTGCCCTTGCCTTTAATTTCATCTCTAATACAACCCTCGACTGGCGCGTTGAAAACAAGCAACTAACCAGTACCTACACCGTAGAAACCACAAAAAAAATCAGCCAAAACAGTTTCAATTATCATACATTTTCAAGCCCAACCACTAGCAGTAACCAAACAAAAAATTATCACTCACATCATACATTCATCGCTCTTTACCCCCATCAATGGCTACATACCTCCCATTTAAAGGAAAACAGCTTTGAATCCATCAACGGTCAATTTTTATACACTGGCTCTGAAACCCAAAACCAACACGATTTATATACCTACCAATCAACACGAGGCCCCATGAAAGTACAACGTGGAAATAGTATAGAAACAACATTAAATTTCATTGGCTACATCCCCTTCTTTCCCACATTAAATGAAAGCTTAGTCCCCCAACTAAATACCTATCTCAATAACGTCACAGACAACGAAAACTTACAAGCCCCCGAAAGACTCCTTCAAACAAAATCTGACCCCACCTATACCACAGGTAAAAAATTAAATAAAATCGCCCAACTACTTCCACTAGCACAAACCTACCACCCAGAAAAATTTTCTGAATTAAAAAAGTTATTAAAAACAGAACTCCTATCCTGGACAAGCGCAAGCATCAGCGAAAAAAGCCTTATTTTTACCCACAATGGTAATACAGCCCCCGATAATACAAGCTATCAATTATTTGTCTATAATGAAGACTGGAAAACACTGATTGGATTCCCCTCTGACTTCAGTACAGCAAAAGAAATTCAAGACCATCATTTTCATTATGGGTACTTCATTTCTGCAGCTGCAACTCTACTACGATATGAACCCGACTTAATCAACAACAGTGACCTAATCGAGCTGATAAACGAATTAATCATGGATGTCTCCTACTGGGAGCCCGCCTTTACCAATATCCCCCAACCCAGGCAATATCCTACCTTACGAAGTTTTGACCCTTTTTTAGGGTTTTCATTAGCAAATGGCAATAGCGATACAGGGTCTGGAAATAATCAAGAATCTTCCTCCGAATCATTAAATTATGCCGCAGCAGTCATCAACTGGGGAGCGGAAATAAACAATGACAAGATTAGAAACTTAGGCATTTATCTATATAGCACTGAACTATCAGCAATAGAACAGTATTGGTTTAATAAAAGTAACATTACCTTCCCAAAAAACATTGCCTACCAACACGGGCCAGAGAATAATAATCATATTTCTGAAAACACAAATTTTGAACATGAAAGTATCGGCATCGTATGGACAAACAAAACCGATTATGGAACTTGGTTTGCCTTTCTACCTACCTTTATTCAGGGAATCAATTATTTACCAATAACACCCCACAGTCTATATCTAAAAAAATTTGCAGCTAAAATAAATACTCTCTATGACAAGTTAGTAGCCAATGAGCATTTAAACTATTTTTATGACTATCATCAAAAAGTATCCCAAGACTTCATAAACAAAAATGGACCCGAAAATGCGCCCTCAACCTTTCTAAATTTACGTCGATGGTCCGACATACATTGGCAGGCCTTAGCTCTTGCAAATCCAGGAAAAGCAAAATCAGAATTTAACCAAGCCGAAACGATCAATAATGGACAAGGTTATTTTTGGGAAAACACCGTATCAACCAACCAAACGACCCCCATTTCTGCCATCGATAATAAACAAATTCGAGGAGAAGCTGGAGAAAGCAAAGCCCATACCTATCACTGGATTGAATTCATGAATCACTACGGAACACCCACATTTTCTGTCACCATAGATTATCCTCTTTCCATGGTCTTCGAAAAAGGCAGCACCCTAAATTACGTTGCCTACAACCCAAAAAACCACCCTATTTCCGTCTCATTTACACGAAACAACACTCAACACAGCCTACAAATACCCGCAAAATCAATGAAGACTATGGCAATAGACTTAACAAATACTGAAGCAAATACCCCTGACAATTCATCAACAGATACACAAAACGAATTAAACATCACACGTTGCTTATTTGGACCAAACCCATTTAATCCTCACACACAACAAGGCCAAGGACGATTCGAGATACATATAAACAAACCCGCCTCTATCCACATACGCATATATACACTCTCCGGCCAAAAAGTCGACTCATTCATAAAGTCCGCAAGAAACACTCAAACTGGAAAAAACATCCTTGCTTGGCCAACAACCCAAACAAACATCCATCAACTAGGAAACGCGGTCTACATCGCCATCATTGATGTCTCAAACAGTCACAAAAAAATACGTAAAAAAATCAGGTTTTCACTACTAAGATGATCAAAAAATACAGTAACCATCACTCCTATTCTCTGCTCCTACTCCTACTATTAGTTTATTCTAAACTAACTCAGGCCATCCCTACTGTGCATGACGATCTCTTTTTTTCTATGGGAGCAAAAGCAAGCGCCCTCAATTTTTCAACCATTGCCTTTGAAGAGATAGATAATTATTTTTTACAACCAGCCACACTAAATCCATATTTAAAAACAGGCCTAAGTATTTACCAATTCAAACAATTAGAAAGTACCCATAGAGGATTCATAGGAAAATATGGCAAAAGAAATACAAATTACACCCTATCCTATCGGACAATTACAGTCGACAATTTACAAGAAAGCATCCTCAATTCCGACACACAAACCCTGATTGAAACAGAAACACGTTACAGCTATCAACAAAGCGAATATCGATTAGGGCTAAGCCACACATATTTCAATACACGTCTCAACATGGGCGCATGTCTGATTATCCGAAACAAACAACTATTTAATCAACAAAGTTCCTACGCCAGCAGTATTGCAATCGGCAGTATCTTAGAGATTCTAGAACCTACCACACTAGGCCTCGCCATTCATCACCTATCGCCTCAGGCCTTACGTTGGCCCAGTGGCTACAAATCCAAACCCCCTACAACATTCTGTATAGGCCTCAAGCAAGTAATCTGGTACCAAAAATTACATGTATCATGTAGCTATTATACAAACACACTCAACACTATATTTGTGAGTGGCATATCCTCACATTTAACAAAAAATATCCATCTATATCTGGGTCACAGCAACACAACAATAAGTAGCGGCATCAGCCTCATCTTAAAAAAACTAAGCCTAGATATCTCATATGTTAAATCCCTAGATTCTCACAACTACTACAATGACCAACCGTTTAAAGTAACCTTCACATTCAAACAACAAAACATCCCATCTATATGAGAGTCTTCTGTAATATCTATATTCTAAAAACAAAATAATCCTTAAAAATTAAGCGCATCATTCATTACAATAAAACTATAAAAAACCCATCTCTTATAAGCAAAACTAGCCAAAGCCCCCATAAATTTGTAAGATAAATCAAATCTGGAAAGGTGTCCGAGTGGTTTAAGGAGCACGCTTGGAAAGCGTGTGTGCGTTAACGCGTACCGTGGGTTCGAATCCCACCCTTTCCGCCAAAATAAATGATCAATAAATACAAAGGGATTCGAA
>JAYNIM010000007.1:5922-98583 GCA_038109055.1 bacterium
GCTGGCCGGCTGAATGCAGCGCATTCAAGAAGGCCGAATCCCACCCTTTCCGCCAAAATAAATGATCAATAAATACAAAGGGATTCGAAACCAAGAGAGCGCCGACCGAGGAGGGAGGACGAGCGAAGGCCGACAAGGCCTGAGTTAAGCGATCACGGCTGGCCGGCTGAATGCAGCGCATTCAAGAAGGCCGAATCCCACCCTTTCCGCCAGAGAACCTAATCTTTGCAATTTTCATCTTACTCGACTACACGCTGTGCCTGAGGGCTACGCTCTGAGGTAGTCCACGCAATTTGAAAAATGACAAATGTCAGAACCTCAATGTTTTAAACAGTCCGACACAAAAACCAATCGGTCCGCCAGTAACACTTTTATTACAAATCCAAGTTCATACATCCTCAGACTTAATGCCCTTAGTTATTTTAAATAAAAAAGCAGATTTTTACAGCTATGAAAACATGAATAAAGAATATTTACAAAAAAAAACTTTTTGCATTAATGTAAAAAATATTTAAAAATAAGTAGATAGACACGGAGGTAACAAGAATGGAAGGATCAAGAGTAGCACAAAAGCCACCACAGGAACTAAAAGTACCAAGAACAACAGTGGTAGAAAAAGCAGGTACAGCTAAACAGGTAGAAGCTAGTGATACAGCACTAGCACTAGCTGCAGCAGCAGAACCAGAGCAAGTATCAGCACCAGAACCAGCAGCAGAAGTAGAAAGGGTAAAAGCGGAAGCAGCAGGTACAGCAGTGGTAAAAAAAAAGGCAGAATTAAATAGATTAGAACGACTATCATCTTTAAAAGACAAAACTAATAGAGCAATGAAGGAGATCCCCCGTTCTAAGGCTAAGATGACTTTTCCAGAAGGATCAAGGGTGCAGGTTAGTGGATTAAAAAAAGCAACTGAGCATAATGGAAAAGTAGGTATTATTACACAATATATTGATGATAAAAATCGATATGTTGTACATTTAGGTGGACAAGCATTGAATATAAAGCCTGAAAACTTAACTCTGCCTAGCATTCCTAGATTCAAGAAAGTTAGAATTAGTGGGCTACCAGGATCCGAAAGCGGGCTACCAGGATCCGAGCTTAATGGTATAGAAGTTTCTTGTACCGGCTATTCAGCAGCAGAACAGATGTGTTGGGTTTGTAGCCCTCAATTAGGTTGTTATGTTGCTATACCTCCTGAGAACTTAACGGTTATCGGCGAAATATCTAGGCTCCCTGTTTTAGTACATGTTATCAGGGGACCAAAAATGGGACAGCAATTACCCCTTCATCAGGAAAAAGATGATACTTTAGCCTTACAAACAGATGAGGGATATTTTGAAATCAATAAATCAGATGCTATTTTGATGAACAGAACAGAACAAGGTCAATTTGATAATTTTTTTCATCGTAGAAGTGACTGCGACTATCCATTTTTAGGTGGAGACGAAGAATTTAAAACATATGATACTTTAAATGGGGAAGAAAAAGAAGCCGTACAAAAAATACTAAATAGATGCCAAGATGGACAGGAGTGGACATTTGCATTGGTGGGAACGACAATGAACGATATTTTGCCAAAGAAAGTATTTGAAGGCGCTTTTTATATTAACCCAGATATAAAATCTGAAATGGCAATTGGTGAAAATATATTTCCAGTAGCATTAGAAGATGTTAAAAAATATCATCTTGCTGCATCTGAGCATCCGTTATGTGTTGTCTTGCCTAATGTTTTGGTCTCTCAAGAATCATTGGAAACTGCAACGGGTGTAATACAGGCAGCTTGTTCTCTAGGAGATCATGTGATGTTAATACATACAAATCAAATATTACCAAGTTTAGGGGTTGAGTGTTTAAATCAACAAAATAGTGGAATAAAACCTTTTTGTGTATTTCCTTTTTTCAAGAAGGATGATAGTGATGCTTCTTTAATTGTTCTTCCCTATAACAACCCTATCAAGAAGCTGCTTAAAACATTAGAGTGCAACACTGTAGAAGAGCAAAACTGCTTACAAGACATGTTAAAATTTAGTCAAACATATAACCGACATTCAGGCCTGGATGCTATCAGAAACTCCAGCATATTTGAGTTATCTCAATTTATTGAAGACATGTGTAAAAGTATGGAAGTTGAATATGAAATAAAACCGATACAAGCATTAGGTGAAGCATTTTTTAAACAGGAATTCGAAAAAATGGGTTTTATTGAAAAAACAATACCAGCAGAAAATCTAAAATTAAATCCCAATGTAACGATATTGAGTAGGGTATCAACTAGGTAGTAGGTGGGTGTTTAGTAAAGCGAATTCGAACAATGTGCCAGAAATCTAAGTAGCTAAAAATAAGTTTAGTTAATTTTGAAAATATTTGAGTTTGTAATTTTT
The DNA here is from genome assembly GCA_038109055.1 of bacterium. Taxonomy (GTDB): domain Bacteria; phylum Margulisbacteria; class Marinamargulisbacteria; family JAYNIM01; genus JAYNIM01. The sequence goes on from JAYNIM010000007.1 coordinate 8,302, forward strand.
ATCTTACTCGACTACACGCTGTGCCTGAGGGCTACGCTCTGAGGTAGTCCACGCAATTTGAAAAATGACAAATGTCAGAACCTCAATGTTTTAAACAGTCCGACACAAAAACCAATCGGTCCGCCAGTAACACTTTTATTACAAAAAAAGAGTCGAAACCAAGAGAGCGCCGACCGAAAAGGGAGGACGAGCGAAGGCCGAATCCCACCCTTTCCGCCAGTAATATCCTTATAACAATCTAATAGCGAATTAGTGGGAACATGACAGTCTTAAAATAAGAAATACGTTTAAATGAATTTAACTATATGATGGGCTATTTTATTATTAGCAATTCGACATAAAGACAAGTCAGTCCGCCAAAAAATAGTATATTAAATAACAACTATTGATAGATATAACCTATTCTTTATTTCTAAAATCCTGCATATCACTCATACGTAAAGCAATATGAGAGTCGGCATCAGCTCGTCTACCAAAAGGACCTTGAATTTGCTGAACAGAATGAGCCCTACTTAAACATAGCTGTTCTTTTTTATCTTCATCAAGAAAGACCTTAAAAATGTGAGAGAAAAAAGATTTTTTTTTATTCATTTTATAAGCACTATGATGTATATTCCCCATAAATAAACTAATTAAACATGTTTAACAGACTTATAAAAAGCTAAAAAGCTCTATTATTTAGATCGATAAACATTTACCCCTTAATACATAAAGACGTTACTGTTAAGCAATATGTCCCATTAACAAGTTTAAATTAAGCTAAAAACAAGACAAAAACCCTTAAGATATTCACCTAATCTTTACGCTTGATTCTTAAAATAGTCATTTTAGTCGAATAGTTATACGGAGCAGGATCCGCAGGTAATCCCTCCTTAAAATTCTCCAAAAAACCCAGACAATCTTGATGCACAGGAATTATTTTTTCGATACGCAGATACCCATCTTTACACAAACATTGAAGATCATCATGATGTGTTTTTCCAGATTGAAACAAGGCATTATTAATGCTAACTAAATATCCACCATCATGGATTATAGGACGAACTTTATTAATTAGTTTGTGATAATTTTTAGACAAATCAATAGTACCTTTGGGCGTCTTCGAATACACAGGCGGATCTAATATAACGCAATCAAACAGCTTATGTCTCTTCTTATATTGATTAATACGGGACCAAAAATCACCTATTTGATACTGACTATTTTCAATCCCTTTGCCATTCAGCTCAGCCGAACGTTTGGCAACAGCCATAAACTTCGCATTTAAATCTAAATGCACAACCTCACTTGCCCCACCCATCAACGCTGCGATGCCAAGACTCCCTGTATAAGCAAAAGTATTCAAGACAGACTTTCCCTGCAAATGTGTATATATCCATTCACGTAAATAACGCGTATCCAAATAAAAACTAGAATCCCTATTCATCGTCAAATTAAGCGCATACAAAACCCCATTTTCTTTAATGTATTTATCTATTTTGGTCCCAAACACAAGCCGTCCATTTCTCGCCTCCGGACTATCACTACGACGTTGTTTGACAATAAAAGACAGTACCCAGGGAAGATTTTCACGCACATAATGAACAAGCTCATCCAAAACTTGGACAGCCTGTTCATCTTTGTCTCTAGAATAATCATGGCACACAACGGTTCTACCAAACACATCAACGATGACATTAGGAACTCCTTCCAAAAAACCATTAATAAGACGAAACGCCGTCTCATAGGGCGCTTGAATCATGAAATCTCGTTTCTCAATACAGCGGTGAATTGCTTGAATAAACATATATACAATCTTATTTTAGACGATTTTTAAATCTTTGGGCACCTCAAAATCACATACAATCATAAGCATTCTCACTAGATCAAAAAGGCGCGTACTATCACTAAAAATCACATATCTAGTGCTATTTCTAGTTCATCCAATAATTCAAGCAATTGAGACTCATTGAAAGCCTTAGAATTTGTGTCTTCTACTTAGCTAATCCAAACATTTCACAAACAAAATAAAGCACTAGGGTTCATATGCATCGCACCGATACTCGCCGACAAAAGTATTCCAGGTGTCACCATCACAATCGGCAACGACCCCGATACAATTGCGTTTATCCAACATCTCAATGCCACCCACCAAGAATACCCCGTAAACGATATCGTCATTGACGAAAAAAACAAAATTGTCAGCACACCCGCATACATGCTCGCCAATTCTATCAGTGAAACAGCAGAAGGCATTCACAAACTTGTTCAACAAGTACTCCCCCTCAGTAAAACAGCAACACAGGTCTAAAAAAAGGTCCTTATTCAGTTGATACTACAGCCTCAGATCCTAAATCTGAGGCCAACGCTTTTTCCAGGGCGCGCCAAATCAAAGCGGCACACTTCACACGGACCGGAAATTCACAAACACCTTCAAATACCTTCAAGGAACCTAATGTCGCTTTATCATCACTGGAACACGATTCTGATAACAATGACAAAAAAGCATCTTTAAGACCTAAAGCCTCTGTACAACTAGCTCCCAATATCCTCTCCGCCATCATCGACGCTGCTGCTTTCGAGATTGCACAGCCCTTCCCTACAAAAGAAATCTGATCAATTTTTTTGTCTTCATCTACCAATACATACAACACATACTCATCCCCACATAAAGGATTTTTTCCATGCGCCTGATGGGAATAAGTGTCCAATACCCCAAAATGCCGAGGGTTTTTATTATGCTCTAAAATAGTCGCTTGATATAACTGCTTCAAACGACTCATGTCATCACATCCACAACTTTGGCCAAAGCCTTTACAAATACATCCACATCAGAAGGCAAATTATAGATAGAAAAAGACGCCCTTAGCATTGCTGCAACATCATAATACTGCATCAAGGGCTGGGCACAATGATGACCGGCCCGCAACGCAACACCCTCTGTATCCAAAATAGTCCCTGCATCATGCGGATGAATATCCCCTAAATTAAAAGAAATAATCGCAATTTTCTCCTCAGCCTTTCCATATATAGAAAGATTCTCAAACACCGCCAGTTCCTGCATCGCATAAGCCAACAAAGCTTTTTCATAACGCTGCAAAAAATCAGCGCCTACCTCTTTAACAAAATCAATAGCTGCACCCAAGCCCACAATCTCTGAAATAGCGGGTGTTCCTGCTTCAAAACGGGCGGGAACAAGAGCGTAGGTAGTGTTAGAAAAGCGTACCGTATCAATCATCGCTCCTCCACCCTGATAAGGAGGTAAGGCATCCAAAATATCATATTTGCCATACAAAACCCCAATCCCAGTAGGACCAAACAATTTATGTCCCGAAAAACAATAAAAGTCACAATCCAATTCTTGCACATTCACCGACATATGCGAGGGCCCCTGAGCGCCATCAAGCAGCACTTTAGCCCCACACGCATGCGCCCTATCAATTAAGTCTCTAACAGGATTCACTGTCCCTAAAATATTCGAGGCATGGCACAAGGCTACCAAGGCCGTTTTCTCTGTTAAATAGCTATCAAAAACCTCTATATCTAAAGTCCCATTTTCACGAATAGGTACTACCTTCAGAGTCAAATCATAACGTTCACAGGCCAATTGCCAAGGCACAATATTGGCATGATGCTCCATCTCGGTAATTAAAATTTCCTGCCCAGGTGTGGCAAATACCGCTGGAAACGTAGCAGCGACCAAATTAATCGCCTCCGTCGTGCCGCGAACAAAAACGATCTCTGAGGCCAAAGCAGCCCCCAGAAAATCAGCTACCTGTTGACGTACGCCTTCACAACGCTGCGTTGCTTCCTGACTTAAACTATACACACCCCGATGCACCGTGGCATACTCATTTTTATAAAAGGTTTCTAAAATCTTTATCACAGACAAGGGTTTATGTGTAGTCGCAGCGCTATCCAAATAACACAAGGATGGCGTCGCCTCAAAAATAGGAAACATATGCCTAAGTTTAGTCGCCTTAACAAGATCTTGCTTAGAAAAAAAGGCCTGACTAGACATAACTTAACAACTGCTCAGTGATCGCTGAAACGTCTTCAACAAGATCACTATCTTCAGAAAAGTTATCATAAATGTCTGTTACAAAACCTTGCAATAATAAAAATTCAGCCTCTTGCTTTTTCAAGCCACGACTCTGCAAATACAAGACATGTGCGTCATCCAATTGGCCTACAGTAGATCCATGTCCACACAGCACATCATCGGCATCAATTTTCAACTGAGGACGCGTCATCACACGTGCCTGATCCGATAGCAACAAATTCGGATTCTCTTGCGATGAATCACAGCCATGTGCCTTAGGTTGAATCGTCACTAGACCACTATATTCACAAAAGGATGTTCCTGACAAAACTGTTTTAAAACATTGTTCCGCCTGTCCATTTTTCGAATGATGATCCAAATCTGCATGCTGATAAAAGCGTTGTTTTTCAGATAAAACAGCCAGTCCATTCAAATACGTTTTAGTATTTTCTCCTAAAAGTGAAACATGAATATCTCGACGCGACATACGAGTTGCATAAGATAAGGTATTTAAGACAAAACGACTCCCTCTCTGTTGTCGTACCATCACCGTCTCAATCTGAGAACATTGCAAAGACGCATCCACCACATCCACCTGCAATTCTGCATCTTCATCCAAGTCAATATCAAGAAACACATTATGGAATAGCTCTGTGCTACTCCCTTTTTGACGATGCGGCAAAAAAACAGTCGCCTTAGCCCCTTTTTCAAGCACAATATGTATCCGAGAAACAACCATACCTTTCGTCGAACAAATCATAACCGGCAATTCCCTAAATCCCTTATCCTCACCAGCCTCAACCTTCAGCAATACAAGATCCGAAAAAGTTAACGAGTTCACATATGAAAAAACAGAACGAGGCAACCCTACACTCATGACCTTATCCCCCAATAACTGTCCTTCGCTACAAGCAACAAAGTCTTGTTCACCTTGCTGATCTGATGAAAAATTTAACACCCCATCACAAAGTGCCCTATCTGAACAGCGCTTATCCAAACAAGACTCTTCTAAAGCATCTCGTGCGACATCCGAAACAGAATCCAAAACAGAAAAATCAAAAAAACGCCAAGCCTCTCTAACCTCTGGCTTATTTTGATCAAAAGCGTCATACGCTGCCATAGACTCTTTCCGAAACTCCGAAAACCCCTGACAATTTCGTTTTTCAACTAAGGTATCTAAAAAAGATAAGAGTCTATTTGTCATGCCTTCTTTAACAACCAATCATACCCTTTTTCTTCTAATTTCAAAGCAAGACTTTTATCATCAGAGCAAATTAATTTTCCTTTCGCCATAACATGAACGACATCCGGTTCAATATAACTTAACAAACGTTGATAGTGTGTAATAATCATAAAAAGTTTATCCGGTGATTTCTGTGAATTCACAACAGCCGAAATTGTTTTTAATGCATCTATATCCAAACCAGAATCTGTTTCATCCAAAATGACATAAGAAGGATCTAGTAACAACATTTGCAAAATTTCATTACGTTTCTTCTCACCTCCAGAAAAGCCATGATTCACCGCTCGTTCCAAATAGGTTTCAGACATATGCAAAACAGAAAGCTTTTCATCAATCAACGAAGCAAAAGCCAAAGGATCTACCTCTTTCTTACCTAATGCCTTCTGCTTAACATTATAAATCATACGCAAAAACTGTTCATTATTGACACCGGGAATCTCCACCGGATACTGAAACGCCATAAAAAGACCTTTCAAAGATCGTTCATCAACATCCAGATCTAAAATAGATTCACCATCTAATAAAATATCCCCCGAAACCACCTCAAAATCTGGACACCCTACTATCGTTTTTGACAAGGTACTCTTTCCAGACCCATTAGGTCCCATAATCGCATAACGTTTCCCTTTTTCTAAGGTCATTGAAAGATCATCAATAATCACCTTATCCTCAACCTTAACCACCAAGTTCTTTATATCTAACATACTTGTCTCCTCACCCCACCGTATTTTCTAATTTTAAGCTCATTAACTGGGTCGCTTCAACAGCAAATTCAGTTGGTAATACATCAAATACATCTTTACAAAAACCATTTACAATCGTTGTAATAGCATCTTCAGTCGTAATACCGCGTTGCTGAAAATAAAACAACTGTTCATCTGTCACCTTCACAATCGCTGCCTCATGGCCAACTTCAGACGATCCATTACGTACATCAATATAAGGATAGGTATTCGCTGCACATGTATCTCCTAGCAACATAGAATCACACTGTGTAAAATTAGAGGCATTTTTAGCCGATTTATTCATCTGTACTAAGCCCCTATATGTATTTGAGGAGGTCCCAGCAGAAATCCCCTTAGACACAATGGTACTTTTGGTATTTTTACCAATATGGACCATTTTAGAGCCCGTATCCGCCTGCTGCTGATGATTGGTCAATGCCACCGAATAAAACTCTCCTACCGACTCATCCCCAATCAAGACACAAGAGGGATACTTCCAGGTAATCGCCGACCCAGTTTCAATTTGAGTCCATGAAATTTTAGACGCTTTCCCCAAACACTTTCCCCGTTTGGTCACAAAATTATAAATCCCCCCCTTACCCGTTTTCGGATCACCTGCATACCAATTTTGAACCGTTGAATACTTAATTTCAGCCTTATCTAACGCCACCAATTCCACCACAGCTGCATGCAATTGATTGGTATCAAACATCGGTGCTGTACATCCTTCCAAATAACTCACATAGGCATTATCTTCACAGATAATTAATGTACGTTCAAACTGTCCAACAGACTCCGTATTAATCCTAAAATACGTTGATAATTCCATAGGACAAATCGTATCCTTAGGCACAAAAACAAAAGAACCATCTGAAAAAACAGCCGAATTTAAGGCAGCATAATAATTATCCGTAAATGGAACAACAGACCCTAAATATTGTTTAATCAAATCAGGATACTTTTCAACAGCTTCGGAAATAGAACAAAAAACAACCCCATGCTTTAACAATTTATCTTTATAGGTCGTTGCAACAGAGACACTATCAAAAATAGCATCCACTGCCACACCTGCCAACTTTTTTTGCTCTACCAAGGGTATCCCAAGTTTTTCAAATGTGCGCTTCAATTCTGGATCTACATCATCCATACTATTCAATTTTTTCTTTTGTTTAGGTTCTGCATAATAATGAATAGTCTGAAAATCAATCTCTGGATAATGTAACAGAGACCAATCAGGCTCTTCCATTTTTTTCCAATGGTCAAAGGCCTTCAATCTAAATTTCAACATAAAATCAGGCTCTTTCTTTTTCTTAGAAATTAAACGAACAATATCTTCATTAAGGCCCATTGGAGCTTTTTCTGTTTCAATTTCGGTTTTAAAACCAAATTCATATTCTTTATTTGCAATTTCTTTAAAATTGGTCATATATGCGCTACCTCAAAAAAAACATTCTAAATCAGTATATAAAGGAAATCAACTAAAGGAACAAAAGAAAATGAAAATTAACCAACTAAATCCCTAAAGTACGACGCATAAGTTCATCAACAGAATAGGACGAAGACTGATCATTCGAATTAGGAGCCCGTTCTACAATATCATCAACAGGTGTAGAAAAAAAACTCTCCTCATCAGTGTCTAACAGCCGTCTTGATTTCTTTCTACGTCTATCATCATGTCGTACGCTTCTAACAGATCCTACCATAAAAATATTCTAATATATTTAGATTTTTATAGCAATATAAAAAAATTTTTAAGTTTTTGCCAAAATATGGGTAGAAAAACCAAGTGCAGACTCAGCAGCCTCCATCAATGTTTCCGACAAGGTTGGATGGGGATGAATCGTCAAGGCTAGATCATCAATACTTAATCCAGATTCAACAGCCAACACAGCCTCTGACACCAAATGACTCGCAAAAGCACCTACAAACCCAACCCCTAAAATACGCTCAGACTTTGCATCATAAATAACTTTAGTTAAACCATCCGTGCGCCCCAAAGCCAAGGCTTTTCCTGAAGCCGCCCAATTAAAACGTCCCACTTTATAATCAACATCTCTTTCCTTCGCCTCTTTCTCCGTTAATCCACACCAAGCAATTTCTGGGTCCGTAAACACCACAGCCGGTATAACACTATCAGCCAAGGGAACTGGAGTTTCTCCCAATATAGCATCCACAGCAATCCGAGCTTCTTTGCTAGCTTTATGCGCCAACATAACACCCCCAACCACATCTCCAATAGCATATATATGGGGAACAGAGGTCTGCTGAAACTGATTCACTCTAATAAACGAACGGTCATCAAGATCTACACCCGCATGGTTCAATCCTAAGTTAGCAGTTAAGGGAGAACGTCCAACCGACACCAACACCTTGTCATAAGATGCTTTCCACTGCTTATCCCCCTGTATAAAAGATGCTTCAATCTGCTTACTTTTAGTCGCCAAAGACAGTATTTTTGTATCAAAATAAACATCATCAAACTTCTTTTTAACAGACGCAAGTAAAGGGCGTAATAATTCAGTATCAAATCCTCCCAAAAGCGTATCTGCTGCCTCTACAACAGAAACACGAGACTTTAAACTCGCATAAACCATGCCCAATTCTAAGCCAATATATCCCCCTCCAATCACCAATAAAGAGTCAGGGATATCCTGAATATCCAACGCCTCTTTTGACGTCATAATACGGGAATTACCTAAATCAAAGGCCGCAGGCATAGTAGGTGTAGACCCTACTGCAATAATTGCCTGCTTAAATGACAACATTTGCTGTCCAGAACTCGTCTCAACACGCAAGGTATTTGAATCTTCAAAAAACCCCTTTCCCTGAAGAACCTCGACCTTACGGCCCTTAGCTAACTGTGAAACCCCCTGCCCCAATTGCTGAATAATGGCATCTTTCTTAACACGCATAACATCTAAATCAATTTTAGGCTTCACAAATTTAATGCCAAAATCCTTTGCTTCAGCCGCCTGATCTATAAGATGAGTCGCATGAATCAAGGCCTTAGAGGGAATACACCCCTCATTCAAACAAACACCCCCCAAACGCTCTCCTTTATCAACTAACAAAACACTCAACCCACGATCAGCAGCATAAAAAGCCGCTGCATACCCTCCAGGGCCTGCTCCCAATACAACTAAATCCACACTACGCTGATCCATCTAACGCTTCCTCCAAAATAGTTTCATCAAACGCCGCCAAGGAGTCTGTTAAATACGCCATAAAACGTGCCGCATCTGCACCATCAATCACACGATGATCATAAGACAAAGCCAACGGCAATATATCATGTTTAACCAAACGCTTATCTTCAGGAACAATCCTAATATCGGATCGTCCAAGACCTAATATAGCCACCTCAGGCACATTCACAATCGGTGTAAACGGTCCCACACCAAAACTACCCAAATTAGAAATAGTAAACGTTCCTCCCTGCAATTCATCCATACTCAACGAACGAGCACGTGCTTTTTCTGCTAAAGAAACAACATCTTTAGAGACGTCCAACAAAGTTTTCTGATCTACATTTTTCAAAACAGGTACAATCAAACCAGCTTCTGTATCAACAGCTACACCAAAATGATAATAGTCTTTTAAAATAGTCACATGACGCTCTGAATCAAAACTACTATTAAAGACAGGAAATTCTTTTAAGGCCTTAGTCAACACATAAAACAACATGACCATAACCGTTAATTTTCCACCTTGATCCTGAAATTTACCCTTATATTTCTGACGCAGTTTCAATAACTCCGTAATATCTGCATCCGCAAATTGCGTCACATGAGGAACAGTTGTCCAAGACGATGACATCTTTTCACCAATTTTCTTTCTCAAGGATGTTAAAGGCACTTCCTTAATAGGTCCCCAAGTAGAAAAATCAGGTAACGTCACTACAGCGGCTTTCGTTGCATCCGTCTTCGACCCAGCCGCCTGATCAGGTATAGCTACCGGCTGACTTGGCTGTTGTAAACGAACTAAATACTGTTGAACATCCTCCAGTAAAATCCGCCCCCCTTTTCCTGTTCCAGGAATAATATTAAGATTTAATCCTAATAAGGTTGCTGCTTTTCGTATACCTGCAGATGTTGGAACAGGCAACCCACTGTTATGATCTTGATAAACAGTCTGTTCCGCTAAAATCGACGGCAAAACAGAAGGAGATGGGGTCACTGGAGGAACCGTAGGTAACGTCGTTTGAAGAGTCGCTACCACACCCTCTGAACTAGGAGTATCTAAATCACTATTGGCTGTTACAACCTCTGTCTCAGATTCAGCAGATGCTAGATCACATACAAGAAGACCTGTCTGAACAGTATCACCTTCCTTAACATGAAGTTTTATAAGTTTGCCTGCTCGAGTTGCAGGAATAGGCGCGACAGCCTTATCTGTTTCAACCTCTAAAAGAGTTTGATCTTTTTCAATCATATCTCCCTCAGCAACCAAAACTGACAACACCTGAGCAGATGCAACACCATCACCCAAATTTGGAACTTTAATTTGCATTTATCACCTCATTTAGAACACACCGGATATACTTTTTCCGGATCTACTTTTAATGTTTGTATTGCCTCTTGAACAACGGTCATTTCAAGTTGATTTTTAGACGCTAATTGATATAAAACCGCCACTACAATATATCTATCATCCACCTCAAAAAAATCACGTAAAGCATCTCTAGAGTCACTTCTGCCAAACCCATCCGTCCCCAAGGAAAATAACCCACCAGGAACCCATGAGGTAATTTGATCCGAAACTAAACGCATATAATCACTAACAGCAACAAATATACCTTCTTCGGATGATAAAAGTGTCTCTAAATAAGACAAACGAGGTTTATTTTCAGGATGTAACATATTATAACGTTGACAATCAATGGCCTCTCGCCGTAAACAGTTATAACTAGTAGCAGACCATATATCTACCGATATATCATAATTAGTTTGAATATAGTCACAGGCTTTAACTGCAGCTAACATCATCATCCCACTAGCAAAAATATGTGCCTTTAAAGATTTTTTTTGTGAAGATGCTTGATATTTATAAAGACCTTTTACAATCCCCTCATCAACACCTTTAGGCATTGCTGGCATATGTCGATTTTCATTACCTACCGTAAGATAATAAAACACATGCTCATTATTCTGGTACATACGTTTTAAGCCATGTTGAACAATTACAGTAAGTTCATACAAAAAAGCAGGATCATACGTAATTAAACTTGGAACCGTACTTGCTAATAAATGACTATGACCATCCTGATGCTGTAAACCTTCGCCATTCAAAGTTGTCCGACCTGCTGTACCACCCACTAAAAAACCTTTACAACGCATATCACCAGCCAACCACGCTAAATCACCAATACGTTGAAATCCAAACATAGAATAATAAATATAAAATGGCAACATAGGCTGCCCATGCGTCACATAAGAAGTCCCCGCAGCAATAAAAGAAGCCATTGAACCAGCCTCATTAATCCCCTCTTCTAACACTTGGCCATCCTTTTCTTCACGATAATATAAAAGGGAATGACTATCTACAGGTTCATACAACTGTCCTTTAGATGAATAAATCCCAACTTGCCTAAAAAGTGACTCCATTCCAAAGGTCCGAGCTTCATCAGGTATAATAGGCACAACAAACTTACCAATCTCTTTGTGTCTCAATAATTTTGTCAAAACACGTACAAAAGCAGTAGTCGTAGAAAGAGAACTACTCCCTGAGTCAACAAGCAAATCTGAAAAATAATCAAGGTCAGGAATAGCTAAAGTTTGATGACTCTCTTTACGCTCGGGTAAAAATCCTCCCAACGCTTTCCTCTGAGCCATACAATACTGAAATTCTTTGCTATTCACAGGACGATAAAATGGCGCATTAACAACATCTTCGTCACTAATAGGAATACCTAAACGTTCAAGATAAACACGTAGTTCCTTTTCATTCATTTTTTTCTGATTGTGGGAAATATTTTTTCCTTCCCCCGCTTCACCAAGCCCATATCCTTTAACAGACTTAGCCAATACCACCACCGGTTTGCCTTTATATTCTACAGCCTCTTTATACGCTGCATAAATTTTCTTAGGATCATGCCCACCCCTAGCCAATTGTTTAATCTCATCATCAGACAAATGACTCACCAATTGTAATAATTCTGGATATTTACCAAAAAAATGTTTCCTCATATAGCTTCCAGGTTCTACAACATATTTTTGATAATCTCCATCTACCACTTCCGCCATACGCCGCAACAACAATGGCGCTGATTTAGACGACAACAATGAATCCCAGTTAGATCCCCAAATAACTTTTATCACATGCCAACCTGCCCCCATAAATACCGCTTCTAACTCTTGAATAATTTTCCCATTTCCACGCACAGGCCCATCTAAGCGCTGCAGATTACAATTCACCACAAAAATTAAATTATCTAACTTCTCACGCGATGCCAGCGTCAATGCACCTAAAGTCTCCGGTTCATCACTCTCTCCATCTCCCAAAAAGGCCCATACATTAGGATCCCGATCAATCACGCCACGATGCTGCAAATAACGATTAAAACGCGCCTGATAAATAGCTGTAATAGGCCCCAAGCCCATAGATACTGTTGGAAATTGCCAATAGTCTGGCATCAAATACGGATGGGGGTATGAAGACAATCCTCCGCCCTCAGCTAACTCTTGTCTAAAATGATGTAATTTTAATGGGCTCAAACGGCCTTCAAAATAACTACGTGCATAATTACCAGGTGACGCATGACCTTGAAAATACACCTGATCAGCACAAAACCCCTCTCCATTTCCTTTAAAAAAATGATTAAACCCTACTTCATATAAATCTGCACAAGACGCATAGGTAGAGATATGCCCACCAATACCATCATTATTTCGATTGGCCTTAACAACCATGGCCATGGCATTCCATCGATGAATATTCGTCAAACGTGATTCAATAGCAAGATCGCCAGGATATTCAGGCTGTTGCTCTAACGGTATGGAATTCGCATAAGCGGTATTTGGCCTTAAGGGAATATCATCATAACGCTGACAAATCTGATGCAAACGATTAACAAAGGCCGTAACATCTGAATCCTTCAAGGTTTTTAATAAATACTCGACAGAATCCAGCGTTCGCTGTAATTCAAGCGCCATAAGGGGACTTTCTAATTCTTGTGTATCAGTTTTTTTTATAGTCATAAAGTTTAGTCGAATGATTCATAGAAACTATACAAAATCTTAGATAGAACATCAAGATAAAAGAAAAAAAATGTTTAACATACCACAAAACATGGGTAGTATTCCTAATACAAGGGGGAAAATGAATGAAAAATAACATAGATCCACATAACGAACCTGAAACTGCAAAAGAAGAAAGTCAAAAAAACAATGGCATACTTCCCATAATAGACAAAGAACATCCCATAAGAAAACAAAAAGAATTTAAAGTCGTGTTAGAATTTTTTGTCAAAACCATGTACGTTAACCTTGGTTTAAACTAAACAAAGAATCTCCAATAAAGAGCTTATCCTGCGTTTTCTTGACACTAGCTATGGTAAAGCCAGGCTTAGGCTGACAAAACAAAATCACCGTTGACCCCAAATGAAAGGTTGCCATATGTTGTCCTTGCGTAAGTAAAATAGGTGATGGAAACTGATGCATAGAGTAATCCCCATAGGTTGTCGATCGAAATGAATACGGCTCAAAACATACTGTAATAGACCCCACATTAAATGCCGCCACCATCACCATCACTAACATACAAGAAGGTAAGTCAAAGACCCCAATAACACGTTCATTTTGTGCATACAAACCAGGTACACGTTGCAACCACGGTTGTCGAACTGGCCAAAAATGTCCTGCAATATGATGAACCGACAGTAATTTGCCTGTTAAAGGAGCATAAATACGATGACAGTCTGTAGGTGCCAAATACAAAGTCGCAAAAGTAGCCCCTTCAAATTTTGCCCCCAAATCAGACGGAATCAACTGCGACAACTCATAAGAAAGTCCCTTTGCCTGCAACACTTGTCCTGACTGAACAGTCCCCTGACATTGAATCATGGCTTCTACAGGCGAAAAAACACCCACTTGATCATGCACAAAGTCTCCCTCTGCTTCCCGAGTAAAAAAATCTTGCAAAGAGGGATAAACCTTAATAGAAGTATCTGTATTCAAAGGAGAAAAACGAATACACTTAAAAAAAATAAACTGTAAAAATTTCTGGAGAAAAAAAGGAAATTTAGTACTAACAAAAAAAGAAACAATCAAACGGTAACAACGATAAAACGAAAACTTAAAAAAAATATCCACCAAAACCTTTCCCTAAGCGTTGTCTTTAGTGACAGACCCTTTCTTAGAATCCTTAGAAGACGTCCCCGATGCGTTCTTTGCATCTCCAGAAGGGGATTCAGAGCCCTTAGCTCCCTCTGACGTTGATGAACTAGATGAGGTAGACGAGGTAGTATTTTTATCTGTTCTTTTATCTGTAACATAAAATCCCGACCCCGTAAATTGCGTCGAAATACCTTTGGAAATTAAACGCTGCACAGCCCCTCCACAACTAGGACATTTCGTTAAAACAGGGTCCAACATAGACTGCTCTATTTCAAAAACTCGATTCTCTTTTTCACAACGATAGTCATATTTAGGCATAAATCACTCCTCTTTATTTACCCACATCCTGCAATAATCCATCTAAATCTTTCATAGACTTACCAAAAGCAGGCCAATCCAAACGCTTAGCTGCTGCTCGCAAAGAACGGTACTTTTGCTTAACCTTAAGCAACAACGATGTTGCCCCAGCATCCTGAAGCTTATCATCCTCTTTTTTCAATGAAGATTGAGAACTTAAAGGTTGATAACCATCACCAAAAACCTGTTCCATACCTCCGTATAACGTTTCAGACATAACAATTTGATCCCCATACGCAAAAATAACCCGTTTCAATTCTGGTAATTTACTTTGCGTAGCCTGCAAATAAATAGGTTCAACATATACCAACGAGGTTTCCATAGGGACTACCATCAAATTACCACGAATGACACGAGACCCCATCTGTCCCCACAATGTTAATTTTTGCGAAATATCTGTATCTTGATCAATACGCGATTCAATTTGCATAGGCCCATAAATAGTCTTATCTTTCGGAAATTTAAATACCTTCAAGCGACCATAATCATCCATATCACACTTAACACTCATCCAAGCAATCATATTATTTTTATTTGTAGGATTAAATGGCAACATTTGTATAAAACTTTCTTTATCTTCACCTGGCAATTTTGTCACCATATAATACGCTTTCATAATTTGTTGATTTTCTCCATACTGCTCCTGAGGCGTCACCCATAAATCTTCACGATTATAAAACACCTGAGGATCCTTCATATGATAGGTACTATAAACTTCCGCCTGAACTGTAAACAAATCTTTAGGATAACGAATATGATCTAAAACAGACTTTGGCATCTCTGAAAAAGACAAAAACATCTGTTTATACATTTTTTGATAGGTCTGAATAAGAGGATCTTTGACATCTGCTACATAAAAACGTGTTTCACCATTATACGCATCAATCGTAACCTTCACAGAATTTCTTATATAATTAAAATGGCCTTTATAGGGCTCAGAATAAGGAAAACGCTTTGTCAACGTATACGCATCCAGAACCCATATCATACGTCCTGCCTCATTCACAATCATGTAAGGATCTTGATCAAATACAAGAAATGGGGCCAAATTACGCACAATCTGACGAATATTACGATCATACATAATTCGACTCTCATCATGAATCAATGACGAGATTAAAATCTTAATATCCGAAAATTTAATACTAAAAAATAAGCGCTTTACAAAAGAATCTAAAACAATACCACCCTTTCCTTGATAACGAGTATAAACATTAGCGTCCCCTTTAGGATAATCAAATTCCTTTTGCTTGGTATTAACGATCACATAGTCATCTGTTTTCTCACCAAAATAAAGTTCTGGCCTCTCTACATTCACATTTACAGATGACTTAGGCGGAATATCTTTAACATAAAATTTAGGCAACCCCTCTTTAGAAATTTCATTCACTGGAGACATACACAATCCATAACCATGTGTATAAACTAAATGCTTATTAATCCACGTCTGTGCCTGAACTGGTAACTGATTAGGATCCATCTCTCTAGGCGATAACATCACCTGCTGTGGAACCCCATTAATCAAATAACGATCCACATCAATATTATAAAATTCATAATACAAACGTATCTCTTGCAATTGAGAAAACGTTTGCTGCAAAGGTTCTTGATTCCATAAACGAACATTATCAATCGTTGTTTTATTTGTCTTTAAATTAGCCAAAGTCAAACTCATATCTGCTTCAAAACTTTCCTCTTTAACCTTATCAACCCCATACGCTTTACGAGTAAATTCAATATTATTTAAAATATAAGGTTTTTCTTTGACTAATTCATTAGGCGTCACAATATAGTTCTGAACAAACGAAGGAATCAAGGTCGCCCCAACAAAATAAAAAATTAATATAACAACCAAAAGAAAAAGCGGTAACACCATACGCTTTACAAACCCTGTAATAAACAAAACAACCGCCAACAATATCACTAAGACCAAGGTAATTTTTAAAACAGGCAATAAAAAATGTAAGTCCGTATATCCAGCTCCATAAACAACCCCCTGACTAGAATATAATAACTCATAAAAAGATAAATACATCCGCCAGGAAATTAACAACATCAAACATCCCAACAACGAAAACAAATGTACACGTATAGCACGATATTTCACATTAAAAGAAAAAATAGAAAACAAAACATTTCGTGTAAAATATTGCCAAACCACAAAAATAAATGATGCCAACCAAAGCAAAAAGCACCAAAGCTGCAAAACATCATAAAAAGGCAAAGAAAACACATAAAAGCCAATATCCTTAGAAAAAATAGGATCTAACAAAGCAAAATCTGAGCGAAAAAGATACTGATAAAGTCGTTCCCATGAATTTTGGGCAATTAATGCCACTATAAAGGCAGCGGCAACCAACGATAATTTCAAAACCCACGAATAGGCTTTCGCAGATTGTTTATATAAAGTTGATTTTTCAGCTTTTTCTAAAAATTGCTTAATAAAAAAATTTAAAGCAGGAAAGGGTGTCTTAATATCCAAAGAAGATAAAGGCGGAACTTTCCTTGAAAACGAGCTAACCAACAATGCATTCAACCATAACCAGGCACTCGCCAATAAGAATGTTCCACAAAACACCTTCCATTTAGCGAAAAAAACAAAGGTCCAAATCTTGGCATACCCTAAATGCTGAAACCACAAAAAATCAGGATAGAGATTTAATACTGCCTTAAAAGCAGGGACAACTAAAAACGTAAAGGTAAAAAACAAATATAACCATTTTTTATTAAACACAAGCAACACCCTTTTGGTAGCGGTGACTGGATTTGAACCAGTGACAACACGGGTATGAACCGTGTGCTCTGACCAACTGAGCTACACCGCCGAAGATATCAAGCACTGTATATAATAAAAAGAAACCCTGTCAAGAAAATCACACATCCACTTCCCTTTTCTTACGTCAAAAAAGAAGTCCATAAAAACAAAACAATCTAGTCAAATAATTGCTCTAGCTGCCTCAATTCAATCCCCTTCAAAGGAACAATCTCACCTGGCGACATCGTACCTAACTGTAGCGGCCCAATTTGATATCGTTTTAAGGAAAGTACCTGATACCCTAAAACAGCAAATACACGACGAATCACCCGATAACGCCCCTGAGTCATGACCACATCAAGAGAGTGTTTCGAAAAAGTAACAGAATCAAAAAAAACAGGCCCATCTTCCAACATAACACCTGACTGTAATCGTAAAATATCCGATTTTTGAATAACCGCATCCAAGGTAACCCGATAATATTTTTTCACTTCAAAACGTGGATGCATCACTTTTTCAGCCAAAAAACCATCATTGGTTAACAATAACAAGCCCGTTGATTGCCGATCCAAACGCCCAATAGGAAATACAGGCGTATCAAGTGTTTTTAAAAAAGGCTGTATAGTTGCTCTCTGTTTGGGATCATTCAAAGTTGTAATAATCCCCCTAGGCTTATAAAACTTATAAACACGTTGATTCAACCTAACTCTCACTTTTTTAGAATCACACAAAATAATATCTTTTTCAGGAACAACTTCAAACGACATATCTTGAATAACCAATCCATTCACCTTAATCCTTTTTTCGTTCAATGCCTTCAAAAAAGCACGTCGCGACAACCCATAATATTTAAAATACTGAGAGATTTTCATAAAAAGAATTAAAAGTAAAAATCAACCAAAACCTGATCAAAAAAGTGAAACTTTTGCTCTAAAACAGAACAAGCAAAATTCTCACCTTTAAGCGCTAAATCACCATGTTTGACAGAGACACCTCGACGTCCTTCAAAACGATCAAGGTCAAAATTCCATAAAAGCTGCTTCGCTATTACGTATAAAGGAACATCAGATAAAACAAAATCTAACGACACATCATAAAACATATAATTACGTAACGAAAATTGATAAAGTCCACTATGGGCCTTGTAAGAGAAAACCTGTCCACTCAACGAAAAAAAGAAACCCTCAAATTCCTTCAAAAAAAGATCTTCTTTATCCAGAATAGCTTCCTTAGCACGTAACTCTGTGACCAACGTTCCATTATCCCATTCATTCAAATGAATATCTTCCAACAACATATCATAAGGCTGCCGCACATGGTCTTCTCGTAACAATTTCTCACTCACACGAGTCATAAGAAACCCCAAGCCTACTACCACTAAAATAAAGAGGCCAGGTCCATACAAAAAACGCCAACCCCTCAGATACATCATTTAAGTTCCATTCGATATTTTTTTTCTTTAGATCGAAAATGAGCACATTTAACAAAGTGCGAAACCGACGCAAAATAACGTTTTTTTCTCCTAAGAACCTCTCCCATCAAAAAATGCAATGCGGCTGAATCTGGCTCCAATGCAAGGGCCTTATTCGTCCAATCTAATGCCTCTGATAATTCTCCTTGCTCTCCATGAACATAGGCAATAAAAGCCATCGCCCAAATTTGATCTGGCTTAAGACTCAATACCTGTTTAAATGATTGAATTGTCGACTCATAATCTTTTTTAAAATAATAGCCAAATGCTTGCCTAAAATAAACACGCCATTGATTAGGATCTTTTTGAATCTCTACCAAACACTCGTCTAAGACAACATCAGCATAATCAGATGTTAATTGCTTCAATTTATCAAACCCAGCTTCAATGTCTCCCGTATATGCATACACCATTGCCAAATTAAAACATGCGTTATTTGACGTTGGTTGAGCGTCATAACGATTTTGATAATAAACAATTTCTTGCTCCATTTCTGGCGTTAATCGATACATAGCATGCAAAAATGATGAAAAAAACAAAAGGCATAGCCCCATAATCAAAAAAAATCGACTCAAACATCCTTTATTCATAATAATCCTCCTGAGAACACCATTCCGCTTTTTCAAATAACGAGTTAACTAGTAATCCAGAACACCCATTCTGACCATCAATCAACCTTGTTTGCATCTCAGAAACACATGCCTCTGCATCTTCAACAGGTCTTTCACAAACGATTTCCCAAAGCAAACTATATGAAATGCCAACATCCGTCAATTTATCTGTCAAAAAAGACCTCCTAGATAAAGTCAAACAAGGACTCAACGCAGAAGATTTCAATAAAAACATCGACCGCCTATTATCTAGTCTCCTTTTGTGTAATCGACCAATATCATAGGCATGCTTATTAGGGTTAATAAACTCAAACGAACCTGACAACAAGAGAGACCAAAAATCATCTTCCTTACATTGAGAAGAAACCAAAGAAAATGTCCAAAAATCATATCGTTTTAATGATTTAACCCAAGACAAACCCAACAAACCTTGCATTGTTTTTAACGCTGTAATGGCATGCAAATCAGGCTGCTTTAAATAACGAAATAACCGATACTCTTTGTGTTTCATGATAACGCGTCTTTCAACGAAACAAATAGCTTCTCCCAAGGCCCAAATCCCTGCATATTTTGCGTATTTCTACTCTTATACCCACTGCCTTTTATCGAAACAGGCACTTGCTTATGAAAGGCGGCTCGTTCAGGGTGCGGCATCATTGCAAAAATATTACCTCGTTGATTAGACAACCCTGCCACAGAATACGTCGACCCATTCAACGGCATAACATCACTCCCCTTCACATCTACATAACGCATAACCGACAATAATTCCAAGGTATCTTTTTTAAAAGAAGATGAAAAAACAAAACGTCCCTCACCATGATTAATCGGGACTGGCAATACATCTGTGTCAGAAAAATATCGCGTAAATAATGATTTATGCGCCTGCTCAAAACGAACATAAACCCAGTCACAAATAAAACCAATAGACCTTTGATCATACCTATTTTCAGCCAATGCCATTTGCAAACCATCTAAATCAGGTATATCCGGCACCAACCCCGCTTCAGCCAAAATTTGACAGCCATTACAAATACCCAAAACAGGATACCCTTGTTTTGCCGCTAATGAAATACCTCTTAATAAAGGCAACTTAGACGCAACAACACCCGCTCGAATACGATCCTGATATGAAAACCCCCCAGGTAAAATAAAGGCATCATAAGCCTGACACTCTTCTAAAGACGCCGTCCAACGCAAGAAAGACGCCTTCAGACCATAAAACAAACAAGCATCCAACGTTTCATAGTCGCAATTACTACCCGGAAACTGAACAACTGCAACTTTTCCCATAAAACTATCGAAATAAATCCCGCTCAATATTAATTGCCGCAATCATGCCATCCGATACCGCTGTCGCAATTTGCCTAATTTGCTTATGACGAATATCGCCAACAGCATAAATACCCGGTATGGACGTTCGCATATAATCATCCGTCAACACATACCCTCCTTCATCTGTCTGCAAATCCAATAAAAAAAACTCCGATGAAGGGACTCTACCCACATATATAAATACACACTGCACATCCAACCACGTTTCTTGCCCCGTATACAAATGCTGACACTTAAGTTTTTCAACTTTATCAACGCCAAAAACACCCAAAACGTCGGTTTCCCACAGAACAACTAAGTTTTGATGTTTCAACACTTTATCCTTCAACACTCGAACAGCCTTGATATCATTACCACGATGAATCAAATATAAACGCTCAACAAAGTTCAATAAATAATCAGCTGCATAACAAGCACAATTACCTCCACCAATAACAGCAACAGATTTCCCTTGATAAGATAAACCATCTCCCTGCGCATAGTAAGAAACACCCCGTCCCAAAAAACGTTTTTCAAAACTTTTGTCCAATGGCTTGGGTTCTAAGCCTGTCGCAAGAACAATACTTTTTGTAAAATAAACATGTCCCAATACCGTCTTTACCTGCTTTGCTTTTTCTGAACAAGTCAATACATCTATAACCTGATCACAGAGAAAAAAAACGCCTTGCTGCTTTAACTGCAATTCCATTTTCCCACTCAAATCCACACCCAAAATACCATTAGGAAATCCCAGGTAATTGTTAATATTATACGCAGTTGATGTTTGCCCCCCAGGTAAAGCTTTATCAATAATCAATACTTTTAATCCAGCACGACGTGAACATAATGCCGCAGACATACCCGCTGGTCCAGAACCAATAACCAATACGTCAAAGTGTTCCTTATTTTTAGGCGTTTGTACAGATTCTAATTCAACAGAATACTCAGTTACCATGTGCCCCCCCAACATCAAAACGAACGCCACCTTTTCCCATAACTTTACCCGTAGCAACATCCACAATAATTTCTCGACTACGCAAACGATGATCATCTTGAAAAACCAAGGGATTTTTAGTCAAAAGTAACTGTTTTAAAGAAAAATCATAGGTTAACTCTCCGCAACTCCCTTTTACAAACTGGCTAGAATCAGTATTAACACTAAAATCAAACGACACATCTTCAAAGGCTTTTAATATGTTTTTTTCTGAATAAAGATACATTTTTTGACACCTAAGGATAAACCCCTCCACTTCAAAAGTCACCTTACCCGTTAACAACACTTCTTGTTTTTCTCGATCAAAAACAGCCTTATCCCCCTTCAAAATATAGCCTTGATAGGTAAAATGAACTGAACGCTTAGCATTCAATAACTTTGTTTGTGCATCAAAGGACATTTCATCGGCATGAAGTTGAATAGTTTCCATCGCCTGCATAAGGCTAAAGAAAGAAAAAAAACACACACTTACAAAAATAAAAACACGCATTAACAAAAGTCTACTTAGTCCCAGCATTTTTGACAACATAAAAAATAAAGTTAACTCTCTTCACATAATACCCATACCCATTTAGGAAGATACCCGATACAATAAAAACATAGATGCAAAAGAAAAATGAGCTAAAAAAAGAAAAATTTTATTTATCATCAACAACAAAAACACAGGTCATCTACCCCTCTAAAAAATTTTTTCACATCTGGCGTAATGGCCCCCGAAATAAAGAAAGCATTCCACTATTGGCCCAAGACATCCATACACTAGGAAATACCTTTTTAAAATTCACACGCCAACCTCATAAACTACAAACGTTCACAAAGTCACATCCTCAAGATTTAGTCACCGAAATTGATCAAGGCATCGAAGCCTTATGGCGACATTGGATTACAACCTTTTTACCCAACGACCAAATAATTGGAGAAGAACAAAAAAACTCAACATTAAAAGAAAACAAAGGCACTTGGTATATTGATCCTATAGACGGAACATCCAATTTCATCAAAAAAAACACCTTTTATGCAATTCAAATTGCCTACATTAAAAACAACGAACCCTTAATCGCCTATATAGGTAGCCCAATCATTAAGTCTGACGAACGACTCATGTATAAAGGTAAAATAAGAAAAACATTACAAACAAAATTAAAAATACCCACCTCCATCAAAAAAAAATCTGACTATACAACACTCTATGAGTCTATCCACAAAAAGAATCACAAAAACAACTTAATCATCGGTACCGAATACCTAGCTCATCGAAAAAAACAATCTCAATTATACAAACAACTATTAAAAAACCATCACGCAACCCCCTTATGTATCAAAGTAATCAGTTTAAATATACTCTGCCTTTCGTTTAATCAAAGTCATTGCTTTTACAAACCAAAAGCAAAACTTTGGGACATTATTCCGCCCGCTGCTTATATTTACCTTCAGAATAAAACGAAGTGGGATATTAGTATTGTGACACATAAAACCCCTATAAAACCTCTATCACAAGCAAATCATACCTACCTGTCTCCTTTTCAAACAGATAAACAAACAATCACCCTTTTTAACAACGCCAAAAAAAATAATTATCGGATAGACTTATTCATTATCACTTTAAAAAACGACCTTAGCTTAAAAAAAAATATCTTAAACATGTTTTTAGATGACTAACAAACATCCCCACATCCCCATTCTATGCAACGAAATCTTTGATTATTTAGAGATAAAGAAAGGAGAGCATATCATCGACGCGACCATAGGCTTCGGAGGACACAGTGAACACGTCCTGAAGCACTTAGATTCCACCGGACAACTCAGCGGTATCGACCAAGATCAAGAAGCACTTAAGTATGTAAAAGATCGTTTTAAACATCATACAAATATCACATTTTTCCACACTCGCTTTTCAAAAATCCGGACACTGATCAACGAAAAAAAACTCAAAAAAGCCGACAAAATAATCATAGATTTAGGATTATCTTCGTACCAACTTGACCAACAAAAACGAGGCTTTAGCTATCTACAAACCTCTCCCCTAGACATGAGAATGAATCAACAGGCACAAACAAGCGCCGCTAGCATCTTGGAAACAGAATCCTCCGACTACTTAACACGGATATTGACAGAATTTGGAGAAATAAAAAATCCCAGCAAATTAGTCGCTGCCATTATACAATTTCGCAAAAAAAACACCTTTAAAAGCAATGAAGATTTAAAGAATCTTATCAAAAAAAGTTTCTTTTTTAACAATAACCGAAACATTTTTTTACGTCACTATGCACAAGTATTTCAAGCACTCCGTATTGCCGTAAATAACGAACTAGACGAACTAGACACCCTCCTCAACACACTGCCTAATCTCCTAAATAATCATGGCCGTATCGCCTTTTTAAGTTTTCATTCAATCGAAGACCGCAAAATAAAGCAGGCCTTAAAAAAACATCCCTCTTTTAAAATGTTACACAAACATGTGATTCGCGCCAAACAAGACGAAATCAAAGAAAATCGTCGCAGCAAACCCGCCAAACTACGTGTCTACGAATTTACAAACTCTGAAAACGAGTAGGATCCTTTACCTGTGTTGTATCTACCATAAACGTTCTAACTGTCTCTGATTGTTTCAAAAGAGTCATTTCCAAATAAAATTCTGGCCTAAAGTCACCTAAATTTTCCGACCATTCAATAAGCGAAATACCCTTAACGTCCTCTAAATAAGCAGAAACATTCATACTAAGTAAATCGTGTTGATTTGAAATACGATATAAATCCAAATGATAAAACGTAAACAACGAACTATGGTATTGATTTACTAACGAAAAAGTGGGCGATGTAACATCATAAAAAGAAAAATGAGACATTAACGACCTAACAAACGCCGTTTTACCCATCCCCATGCTCCCCTTTAATAAAACAATATCGCCAGAAGAAAGCTGTTTAGCAAGACGTTTAGAAAATGCATCTAACTGAGAAAAATCAACTTGAAATTCATAAACCATGATTAACTACTTGCAAATCATTATACAAGGCCTCAATATTTTTTTCTAACAATGGATGGACAAAGTCTTTAGCGATTTCTACTAAGGGCTGTAAAACAAACTCACGCTGATGTAACAAGGGATGTGGAACAATCAAATCTTCGTCACAAATAATATGATCTCCATAAAATAAAATATCAATATCAATACATCGCGGCTGTAACTCTGATTTATATTTTCGCCCCAATTGCTTTTCTATTTTCTGAGTCAACTGCAACAACTCACGTACACTTAACAAAGTCGTACACGACAACGCTGCGTTCAAAAAAGAAGGCTGTGGAACCCGACCCCAACTACTCGTTTCAATAAACGATGAACAATCATCAACTGAAATAAACTCATGTTCAGATAATAAGTCTATAGCACCTTGCAAAAAAAATTCACGAATCCCCACATTCGCCCCCAAACCCAAGAGAACATGCTGCATCAATCCACCTCCATGATAGCCTTAAAAACCATAGCCGCTTGTTTGAATTCAGCAACATCATGCACACGAAAATAGGAAACCCCTTGCATCATAGCAAATAAATTAGCCGCAACAGACCCCCCTAAACGCGCATCAACATCGGCCCCAGACAATTGCCCAATAAACGATTTTCGTGACACCCCCATCATAAGAGGGAAACCCAAATCAGCAAAAACATCACAATGCTTCAATAAGGCTAAATTATGCGCCAATGTTTTACCAAACCCAATCCCTGGATCTAAAATCATGGACTGAATACCATGATGTTGAGCAAAGGCAATACGCTCTTTAAAAAAACGACTAATATCCTCTACAGGGTTATCATAATTAGGTGATTGCTGCATCGTCTTAGGCTCCGCATGCATGTGCATCAAAATCACAGGAACCTTCGCATCAGCGACAACCTTAGCCATTTGTTGATCTCCTCGCAAAGCAGACACATCATTGATCACATCCACCCCATGATCAATCCCAAAGGCTGCTACATCAGCAGAACGTGTATCTAAAGACAATGAAACTGAAAAACGAGACTTAAAATCAGCGAGTACCGATCTCAAGCGCCGTATCTGTTCATCCGCCTCTACAGGATCAGAACCAGGACGTGTCGATTCTGCACCAATATCAATACCATTCGCACCTGCTTCAATCATCGCCTCAATATGTCCAAACGCCTTCTCTTCATTCAAAAAAACACCCCCATCTGAAAAAGAATCTGGTGTCAAATTTAAAATACCATAAATAAAAAAAGCTGGTTCCATAAAAATCTCACTAATAAAACAAAATAATAGTAACATATTGGAAAAAAAAACCACAAACAACAAAAAACAAGAAATTAACAAAAAAAATATTTAACGATATACTTAGGGAGTAAATGGCAAAAACAACATTCATAAAATTTGGAACATCAGGCTATCGTGGCATTATCAATCAAAGTTTTAGCAATATAGAAATTCACGCTATCGGCCTAGCCATTGCCACACTGCTTCATAAAAAATACACCCAGCCACACATCGCCATCGCCTACGACCCAAGAGAAGGCAATTGCCCACATCTCCAAGCATCAAGTTTTACCTATATATTAACTCAAACTTTAATAAATGCCGGCATCAGTATCACCTTTTTTACTGACTACGCCCCTACTCCATTCTTATCCTGGTATGTTCCCGCACACTCTTTACAAGGCGGCATCATCCTAACAGCCTCTCACAATCCCCCTGAATACAACGGCCTTAAGTTCAATCCTAAAAACGGAGCTCCAGCAGATCCCTCTACTACCCAAGAAATTGAATGTAATCTAGCACAAAAAAACCTACAAACACATACAAAAAAAGGAACTTTATATAATACAACACCAAATTGGAAGATATTCTCAGAAACAATAAAAGAAAATTTAATCAAAATCGGACTTCAAATCCCAAAAAACATAAACCTCCATATAGCCGTCGATTGTAAACATGGCACTTCCGCAAAACTATGGGAAGCCGTCAAAGAAACTTTTCATATTGACACCCTAACACTCCTGCATAAAGAACCGAAATCCGATTTTAATCACCTAGATACCAATCCATGTAACACAGAAGCCCTTACCCAGCTAAAATCCATTATCCAAACCAATAACATTCCACTAGGCATCGCCAACGATCCAGACGCAGATCGTCATATCATACTCGATGAAAAAGGCACCCCCCTCACTCCGGAAGAAACAGGCCTCATCATTCTTGATTTTTTTCTAAGCGTAAACATCAACTGTCATGCCTTAATTTCCACTTTAGCGTCATCACGTATTCTAAAAACAGCTGCTCAACAAAATAATCTTAACTATCATGAATGCAATATTGGTTTCAAATACATTGCTCAACATTTAGAAAGGTATAAACAAAAGAAAGAAATCGCTTTTGGCATCGAATCTTCAGGTGGATTTTCAAGCTCATTTCATACCTTAGAAAAATGTGGTTTTCTCCCCGGAATATTACTATCTTTAGCGTTACACCATAGTAAAAAACCTCTTTCAAAACACAAAGAAGACATCCAAAAAAAATATGGTTTTTTTCATTTTAAAGAAAGCAGTTTCACCTTTAAAAAAGAAACAAAAACACAGCTGCAAAAACAATTACATCTACAAACCAAAGAAACTCTACAAATGCACTACAACGAACTCATTCAAACGCTAAATACAGACGACGGCCTAAAAATAAACTTTAACCAAACAAGCTGGGCATTACTTCGGTTTTCTGGAACAGAACCTGTACTTCGTATTTATACAGAAAGTACAAATAACCTACACAGCCAAACATTAAACCATAAAACCCACACATTGATAGACACCTTACTTACCTAGCAGAAAACAACGTTCAAGACACATCAAAACGTGACCGAAGCATGTGACAAAGCAAGTCACAATGCTTAAACAAATCAACTGAAGAAACAGCATTTTCCTTTGCTAAAGAATCAATCAAAGGTAACAAGTTTCCCCTCTCAAACTCATCTAAAAGAAAAAAACTAGAAAATCGATTTAAATCCGCCTGATAATACATTTCTAACAAGGGATAATTTTTAAAAACATCAGGAGAAGAAACAACTACTTTTTGCATCAATTGTTTATAGGTATAACGTTTTAGAAAAATTAAAAAACCTAATAGATAGTTGCGACATTGGCTTGCCAAATAATGAGGATGTGTCAAACGATGCTCCAAAAAGGACACATATCTGTTATAGTTTGTTGACTGTTTAAAATATTGCTCTATCACACTAAGAAAAATCTGCTTTTGCGATCTAAAATCTTCAAAAACACGACTATACTCCTTAAAAAATACCGATACTGCATCCAATAACTTATCCGGTTCATAATAAAAGGCTTGTATAACACCAAGTTCACTCATACCCGCCTTTGTATACGTCATGACCCACTTTTCATGATACTCTGAAAACAAATAACACAAATCTATGGGGACCAAAGATTCTGATTTAAAGACATAGTTTTCAAAATGACGATCACCACGCCCAATACAATCGCCCAACGCAGCATGCCTAGCTAAACGTTCAACAAGCATAGTTGTCACAGAATTATAGGGCTGATACAACCATTTCTCCAAAGTAAAAGGTCCTGCATACTCTGATAATTCCCATGCCCCCCTATCATTTTTCAAATGATAACTTTCTAAGTATACCCAGCCCAACGCTTTAAGCAATCCTGTCATAAAACAATGAGTATGCATAGATTCCTGTTTTAATACAAAAGAGCCAGACAAAAAATGCATTAAATAAACAGAATGACCCGCTCCAATATCGTAGACATCCTTCAGATCTGAAAAACACAAAGAACTAAGTGACTGATGATCAGAAAACAAGGCCCACAATGAAACATGTTGTAGTTTTTCCTTAATCAAGGACAAACGTTGTAATTTAGACAAGGAATTAAAAAAAGACTGTCTCGCTTCCACTTGTTCCAATCCGTATAACACCCCTTCCCCTGGAGGACGATGCAAGGCCAAAGAAAAAACAGAGGGGTTTTTCAAATAGCTCAATAAATAATCATCAGAAAATGCAGACAATAACGATCTAAAGGTAAATTTACAGGCGAACTGTTTTTGATAGGCAGTCACATAGGCAATAAAATCAATCATAAAGAACTCAGTTTCATCCATGCTTTTGGCAACATATCGCTAACATCAGACGCAATCAAACAAGGTCCTTTCTCCTCAGACACCAAATCTCCAGCCAAGCCATGAAGATACACACCTAAACATGCCGCTTCATAAAACAACATCCCTTGCGCAAGTAAAGCAAGAATAATACCAGACAATACATCGCCTGTCCCAGCTGTAGCCAATGCCGGCCCCCCTGTCCTATTTTTCTGTGTACGTTTTCCATCAGAAACAACCGTATTAGCACCTTTTAAAACAAGTACTTGATCAACATCAGCAGCCCAAAATTGACATCGTTCTTGGCGAATATGCGAATCAAACACAATATCAGCTTCTTCTGAAAAAAGACGACGAAACTCACCGACATGAGGCGTCAAAATAAAACGTTGTCCAAGAGCTTGTCTTAAAAGAACAATATCCAAACAATACAAGGCATCCGCATCTAATAACGTACAAAAAGAAAACTCCTTCCAATACGAAGAAACAGCCGTTAACAAACCATAGGTATCTTCACTACGCCCCAAACCAGGCCCCATCCCAAAAGCGTCAAAACGATATTCCTGAATATAGTCTCGAATCATTGGGGCTGATTCAGGTAATAAAAAACCAGCATCTGATACCAACAAAGGTAATACAATCAGCTCTGGACACTGCGCTTGTATCTCTGCCGAAACATCCGGCAATGTCATCAAATAAACCAATCCAGCACCTGCTCGTAATGCAGCTTTAGACGCTAAAATTGCTGCACCTAACATAGATCTTGAACCAGCTACCAACCCCACCCGACCACAGTCTCCCTTGTGAGCATACAACGAACGTAGTGGCAATAATTGTTGATAATCTTTCTCTTTCATCATTTTGATTCCTGAGTCAGAATGATGTTACCATAATTTTATAATGTTCAAAACAAAAGCTTTGATTCTTCATTCAAGATCTCAATATCTTCTAGGCTAAATGACAGATAAAAAAAAATCACCTTAATCATCAATATTAAAATATAGGTGACATAAATAATCTTAATTAAACATGTTAAACAAGAAAAAAAAGCAAGGTATTCTCATAATCACAAGTATCTCCGATATCCATCAAGCAGAAACATTAGCAAAAAAATTACTTAAAAAAAAATTAGCAGCTTGTATACAACTGATCCCCAAAATAGTAAGCCTATATCACTGGAAAAACAGCATACAAAAAGATCAAGAAAGTCTCCTACTCATAAAAAGTACAGAGGCAAACTTTAAAAAAATAGACACATTCATTAAAAAAGAACACCCCTACGAGCTGCCAGAAATCATAAGTATCCTGATTAATGAAGGAAACCAAGATTATCTAAACTGGCTATATCAACACTGTCTCATCCCTGAAAAGTAAAAAATATACGCTTATTTTAGCTTATGCTTCTTAGTGTCCTTTTCTAAAGATCCAGATTGAACAGTGACTTTTTTGTCTTTTTTCTCCTCTAGCTGACGGATATATTTCTGAATTTGTTGCACTTCAGGCTGACGCTTTAATTGAGAAAATTTTTCCTTTAACGGCTCAAGCAAATCCAAGCGATACTCTGAAAAAGATAAGGCTTTTCTGTAATAATCCAAAGAAGAACGAGAATCTTTCATAATTTCAAAATATTGCCCCAATACAAAAAAAAGTTCTGGAAACTGAAAGCCTTTTAATAAACCAACTTTAACTTCTGCCTTCAAAAGTTCATCTTTAGCATTATCATAGTCCTGAATACCTAAATATAATTTACCCAAAAAATAATGCGGCATCGGATTTGAAACTTGCTGCGAACTCAACAAACGATACGCAGCAATAGCTGAGTCAAAATCCCGTCGTTTCTTAGCATCGATAGCCTGAAGAGTCATATCTTGAATTTGCAAAGGATTCTCTAATAAAAAAAACGATACATACTGAGAAAGCGCACGAGACTTTAATGCTGACGTTAATTGATCTTTATAAGAAGATTCTTCATAGTCCTTAGGTGCTGGAATCCGTTTACTATCCAGACTCTGAACAATAAAATAAGCATCTCCATACGAAATAGGCTGCGAAACTTCATTCTTATCTAAAACATAGGCCACTTTTTGAACAGAAAAAGGCAATTCACCATAGCCAATCCAATTAGATTCAGAAGAAACCTTAACAAAAGCCTCTTCATCAGAGAAAAAAGAGTCTACCTCAGAGAACAACATCCCTGACTTCAAGCGATCAGACAAGTCTTGTATCTGTTTACTCACATCAGCTCCCTTTTTAGGGTTAACATATAAATAGCGCAATTTTAAAGACCTAAAGGATTGTTCTATATCTTGTTTATCCAAACTAACAGGAGCCTGCAAAAACATTGTAAACTTTCGAGCTAAAATAGTTCGTTTTAATTCTTTTTTAAAAGAAGAAAAAGAGCGCCCCTGTTCCTTAAGAAAAGATTTCAATGCTTTTTTATCCTTCAAATCATAATACATAATTAATTCTTGAAACGCTTGTGCCCAATCTCGTTTCGTCACCTTTATTTTTTTAGAAACAGCGGCTTGATAAAAGACTTCATCCTGCAATAATTTAATAAGCACCTGATACTGCAACAATTCAATCACATCAGGGGAAACCTTCAATTTTCCATCTACAACATACCCTCCCAACTGCTGAGACAAAAACTGACGATACTGTTGTTCCGATACTGAATAATCACCAAAAC
This sequence comes from bacterium, assembly GCA_038109055.1. Lineage (GTDB taxonomy): Bacteria > Margulisbacteria > Marinamargulisbacteria > JAYNIM01 > JAYNIM01. The sequence goes on from JAYNIM010000007.1 coordinate 39,945, forward strand.
GAGCCACCGCTTCAGAGCGAACATCAACGGACGAAGACTCGCCACCAGAAAATTTCGACAAATACGCGCCTGCAAACAACGTTAAAACAAAGGCTATCACAATAACCCAAACAAATACTGCTGCCTTTTCACGAAAAAATCTTAACATTTACACACCTCAAGAATTAATTTTTTTTGAATCTAATGTTTTAGAAATAGATAAATATGCCCCCAATAATCCCAAAAAAGAACCCGTAATCATCAATACAAGATACACTTGATAAAAGACATTTTTATCTACAAATAAAGGAAAATACGGAAAATTAGCTTGTACCTTTACAAGAAAAAAACCAAAGAAAATATTCAAAATTACTGAGGCGCTTAAGGCTCCCATAAATCCTAAGAATAGTCCCTCTAAAAGAAACGGCACCCGTATAAAGGAATCTCCCGCTCCAACTAATGCCATAATATCAATTTCATTTTCTCTAATCATAACCGTCAACCTAATAGTATTAACTACTATCATCAAGGTTGCTAAGGTTAACACACAAACCAAAAAAACCCCAATAACACGCACCAACAAAGAAAAATGCTCAATCTGCTTAGCCAATCCTCCCCCATAAACAATTTCATCAATAAAGGGTGAAATATCCTGTAATTCACGCGCAATCTTAAACAAATCTTGCTGCGGCTTAAGAAAAATCTGAAATGAATGTGACAATGGATTTTTTTGAACAAACGTTGCCAATGCCAACTGAGGATAACGCAATTGGAACTGCGCCCAAGCCTCCTTTTTATCTAAAAAAAACAATTCTTTAATACCAACATGAGAGTCTAGTAAAACTGACAACTGCTGAATTTGCTGCAATGAAAGATCTTTTTTTAAGAACAAACGCAACTCCAATTTAGAAACAATTTCATCAGACAAACGGTTTAAATTAACAGAAATCAACAAAAAAACACCCAAAACAACCAGGGATAATGTAATCGTCACGACTGCAATACCCGCCATCAAAAAAGATCGTTTAATTCCTAAAAAAGCTTCCCCAATAAAAAAAAACAATTGCCTCATACAGAAAGAACCTCAGCATAAGTACCAAATTGCTGATCACGAATAATAGTACCTTTATTCAAAACCACAACACGTTTTCGCATTTTATTAACAATCATTTGATCATGAGTGGCCACCAAAACAGTGGTATGACGAGCATTAATCTTACTTAATAGCTGTATGATTTCTTCTGAGGCATCTGGATCCAAATTGCCCGTTGGTTCATCTGCCAATAAAATAGCCGGATTATTCACAATAGCTCTAGCAATACAAAGACGTTGTTGCTCACCTCCAGATAAATTACCTGATATATCATAAATCCTATGTTGTAACCCCACTAAATCCAACACCTGTCGAACCTGACTTGAAATTTGTCTACGAGAAAAATTTAAAATACGCAAGGCATATGCAACATTTTCAAAAACGCTACGGTTTAATAATAATTTAAAATCTTGAAACACAAAACCAATATTTCGTCGAAGGTAGGGAATTTGATACGATTTCAAATGGTTCAGACAAACATTATCAATATAAACATACCCAGAGGTAATAGACTCAAGCAGAAAAAAAATATTTAACAAAGAAGACTTACCCGAACCAGAAGGGCCAACCAAAAAAACAAATTCATTTTCTCCAATAAATAAATCTAACTCCTTAAATAATTCATATCCATTGGGATAAACTTTTGTTAATTTTTTAATTTGAATCACAACAAAGACCTAAAAAAAGAAGCCCTCTGACCCCAAGATAAAAAATCATTAAACAGAATAAAAACCATCAATAGCAACAAAATAGCCATAGCAACACCTGAAATTGTTTGATAAATCCGTTGAGGAATAGGCTTACCAGTCATCTGTTCAACCAATAAAAACATAAAATGCCCCCCATCCAATGCAGGAATAGGGAATAAATTAACCACCCCTAAAGAGATACTAATAATCGCCATAAAATGTAAAAAAACTAACAATCCTTGATCAAACTGAAAGGCCGCCATTTGTACAATCCCGACAGGTCCAGCCAAATCTTTAATCGCTGCCTTGCCAGAAATTAACATATTCAAACTTTTGAACACCAAAGTCGTATAAAAAGTAACTTGTTTAACAGCATAAACAAGAGACGATTTCAACTGTAACGAAGAACGTTTAGATGACAAAACAACACCAATTCTTGCCTCTTGTCCTGGCTCCATCAATCGAGGCACAATATCCACTGTTGAAACCAAAGAATCACGCATGTACGTTACTTGACAAGACTTACCAGCTGAGTGAGAAATAGGCTGTATAAAATCACCCCTAACATCCTTAATCGGTACCCCATTAAATTCTACTAAACGATCTCCCATCTGAAGGCCCGCTTGTTGAGCCGCACTTCCTTCCACAACCATCGAAACAACCGGCAAAAGCTTAGGCACTCCAAAACAAAAAGCAAATAGCAAAAAAAAGATGAATCCCGATAAAATATTCACACAAGACCCTGCTAAAATAATTGCCATTCGTGCTTTTGGTGATTTATTCAAATAACTTTCTTCTTTAGGATAAGAAACAGTCTCCGTATCATCCATACCCGCCAAACGAACATACCCACCAACAGGAAATAAGCGCAAAAAATAATGCGTATTCCCTAGCTTTTTACCAAAACATTTAGGTCCAAACCCAATACTAAATTCAAAAACACGAACACCTACATAACGAGCAACCAAATAATGCCCTAATTCATGAACAAAAATAACAAACCCTAAGGCTAAAAAGGTAACCAGAAATGCCATTAATCACTAATTTTAAGAAAAATAAAACGGCATGTCAAAACAAAAAAACAGTTAAAAAAAACCTAGCCATATGTCCCCAATGACTATATAGTAATAACTAGATGAAAAATAAACCATTCCAACGAGTCTTACTAAAACTTAGCGGCGAAATGTTCAAAGGTGAACGAAATTATGGGATTGATCCAAAATTCTTAGATTTTCTTGCTCAAGAAATACATGATCTCAAAGAATTAAATATCGAAATTGGCATTGTTATTGGCGGAGGCAACATTTTCAGAGGCCTCGCTGCATCAATGAATGGTATGGACCGGGTAACAGCTGATTATACAGGCATGTTAGCCACGATTATGAATGCTCTAGCATTAAACGATGCCTTAAAAAAGATTGGCCTTGAATCACGTGTTCAAAGCGCCCTAGAATTAAAAGAAGTCACCGAACCATTTATACTAGAAAAAACACTTCACCATTTCGAAAAGAAGCGAATCGTTATTTTTGCAGGAGGAACCGGAAACCCCTATTTCACAACAGACACAACTGCCGCATTACGCGCGGTAGAAATCAAGTCTGAAGTTATACTAAAAGCAACTAAAGTAAACGGGATATACAACGAAGATCCAGAAAAATCCAAAAATGCAAAACAATACAAAACACTCACCTATCTAGATGTTATCAATCAAAAACTAAAAATCATGGACACCACCGCATTATCTCTTAGCATGGACAATCATATCCCCATCATCGTATTTAATCTCAATGAAAAGGGGAATATTAAAAGAGCAATTAACAAAGAAACAATTGGTACACTCATTCAATAAGAATAAATAAATGAAAGACGTCACTGAAAAGATGGAAAAATCAATAGAAAAAATCAAAGAGCGCCTCAATGGCGTTCGGGGAAACAGAGCCAATACGGACATGCTTAATCAAATCAAAGTGGACTGCTACGGAAGTATGATACCTCTCATGCAATTAGCAAGCATTACCATTCCAGAACCACGAATATTTCTGATAAATGTATTTGATAGAAATAACATCCAAGCAATAGAAAAAGCAATTTCAAGTAGTAATCTAGGCTTCAATCCTCAAAGTGAAGGAAGTATCATTCGTCTTACTTTACCCGAACTAACAGAAGAGCGCCGTAAAGATCTTGTCAAAGTAGTCTCAAAATATTGTGAAGAAGGCAAAATAACCATTAGAAATATTCGTAGAGACGCTCTTGATAAACTAAAAAATGAAAAACAAAACAAAGAAATTTCAGAAGACGATGCAAATAAAAAACAAACCTTAATACAAAAGGAAACCGATAACTTTATTCAGCAAATTGATACGATAAAAACAAAAAAAGAAAACGACCTTTTACAACGTTAAAAATTTCACATGTCTGAGAAAGAAAATACCACTTTAAAAATACCTCAGCACATGGCTATTATCATGGATGGCAATGGTCGCTGGGCAAAACAAAAAAATAAGCTGAGGTCTCACGGACATCAAGAAGGAAGTAAAGCCTTAGAAAGATGTATCGAATATTGTATAGAATTCAATATAAAATATCTTTCTGCTTATACCTTTTCAACAGAAAATTGGAATCGTCCAAAAAAAGAAATCGATTTTCTAATGACACTATTATATAACTCAATAAACAAACAAATCCCCAAATTGAAAGAAAAAAAAATAAACCTAAATTTTTTTGGATCACTAGAAAAATTATCCCCAAAAATACAAACCCTAATTAAAACAACACAACAATATCATCAACAAAATCCCAAATTAACCTTAAACATACTCTTAAGCTATGGCTCTAAAGCAGAAATCCTTAATGCATGTAAATCACTCCTAAATAAAAAAATAAACCCTCAAGATCTAACAGAAGAGATGTTCACTAATCATCTATGGACAAAAAACATCCCTGAACCTGACATTTTAGTCCGAACAGGCGGTGAATACCGAATAAGTAACTTTATGTTATGGCAATGTGCCTATACTGAACTCATATTCATAAAAGAAAACTGGCCTGATTTTTCTAAACAAACGTTCACAAACATTTTAAATATCTACAACAAACGCCAACGTCGTTTCGGCAGACTATGATCAAAAAAAGGATCCTTTCAAGTCTCTTCCTAATCACAATCATTACCCCACTACTATTCGTAAATAATCTTATATTTATCCTCGTAACATTATCAATCCACTTACTCATTGTCCACGAATTATCTACTGCAAGAAAAACCCCTCTTTTACACAAAATTCTAAGCTACAGTCTATTCTTAGGATGTTTTTTCAGCTTATTTACACTCCAACATCATCATTCAGCCACAACCCAATTCATACACATACTCATTTTAGCCACCATGACCCTATTCCTCTTCGAGTTATTTAATAAAAAAATAAGTTTCTTAAATACTCGTTATTTTTTAGCAAAACAAAGTATCTTATTAAGTATAATCAGCCTAAGCATGCTTCTTCTTTTTACAAAAAACAAGGTCCTATTCCTTTATTGTATTGCACTAACGGCAATAACAGATAGCAGTGCATATTTTTTTGGTAAAAAATTTGGTAAAACACAACTATCCCCAATTAGCCCTAAAAAAACAATTGAAGGATTTATATTAAGCTACCTAACAATCATCGGGATTATCTTACTAAGTACCCTTTGCAACCTAGTAACTCACAAAGAAAGCGTCATCTTATGTTCAGTCCCTTTATTTGCCTTATTTGGAGACTTACATGAATCTCTAATCAAACGAAAACTAAAAATCAAAGACTCCTCTAACCTAATTCCTGGCCACGGTGGATTTTATGATCGTTTTGATAGCTATTTAATATGTTTACCCGTCGTTTTATTACTTCTACAATGAAAAAAAAAATTTCTATTCTTGGCGCTACCGGATCAATCGGCACTCAAACACTCGATGTCATAAAAAACAATCTTAAATACTTTGAAATTGTAGGGCTTTCTGCACACAAAAATGTCAAAAAACTACAAGAACAAATCCTAGAATTCAACCCAAAACTTGTAGCAGTAAGCACTAAAGAAACACAAAAAATTATCCATCATTTTATAAAAAAAAACCACTTAACCACCCGTGTAATGCATGGAAAAGCCGCATTAAATACCATTGCCAACGAAAAACAAGACATGCTCGTCATCGCCATTATTGGAACCATTGCGCTTGAACCATGTATCAACGCAATAAAAAACCAAACCCCCATCGGATTAGCTAATAAAGAAATCTTAGTTGCCGCAGGAGACATCATTACCTCTTTAGTTAAAAAATATAAAGGCAAACTTATCCCTATTGATTCTGAACATGCCGCAATTCAACAATGTATTGAAAAGAAAAATAAAAAAACCATTAAAAAAATAATTTTAACAGCTTCAGGAGGCCCATTTTGGAACACACCTCATAGCCACTTCAAAAAAATTACCCTAAAAGACGCTCTCAAACATCCAACATGGTCCATGGGAAACAAAATAAGTATTGATTCCGCAACAATGATGAACAAAGGCCTTGAAATTATAGAGGCTCATCACTTATTCCAACTCCCTTATACAAAAATTGACGCAATTATACACCCTCAAAGTATTATTCATTGTTTAGTCGAATTCATCGATGGAAATACCCTAGCTCATTTAAGCCCAACAAATATGAAATTCCCTATCCAAAATGCCTTAACCTATCCTAATAAAGTAAAAAATTCATGGCCAAAATTAAATTTCAATAAACTAAACAATTTAAATTTTTACCCCCCAAACCCAAAAAAATTCCCTCTGTTAACACTTGCCTATGATGTTGGCAAAAAAGGAGGGTCGTATCCACCAGCCATGAATGCAGCCAATGACATTGCAAATGCCTTATTTTGTCAAAACAAACTCTCTTTTATACAACTACAAAACATCATAGAAGAAGCCATTCAAACACATACATATACAGTCCCAAAAACAATTAATGACATCATAGAAATAGAAAAAAAAACTCAAGAAAAAATTAAAAAAAAATATGCTTAAAACAAATACATATCTTTTATTTTTAAACCAATTTTTATTCGATAATCCAGCATTATTACAGAAAATTGCCAAACGCTACCCTAGCTTAGAATCTTTTCAAAGAAACGAGACAAGTATCATCCCTCACTTATCCCCTAGCAAACAAACACATTACATGTATACAAAAAAAACATTTAACGCAGAGAAATACTTAGAAAAATTACATGCTTTAGGCATCACTTGTCTAGATATTCAAAATCCCTTATACCCTCAGCAATTAAAAGAAATTCATACCCCTCCCCTCCTCTTATACTGTAAAGGGAATCTAGAACAGCTTCAACAAGATCTCATCGCAATCGTGGGCACCCGAAATCCAAGTCACTACGGAACTGACTGTTGCACTCACTTCACAAAAACACTTTGCCATTATTTTGGTATCATATCTGGATTGGCTGCAGGTATTGATAGTCACGCCTTAAGAACTTGTTTAAGCGAAAAAAAAGGGTGCATCGCTGTCATTGGAACCGGCTTAGACATCATTTATCCTAAAATAAATGTCTCACTATCCAAAGAAATAAGTGAAAAAGGACTCATTCTCTCAGAATTCCCATTAGGAACAAAAGGCTTAGCACATCACTTTCCTCAACGAAATCGCATTATTAGCGGGTTATGTAAAGGCATTTTAGTTTGTGAAGGAAAACAAAAAAGCGGATCATTAATTACAGCAAATTATGCGATCGAACAAAATAAGGATGTTTTTACAATTCCTGGAAATATTTTCTCAGATTTAAGTGAAGGCCCAAACGGACTCATCAAAGAAGGTGCAAAATTATGTCAATCCCCTCAAGATATTTTAGACGAATACAATATTCTTTTAAAAGAACAACCCAATATAATTTCAAAAAATAAACGTACAAGCAATTTAAATGAAAAAGAAATACAGCTTCTTACACTCCTTGATGAACCTGAAAATAGCATCGATAGCCTATTAGAAAAAACTGGCTATCCATTAACTACCTTACTACAAACACTAAGTTTCCTTGAAATTCAAGGATTCATCAAAACAACTAATAACCAACACTATAAAAGGATATAAAAAGGAATAACTATCGAAACAAAACCTTCTAACAAATACCTTAACTATGCTAAGATAACACGATGAAAAAAAGCAGTTTAATTTATGAAAAAACATAAAAACCACTACATATTCATCACTGGTGGTGTTATTTCATCCCTAGGAAAAGGAATTATAGCCGCATCATTAGGATCTCTACTAAAAAAACAAGAGTATAGCGTAACCATACAAAAATTTGACCCTTACTTAAATATAGATCCAGGCACCATGAATCCTTACCAACATGGTGAAGTATTTGTAACAGAAGATGGAACCGAAACAGATCTAGATTTAGGACATTATGAACGATTTATAGACCAAAATTTATCAAAAAAAAATAATGTAACCTCTGGAATGATATTTTGGGATGTCCTAAACAACGAACGAAACGGAAAATATTTAGGAAAAACAGTCCAAATCATTCCACACATCACTAACGAAATAAAAAATAAAATATCCCAAACATTAAGTGAAGACAACTTTAATTTTATCATTACAGAAATTGGCGGAACCGTTGGTGATATAGAAAGCCTCCCTTTTTTAGAAGCCATTAGACAGTTTCAATATCAAAATAAAACCACATGCATACATATTCATTTAACCTTACTTCCATTTATAAAAACATCAAACGAATTTAAGACAAAACCCACACAACACAGCGTAAAAGAACTAAGAGAAATTGGCATACAACCAGATATCATTATTTGCCGTTGTGAGAAGCCCTTCACTCAAGAAATAAAATCAAAAATTGCACTTTTTTGTGATGTTAAAGAAAAAAACATCATTGCTGCAATAGACGCAAAGTCAATATACAGTCTTCCATTATATATGCATAAAGAAGGCTTAGACACAGCCATTTTAGACACCTTAAATCTCCCCAAAAAAAAGATCTCTTTACAAGACTGGGAATACTTTAATTCCCAACTTGAAAACAAAAATAATACAACTATCACAATCGGTATCGTGGGAAAATACACAAATTACTCAGATTCATATATAAGTATCGTAGAATCACTAAAACACAGTAGTGTTCATAACAACTGTAACTTAAAGATTTTGTGGATTGACTCAGAAAAAATAACAGAAAAAAACATAACGAAACTATTAGCTCCATGCAACGGTATTTTAATACCTGGAGGATTTGGAGAAAGAGGTATAGAAGGGAAAGTTTTAACCGCAAAATACGCAAGAGAACAAAAAATTCCCTTTTTTGGAATTTGTCTAGGGTTACAAATAGCTATCATCGAGTTTGCAAGAAATATCCTCCATATAAAAAATGCTAACAGTAAGGAATTTAACAAAACAGAAAAAGACAATGTCATAACCTTTTTACCTGAACAAAAAAACCTTTTAAAAAAAGGCGCCAGCATGCGGCTAGGAGCATATACGTGCCAGATTAAAAAAGACAGCTTACTCTTTAAGGCCTATCAAAGTACCATCATTTCTGAACGCCATCGTCATCGTTATGAATTTAACAACCACTATAAAACTCAATTCGAAGATAATGGATTAATAATCTCAGGAAAAAATCCCAACAGCCAATTAGTAGAAGTCATAGAATTAAAAAATCATCCTTGGTTTCTTGCCTGCCAATTTCATCCAGAATTTAAATCTAGACCCCAAAAAGGAAGCCCTTTATTCAATCAATTCACCCAAGCAGCAAAAACCAATAGAAATGAACAAAAAAATAGAAAATAAAATTGATTTAAATTTAGAAGAAAGCAAAGAATTTGACATCCTTCATGAAATCGCTGAGACACTCGCTTCTTCATTCAATCTAAGTAAAACACTCACAAAAATATTTACAATCTTAAATCAAAAATTAAATATAGAAAAAACACTTTTAATTTTGAACAAAGAAACTGACACCTATGTAATCAGTGAAAGTTATGGTTTTGATAATTTAGATACAGAACTAAACAAATACATATGTTTTAAAACCACACAAAAAGCTCTTTCTAATAACAAAACAATCATAGAAGAAATAAACACCTTAGAACTAAATTTAAGTAACAACAAAAAAAAAACAACCTATTTTGCTTATCCCATAATTATGGGTGACGAAAAAATAGGTGTCTTGCATACACAATTAAGATATAAAAATACAAATAATTCACATCAAACAAACAAAATTCTCTCTATCATATCTCTGATGTTAGGACAAGAAATCAAATTAAATACCTTAAAGGAAATTGAAACCAAAAAATTAAAAGAAGAAACTTATCAACTAAAAAATGAGCTAAAAAAAAAATATGGCATTAAAAATATGGCGGGTACCAGCCCTAAAATGCAAGAAATTTATAACTTAATTTCACAAGTCTCCCATACAACAACAACAATATTAATAAGAGGTGAAAGCGGTACAGGAAAAGAACTCATCGCCCATGCAATTCATCACAACAACCACAATCGTCATGGACCTTTCATCAGCATCAACTGTGGCGCAATTCCAGAAAATCTTATGGAATCCGAATTATTTGGACACGAAAAAGGGGCCTTTACAGACGCCTATGAACAAAAAAAAGGTAAATTTGAAGCAGCAGAAAATGGAACCTTATTTTTAGATGAACTTGGCGAACTTTCATTAAATCTTCAAGTAAAATTACTACGTGTCCTTCAAGAAAAAGAATTTTCACCAATTGGAAGTCATAAAACTATCAAAACTAATGTACGAATTATTGCAGCAACCAATGAAAACTTAGAACAATTAATCGAAGAAAAAAAATTCAGAAAAGATCTCTACTATCGACTAAATGTTTTTCCTATATATTTACCACCCCTAAGAGAAAGAAAAGAAGACATATTACTTTTAATTAACCATTTTATAAATAAATTCAAAAAAGAAACAAACAAAGATATCTTTGGAATTTCTACAGAATGCTACAATATCCTTTACAATTACAACTGGCCCGGAAATATACGTGAACTAGAAAATATCATTGAGCGAGCAACAATACTATGTGATAAAAACAAAATACAAACCTGTCATCTACCCACCAATATACTCGGATCAACAACATATCTTACCAGCACAAACAATCCCACTACACAAAAAGACCTAAAAGAGAGTATAAAAGATTTCGAAAAAAGTTTAATTATCAATGCATTAATAAAATCAAAGGGAAATAAAACAAATTCCGCAAAACTTTTAAACACAACTGTACGAATTTTAAATTACAAAATAAAAGATTTAATGATCAATTGGAAAACATATAAAACAAAATGAATTGACAAAAACAAGCAAAGTATTTAAGATCTTATGAACTGGAGAAATTATGGCAGTACCAAAAAAACGACATTCAAAATCTAGAAAACGCATTAAAAAAGCAAATTGGAAAATTAGCACTCCAACATTAAGGGCATGCCCTAATTGTGGAGAACTAGGGATTCCCTACCAAATATGTAAAAGCTGTGGTTTCTACAAAAACAAACAAGTTTTAATAATAAAATCAAAAAAAGAAAAAAAGGGAACCTAAATTGATCACAATTGCAGTGGATGCAATGGGTGGCGATTTCGCACCAAAAAATAATATTGAAGGCGCTATACACGCTGTAAATACCTTTGATATAAAAATCATTTTAGTTGGACAAGAAAATAAAATAAAAGCAGAACTTAAAAAGTATCCCAACTATCCAAAAGAAAAAATAGATATAGAACATGCCAACGATGTCATAAATATGACAGATTCACCTACTAAAGCATTTAGACAAAAAAAAAATTCATCTATACATATCGGCCTTAATCTAGTCAAAAAAAACATCGCTCAAGGATTTGTATCTCCTGGTAATACTGGCGCCATATTAACAACTTCTACCTTAATCCTAGGTAGAAGTAATGGAGTCGAAAGACCCGCTTTAGCATCTGCAATTCCTTCAAGCAAAGGCCCCTTTGTTTTACTAGATTTAGGATCAACCGTAGACTGCAAAAGTTCTCATTTACAGCAATTTGCTATCATGGGACACTACTTTGCCAAATTAATATTACATATTAATAAACCTCGCATAGCCCTACTAAATATAGGCGAAGAAGAAGAAAAAGGTAATATTTTAACTCAAGAAAGCCACTCTTTGCTTAAAGAGCTCCCCTATAACTTTATAGGAAATATCGAAGCAAATGAACTTTTATTTGGACACTCCGACGTGGTTGTTTGTGATGGTTTTGTTGGAAATAATATCTTAAAATTTGGAGAAAGCATCTCAAAATTAATTAGTAACTTCATTAAAGATGCGGCAAAAAAATCATTCATAGCCGTTATTGGTATTTTATTTCTTAAGAAAAATCTCAAAGAATTCAAAAAAAAGTTTTCCTATGAAACTTATGGGGGAGCACAACTATTAGGCATCAATGGAATAAGCATTATTGCGCATGGAAATGCAAAACCCGAAGCGATAAAAAATGCAATCCGAATCGCAAAAGAAAGTATTGAATGCAACATGACAGAAAAAATAAGTTCCAGCATCAAAAAATACCACAACCAAACATCGCTAAAAAAGTGAAAACAAAAATACTCAGCATTGGTGGAGCCCTTCCACAAAAGACACTAACCAACAATGATTTTATAAAATTAGGATTAGAAACATCAGACGAATGGATCACTACCCGAACAGGCATAAAAAAACGTCATATATGCTCAAATTCTAACGAGATCATACAGATAAGTACGAAAGCATGTGAACAAGCTATTAAAAATAGTCCTTTAACTAACAAAGATATTGATCTTATGATTGTCGCAACATCAACAGCTCCTTATTCTGGTTTTCCTTCCTTAGCTTGCCACTTACAAAACAACCTACAATTAAATCCAATTCCGGCATTCGACATAAGCGCTGCATGTACCGGATTCAATTATGCCCTAACAATAGGTCAACAATTCATTGAAAATAACACTGCAAAAAACGTCTTAATCGTCGCTGCAGATGCACTAAGCTCTTTAGTAGATTGGAAAGATCGAAGCACATGTATTCTTTTTGGTGATGCGGCAGCAGCCGTCATCTTAAGTCAAAGTAAAGAGCAAAAAATTCTTTACTCAAAATTATTTTCAAATGGATCAGATACAGGGATTTTAACAGGTGACAAAGAAAATAAGATAAAAATGAAAGGGAAACAAGTTTTTAAAAATGCCGTACAATATTGCATTTCAACAATAGAAGAATGCTTAGAAAAAACAAAGCTAACTATTGAATCCTTCACTCATATTATCCCTCATCAAGCCAACCAACGAATTCTCGATCAATTAAAATTAAAACTATCAATTCATGACGACCAATTAATATCGACTGTTGCCAACTACGGAAATACCTCAGCTGCAAGCATTCCTTACGCGCTATACGAGTTACACAAAAAAAACAACTTAAAAAAGGGAGATAAAATTATGATGATAGGCTTCGGAGCAGGTTTTACTTGGGGAATAAATTTAGTAGAATGGTCACAATGAAAAAAATAGCGATTGTATTTCCAGGACAAGGGTCACAAAAAGTAGGCATGGGAAAAGACCTTTATGAGGCTATCCCTGATTGCAAAAGACTTTTTGATCAAAGTAATGACATATTAAAAAAAGAGTTATCCGATATATGCTTCAACGGACCAAAAGAACTATTAACCCATACCAGTTATGCACAACCAGGCCTGTTCGTAGTTGCAACAGCAATATTTAACGAAATTAAAAAATTACCCATAGACATACGCTATTTAGCGGGACACAGCCTTGGAGAACTAACCGCTTATCATGCCAGTGAAGTACTAAACTTTGAAGAAACATTAACGGTCATCAATAAAAGGGCTCAAGCAATGGCAAATGCTTACAAAGAAACCTCAGGAATGACTGCCGTCATAGGCCTTGAAGAAAAACAAATAAAAGACATTCTCAAAACATGTAAAGAATGTGTTGTAATCGCAAATTATAATACCCCAAGTCAAATTGTTATTTCTGGCAATAAAGCCGGCCTAGAAGAAGCACATCCAAAATTAAAAGAAGCTAAAGCCAAACTGATTCCTTTGCCTGTGTCTGGCCCTTTCCATTCACCATTAATGACCCCTGCGAGTGAAGAACTAAAAAAAGTCACTGACAATCTATGCTTTAACAATGCGCGTTTCCCCATCATTTTAAACAAAGAAGCTAAACCAGAAAGCCAACAAAATAAATTAAAAGAAAATATACCGCAGCAGCTAATAGCCTCTGTCCAATGGGTGAAGAGCATTGAATTCCTTAAAAAAGAATGTGACACAATCATAGAATGTGGTCCCGGAAATGTATTAAGCAATTTAATCAAGAAAATTGATCCTTCCATCAAAACAATCCCGATAAATACCTTAGAATCATTAGTTAATTTTAAAAAACAAATTCAATAAAAGAAGGAAAATTAGTGAGCAAATTTAGCAAACAAGTCATCGTAGTAACAGGAAGCACAAGGGGTATTGGCTATGAAATAGCAAAAAAATTTGCTAATGAAAATGCCGAAGTCATAATATCTGGAACAACAGAGGAAAAATGCAACGAAGCTAAAAATAAATTAGAAAAAGAAAGTGGAAAAGCAATAAGCGCAATTCCCCTAAATTTAGCAGATAAACAAAATTGTAAGGCATTTATAGAAACAATCATCGAAAAACATAAGAAAATAGATGTATTAATTAACAATGCTGGCATTACAAAAGATAATTTACTTGTAAGAATGACTGAAGAACAGTGGACAGACGTCATCAATTGCAATCTAAATGGATGTTTTCTACTATGCAAATACACACTTAAGCACATGCTTAAAAAAAGATATGGGCGAATTATTAATATAAGTTCAATCATTGGAATAATGGGAAATGCAGGCCAAAGTAACTATGCCGCAGCAAAAGCTGGAATAATTGGTTTTACAAAATCAATAGCAAAAGAGTTCGCAACAAAAGGCATCACCTGCAATACCATAGCGCCAGGGTTCATAGAAACGGATATGACAAAAACTTTACCAGCAAAGCAAATTGAAGCTATAATAAATTCAGTACCTGTAAAAAGAATGGGAAAATCTGAAGATGTAGCAAATTTAGCATTATTTCTTGCATCTAAAGAAGAAGCATCCTACATAACAGGACAAGCCATTCAAATTGATGGTGGTTTAAACATGTAAAAAATGGAGGAAAAAATGACATTGAACGAAGAAGAAGTATACAAAAAAATTAAATCTGTAATAGTAGAGCAACTAGGAGTTTCAGAAGAAGAAGTAAGCAAAGAAGCATCCTTTATAGATGATCTAGGTGCAGACTCACTTGATACAGTAGAGTTAGTGATGGCACTAGAAGAAGAGTTTGAAACAGAAATTGCAGACGAAGATGCAGAAAAATTAACAACCGTCCAAAAAACAATCGATTTTATTAGCGCAAACCAAAAATAAAAAAATATGTCAAAAAAAAGAGTTGTTGTTACAGGATTAGGAACAATAACCGCAATAGGTCATGACACAAAATCGTATTGGGACGCCTTAATTAACGGGAGATCTGGTGTAAAAAGAATAGAAAATTTTGATACAACAGATTTTCCCAGCCAAATTGGAGCCCAAGTATTAAATATAGACTATCAAGGATTTTTAGATAAAAAAGAAATAAAAAGAAATTCAAGGTTTATATCGATAGGCCTCATGGCAGCAAAAGAAGCAATTGAAGATTCAGGCTACTCTATCAACGAAAACCCTGAAAATATTGGTGTAGACATTGGGTCCGGTATTGGCGGAATCGAAATCTTAGAAAATTCTACTCTAAGACTTCACCAAAAAGGGCCAAACAAAGTCAGTCCCTTTACAGTCCCAATGATGATTTGCGATATGGCAGCTGGTATGATCGCTATTCAATTTGGTGCAAAAGGGCCAAATGCTTGCGCCGTAACTGCGTGCGCGTCATCCGCCCATTCAATGGGAAATGCCTTTCAATTAATTCAACATGGTAAAGCAACGGCAATGATAACTGGAGGTTCTGAAGCCGCCATTAGTCCTTTAGGACTAAGCAGTTTTTGTGCAGCCAAATCATTATCAACTCAACACAATAATCAACCTGAAAAGGCCTCCCGTCCATTCGAGAAAAACAGAGATGGTTTTGTGATGGGTGAAGGAGCAGGCATGTTAATTTTTGAAGAACTTGAACATGCAAAAAAAAGAAAGGCAAAAATTTATGCTGAAATAAAAGGATTTGGAACAACTGGTGATGCCTATCATTTAACAGCTCCCGCTCCTGAAGGAGAAGGCGCTCAAAGAGCTATGAGACAAGCCTTAAAAGAAGCAAATATCAATGCGGAAAACATAGACTACATAAACGCTCACGGAACTTCTACAATACTAAACGACAAGAACGAAAGTATAGCCATCAAAAAGGTATTAGGCAATCATGCTTATAAATGTGCAATAAGCTCAACAAAATCAATGACAGGCCATTTATTAGGTGCTGCAGCAGCTATTGAACTAATTGCAAGCATCCAGGCTATTAATACTGGCATTATACCTCCAACAATCAATTACGAAATACCTGATCCAGACTGTGATCTAAATTACACAGCAAATAAGGCCGTCAAAAAAGACATATCCTATATCATGTCAAATTCATTTGGATTTGGTGGTCATAACGCAACAATTATTGCAAAAAAATATCAACCTTAATCACGCTGGCATAGACGAGGCAGGAAGAGGAGCCATAGCAGGACCTGTTATTATAGCTGCCATAATGTTAACAAAAACATGTCGTCTTAATAGCATCAAAGATTCAAAACAACTAAGTAAAACAAATAGAGAACTCATATATCAACACCTAGTTGAAGAATGTCCAACACTCTCAATATCTGTGATAAATGAAAAAGAAATAGACAAACACAACATATTACAAGCAACACTAATAGGCATGAAAAAAGCAATCAAGACACTCGAAAAAAAACCTGAATTATGCTTAATTGATGGAAACAAAGCACCAAAAATAAAGGGATATACTGTTCAAACAGTTATAAAGGGAGATCAACTATATCCCCAAATTGCAGCTGCCTCCATCATCGCAAAAGTAACAAGAGATAGAATAATGAATTGTACAAATAGATTATACTCAAACTATCATCTAGCTGCTCACAAAGGATATGGCACAAAAAAACATTATCAAGAATTAAAAAATTACGGACCTTGCCGGATACATAGAAAAACCTTCACACTTAAAAAATGAGTCAAAAAAAAGGTAAAGAAGGGGAAGAAATAAGCGCGATCTATTTAAAAGATAACGGCTATAAAATCATAACAAAAAATTTTTATTCCTACTTTGGAGAAATTGACATTATAGCTAAATTAAACCAAACTCTGATATTTTTTGAAGTCAAACACTATAAAAAAAACAGTTTAATTCACCCTTTATATTACATAAACAAAAAAAAACAAAAGAATATCATTCAAACAGCAAAATTTTATCTATTAAAAAATAATATACAAAACACATGCTGTCAGTTTGATGTCATTATTATCCAAGATAAAAAAGTCACAGCTCATATTAAAGATAGCTTTCAAGTGTCATAAAAAATAGAAAAAACAAGCACAAAAAGAATCATACCAGTCATAATTTCAAAAAATGGATTAATCAGATATAAGAAGCACAGCTATTAACGAAATATATACAAACATGTTTTCAATAAATTGCGCCTCTTCGCAATTATTACAATACGTTTAACTATATAATCTCTTAAAGAAGAATGATCACTCTAAAATAAAGCAGTCATCCCTCTTTTTAAAACCTAATGTAATATTGTGATAAGCAATATACTAATGATAAAAATGATACAAATGTATCCGTTGATTTGCTCGACGCAAAGACAATTCAGCACGATCCTTATCTAAAGAACTATCTTGATTTTTCAAGCGCTTAAGCGCTCGTTTTTGTGATGCCTCCGCACGGGTCAAATCAATATCATCACGTAATTCTAAAAAGGGAGTCAATATAACCGTCTCTCTTGTATTAACATGGGCATAACCACGTACAACAAAATAATAATGATCGTCATTATTCAACAAAGAAACCAATAATTCACCAATATCCAACTGAAAAACAGAGGAAGTGTGCCCAGGCATAATCCCTACTTCACCTTTAGTCGATGGTAATTTTAAAAAAGATACTTGCTCCTGTAATGCTAACCCTTTAGGCGTAAGAACACGTAGAGAAAATGTCTCTTCAACTGTTGTCATTCTCTTTCTCTAATTTTTTAGCTTTAGCCAAAACATCCTCAATACCACCAGCCCAAGCAAAAGCCTGTTCTGGTATATGATCATATTCACCATTCACAAGTGCCTTAAATGATTTAACCGTATCCTCCATAGAAACATACTTACCAGCCATTCCAGTGAATTGTTCACCAACAAAGAAAGGCTGTGAAAAGAATTTTTGAATTTTACGTGCTCGAAATACTGTTACCTTATCTTCTTCAGAAAGTTCATCCATACCCAAGATTTTAATAATATCTTGTAATTCCTTATATTTTTGCAAAATAGACTTAACCTTAGAAGCAACTTCGAAATGCTCCTTACCCAAAATACGTGCATCTAGAATTGTCGATGAAGACTCTAAAGGATCAACCGCAGGATAAATACCAGCTGACGCAATTTCTCTAGACAATACCGTCGTTGCATCCAAATGTGAAAAAGTAGTGGCAGGAGCAGGATCTGTTAAATCATCCGCCGGAACATATACCGCCTGAACAGAGGTAATGGAACCCTTTTTAGTTGATGTAATTCTATCCTGCAATTCACCTAAATCTGTTCCCAACGTAGGTTGATATCCAACCGCTGAAGGCATACGTCCCAACAAAGCAGATACCTCAGCACCAGCCTGAACAAATCGAAATATATTATCAACAAACAAAAGAACATCTTTTCCTTCCTCATCTCTAAAATACTCCGCCTGGGTCAAGCCTGTAAGCCCAACCCTAAAACGTGCACCAGGCGGTTCATTCATTTGACCATATACCAAGGCAGTTTTATCTAAAACACCAGACTCTTTCATTTCTAACCACAAATCATTCCCCTCACGTGTACGTTCACCTACACCGGTAAAGACTGAATAGCCCCCATGCTCCATGGCAATGTTACGAATCAACTCCATAATCAAAACAGTTTTACCAACACCCGCTCCTCCAAAAAGGCCTATCTTACCTCCTTGAGGATAAGGCGCCAATAAATCAACAACCTTAATACCTGTCTCAAAAACCTTATCGGTACCTGTTTGATCATCAAACGAAGGGGCCGAACGAATGATAGGTAAGGATTTCTTAGCCTTAATTGGACCATCATAATCAATCGCATCTCCCACTACATTCATAATACGACCCAAGGTCTCTTTACCTACAGGAACCATAATAGGCTCTCCCGTATTAACAGCTTCGTACCCTCTTGTTAACCCATCCGTACTATTCATAGAGACAGCTCGCACCGTATCATTACCTAAATGTTGGATAGTTTCAAAAACTAAACGATCCCCTTTAGGCCCTTTCAATTCAATGGCATCTCCTTGTTTAGGTAACGAAGCAGAATCAAATTTAAAGTCCACAATAGGACCTATAATTTGTGTGATATATCCATTTTTTTTACTCATATTTTTCCTCCATAATCTAAGCTAACGCATTCGCACCTGCAACAATCTCTGCAAGCTCAGTTGTAATTTTTGCTTGCCTTACACGATTAAATAATAATGTTAATTGATCCCCCATTTCTGCGGCATTACTCGTTGCAGAATCCATAGCGGACATTCGTGCTCCCTCCTCTGCAGCTTTACTTTCCATAAAGGCGCGATAAACACTCAAATAAACATAATCAATGGATAACTGCCCAAATAAAGACGTGACATCAGGTTCAAATATATAATCATTAACTGCAGGAGCATTAGGTCTATCTACAACAATGGGTAAAAGATTCATCTGAGAAACATAACTTGAAATAACAGATTTAAAAACAGTGTAAAAGAGAGTTACCTTACCAACTTCTTTAGCTAAAAAACGTGTCTTAATGGGACGTATCAACTGTCGAACTTGTTTCAGTGAGTTATACGACAAACCTTCGTAAGTCTTTGTTGGCTTCCAACGACTATTTTTAAACAACTGAATTGCTTTACGACCAAAACATATAACCTCAACATCTTCTGGATCCAAAGTTTGACAAAAAGCCATAGCTTCTTTCGCGACTGCCATATTAAACCCGCCACACAATCCTCTATCACCCGTCAACACAATAACGACATGTTTTTTATTCCCATTATCAAAAAACAAAGGATGCTCGTCTGATTCTTGGCTATTGTTTTTGATTGTGTCTAACAAAGAAGTAAAAGAATCAAAGTAGGGGCGAAAAGCTAATATTTGATAGGAAGCACGTTTAAATTTAGCTGCAGAAACCATCTTCATGGCCTGTGTCATCTTTTTTGTTTTTTTTACCGACTCAATACGTGCTTTTAAATCTCTTAACTTCGACATATTATTTCAAAAACAATTTTTGACTTTCCTCAATTGCTTGATCCAAGTTCTTTTTCACATCATCACTCAAAACCTTCTTTTGTTCAATCAAATCCAAGGTTTCAGCATACTGTGAACTCAACAACGAAAATAATTCTTTTTCAAAGGCTTGAACTTTAGTCAATTCAATATCGTCCAAAGACCCGCCAATAGCTGCATAAACAATCGCGACCTGCAAAGAAATGCGTAAGGGTGAATACTGATCTTGTTTTAAAATTTCAATCAAACGCTTACCACGTTCCAACTGCTGTAAGGTGGCTTTATCCAAATCAGAACCAAACTGAGCAAATGCCTCAATCTCCCAGTACTGAGATAGTTCCAAACGCAAACCACCCGCCACTTGTTTCGTTGCTTTAAGCTGAGCTGATCCCCCTACCCTCGAAACCGAAATCCCAGGATTTACAGCTGGTTTAATACCGGCATTAAACAAATTTGCTTCTAAATATATTTGACCATCAGTAATAGAAATAACATTAGTAGGAATATAAGCGGAAACATCCCCTGCTTGAGTTTCAATAATAGGCAAAGCAGTTAAAGACCCTCCTCCCTTTTCAGATGAATATTTCAACGCACGTTCAAGTAATCTAGAATGTAAATAGAAAACATCACCAGGATACGCTTCACGTCCAGGGGGGCGTTTCAATAACAGCGATAATTGCCGATACGCAACAGCATGTTTAGATAAATCATCATATACAACCAAAACATGCTTCCCATTATCCATAAAATACTCCCCCATCGCACAACCTGAGTAAGGAGCCAAATACTGTAGGGTTGCTGACTCGGAAGCTGTAGCAGAAACAACAATCGTATAATCCAATGCTCCATGATCTTTTAAAATTTGTACAACCTTAGATACCGTTGATTTTTTCTGCCCAATAGCTACATAAATACAAATAACATCCTCATTTTTCTGATTAATAATAGTATCCAAAGCAATAGCTGTTTTACCTGTTTTACGATCCCCTATAATCAATTCACGCTGGCCTCGACCTATGGGAATCATACTATCAATAGACTTAATACCCGTCTGCAAAGGCTCAGTAACAGGCTGTCTTTCACAAACACCAGCGGCAATTCTTTCAATAGGATATCGATCTTTACTTTGAATAGACCCAGCACCATCCAATGGCTGGCCCAAAGGATCAACAACACGCCCCAAAAGCATATCTCCAACAGGAACATCCATAATACGGCCTGTACATTCAACGTGATCGCCTTCCTTAACAGAATAACTATCTCCCAAAATTACAGCCCCAACTTCATGCTCTTCTAAGTTAAACACCAAGCCAAAAACGCCACTATCAAATTTCAACATTTCGCCAGATTTCGCTTTTTCTAACCCATAAATACGAGCAATACCATCCCCAACTTGCGTCACCTGGCCTGTTTCTTTAACCTTAGGACTAAGAGTAACTCCCTTAATTTGTCTTGCAAGTAATTTTGTAATTTCATCCGCTTTTACACTCATACTGTTCCTCCTGTAATAAAAGTCAATTCTGATAAATTTGAATAAAAGTTATTTAAACTATTTAATAAAGTAGCGTCATAAACTTTATTATCCATAGTTAACCTAACCCCACCCAACAAAGATTTATTTTCCTTAACATTAAATTTAATTTTCTGCTTTATTTTAGACTCAAAGTCACGTTTCAACTCAGTAAGTGCCGCCGAAGACATCTTCAGAGGTGTCTCTAGCAATACAAGCTTTTCTTTTTCATAACGAGCCTTATACTCTCTAACAACAAGCAACAACTGATCAAAAAGATAGAAACGATCTTGATTTAAAAATAAAACAAAAAAACGGTGCAAATCAGGCGCTTTCAACGTTTTAAAAATTGCCAAAAACTGTGACTTTTTATCTACAAAACTCACACACTGACGACATAATACTTCAGAAAAACATGGGCTTTGTATAGTTCCCAACAAAACTTGTTCTAACAAAGCAAAAGAAGCCCCTCTCTTATTATTGGGAAGAGCCTCATCTAACGCATCTAAATATACAAAGAACAAATGATGATTTTTCATTAATTAAACTGTTCAACACCTTCAGACATAATAATTCTCTGATCACGTTCATTAACATGTCTTTTTAATAATTGTGAAGACAACGCCAACGCAGAACGACCAGCTTCATCCAAAAGATCTTTTTTAGCACGAATAACTTGTAAATCAATTTCTTTTTTAGCATTCGTTATTAATCGGTCGGCATCTTCTTTTGCTCTCTTAATAAGACGTGCTTCATCCACAGACGCTGCTTCTTCTGCACGGCGACGAATATCTTTAGCTTCGATACGAGCCGTATGTAAAACCTTTTCTTGCTGTTCCAACAACAATCCAGCTTCTTTTTTCTTAGCTTCAGTAGAGTCCAAAAGAGTTCGTATACGATCAGAACGCTCTTGCAAAACACGAGATACAGGCTTCGCTAACAATTTATTAACAAAGAAAAGCAAGACGCCAAAATTAAACATCTGCATTAAAATCTCATAAATATTAATAGAAATCATAAAAAAATCCTTTGTATCTACTTAACTACAAAAATTAAAATCAATGAAACAACCAATGCATAAATACCTGTTGTTTCCGAAATTGCTTGACCAATAATCATTGTCTTCGTGATCAAGTTTGCCTCATCTGGACGACGCCCAATAGATTCACACGCTTTTCCACCCACAAATCCTTCTCCAATACCAGGGCCTATCGCACCAAACCCCATCGAAATACCTGCAGCCAATAACGCTAATCCTCTAATTAATTCTTGTCCTGTAATTGCTTCCATATTAATACCTCCAAAATTTACTTTTTTACTTTTTTTATATTTTTATATTTTTATATTTTTATATTTTTATTTTCAACACATTATGCAACAAAAATTAAAATTAAGCTAACAACCATTGCATAAATATCTGTTGTCTCTGTAATTGCCTGCCCAATAATCATTGTTCTAGTTAATAATCCCATATAATGAGGATTACGACCAACAGAATGACTAGCATTCATAGCAACCAACCCATCCCCTATTCCAGGGCCAATCGCACCAAACCCCATCGCAACACCCGCCCCAAACAAAGCCATCATTTTAGGCAAACCCCCTTCAGCTTGACTAAAAATTAAAAGCAAGGAAACCGTTAAAGCAAAAACGGTTGAAGTTTGCGTTACGGCTTGTCCAATAATCATGTGAACAGTCAAAACATCACTATTTCTTGGTTGTCTACCTATCCCTTCCATCGCTGCAGCACCAGGTAACCCAGCACCAACACCGGATCCTATAGTACCAAATCCAATAGCAATACCGGCAGCCAACAATGCAACAGCCTTAATTAAAAGCACTACGGGTGCTTGAAAAATCAATAACAACGCAACCACCAAAGAAAAAATTGCAGCAGACTCCGTAACCGCCTGAGCAATGATCATAATACGAACTAACTTTGAAGCCGCAGCAGGTTGGCGTCCCAAAGATTCAACTGCCTTCATAGCAATCATCCCTTCTCCAATAGCAGATCCTATCGCCCCCATACCCATTGCCAATCCAGAAGCAAGTAAAGGAAACATCTGAAACATTAAGAGTATACCTCCCTTACAAAACTAGTTATAAAAATAATCAACGTATTCATATGCATGCCCTTATTATTTATCAATATGTATTTTTTTTAAAGACCTAATTAACATAAAGATAATATAACACCCTTGATTAGCAAATAACATAAGTAAAAGAACAGGAAAATTGAATAACGAATAATAATAAAAACCCAACGAACAAGGAACAATATAATAAAATAATCTCAACAAAAAGTACTTAAAGTATAAAGATCGATTACTCTGCCTTAATACAACCACTTGAGCCTGCATTAATTGGCTTAATATCAACGCAGAAAAAACAAAACCTAAAATCAAGGACAAAACAATGGGCCATTGACGAAAAATAGAAAATACGATGACAGAAAAAAAAGTTAAGGTTCCCATAACCTGCAAAACACGGTGTTTTAAAAAATCTATATTTTTCATTGCTTTATTTAATTTTTTTTATTTCACTATACATAAGATAAAAACCAACGCCAAGACCTAAAATCAATGAACCGCCTACAAACAAAACAACCCGACCACTTACACGCCCAAAATATAATCCAGTCATAAAAAAAAACATTAAAGAAAAAAACATATAAAATAATGCTCTATACAAACAACGAAAATAGGGTTTAAATTCTGAAGGAATCTTAGATAACTTATTTTTTTTCATCATCAAGCTCCTTAACTGCCACAACACCCCAAAAATTAAGATACTGAAAAAAAGAATGATATGACACAAAACCAGCCTTAGATAATAGAGTTTCATTTTCACTAACAGACAAGGGCAATAAAACATCTTTTAAGGCGACTTCCTTCCGATTAATCTCACGAATTGAATACCCTTTTTTTTCCTTGTAAGCATAATGAAAGTCAGTAAAGTTTCTCTGAAGAACCTCAGGGATAATTGATACTTTTTCAACCAGAAGAAGGGCTCCCCCAGGGACAAGCGAGCGATAAATATGTTGCAACAAACGTTGTCGACAATCATAACCTAAAAACTGCAATGTTAAGTTTAAAACAACCACAGATGCTGGCTTAAAATCAACATAATGATTAAGATCATGAGGCATAAACGCCACCTGAGATAAATAAGGCTTCAATTTTTTTTTAGCAATCGTCAACATATCCTCCGACGAATCAATCCCAATAAACCGCAATAAAGGTGACACTTGCTGTTGAAAACAAGCTAAGAAGGTCGTCCCCGTCGAACATCCTAAATCATAGACAACCCCCGATGACCTTGCGTAAGTCAAAATAAACTGCACAAGAATCTGCTGCAATTCTTCATAACAAGGAATACTACGACAGAGCATATCATCAAAAACAGAAGCAACTTTTGCATCAAAAGCAAAGGAAGAAACATCAGGATCAACAGAAAAAAATAACCGATCTATGTTCATAAAAAGTTTAAACAGACAGTTTAGAAGAATCCTGGCTGTAATACAGAGAAAAAAAATAAATCAATGCAAATCCAAAACAAAAAAAAGCCCCTCCAAGAAACACTTCATAAATAGAAAAAAAACCCTGCGGCCATAAACCAACCACTGAGGCTAACAACAAGGCGACAATGGCATAATAACTATGTAAAGGATACCTTTGCAAACAATACTTAATCAAAAAACTACAGGTAAAAATAGAAATAAATGCTCCAAATCCTACACAAAGCAACGATAAAAAATGAAAGTCAACAATACTATTCAATATATACGCATAACTCCCCATTAAAAGAAGTATAAACGAACCACTCAATCCAGGTAAAAGCATCGCAAATGCAGCCACAAAGCCCGAAAAAAACAACCACACTGCAATAGAAATAGAAAACCCATTAGCAGACTCTAAATCAAGGGGTACTTTGGGCAAGAAAGCCAAAAACGATACCCCTATAAAAAATAAAAAGGCAATAGCAAAATAAGAAAATCTAGGCAAATACAAACATAGTTTTTCACGAACAATAATAGGGACACTTCCCAAAACTAAACCCATAAAAAATAATGACGAGTATAGCGGAAAACACTCAATAAATAAAAGTAAAGCCTTCGCAAATAATAAAATACCTAAAAAAGCACCTAAAGAGAGCTTAAACAAAAATAAAAAGGAATGTTTGGAAGAAAATGGGGCTTTAAAAAAAGCATTTAAAGACAAAATTAATTCATCATAAATCCCCATAACTACCGCAAGAGTAGAACTACTCAAACCCGGAACGATCTGAGCCAAGCCTACAAAAACGCCTTTAATAATTAGTCCCATAACATTACGATTGAACTAAAAACTCAACAACATCGCCTTCCTGCATAACATAGTCTTTACCTTCCTGCCGTAAAAGCCCCTTCTCTTTAGCTTCTTTAAAAGATCCTACCTTCATCAACTGATCATAAGAAATTACATTAGCCCGTATAAAACCTCGCTCAAAGTCTGTATGAATCACAGACGCTGCCACAGGTGCTTTACACCCCTTGGGTATCACCCAAGAACGAGTTTCTTTAATTCCAGCTGTTAAAAAACACTGTAAATTTAATAAATCAAAACCAAGCGCCACCAATTGATCTAAACCTGAAGAAACGACCCCCAAAGAAGCCAAGTAATCTTTTTTTTCCACTTCCGTTAACACTGCCAATTCTAGCTCCAACGAGACGCAAATCTCAAGCAAATCCACGCCATAATCATTCGCAATAGAAAGGAGGTCAGAAACCCACTTATTCTTACCACCTAAGTCTGACTCTAACACATTCGCCAACAAACAAAATGGTTTCAGAGTCAAAAAAGCATAAGGCTTTAATAACTGTAGCTCCCCTTCAGAAAAACTCAACAGAGACAATAACTTAGAACCTGACAAATGTGATTGAACACGTAACAAAAGTGCCTCTAAAGAACGAAACTGGGCATCACCTGTCTTTGCTTGCTTTTTAACTTTCTCTAATGCCTTTTCACAGACCTGTAAATCAGCCAAAATCAACTCTGTTATAACCACATCCAAATCTTCGATAGGGTTAACTTTGCCGTCAACATGCACGACATCTGGATCATCAAAACATCGCAGTACATGACAAATAACCCCTGTTTCACGAATATTAGATAAAAACTGATTCCCTAACCCCTCTCCTTTTGACGCACCTTTAACCAATCCCGCAATATCAACAAAATCTACCGTAGAATATATTGTTTTTTCAGACGACATCAATGTTGCTAACTTATCTACTCGAGTATCACTAAGAGCAACAGTGCCAACATGTGGCTCAATCGTACAAAAAGGATAATTTTCAGCAGCTACAGTCTGTTTAGATATGGCATTAAATAACGAAGATTTACCCACATTAGGCAACCCAACAAAGCCAATAGAAAGAGATGCTCTAGTCATTTTCTACTTCTGCATCAATAGCAGAATCATCATCAAAGCCATCTAGGTCACTTTTCAAACTCCGCTGAGCAATAATAGACGGATCTTTCAAATACTCTGGATAATAATGAACCAGCGAATCCATACTAGTCAAAATTTCTCCCAAATGAGAAATATACCCATATCTACGCCATATACGATCAAAAAAACGGGTAATAATAATCTGCTTAGACCCCTCAACCAAATCCAACATTTGGGAAAACTTACTCAAACGATTATATAGAATCTCTTCATTTAAATTACGTTGCTTATATTGAACAGGTTCATAAATCTTTTTAAAAAACTCATACACACCATCCCCAATAAATAAAATATCATGATCATTAACCCTCAATGAAGACGGTTCAAACACAATAAAGCAATTAAAACGATCCTGATCTTCAATATCTTTTGGTAATACATCCATAGTCAATAGTCACCTCAATTTTGCCCAAATAATACCATAAGAAACAAAAATGCTAAAGCTGTTGTTGATTCAATATCAAAACAGATGAAATACGCTTTTTCAATCCAGAGGAACGCACACGCAAAAAAGAAGCCTTAATCGCAACATAATACCCACAATCAGCATAGATAAAATCTGATGACATAAACAAACTATAGGGATACTGTTGGCAAATCAAGGGACGATTATCGTAATTAGAACAAAAATTAGATGCCGTCAAACATTTACAACGAAACAACAACGCGCCAGCTGCTTTCTTAAAAGGAACAAAACAGCGATATGAACGATCCTTTTGACATTTTTTATTAAATTCAGATAACGTTTTTATGGGTTTACTATGACTATATAAATGAAGTGATGAACAACATAAACCAGAATGCTTACATCCACCAGCGATATAAAAATAAGTGACTTTAAAACAATCCCATAAAAAACCCTCTAGTCGCTTACTACGAATAACAGATAACTGAACAACATATGCATAATAAAAAAAATACACCCAAAAAAAAGAGACCTTTTTAGTTTTAAGAAACTCTAAAAGCATTAAGGCTGTTTTTGAGAACTTTGTTTTGCATCATAATCATCCAAAAGCTTTTTTAACTTACTTTGCAGGTCATTCAATTCTTGTTTAACCTCTGACAATTCATTCTGAAAATCCGATAAACTAGCACGCTGATGATCATTGGAAATCAAGGAAAATTGAGCCCCAACAGCCACATTAATGTAGGCCAATCCATCATCACTAGAAGACTCCCAGGAAGTCCCCACAACCTGTCCATAATCTGACACCTCTAAATGATCAGGTGAAACCGCACGTCCAATTCCATCCCCTTTTCCAGAAGAAAGAATATAATCT
Source organism: bacterium (assembly GCA_038109055.1). Lineage (GTDB taxonomy): Bacteria > Margulisbacteria > Marinamargulisbacteria > JAYNIM01 > JAYNIM01. The sequence continues at coordinate 68,595 of JAYNIM010000007.1, forward strand.
CCAGCAGACACCGAACCAAAAACCTTCACTCGAACCTGTCCCAAAAAGGAAACCAACGCATAATCTTCAGCATCCTCACCCGGCATATTACCCGCGACTGCAGGCGTAGAACTAATCACCATCAAAAGCTGAGCACCTTCTGTCTTTTTACTAATATACCCATTAAAAACCCCCACAATATCACCTTTATTAATCACTTCATCCTTATATTTTTTAGGCAAATACTCTGCATAATCAGCACCCTTAGTTTCATAAAAAACACCCCCTGAAGAAGACCCAGAAGATTTAATAGCACCAGCAGGATTGCTACCATATTGAAACTCAACAAAAGAAGATTGAATATCACTATCAGATGGCAACGAGATAGCCATTGCCTTTTTACCACTCTTTACTTCAATCAAGGTCACATACTGAGCCAAATCAGCTGCGACAATATTGTCATCAAAAAATCCTTTAATCGTAAACAAAGCCTTACTATCCTTTAAATTAATAGAGTCTAAATCAACCTTTTTACCCACCTGGAAAAAAGATCGAACTAAATCACTACCAGTATCATGCGGCCCCATCTTAAAAAATTCCCTCTCCGGATTATCCTGATCTCTAACAGAAAATTGATTCACACTCACCACTAATTCAGAAGTCTGACTATCTGATGAAACCCTAATCTGATTTCCAGAGGGAAAAACTAACCCACTATCACGTAAGGCAAAATTACCAGAAACATACAAACCTGAATTCACAATTGCAGCAGCAGCATCATTATAAATAAAATTTTCAACGCCATGTCCAACCCCAATAACCGGACCACTATCCGTATTAGCCATTAGCAAAGCACTACGTTCACCAGATGAAGAATCATGCAAAGAGAAGTTAAAATATTTTCGGGTTGAATCAAACGATTTTCCATTAAAAAGAAGTTGATTGTTCACATCTTGATACACCGTCATCATCCTCGCTACAGAATCAACTTCACCCACATATAAAGGAGCAACAAGATTCAACGCAGATGATTTAAAAGCATCTCCTAAAACGGTCATCGCATCACTACTATCACCAAGTGCAGAAACCAATACAGGGGCTCCAAAAAAACCTGCTGAAAAATATCGATTAGAAAACGATGAAGAATCAACAGATTCATCCATCTCAACACGTAATCCGTAAAAAGAGCCATCTACCAATTCTGGAACCTCTAAATATGAAGGAAAGTTCTGCGCAGTGGCATCCGACGTATCCGCCGATAACATAAGATCAAACCCCACAAACGAATTACTCTGCCCCGTATTTGAACCCGCATTAAATACATAATTAATAGACAAAGGCACCTGGCCTAACATATCAATCGTTGTAATTTCCGCCACTAGATTTAAATAATTTGTTTCGATACTTTCTGCAACCATCTTTGCATTAACAGAGACTTCATCCACAACAACGGTACCTAAAACATCTAATGTTACCCCAATATCTACAGATTGAGAGGTAATTTTCAACACCATCCCATTATCAGAAAAAACATCCATAGCAGGCTGATCCCCTTCTGCACGAATCACCATTAAGGCATCTTGATTGGCCGCATCTTCTGGCGTGGTATTAAGAAAAACCTGATCATTATAAACTGAGAAAATAGACTGATTTGCTTGATTTTCCAACAACAGTAACGGCCTTGTATCTACAAACGAATCATCCTGAATAATATGCAAAAGCGCCGTTGGCGTCTCAGTACCAATACCCACCAAGCCTCCCTGAAAAACAGCGGCATAACGATTAAATCCTGAATCATCAATATGATTGGCCTGAGAACGAACATCGACAAAAAGGCCCACCGCCGATTCATTAACCCCTAAAAATGACGATGCATCTGATGGATAAGAATCAAAGGAAATATCCAAACCTTTATACACCACCGAAGACCCAGATCCTGTTAAATCTCTACTCACAATAAAATTTAATGAAACCCCCTCTATAAGATTCTGATTACTCTGATTAGACACTACCGTATTCAATACAATCTGATTTAACGTGGCAGTAGTGCTTCCTATCTCCAAACGATTCGAAGTAGAATTCCAACGCAATGAAGAAAAAGAACGAAATTGATTAAGCCCTTCATCAAAATATATCAATGAACCATCTACTGATGAAACTCCATCCTGAGAACCAAAAGGCCCTAAAAGATCCTGACCGTCTGTATGCCCCGGAGAAAAATAACGTAATCCACCCGAATATAGCATCATATAGTGTGTAGCTGGAATCATATCCAATGGCTGGCCCATAGACCCTGCTCCAACATCATTAAAGGAAAAAACATTAGCAGAAAGCACTGAATTAACAGAAATACGATTGACAATTAAACGATTCAATGTCAACTCATTTTCTATATCAGGCAAAGCAACTGTTCCCAAAATACCCGACACTTCTAAACCTTCTGCAAAAATAGTCCCATTAACAGATACATTACCCGATACATACATACTAATGGTCGGTAAAAAGAGCGGCATTTCAGTCCCATTAAATCCAACCATGGTCTGATTAAAGGTTGCCAACTCTGCATTAATCGTCACCGCAGAAAGCGTATTCAAAAGAGTAAAACGATTCGCTGTCAACACCTCTACATTTAAAGTACTAACACGAAGTTCATTAACAAAAAATTTATTCTGCTCATTCGTATCTAAGACTAAGGTATTCAATGTCAGAACTTGCTCTAAGGTCAATTCATTAACAGTCACAAGGGCAGTATCAAAAACAAATTGATTTGCGGACACAGTTCCATGAACATGTAAATCAGCTGAAGGCCTTTCCACACCGATTCCAACACGCCCCTTAAAAATTGCAGCCCTTCTCGAAGACAACGAATTAACATCTGGATTCGTCACATCAATGTACAAGCCAATAACTTCTTCAGCAATGACATCGGATAAATCCATGTCAAACCCCTTCACAACAGAACCATCTGCAATTGCACCAGGATTACTAGAAACCATCATTGAAATACCTATGATATCATTCGACAAGTTACTAGGGTTCCTGTCATAAAAAACACCATTACGCAATACTGCATTAGGATAAGTTGCTTGGACCTCAGACAAAGTACCATTAACATCAGAAAGAGCCGTTTCAGTGGCCAAATCTAAGGTAAAACGCATATCATTAAAAATATAAGGGTCGTTAACACTAATAGCATCAACATTCGCTGAAACAACGATTCGACCATCAGAAGAAACCTGATAAGATCGATTTAATTGATCCCCAATGGATAATAAAACACCGGTATTTCCACTAACAACAAGATTTTCAACATGCATATGATTAACCGTAACTAGACCCGACACCCAAACATCACCACTAACATGAAGTGCAGCACCCGGATCCGTAGTACCAATCCCTAAACCTTGAGGACTAAGAGACATAATTTCTTTAGGAACAGTATTTGACGAAACAATAAAACGTAAAGAAGACGTATCATCTTCTCTAACAGAAACCAAACCAGCCATACTTGCATTATCAGTTGGCTGAAACATTAATCCAAAACCAAAAGGGAAGTTAGAGTTTTGTATCTGACCATCTACACGAAAAACAGCCCAGGTATCTGGATCAGAAAAGTTAAACGCGGGTACGTTCGCCGAAACTATATGTAAAGAAGCAGAAGGAACTTCTGCATCTACCCCAATCCCCACACGATTATTACCAACAGCCATAACAATATCATCATTTTGAGAAACCACAAAAGAAGCCCCCACATTCAAGGTTAAAGCCTCTCCAATCATCAAACGGTCCATGGTGACAAGCTCATGCGAGTCAGGCAAATTTAAATGATGAATAAATGCAGTTCCATTAACCGTTAAAACATTGGACTTAAAATCAGAAATTTCAATAGAATCCATCACCTGTAAATAATTTACAGACATGCGATTAGCGGTTATAAAATCTAAATCTGTCGCAATATCCACAGTCACAAATTGATCTGAAATAAATGTACCAACGTCAAAATTATTAACAAGCAAATTAGTAAATTCAGCCCTATTGATAGACACGTCTTCAGCAGTAAAGTTTTGGCTAACATTCAGTGTCGTTACCTCCCAACTTCCAACGATAAATTCATCCGCCTTAACAGTACCCGACACATGTAAACTTTCCTGAGGATCATCAAGACCTATCCCAACATGCCCTCCCATAAATACAGCCGAATAACGATTTCCAGAAACCCTTGTTAAGTCTGATTGAGTCATATCGACATGAACGCCAATCAATCTTGCATCATTAGCCGTATCATCCAAGGTAATGTCATTCATCGAAACAACCAAGCCTTTCACAGACCCAGTAACAAAGGTACCAGCAGCACTTTCAAAGGCCAATTTAATCCCAGTTACATCCGAATTCACAACCGCACCATCTGGAAAATCCATAGAAACATCAACACCAGAAACATTAGACAAATCACGATCAAAAAGAATAGAAAGATTCTGTCCAATATATGAGGTATCCTCCAATGTAATACTCTTAGAAATTAACAAAGATGTCGTAGGATACACTTCAGAGGGCACAAAAGTATCCCCATTCAGTGAGGTCCCTATCACAAACATACCCGAGGTCGCTTGAATAGAAAAAATATCTCCAACGGTTAAATTATCCGAAACAAAAAGTGTATCAACCTTCAAATCCTGCAAAATATGTACATTTCCAGATACTTGAAAGGCAAAATCAGAATTTAAATCAGTATCTTGAAACCCAATACCTATACGACCATTTGCAACTTTTAAACCTTGTGATTCTAACTGTTGCAATGAAATACGTGCATCATTAGCGATCAGGGCATTAGTACTAACAGAACCATTAACATAAAGCCGTATATCTGAATTCACATCATAATCAAATACAGTCAAATTATCCTGACTATAGCCAATCATCACTGGCCCTCCATTAAACACTGCAGAAAAAACCTTATGCTGCTGTGCCGCAACAGGATTGATACTCACCAACAAACCAACAACATCAATATCTCTAAAGTTAGTAACATCTGATAAAAAAGAAAGGTCAAATCCAACCAAGGTTTGATTCGTATCCCAAGCATTGAGCAAATTAATATCAATATCCATCGCTGTATGCGAAAAGGTATTACCAGGTTGTCCGGTATCTACCGTTGAATCAATATGAAAAGCACTATTATCAGGAGAAGAAAATCCAAAAAATACATTTTGAGTGACAACAAAAGCTTCATTATCCGTAATAACACGAGAAATCGCTAAATTAGCCGTACTCGTAAGTAACTTTTTAGAATGATCAAAATAAACTGGCGCTCTAAGAATTTTAGTTGAATCTGTGACAAAAAAAGCTAATGATCCCGATGCAGTTGGCGAAAATTCATTCATAAAGTTCAAATCAGTGTTTAATTGTGTTCCATCAAACATCAAACGATTTCCTTGAACATACAAACGTTTAGCCTCATCGCCATCATTTTCAGTTGAAAAATAAATATCCCCAACTTCTAAAGCAGGAAAAACAGTATTAATAACATCCGCACTCACAATCGATGCAACCAAAGTGCCGGTAACAAATAAAGAAAAACCCGGATCAACAACAAACTCATTAACAGTCCCAATCAACACATTATGCGTTGTAAATAACACATCACCGCCATCAACTAACCAAGAAGAACTAGGGTTATACTCCAAAACATCACCCTGATAATACAAGTTTTCAACAACCAAATCTTTGACATATAAAGAGTGTGTCTGTTTTTCTTGAACTTGCTGATAAAAGGTATCATCCCCGACAACAACAGGCCCTTGAAAGTAACTAGCGCCAGACACTGTCAATGCCCCACTAGGGGTCCGTGTCCCAATCCCCACAGAATTACCAGAAATACTCATAATAAACTGATTTTCAGCTAAATCATTTAATTCAATCGATTCGTTCGCAGACGCAACAATCACAAAAAGGGGCTGATTATTTTCAGTAACAAAGCCCATACTCATAAAATGGTTGTTTTGAGAAAAGGTCAACAACGAATTAATATTCGACGTAGCCGCTAAATGTAATAAAGCCACAGGGTTGGACGTCCCAATCCCCACCCTACCTCGATTATAAAAAATATCTTTTCCTAAAGAAGACTGTACCGTTTGCCAGATAATCAAATCATCCAAATCTCTAGCCGAACCTCCATTCAAAAACGTATAACTATCTGCAAAAATGTTTCCACTGACATGTAAAGCATATTGGGGATCCTCCAGTCCAATACCAACTTGTCCATCAGCATCAACAATAAAAACTGGCTGACCAGAGTTATCTCTAACCTCAAAAACATTATGATCATCAGACCCTTCAACATAAAAAATAGCATCAATCGCTCGATTAGATGTTCCAATACGCATATTTCCAGACACATCCAACGTTGTTCTTGGCGATGCAGTGTTTAAGCCTAAGTTCCCATTATTTTTCAACACCAAACGAGGATGAGCAGATTGAGATTGAAATTTCAACAAGTTATCCGAATCAGTTTGAGTAAAATGACCTTTAACCGTCAAAACACTTCCAGCCGTTTGATTTGTATTAATCCCTACCCCACCTTGCGAAGAAATCAAAAACTGCCCCGGACTATCTGAGGTCAATCCATTACCCAAAATAGCTGCATCCGACCACACAAAAGACCCCACAGCATTTTGCTCAACCTTCGCATGACGTCCACCTGCAAAACTATAATTAGCCAAAGCTTTATTATTAAAACCACCCGGGACAAGGGAATAATTACCACTCGCCTCATTATTAAGACCTCCCAAAACAGCTGCTCCTACCCCAGCCGCAGTATTTTGTTGTCCTAATAAAACGGCTCCTTCTCCAAAATGAGAATTATTCCAAGAAGATCTTGACGCTGCCACAAAGGCTTTTTTAGAGACAGAGTATAATAACATAGACCCTTCCATACCTGTGACATCAACATTTTGAGGATTTTCTGAAATACCTTCAATCATAAAACCCGATTTACCTCTAATATGTAAGCCAGCTTTTGGATCAGAAACGCCCAATCCCAATTTAAATGAATTTTCATTAACGGAAAACTTCATCAAATAATTTTCAGAATTAGAAAAAGAAGTCCCTGTAGAAATAACAAAATCATTCGGTGAATCATCAGGAACCCCCATAATAAACGCACCTTGATTAGCTTGATTAAAAACAAGGGCAACCGCATCCTCTCCATGCAATTCCAACAATGCATTAGGGGAAGATGTCCCAATACCAACAAACCCCATATTATAATACAATTGCATCAACGAGATTTGTCGATTAGGATCCTCACTAAAATAAGGTGCCACTTGCCATAATACACTGGTTGAAGAAAAGGCAGAGGCTTCAGAAATAGCCTGTAAAAGAGACACTCCCCCTTGATAGTACTGAGTTGCGTTTACCGCACCATTAACATCCAAATGAAAAGAAGGTTGCTTTCCAAGCCCCATTTTACCTTCATCATTAACGATCATAAATTGGGCACCATCAGCCCCTTCAATTCTCAATAAATCAGAATCAGAACCAGCTTGAGCAACAACATGCAAAGAAGCACTTGGATGCTCCGTCCCCACCCCCAAAAAACCTGTCAGAGGATCAATAAACAAATTATTTGTTCCCGTCAAAGAATCAGACGACGCCCAATATGCTAACTGATTAGCAACAGGCTGCCCAATAACTTGAGGCCCCACCAAATCAAAACGACCACTAGATATATATCCATAAAAACGGCCATCTTCATACGACAATGTTCCCGGCAAAGGAGTTGTCTGAACTGATTTCCCTAAACGAACACCCCCACTAACCGTCAATGCTTCTGTAATATTAGCAGAGGTTTCTAAGGTAAACCCAATACCTGCCACAACATCTCCAAACGCTCCATCCAAATAAAGACGATCACCTGTTTGATCAAACTGCCAAAAAACATGCCGCTGCTCAACTAAATACTGTGGTAAAGCTACCCCACCAATATAAAGACTAGAGACATTCATATTTCCCGAAACATCCAACATATAATCAGACCTGGGAACATCTACTCCCACACCTACCCTCTTATTTTCCAAAAACACAAGATCCCCATCTATAGTCCAAGGAGAGACATTGTTTTTTAAAGGCTCACCATTTTTATACAAGTTCAAAACATTAAGATTACCCGATACATCAAGCACATAGTCAGTGTTTACTTGATCTGTACCAATCCCAACAAAATTAGTCGTCACATAAAGTTGCGTTTGACCATCTCCAGTGACTCTAAGGCCCCCTTGAAGCTCCAATGCCTGTGTAAAATCTCCATGAATGACAGACGCATCCAAAAATCTTACCCGTTCAGCAACACGAGCTTGCAATGCATAAGGGGTAGAAGGGAAAGGAAAGACAACAAAATCATCCCCAAATTCTTTCCCAACTTCCGCTACTTGTACTCGAAAATAAGGATTAGACACTCGATACAAAACATCCAACAGATTAACACCAGAATCACCAAAACTCGCAAAATCCAAGGTAAAACTTGCATGCCCCAAGTTAAACTGCTTCATAGAGTTCTCAAAATAAGCCCCATCTAACACAGGAATAAACTGCGGAGGAGTCGCCTCATTCAACGACCCAACAGAAATACGTACCCGATATTCCTTATTTAACGATCCTTCATCACTAAAAGACAAATTTAGTTCTAAATGAACAATCGTTGGAGTCGTATAACTTTGAGCAAACAAAAAAGATGAAAAAGACGATAAGAAAAAAAGAAAGAAAATAAAATTCTTCCTCAAAAAAAAGAGTATCCAAGCTGAAAATTTCATATTATTTTTTTGATAAATGATACCTCATTATACTACACTCCTGTATAAATATCGATGAACATTTAATTAAAAATGCATAGAAAAAAACCAATGACTCACACGAAAAATCCAATCTAAACCACCCACAAAAAACAATAAGGCTAATAATACCATTCCATACATCTCGTAGCGATAAAAAACAGACTGAATTGAAGAAGGTAAAAAACTTAACAGCAATTTTGACCCATCCAACGGAGGAATAGGCAAAAGATTAAACAAGGCCAAAACAAAATTCAGATACATCCCATACACACACAAAGACGCAAAGACACTCTGTTTAAAAACTACCCATAATACAAAGAAAATACCCATTAATACTACATTCACAACAGGCCCAGCCAATGCGACAAAAAACAAGGCCAATCGCGGTGCTTTAACATAAAACAAATTAATAGGAACAGGCTTAGCCCAAGCAAATAAAAAGCCTATACCGCTAAAAAATAAAAAAAGAGGCAGTAAAAAAGAGCCAAAAAGCTCTAAATGTCGCCAAGGAACTAAGGTTAATCGCCCCATACGCTTCGCCGTCTCATCTCCAAAAAACAAGGCCATATAGGCATGACCTAACTCATGCAAAACAATTGAATAAATCAAAATAAAAATCTGAAAAAAAATCACGTACGAGGATGACATTTCTTATAAACCGACTTAATAAAGCCTGTATTTAAATGCGTATATACTTGTGTAGACGACACATCCGCATGACCAAGCAAGGCCTGAACATCTGATAAACCAGCGCCTCCTTCTAACAAATGACTCGCATAACTATGCCGAAAACTATGCGGACTATACACACCTTCAAGCCCAGCCTTCGCCACTAATTTACGCACAAACATAAAAATAAACTGACGAGTCAATGGCTTTGCACGACAACTTAAAAGTAAATAATCCGTGTTTTGTTGATCAACAATAGTCAAACGTAAAGGCAAATAGGCCAAAATAGCCTCCAATGCACAATCAGCAATAGGTATACAGCGCCAAGCTCCTCCTTTACCCAAAACTCGCAGCGTTGCCTTATCAAAAGAAATAGCTGATAAACGCAACTGACACAATTCTGAGACACGCAAACCTGCCCCATATAACAGCTCTAAGATAACGAAATCTCGCAAATAAAAGCGCGAAGATCGATCCAATGATGTAAACAAAGCCTGTATACTCTGTTCATCCAAACATCGTGGCAATCGCCTAGCGGCTTTTGGTAATACAAAATCAGCCAAAGTTGCCGCATCAACAAGCCCCTGCTGACACAAAAATTTCAAAAAACTTTTCAACGCATACTTTTTACGTCTCAACGAATTTAACGAATAATGTTGTTCTGAAAGCCACGTATGAAAAGAAACAATCAAGGATGACAAGGCATCCAAGGCTACATCTTGAGAAAAAAAAGATAAATCACGTCGATATGCAGCCAAAGTATGAGACGAGTATCCCTTTTGAAAATGCAAATAATTAAAAAATGAATCTAAGTGATAAGCAAGCAACTATCTACCTTTAGAGCTCTGTAAGCTTTACCTGCTTTGATAAAATTTGTTGATACATTTTTTTACTTTTTTCCAATTCAGCCTTAAGTTTTTTTAATTCCTTATCAAAACGCGAAAAAGAGTCATAACGATAGCGACGGGCAAAGTCAAAGCCAATCAAGGTATTCACCTGATGTTCACCCTTAAAACGACGTCCTTCCCACGCCTGCCCAACAATAAATCGTTCACGCAAAAAAGAAGGATCAACAGCAACCGCACACCCATCTGATAAACCTGATGGAACCAACCACTGTCCTGCCCGAACATCTCCACGAACACGAACAGGGACTTGACCTAAAAAGGCCACCATTTGATATTCAGAAACCAACGCCTGACCCGGCCAATTACCTACCACAATCGGATACGTACTCGCGACCATATAACGAGAGGCACCTTTCGTTTCCAAGGACACTTGACCATGAACAACCCCTAAAACATCCGCCGGCCGAATCGTTTCTAAGACATTTCTTTTCCGTAAATATTCAGCATAATCCCCCGACTGAGATTCATAAGCCACATATTTATTAGACGTTGCAGTCAGACCAAGTTGATCCGCTGTATACAATCGTATTCGCCCCAATACAGATGCAGAAACAGCATCCGCAACCATAAAATCCATAAACGAAAATATATGCTGATCAGTCGGTGCAACCGTACTCTCATGATTAATCACCAATCCACCAGCCAATGGACTTCCGTCCCCCTTAATATTCATAACAAACTCATTAGATTCAGATGAAGAAATACCGCTAACATGAAACAAAGCCAACGGATTAAAGCTATCGGAATCAGATATTCCAACACGAACCCCCGAGTAGCCTGTCTCAAATAAATTCGTATCTGAATAAAAAGACAATGTATCTTTATCTTTCGAACGAAAACTTAAATTAGGTGCCTCACTAGAACCAGGAAACAAAGACAAACTAAAGACATCATTAATGAGCCCCATCTGATATAAAAAGTCTGAACCAGAAGACGCAAAAAACACGGCATTATCTGTGGCAATACGAAGATCACCCGATACCTCATGTTGCTGCAATTCAGGTTGATTATTTCGTGTCACACCAGAACCAAAATGAACAAAACCTTCCTTACCTAACCTCAACACTTGAACTTGACGCGTTGGCAATTCCATCCCTTCAACACCTGCAGTATTACCACTAACAAATTTTTCAAACACAAAGGAAAAATCTTCCACAGCATGATCAAAGATGATCGAAAGCACTTCAGTATCATATTCAGATGAATCAGTATCTGAAAAATTTATTCCAAACTCAGTACCAAAGGCAGTTCGAGCCTCTTGTAAAGAAGGATTAATAAAGTCATTGCCACTATATGTTCTAAAATTTGAATACCTCGTATCCAATGCATACAGCGTCTCCTGTCCTTCAAAGAAAGGATTGATACGCCAGGCATATTCAGATGCTTGATTAGAATCATACTGATGATAAACACCCGAACCAAACATAGAACGTCGATTTTGTTCAGGAATCAAACGAAACGCACGCGGCATAATAAAACTAATACCCCTACTTTGGGTTACATGAGCATTATCAGAGGGGTTCATCGATGGCACCAGCACAAACATCGAATTTGTAACGGCTAAATAATCCTTCACCCTATTCACTGTCGGCAAGACATTATCAGATGGACTAATCAGCAACCTTGGCTTCATAATCTGCTTACCTGAGGTAAAGGTTGTACCTACATGCGAACTTTGAAAAACAGCTGAAAACTTTTTAGGCACTGCCAAGTTTTCCACATCCAAAATCAACGAAGACAGGTCTACCTTCATCCCAAAGGAAGCAGTAGGGATAACGCTGCTACCTTCAACAGAAAAACGTAAATCCATAAATCCATAATTACGTGCAATAGCCCCAGTATTCTGATAATGAAGTGGATCAAAACGAGAGGTTAATTCCCCTTTGAACCCTCGCTTAAAAAACCCATTTTCAAAAAAAGAAGCCTCCGTCATATTATCCGTCAATGTCTCTGTTAACACCATTCTTTCCATCTCAATACCTGCTACCTTCACCAATAATTCATCCGGTTTAGACATATTCTGCATATTAAATGTTGGCACATGAACATCTCCATGAACACGAACCCCCGCCGTCACATCTATTGTAAAAAGCTCATTACCATCAGACGAATATATATCCATATATCGCTGATCTCTGCCAGGCAAAGGAACAATAGAAAACAAGGCAGACGCCGTAGGTTGACCTACAACCACCCCATACATGTGACGGGTGAAATCAGCCTCTTTAATCGACTGCGCCAATTGATAGGCTTTCGTCACAGGGATTTCATGCCCAACATTATCTGACACTAAGCGATAAAGATCCTCCAAATCATTTTCAAACAAAGTAAGGTATCCCCTAAACTCGACCTGAAATTCACTTACATTCAATGATGAACGTTCAGAGCGAAGAACACCCTCAGAATCAACGATACCAAAACTATTATTGGTAACCTGCATAAACGTAATATGCTCATTAATAGTAGTAAGTAAAGCATCTTTTATACCATCTGCCTGCTCTTCTCCATTTTGATCAAGATCAAAAGTCAAAGAATTCATCAGATGCTGAAGCTGGTAATAAGACGAAATCATCATCCCCAAATTAGCAAAATCCGCTGAAAAAACAGCACGATCTATTGCTGAAACCTGAAACAAAGGTTGCGCCGTAACACCCTCTCCTCGCAACAAAAGCTGAGGGTTAGACGTAGCTGTCGCCATCGACACAGCCGAACCTCGAATAGGCGTCATCAAACCATTACCCGAAGGCAAAACCGCCACATCCCCCATAAAATAGGCCGAATCAATGCGAGAAGAAGCAGAAAACGTTTGGTTCCCATCGACAGTAAAAGCACTATGTGTCGCATTAGGCGACGCCAATCCGCGCATATCTACACGAAGCCCATAAAGATTCTCCGTCACATCATTACCTGAAGCCTCCATAGAAAAAGCCACAAATGTATGAAGCGTATCCCCCAAATCAATCGCAGCTTGAGCAGATTGAAAAGGTAACTCAACTCGAACATCCATTAACGACACATCCTGATCTGAAAAATGCTGTAGCACAGAACGATTTACCAACGAAGAAGACACAATCAACTCTTTAGATGTAGGCCTTTCATCAAATAGGACAGAGTTATAAGACACCGTAAAAACATCTGAATTATTGCGCCAAACAAAGGGCATCCCAAAAGATGGCTGTCCCAAAGATGTTAATTGATAAACCTGTCTATCACCATCCACATACACCAAGGTATGTGAATTAATATGGGCAAAAGAATTCAAGACAGTATTATCAAGATCAAAGACCTGCTGTACCGGAAGATATGGGGCTGAAAGTACCCCCGTAACCATTGCATCATTCACTGTAACCAAAAATTCAGCATCATCAGAAAAATCAAAGGTTGAAAACCTATAGGTATTTTGTGTAACAGGTGCAGAGATGGACACCCCATCCCCCACAAAAAATCCATTCATGACAAGATTTTGACTAATGAGCAATACCCGAGAACGCGTTGCTAATTCACTCATAATCTCCGTAGTGTCAGAAGCTGAAGCGCCGTTCAACCCCAAAATAAAATTCGCTGACGTCATATCAGGATCACGAACACCTATAGCCATCGACGGAACAGCCAAAACATCCGCCTGAACATTTTCCAAAAGAGTCGGAAGAGTAAAAGCCGCTAAACGATTGGTCGTTGCATTAGCCGTCACCCCAGAACGAACAGTAATATCAAGCGGAAACACATTAGGATAAGCCGCATCAACAGACTGTAAGGTTTGACCTAAAACATGTGTCTGATTTCCCACAAAAGAAGGCAAAATCCTCTCAACACTATCATTGGCAAAATATGCATTCACCGTATTAACAGACACCTGCATCGCTGTCATCGTCAAAGTCGAAAAAACATTCTCTGACAACACATCACTACCAAGGTCAGAAATAGATCCCGACACCTTAAGTGTCCCCAAAACATCCAAGGCAACCGATGGTGACGTCACCCCAACTCCCACATAGCCTCCCATAAAAATAGCCGCATTTTGTGTAGGCAAAGTCCCCACATTCAGCGATAACCCAATCACCGAATCCGAATGAACGGAAGAAATGGGGAGCTCCAACGCCAGTCCCTTCACTCTCCCATCCAAAGAAAGGTATTGACCAAGGTTCATATGAAAGTTTGAAACAACAGCTTTTTGGTTAAGCCCTAAAACAGGCAAATGCACCGAATAAAATTGCCCCATAAAAGGACCTTGAAATGAACGCAAATCCGCTTCATCAAAAGAAAAAGTTTGCGTCATAAAAGAACGATCTTGATTAAAGTTCAGACTCACAGATAAAAAAGACAATTGATCAACAAATAAATGTTGTATATCTCCTCTATTTTTTCTAAATACGCCATCAACCTGCAAGCCTCCAAAAACCTGTAAATCTGCTGGAAGAGAAGTCTCGGTAAAAGAGCGAGACACAATTAATCCCGTATCCTTAACATGCATCACATCGTGTCCCTCTACAGCGAAAACAAAATCAAGCTGATTAGACGCATCATATTTAGCGAACATAGACGCGGAAGCTAATTCAGCACCCGTCATATCTTGAGCAGAAAAATACATCCCTACCCCCGCTGTTGCAACTTCAGGTGCATCCAACTCCATTCGAAATACACTCCATGTATCAGGATCGTCAACAACATAGGCATTCAATCTATCCCCTCCTAAGGTCAACAAAGAACGAGGCGTTTCAGTAAAAAACCCAAACTTATCGTGATGATAGGATAAAACAGCCCCTTCAAATCCGCTCATTGTAACCCCAGAATTAGAACTGATAGCCATACGCGGAACATAAAAATGATCGACAAACAACGCCTCTACCTCGAGATCTTGCGATACGGTTAATAACGTCACCGAAAAAGAAACAGTATCAAAACTAGTAAACACAGAATCATAATTTAATACCCGTAAAGCATTCCCCGTTAAAAATCCATTAGGAAAGTTCAATGCCTCCACTGAGACCTTAGTCGACAAGGCCTCTAAGCTAGAAATAGGCAGCTGATCAATCATGAGATTCTCCACAAGCTTTAATTGATCAACCGTCACAGTTTCTGCAACAAAGCCAGCATCAAACGCATCGTTACTCGTCACAATTAAACTTGTGACATCCAAAAACATCACACTAGATTCCTGATTTCTCGACGCCTCTTCATAAGCAAAAAAATCACTCCTTATACTCCCGCCTATATTCAAGGAAATATCAGCGCTAACTTTATCCAAAGAATGATTAATATATACAGGGGCCCCTTTAAAAATAGCCGCATTAACCGTAGGCAACGCCAATTGAGGAACATCCACACGCAGACCATATAGAGGAGTAGACTCGTGCGAAACCAAGTCTGTAAAATCAATATCAACCCCATAAAGCTTCCGACCCGCACCACCCACTCGATTCTCCAGAGGCGCTTGAATAGACACACGCGTCAACTGTAGTGATTGATTCACATCAACATTCGCCGACGAAATCACAAGATGGCTTAAAACTTCTTTTTGGGTAGACACTTCATCATAGAGTTTTGACAACACCATAGACGCATCTTTTTTAACATATCTAACGATCTTAGGTCGTTTATAAATAAATAAGGGGTCTAATGCTAAACGTTCTTCAGAAGAAATATCTCCCACAATTAAACCCGTCTGAACATCTTGTTGTTTTACAACGCTTTCACCAAAAGAAAAACGAGAATTACTCCCCCCTACTGTCAACATATACTGTGGATCTTGGATACCACTTAAAAAACGAACATCTACAACTTGCCCCTGACTTAAATCTTCTATGAATATGCCTTCAACATCTGTGGGATTAATAAAAACTAAGGAATCTCGAACAATCAATCGATCCACATTAATGTCAGATAACACCTGAATATCTCCTGACACCAACAGATTAGACGACTCAGCCTCTGAATAAGAATTAAATGTTGGTATATGATCCAAACCTGATCCGATAAAAATATTCCCTAAAAACAAGGCTGAATATGTCCGCGCAGGAAACAATCCTACCACCTCAGACTGCCGACTAAAGTTCAGTCCTGATAAATCAACAACAAGTCCACGTAAGTTCAGAGAAACTGAATCTGAAAACACATCCGACAATCCCTGAGTCCTAGGATTCCCAAATTGATCGATATCCGTATAAGACTCCGCTCCATCAATACGAATATCCAAGCCATAAACACCCGAAAGAAATGTGGACATTTCCGACCTTGATACAATTTCCTGTTTAACACGATACATTGAAGAGGGGTTTTCTCGAGCATCTCCAAGAAAAAAATCAAAATCAGCCGCAGCTTCTAATGTTGAATTTACAATTGAACTGGCCTCAGAGCCAAAACGAAAAGCATAGCGATCGGTGAAGGTATAAGGAACTCCAAAGGAAGAAACAGAAGAAGACGTCCTTTGATTATCTAAAACAACATAACCTTGTACATTTAATGTGCTCATATTAGCTCGATCATGAAACACCCCCTGAGGGTCAAACACATTATTTTCCCAAAGTCTAGAATCACTGGTAAACTCCTGAAAATAAGAAATAAACGGAATATACTGTAACTGATTTTCACCCACATCAGTCGTAGAGTCATACATATAACCCACCGATAATGCCTTCTCTAAGTTCTGAAAATTAGTCAATAGAGACATAGGACTGATCTTATAAACTGGCGTATCACTATCTAAAGCCCCTAATTTATACACCAAATCAGTATCTACAGAATATAAATGTAAGGGAGCTTCATAAGAATATTGAGACAACAACGTCACATGAGGCGGCAAAGCATTGTCTGTTCTAGCCACCGTAACAAGCCTGACACGCAATGTATCGTTAACAGACAAACGCCCATTCACCGATACATTACCCGAAACAAAGATACTACCATCAGATAAATCAAGTCCCGAAACAACAGATGTAGCCTCCGCTAAATTTGCAGAAGGTAAAATAGCCACAACATCCGGATAATTAATGTAAGAATCATTATTTATCGTAACAAAGTCCCAGCCGTTTCCTGCCGTACCAAAAGCAGAGATTAGAAACCCATTATTATCAAAATTCATAAACATCAAATGATGAGAAACATTAACAGTCTGAATATTTACAGAGGGTAAGGAAACATCGCCATGCAAGGTATTCTCCGTAATAAAGAAAGCCGTTGTCGGAATAAAATTAGCCTCTCCAAACACCATCAAGGCATAATTCGATGTCAAGACGTCATCTACCGTTTTGCCAAAAACAACCTGTGGAGCATTTCCACCCTCTGCTCCATACGCAGCAAAAAGAGAAGTACCTTCTTTTTGAATGGCTAAACGATTATCATGAAAATTAATTGTTGTTGATACATCACCCTGAGAAAATGTTAAATTAGATGAGACAATCTCACCTTTATAACTTTGTTCTCCCAAGTTCAACAAACTATACGAAGAACTTGTAAAAATAGACACTTTTTCCAAATTCGAAGACAAGGCCAATGTTTCACCTGTACCAACTGATGCTGTCACCCAATCAACTTTCCCAAAATCATCAAAATCAAAGGTTCCCAATCCATTAGAACTAACCTCTCCCCCAACAAAAATACGATAATCAGGATTGGAATCAATCACAAAGGGATTCGTCCCTGAATCCTCTGGCCAACGACGTTCATCAGACTTTGCAGAAACGTAGACACGCGGCGTATGAGACGTATTCTGAACATCAGGTTCTCGATGAATCACGAAATTATAGGTCACAGAACTATTTTCAGACGTCACTACCATCCAATTTTCGGATGCCTGATTACCCTGAAGTAAAAACCGAGCCTGAGACTGCGTAGGATTAAACAAATTCCCAAGAGATTCATCAACATTAACCCACACATTCCCACTAATCATTAACGACGCATCTTCACTAAAAGCAGTCCCTAGCATATTCGGTTGATTTTCTTCCCAAAAATAAAATTGAGAAGGCTCTAAACCCTCTCCCAAAAAAAACAATGCTGGAGAACGAAAACGCAAACGCGAAACACCCCCATTAGAATACGCTCTTAAATAATCATGACCACTCAAACGATAAAGTAAAAGCGTCAAGTTTCTTGTAACTGTTAGAAGAGCCCCTTGTTCACCTACCGCATTCCCCCCATTCAAAAAAGGATCGCCATCAAAATATTGCAAAGAATTTGCCTGACTCAATAAATAGTCAAGCTCAGGAGTATGACGAAGTCTCTCTGGCCACATAGTTCGCTTACGCTCAATATCTGTATCACTGGTATCATTTACACCCGGCACAAAAACTTTATTTTCATTATTTAAATCACGTGAAAACGTTCGAGACAACTCTGCATGAGTCGGATCAAGAAAAAAATCACGATCAACCACATATCCATGTTGATCAATGACATTATGAGACACCAAAAACAACCAAAGAAAACGTGACGCATATTCCTGTGTAAATGTTGTCATAGGCGCCCCACTCTTATCCAAACTTGATATAGATTGAAAGGCTAAATCTCCAATTCTATCATCTCCCAAAAAACTCAATGACGTCGTACGAATAGAGCCCAAGGTCATCAACGAATCAGCCCCCCCCGAATTCACATTAAAATTAACATTCCTCACATTATTAACTAAAAACTGCCCTCCTTGAGTTGTGTTTAAAGATGTTTGTAGACCTCCAAATGACTGCCACAAAAAAGCCCCCTCGCCATAAGAATCCCTTATCATATATCCCATTAACAAGGAATATGCGCCACGGGCGACATTATCTTGTCCCCCTAATAAAGTCGTATACTGAGCGGGCATAGCCTGGCTAGCCTCTCGCTCAACAGTATGCCCCTCCCCTCCAAGCACAGAAGTATACATCGCAGCAGCCTTGTGATTTCTTCCCATCGCATAGGAGAAAGGTAAAGGAAGCACCTCATGAGATCCCACATCGAAAGAGCCCGCACGTAAAAACAACAAAGATTGAAAATTAGTGACATTCTCCTCAAAATGATACGGAAAAAAATAAAAATATGCGCCCACATCAGGTGGCAAAAAATTAGCCAAAGTAGTATTGCCCTCTTCAACCAAAACACTGTCCCCTTTTAAGGTAAAATTAGCAGAGGGATAGTCTTGGTTAAAGCCAACACGAGGATCATCATTTTCAGACAAAAAAGCTAACATGGTCTCCTGCTGATGCAATAAATCAAAGGTAAAAATATGAGAATCTGACCAAATATGCTCAGCTAAATCCCCCGCACGCCACTCATAATACGTATAATTACCTTCCAGACCAGAAGAAAATCGAAACGCCGGAAAATCAAAACGATTTTGGTCGGATGAAGACCCTAAAAACAACGCTGTTCCTGTAACATTACGATTAGAATCTAAATAAAAGGAGGCACTAGGTTCATCCGCAACACTCAGAAACAACTTATCAGGGTTAGAAATAGGATCATAATAAAGAACCCCATTATTCAAGGTAGAAAAACGACTTTGACGCAACAAATAATATTGTAAAGGAGTAGAATCAATATAAAAACCTTCTGAATTAAGCGAAACAACCTCTAAACGATACGCATCATTAAAGGACTCTTCAACACCAACAAGCAAACGGCCTGATCGATTCATCGTCACCCCCAAATCTCCCGCTACATCAGAACGGCCTGTAAAACGAAGAAAAGACATCCCCTCATCATTTAGGTCGAAATGTAAAGGCACCTGTGGCAAAACAGAAAATCCCAGAAAACCTTGATAGGCATATACATCAGAGGAAAACATAAGCTCAGACGCTTTTTTCCAATACGCCAACTGATGCTCCTCACCTTCTCCACTTAACAAATGTAACGATGTTGAAACAACCTCCCCTCCAACAGGCATAAACCCATAAAAACCCAACCCAGAATCATCCGGCTCCCCAAAACGAATACTTCCCGCATGAATACCAACTTCATCCACATTGACTGATGTTAATTTCAATCCTCCCGCAATATCTAGTGCTTCATTAGGTTCCGTCAAAACCCCAACATCTCTAGAGGTATAAAAAACGTTTTGAAAGCCAGGAGTCCCCTCTCCTCGATTACCTGACACCCAACGATTATAAAAAGAAAATACAAAACTCTCGTCATTCAAAAACAAACTCCCCGATACATTAACTGCTCCCTGAACAGATAAATCATAAGGTAAAAACGGTAAAAAAGAAGATGATCTCGGTCTCAAGAGCGCAAGTTTCGAAAACTGCTCATTAAGTGTTACAAAGGTCTCACCTCCAACATCATTTTCAGAGAAATAAGGATCAATAATCGACACCCCATTTAGTTTAATATCACCTTTAACGTTCATGGTTCCCTGAACATCTAGATCATAAGCTGGAGACGCTGTTCCAACACCAAACTGATGAATAAAAGAATCATAATAAAAAGATGTTTGCGCAACATTCATATACGCATTAACTGTCACCAAAGACGCAAAAGTAAGTGGATTAGCTAAAAAATCAGAAGCTTGTACAGAATATACTGTCTCTGCCAGTTCCGTCTTATAGGTATAAGGAATCGCATTCAATCTCAAAACAAGATCTGGCTTAAATTGATAATCCCTACCAATCCCATTAAAAAAATCCTCTATATTTCCGTTAAAAGCTATAGACTCTCCGTCTACATTTAATACCCGAGTTGCCAACACATATAAAACAAAATATTTATGGCCATCAACCTGTAATAACTCTGAATTAAAGGAAGTAGCGCCAGAAGGTTCTAGAATGGTATGATCAGTCCCACCTCCCCCCAAACGAAGCGTAAAAACACCTCCCTCTCCAAAACGAAAAGAGGGAATAGATTCCGCAAATTTAAAATCACTTTTCAAAAAAGTAGCATCACGAAAAGAGTCCCTTCCATCAAAAGCATTAGTGGTCACTACAATCCCAACCAACAGTTTCTGATCGACGTTTACACCTTGACCCAAGCTAGGAAGAGCCCCACTAAAACTGAGCGCTGATCCGGATCCTGCCATCAAAAGAGGCGTCAAGAAAAACAAAAAAGCGAACGCTAATTTTAAGCAAAAAACTCGCAACAAAGACGCCAACTGACACTTAAATTTCATGAAAGATTTCCAACCTTCATTTTAGCATATTTAATACCTTGAAACCAACCAAACAAACAATAAATCAAAAATAAAAATTTAACGAAAAATAATGTCTCTGTCTTGCAGATTTAACCACATGTTCACCCCGTTCAAAGGCATAATCAAAATGAACGTTAAACAAGGTAAGTCCCAAACCAAAACTAAGGGCCTGAGAAACATGAGTCAAATCGACATTATCATTCTTCAAACTTTGTACAGTATGATATTCCCCATATCCCGCAGAAAATCGCAAGAGAGACGCAAAATAAGATGGATGATACTCCAGTCCAAAACTCTTCAAAGAAACGCCATAATAAGCCATACGCTTAAATTGAGCAGAAAAAGAAAAAGCCCGCCAATAAACTTTCGATGATAAAATCCACGATAAGGGCAAAAGTTCCTTTTCACCAGAACTGTTATTCGTTCCACTAACAAAACTCAATGTATCTGAATCAGAAAAAACCATTTTTTGACTTTGCAAGACATTTTTTAAAACAAAAGATGTCTCAATAAACCCTTTATCCAATACCATCCCCAGATCTACGTTACTCCCCTTGCCTGTTAAGGTATCCATCTGCAAGGAATAAAAATTAAGATTAAGCCCCACATGCAAATGTTCTCTAATAGATGCTTGATACCCTAATTTAATAAAATTATTACGATAATTATATGATCCCTGATCTCCAAAAATAACTAAATCATTATTAATTCTAGTCTTAATCAAATCATCAACGCCCATCGCCATATAGCCCAAAGCAACAACCCCATACTTCAAACGCAATGCAGCAGCACAATTATAATAATTTACTTCATTCATAATCTTCGTACTAAACACAGAGGCTGACCCTTGAGAAGTACGATACAAACTAGCAGGATTCTCAAAAACAGAATTTGCATACGGTGAAAATCCTTGAATATACCCCATCCCAATCATCGACGCTGAACTCCCCACGGAAGAAGGGTCAAAATAAGGAGCCATATCTGCAAAAGCAAGACAAGAAAACGAAAAAAAACACAAAACAAACATCAACACCTTTAGTCGACATTGCCCAAAAAAGCCATCACCTCTAGCAACGCAACATTTAGCTAAGTTAAATAAACCACCCCCCGCACAAACTCTGTCAAAAAAGGCCTGAGATGTGGCAGTTCTAGCGTGGGGACCTTTAGTAAAACTAGATGCGCCACAATAAACTGCCTCAGATTGCGTATTTTTTGGCAGAGAAGTCAAGGTTTAACTCCAAATTTAGTCTTACCCACAACTTTGTCCTCATGAACCAAATAAACAAAATAAACACCGGTTGATAATTTATAGTCTTTTAATAAATGCGTAAAATCGATGAGATTATAATTTTTTGCTCCCCCAACAGACCCACTTAAAAAACGGCGCTTTATTGTTAAACGACCTAGCATATCATAGATATACATATCGATATTGGCATTCCCACTCAATTTATAGCCCAAAAGAGCTTGATATTCTTCATCATCGCCAGCTATAAAGACTTTCATTGATTGTCTAAAGGGGTTGGGATACACATAGACATCAGAAACCGAAAGCGCGTCATCATGGCTTTGCAAGTCTAATGAGCCATTTCTATGCACCTCTTCCAACGTTAATTTATAACCCCGAAGCACAAGGGTTCGTTGCGTTTCATGAAGAGACCTAATCCGCTGACGCGTTTGTCTATCTTGCAACGAATATGAATAATCCTCAAATCCTCCCGAAGCATCCACAGAACGCAATTCCAACTCTTCTGCATGAAGCAATAAAGGAAAAACAAAAAAGATACAAACTATTTTTTTTAACACTAAACCCACCTGTTATTAATTCGGTCAAAAAACATATCGTAAAATAAAATAAAAAACTTGCACCCTTAAGTAAAACCACCAAAAAACCATTGTTGAAGCACAACAAAAAAAATACAATAACGATCAAAAAAACAATGATTTTACGAGACAAGCAAAACAATACCTGCAAATGCATCTTGCAAACAGATCATGCAAAACTAAGCGCAAACCTATTAAAAAAACTAACAATTAAAAACCATATTCATTTCTATCAAGAACTCTACTATGCTTGTAAAAACCACGATAATGGCTGGCTAAAACAGCCCCTAATCCTCAATCCACAAACACAGTACCCATTTTCATTTCTTGATATTCCAAGCAAATACCATCTACATATTTGGCTAAACAGTCAACTCAACATTCCATCCCCCTATGCACAGTATCTCATACTAAGCCACAATCTATATTTAGCCACTAGATACGAACAACACAAAAAGGAAATCCCACTACAAATAAACAGCTTTATACAACATCAAAAAATAACCCAAACCCAGCTCTTAAACACATTAAAAAAAAACAAAAAATATAGCCTACATATCACAGAAAATAAGCAACTCATCAACCAAAACATCCTCGCTTTTTTAGATGAACTCTCACTACGAATATGTATAGGCTCTCAAGAACAAGTGACTCTAAATCTCAAGCAAACAAACATCACATTAACCCCTCTATCCCCCACAACATATGGCTTATCCCCCTATCCTTTCAAGGAAAAAATAATCATGAAAATTCCCTACAAACTATTCATAAATAAACACTTAACCCACAGTATCAACCAATTAAGCTATACCCTATGTTCACATTAACGTTTTTTCATATGATCAACCAACAAAACATCCCCATAATACAATTTTTCATCTTTATGTTTAACCTGACCACAGCGACACAAATTTTGTAGCAATGCTTCTTGTTGCTTATATTCCTTTTGACAATAGAGTTTAAATAACAAATGCGCATGCTCATCGTGATTCATTGACTCCAACACCAAGGACATCGATGCCTCTCTTGCCATCGCGGGTCTCTGAAAAAATGGATCCTTTGAAGCATATGTTTTAAAACGATAGCGATTAAACAGGCAGATAACCCCCAAGGAAATAAAACACAAAAATCCCAAAAGAATAAACACACTTTCCATATATGTATGTATACCCCTATTTTTTAAAAGTTAAACATGATAAAAAAACAGATAAAACGTTTAATATTAAAACAAAAGGGGTATCTTTCCTATAAATGCTACAAAACAAAAAACACGCCTTTTATCTCTGTAATATAAGCATCCTTATTCTAGGATTTAATGCCATTTTTGCAAAAATCATCCTATTAAGCGCTGAACATATTATTCTTGGTCGCGCATTAGTAGCGGCATGTTGCTTAGGACTGTATTTAAAACAACAAAACATACAATTAAGACCAAAAAGCAAACGCACCTTTATTTACATGCTAGGCTTAGCCCTATTAATGGGCATTCATTGGATCGCCATGTTCAAAGCCATCAAAGTCAGCAATGTTGCATTGGCCTTAGTTGCTGTTTTTACCTTTCCCATGTTTACTACTCTACTAGAACCCATTGTCCTTAAAAAACGATTCAAACCACGGTATCTAATTTCTGCCATTTTGGTACTAATAGGCATACTTGTGATGGATCCCTCCATTGATTTAGACAATAACATTAGTCAAGGTATTTTATGGGGCCTTATTTCAGCGATATCTTTTGCTCTAAGAAATATTTACACCCGAAAATACATCCATCACATACCCGCCAGTAAACTCATGTTTTACCAAAGTACCATCGTCGCTATACTCCTAAGCCCGTTACTAGTCACCATACCCAGTACGTTCCGAGTTCTAGATATCGTCTTAATACTCGTGTTAGGATCAATATTTACAGCATTAGCTCACACCTTATTTAGCAAAAGCCTCGAACGTTTATCTGCAAGCTTTGTAGGTATTTTATCTTGTATACAACCCATTTATGGAAGCACACTCGCCTTTTTAATCATCAAAGAAGTTCCAAGCAAACGAACATTGTTAGGAGGGGTCATTATCTTAACCGTAGTCATTTTTCACAGCATCCACTTATATATCAAACAGAAAAACAAAATCGAAAACAAGCTCAGTCCCCCCGGCTAAATTCACAGACAAAAAAACAAGTTGCACATAAACTCAATATAAGAAAATTGCATAAGAAAAACAAAATAGCTATACTTGAAAAGTGATACAAAACATTAAATTAGGCGCACGTTTATTGTTAGGTCTTATTTTCTTTGTCTTCGGACTCAATGGATTTATCAGCTTTTTCCCTGTTCAAGAGGGCCTAAATCCCAAAGCTCTCTCCTTGATGACGAGTATGCAAAATAGTTATTTGTTCACCTTCATTAAAAGCTGCGAAGTGTTTTGTGGGTTGCTGTTGCTCAGTGGCCAGTTCATCCCCTTAGCTTTGGTATGTTTAGCCCCAATTGTGATTAATATTTTTTTATTTCACCTCATCCTTCAACCCAATGAAATCATCATCGCCAGCGCTATTTTAGTATTAGAGATAAGCCTAATCATCTTTCATTTCTCTGCCTTTAAGAACTTGCTTCAACGAAAATAGATCGTTACACTAGAACAATGCAAAAAGAAAATTGGTTCAAAGAACGAAATAGTATCGAGCAAGTAGAAGAAAGCACAGACTTAGCTCCAAAATTCGACAAAAACGGCCTCATACCCGTGATTACAAGCGATTTTAAAAGTGGCGAAGTATTGATGCAAGGTTACATGAACAAAGAAGCACTCAAGGAAAGTATCAGACACGGGCAAGCAGTCTATTATTCACGAAGTAGACAATGCTTATGGCACAAAGGAAAATCCAGCGGTTTGTTCCAACACATCAAAGAAATACGCATTGATGACGACCAAGACTGTATTTGGTTACGGGTATCTGTGGACGGCAATGCCAGTTGCCATGTTGGGTATCGCTCATGTTTTTACAGAAAAATCCCCTTCGGTCCAGAAATCACAGAAAACGACTCCCTAAATTTAGGATTCACAGAAAAAGAAAAAGTCTTCGATCCAAAAAAAGTATACGGAGACGCAGAAAACCCTACAATTTTATAAAGAAAAAGGTGTTAACGCTCGCAAACGTCGACACAGAGACTGTTTCTGTTTCGTCAAAGAGAACCGTTCATCTTTTGCAGGCAAGGCATGAAAAAGCAAACGCTGTTGGACAAAGCCCTTTTGTTGGTCATGATATCTAAAAACTCCTTGTACGTATAAAGGCTCGTCATCCGCTTGCAGGGATAGAGGTTGTTCATACTCAAAACGCAACAAAACCCGCTGTGTCTGAGTCGCTAACAAATTAGAAAAGGGAACAAGATAATCGTCTCCATCCCGGCGAAAAACGCCCCCATGAATCTGAGCTAAACGATAGCCTCTAGGCTTAAATAAGCGAAGCATCACATTATGATAACCTGAAGAACGCAAATCCAAAAAAGCACGTTTCAAAGGTGACCTCAAATCACGAACAGCCGGATAATACTGCCCCGAATAAGAATGCGCTAATTGAGCCATAGGCTCAGCACCCTCTGCACTAAGATCAAATACAGATAAGGAAAATTGTCCCAACTCTGAAAAAGCTGCCGTCATATCTCCAAATCCACTCGCTCGATCACTCAAATAAAAAAGGCGAACCACCCCTGGCAACTCCCCTGATTTAGAGACGCATAATTCCGCCACAGCTTTCAACGAAGAAGGTAAAGAGGAGGTCGCAGAAAAACGAGCCTCTGACAAACGATTCATAAACAACATTTTTGTTTTATCAGTCGCAGCTTTAGCCTCGATCAATGGCTCTACCTTATCCGAAAGAGCGACCAAAGATAGATAATCCTGCGAACCTAAAGTCGCCAACCCCATCTTCATCTGACGCAACAACTGCTGTTTCATTTCATCAGTCAAAGGCGTCGCCAAATCCAAACAAACAACCACATGCAGAGGCTGAAACCGCACCTCAGATTCAAAAAGAGGCGAGTGTAATTCTAGCAACGCATACACAGACTCATCCGAGGCAAACAATTGATTATCCAAAGAAAAAGAAAAATCCAACACTTCTCCAGAATCAAATACAGGCCGACACTCCGCCATAGCCAAGTCTTCGGATTGACCAGGGTAAACATCCGCCACATAAATTTTGACAAAATCTGTTTCTTTTTCAAAAGAAAAAACCTGCAACTTAGGCTCATCTTTAAGCACAATTTTCTGACGACTTCCATCCGAAAAAATCAAGGTTAATTGCTTTGGCCTTGCATAATGTGTCCAGGGCGCATCCTTGGCCGTTTTAGGCACAACACCCGGAAATACCGAAAAGCCCTTAAGCTCCTTTTTTGCTGTGAAAGAAATCTTTATCCATTCCTTAAGTCCAGTCCCAGGCACGCCCTCTACCCAAGCAGTCGACGAATCAAAATCAACAATCTTACCCACCGCATAACGATCCATAGGCATCTTTGTGGATGAAACTTTAAAACTCATAGAAAATAAAGAACTATAAAAAAGAAACAAAAAAATACAAAAAATAGCCCTAACCATAGAAAAATTCTAGCACAAGACCCCCAAAAATCAAACCACCACTAACAAAAAGGTTTAACAAAGCCTATTAGGGGGTATAACAACAAAAGTGAAAAAAGATTAAACAAACGCCATGAACATACACCAGAAAAAAAAGAATCTCCTTGACACAACAAAAAAAATCAACACACAGACCACTAGAAAAACGCAGAATCAACCTAAATCGGGAGGGCGTAACTAATGAGAGTAGTGCCGCCTAATTGGGAATCATCTCACTGGCAGAGAATAAGCGTCAGGCATACTTCTGCTAGAAACAAACAGCAACAAACTAGAAACAAACAGCAACAAGCAACCATAATAGATCAATGGAAAAAGGATACAGTACAATGTCAAACTTTAATTCAAAACGAACTTTCTGCACATACAGACGTATTGAACAGTGAATTGACAAGGGCACTTAGTCATCCAGTCTCTGCTCAGAGACGTAGTCAAAGGCTAAAAGAAACAGTACAACTAATTTCTTCACTAAGACAAAAAGTTAGTCAACAATTAGATCGTGAAGATTTTAACGAAATAGCCACTTTATTACCCACCATAAATCACCACTATTTCCTTTTACAAGCAACACAAGGTCAGCTAAGGAGAAACGATCAACAAATATCCGAAAACTTAACTATTGTTTACGCAATATTACAAACCCGTGCAGAAAGCACTCATACCTCTGACCCAAACCGACAAAAAATTCTTGAATCTTGCAAATGGGCTCTAAATCAATCATGTGGCCATCACAAATTAAATGCACAGCATTCTATTGGCGAGTGGAAAAAAGAGAGAACTTTAGCAACAATAGATGGTAAAACAGCGAAGGCGTTTGAGGGTAAAACTAAACAACTCGAAGAGCAAATATCCCAGCTAAGAAAAGAAGTACTAGAACAAAAAGAAAAACACCAAGCACAACAAGCAGCAGAAGAAGAACACGCAAAAGCACTTGCAGAAGCAAAACAGCAACACCAAGCAGAACATAAAGCAACATTAGAAAAAGCAACACAAGAAAAAATACGCCTGATGAACAAACTATACGGAAATAGACTTCATAACCAAGTCTTTCAAGCTTGGTCCAGAAGTGCACTACAAAGTAAACACCAACAAACACTAGAAAGCCAACGACAAGCAATAGGAAATCTAGCCATAAATAAACTTAATATGCAGAAAACAAGCAAAGCCTTTAAAGAGTGGGCCACCCAGGTACAAATTAACACACAAAAACGTGAAGCAGCTACAGCATTACAAAGACTTCAAACACAACTTACTGCAGCAAAAACAACAGTTGGAGTTGAAGATGGAAATGGAGATGTAGATGTAGCTCAAGCAATACAAACACTAAAAGAAGAACATCATGCAGCACTAGATAAACTTCAAAAACTACTTGCTGCAGCAACAGAAGCAGTTCGAGGTGAAGATGGAGATGTAGAGGTAGCTGGAAATGTAGCTGAAGCAATAGAAAAACTAAAAGCACAACTTGCAGCAGCAGTAGCACAACTTGCTGCAGCAGCAACAGCAGTTGGAGTTGAAGATGGAAATGGAAATGTAGATGTAGCTTCAGTAATAGAAACACTAAAAACAGAACACCAAGCAGCAGCAGAAGCACTACAAGCAAAACTTGATGCAGCAAGACAAGAAACAGCAGCACTTCAACAATCTCACGCAGCAGAACTTGACAGTTTTAGAGCAGAACTTGCTAAACAACAAGCAGCAGCTAAAATACAAACACAATTTAGATCAATGCAACAAAGAAGAAATGCAAACGCAAAAATAGAAAAACTACTCCAACAAAGATTGAAAACAAAAAAGCTCAGTGAAAGTTTAAATACTTGGAAACAATCTGTACAAGCAAGTCAAAAGTACAATTCTACTTTAGAAATAGCAGAACTTGAAGCACAACACGCAGCAGCACTAAAAAAACTACAAGAACAACACGCAGCAGACTCAGCAGCAGCATTAAAAGAAGCAACAGAAGCACTTGAAGCAGAACACGCAGCAACACTAGCAAAAGCAGCAGAAGAACACGCAACAACACTTGCAGCAGCAGAAGCAGAACTTGAAAGAACACAAGCAGAACAACAAGCAGC
>JAYNIM010000008.1:0-94865 GCA_038109055.1 bacterium
GAACCTGCGACCTTCGGGTTATGAGCCCGACAAGCTACCACTGCTCCACCCCGCGGCCATGTGAGCATAAGCTTGAAAATAATCAAGAACTTATAAAGTATAACAAGCAGATACAGCTTTGACAATAATAGTTAAAAATTGCTAGAGTCACAATGTTCAACCTATGAATAATAGCCGCCGTTTTTTTGAAAAAGTACAAGAAAATGAAAAAAAGATTGTGACAAAAGACAGCGCCAAATCTTATTTTTTGCAGCACAAAAACACCAACAATCATATCATTATTCTCGTACATGGCTTTAGTGCGTGTCCGGCAACTTTAAAACCAATCGGGCATTATCTATATGAAAAGGGCAGTGATGTCTATGGCCTGCGTGTAGCGGGGCATGGGACAAGTCTACAAGATTTTGAACAAAAAAACTGGCAAGACTGGGAGCGATCACTCGAAACTATCTATCAAGAATTAAGGCAGCACTATGAACATGTCTCTGTTATTGGATCCTCTATGGGGGCATTATTAAGTCTACGATTGGCGGCAAAATATCCCCTTAAAAAGTTAGTGTGTATGGGGACGTTTTTAAAACCTCAAAACCCCTGGTTTTACAGTTGTTATCTGCTATCACCGCTAGCCTATCTATGGCCATTTTCGTGGGGGAAAATCCCGAATGGAACAATCCCTGAGCATCGTAGCGGGTTTTGGTATGAAGAACTACCCCGAAAAAGCATCATCAATTTATTTAGAATCCAGCAAAAAGCGAAAAAATGTATGTCACAGGTAACCATTCCAACACTTGTAGCCCATGCAGCGAATGATACCGTCGCACATCCAGATTCGGCACATAGACTACTCAATGGCCTTAATACGATTCACAAAAAATTACTATGGATTGGAAACGAACATGTCTTTGTGATCGACAAAGATCCAGACATTTACGACGCAATCCGGTATTTTATAACAGACTAGCAAAGCGAAGATCTATCAAATAGAGCTTCGAGATCGCGGATAGTTTTAGGAATAGCCACGCTTAAGTTGCGACAGCCGTTAGACGTAACCAATAAATTATCCTCGATACGAATACCAATACGTTCGTGATAGCGTTGACCATCAATGACCATGTCAAAGTTCCCATACAAGCCAGGCTCATTGCTAATACATTCACCAATGCGTAAAGGCCGATTTGCATAATCGCGCCAATAGTCACCATCATGGACAGCAGTTTTGATTAAATGACTGACGTTATGGGGAGCATGCTCATAATCGAGCTGGTAGGTTCCTTGATAGCGCGTCATGAGGGAATCTAAATGGCGATTCAAATACAGCCAACAGGCCTGATTAATATCCCTTAATAGAGCACCTGGCTTCACCAAACTAGCGACATAGGTCTGAGTTTGTAAAACAAGTTCATATAAGCAGCGTTGCAAGGGATTAAAACGACCATTAACAGGGATAGTGCGTGAAATGTCCGTTACAATATCAAAGTAGCGCAGTCCAAAGTCCAGTAACAATAAGCGATCTTTAGATAAAGGGGCATTATTTTTGTGGTAATGTAAGGTACAGGCGTGATCCCCACAGGCCACAATACTAGGAAAGCTTTTACCCATAAAACTTTGTTGTTCGAGTGCGCCATTTAGTACACCTGCAATGCCTTGTTCATTTTTATGATAAGGAAGCTGCTTAATGCACTCTTCAAAGCAAAGAGCAGTTTTTTCCTGCGCCTTAATCGCTAAAGAAAGATCAATATCATCAAATAATAAACGATGTTCCCATTCCAAGTCCTGAATACTACTATAACGTAGATGCAGGCCTTTTCGCTTAAAATAACGAGATAGGGCTTGTTTAGCCGTGTAATGATGATCTTTCATGATTTTTTGTGGATGAGATGTCGAAAAATGCCACAACAAGTTTAGCTCTTTGCAATGTGCATCCTGTAAATATTCTGCGACAATCGACCGCATAGAATCCTGTGAATAAATATGAGAAAACCCATAATCTAGAGCCAAGGCCCTAGCTTGTTCATCATCCTTGTAACAGAGAGAGTCTCCATCCCAACGTGCTTTTTGCTTATCATAGCGAGGTAAAAACAACAAAGACGTACCTGCGTTCTTAGGATCCAGAAAAAGAGCTATGCCCAGCTGATTGATACCTGTTAAATGTAACAATAGCGGCGATTGTTCCCATCGGCGACCCAGTAAATCCCAAGGGGTAACCTGCTGTTCAGGTAAGGCATCAAGGCCATTAAGCAAGAGGGGAGCAGAAAGTGCCTTTAAAAAAACATGACGGCGTGCTTGGTAGCGTTGTATCAAACGCGTAGGATCCACCGACGAAATCAAAAAAGAGGCGCTCATAAAGATAAAGATACCCCAGAACGTAAGCATTGAAACGGTGTACATCGCAGATCCATGACAGTCGAAGGTTGTTGATGCATAGGAAACACATCTTTATAGCAAAAATCAAGTTGGGACAGCAACGTTTCATCCATCTCATTTGGGTCAAGAATGGCAGGCTGACCGCTGAGATTAACACTGGTCGAAAACAAGGGGTAGTCAACAGCATCCAATAACATATTAAGGGGTAAAAACTCGGGGTAGCGTAAACCAATACTCCCCATATCATTGATAGATAATAGTGGGTTAGGGTGTGCATCAAAAACAAAGGTCACAGGCCCAGGCCATTGGGTATTGACCAGGGTTGATTGTGCTGAGCTTAAGGGGGCACAAAGACGCGATATCCAGCCCTTATGAGGAATTAAAGCAAGTAAAGAAGCGTGTTGGGATTTACCTTTAATGGAACGGATTTTTGTCAATACAGTCTCATCAAAACGTCCAACAATACCAAACAGGGTGTCACAAGGAAACACCCCTACAGCACCCGCGTTAATCTGAGTAGCAATCGAACGAATATCCTGGGGTCTAAAAAGCATCGTTAGTATCGGCCGGAATACACCCCGTAGAAATCTTATAAGAAAGGTCATCCGAAAAGGAATAAAGCTGTCCAAGAGATTGTTTTGAAGGTAGAGTCTCCAAATCAAAGGAAAAAGGAGCATCAAAATAACGACATTCCGTCAACAAAGCACGGCCAGACACTCCCTTGCCATCACAATGAACGCAGTGAGTAGATTCTGAAGAATCTTGACAGAGAGAGGTGGTACAGTGGAGACAACGTGCCGGAACCAAACGCTGAGCAACAATAAGCGTCAGGACCTGTCCAATCATAAAGGAGTCCAAATCAAAGGATTTTAAGCGAAGCAAGGCACTATAGGTATCGTGAGTGTGTAAACTGGACAAAACCAAATGGCCAGTATGGGCAGCCTCCAGCGCAATAGCGGCACTTTCTTGGTCTCTCATTTCACCAATCATCATCACATCCGGATCTTGACGCAGCAACGCTTTAAGGCCTTTTACAAAACTATGCTGAGCGTTTACATTCACTTGGGATTGTCGAACACCCACCAAAGTTTGCTCAATAGGGTCCTCTAAGGTGCTAATAAAACAACGTCGTTCCGACTGTAAATGACGTAGGCAAGCATAAAGGGTGCTACTCTTCCCAGAGCCGGTAGGACCCGTGACCAAAATAAGGCCATGTTGACGTTGCAAGCTTCGTTTTACCCAGGTCAGGGCGGTGGAAGCGAGTCCCAGATCTTTAAGACTGGAGAGGCGAGACTCTGATTCAAAGAAACGAAACGCGATATCTTCACCGTGCTGACTAGGTAAGGTCGCAACCCGAATATCGCGATGCCCATATAGTGCCGTAAGCTGGCCATCTTGAGCATATTGGGTAATGGAAATATCCATATTTGACCGTAATTTAATCAGTTTTAACAGTTGCTCATCAAGGGGGTTGGGAATATGCCCTAAAGTATTCAACACACCTTCACAGCGAAGTTTAATGTCAGACCCTTGAGGCTGTCTACATATGTGTAAATCAGAGGCAGCATAACGTTTAGCTTTACACATAAGTTGCTTCAAAATAGACACAGGCGTTTGTTGATCAACAATAATCTCTCGAAAAAAAGTCAACAGTTCTCGTTCCAAAACTAAAAAAAATACACAAGGTTTCGTATATGCGTGTTGGATAATCGCCGTATTAAATGGATTACTGATAGCCCAGGCCATGGACTGATCATCCTCATACAAAGGAATAGCCATTCTGTCATATAAATAATCCTCATCAAAGCTATAATAGTGCTCACGATCAATCCATAGATGGCAAAGAGAGCTAATCATTAGCTCAGGGAAATATTCCGTGAAAAAAGAGCTAAAAGACGGCAAAGAGAAGTTCCTATGATGTTGTAACTGTCTCCAAAGTTCAGAATCAGACAAAGAGTCATCAAGTGAATCAGTAACAAGATCACTACGCTGGCTTAAATACGTACGTAAAACAGAATCACAGAGGGGCGTCTGCACAGTGGAAGATGCCATAATAGAAAAACTAATCCGACATTAATACTTTTTTCAGAACGTCTATTTCATCTAATGCATGACCAGTTCCCATAGCTACACATTTTAATGGATCACTGGCAATGGAAACACCAATTTGAGTTTCAACATGAATATGTTTATCCAGACCCATAAGTAGGGCCCCACCACCGGCCAACATAATACCACGGTCCATAATATCAGAAGACAATTCAGGAGGCGTTTTTTCCAAGGTTGATCGGATGCCATCAACGATA
This sequence comes from bacterium, assembly GCA_038109055.1. GTDB lineage: Bacteria > Margulisbacteria > Marinamargulisbacteria > JAYNIM01 > JAYNIM01. The sequence goes on from JAYNIM010000008.1 coordinate 4,671, forward strand.
ATACGAATGGGGTCTTTCAGGGCCTCTCTGATTTCAGAACAGGTGACAGTGAAGGTCTTGGGTAGCCCAGAAACTAAATCACGACCTTTAACCTCCAAAGACTTGTCTTGCATTTCATAAGCAGAACCTAGTTGAATTTTAATTTCCTCAGCCGTACGTTCACCAATCAACAAGCGATAATTTTCACGACAATGTGAAATAATAGCTTCATCCATTTCATCGCCTGCAACACGAATCGATTTTGCAACTACAATACCACCTAAGGAAATAACAGCAACCTCTGTGGTACCTCCCCCAATATCAACTATCATACTTCCTGCAGGATCAGAAACAGGCAGCCCCGCACCAATGGCAGCTGCCATAGGCTCTTCAATTAAATAGGCTTCTTTGGCTCCAGCAGAATAAGTGGCATCCAATACTGCACGCTTTTCAACCCCTGTAATACCAGAAGGGATCCCAACAATAATGCGAGGTTTGAAAAGGGAGACACCCTTGCGGTTCAAAGCACGCTTAATAAAAAACTTCAACATCGTCTCTGTAATATCAAAGTCGGCAATTACCCCATCTCGCAAAGGCCGAACAGCCACAACATTTCCAGGTGTACGCCCAATCATCCGTTTTGCTTCATTACCAACTGCCAAAACCATGTTAGATTTAGTATCCAAGGCTACAACAGAAGGTTCCTGGATTATAACGCCATTTCCCTGGGCAAAAACCAAAGTGTTCGCAGTACCTAGGTCAATTCCTAGGTCACATTGGAAACGAAGTAAAAGCTTATTAAAATAATTGCCAAACATGATACTTCATTGAATAGTAACAGGCTTTAAAAAATTAAACAATGTAAAATAATCAAAGTCTAATAACGATAATGAGCCGGCTTATAGGGGCCTTCGGGTTTGACAGAAATATAGGCGGCTTGTTCAGGGCTAAGTGTAGTAAGTTTAACACCCAGTTTATCTAAATGTAGCCGTGCAACTTCTTCATCCAAAGATTTTGACAACATATAAACCCCTATGGGGTAGTCATTTTTCCATAAATCCAATTGAGCCAAAACTTGATTGGTAAATGAGGTACTCATAACAAAAGAAGAGTGACCAGTTGCACATCCTAAATTAACCAAACGTCCCTCTGCCAATAAATAAAGACTATTGCCATTAGGTAAAATATATTGATCAACCTGATCCTTAATGTTAATTTTTTGCACACCTTCCAAAGACTCCAAATCAGCAACATCAATTTCATTATCAAAGTGCCCAATATTACAAACAATAGCTTGGTCTTTCATCGCCATCATATGTGCAAGAGTAATAATATGGAAATTTCCAGTTGCCGTCACAAAAATGTCTGCTTTACCAACAACATCTTCAAGAGTTAAAACATCATAGCCTTCCATAGAAGCTTGTAAGGCACAGATAGGATCGATTTCAGTGACAATAACCTTTGCGCCAAAATTTCGCATGCTGGCAGCACATCCTTTGCCGACGTCTCCATACCCGCATACAACCACTGTTTTGCCGGCAATCATGACATCTGTTGCTCTTTTAATGCCATCAGCTAAAGATTCGCGACAACCGTATAGGTTATCAAATTTAGCTTTAGTGACAGAGTCGTTCACATTAATATGTGGAAATAACAATGTTTTGTTTTGTGACATTTGATACAAACGATGTACACCAGTAGTGGTTTCTTCAGAAACACCTTTGATATTTTTAGCAATTCCCTGCCAAAAGCCCGGAGTTTGAGCATAGGTCTTTTTAAGTAGGTTTTGAACACAACGCTCTTCCTCATTCTGAGTCTTAAGATCGAGAAGGGAAGGATCTCTTTCCGCAAGAACACCTTGATGAATCAATAAGGTAGCATCTCCACCATCATCAACAATTAAGTCTGGACCCGAACCATCCGGAAAGGTCAAGGCAGAGAGCGTACACTCCCAGTATTCTTCCAATGTCTCTCCTTTCCAGGCAAAGACAGCGACACCCGATTTCGCAATCGCAGCAGCCGCATGGTCCTGGGTAGAGAAAATATTACAACTAGCCCAACGCACGGTAGCACCCAAAGCCACCAATGTTTCGATAAGAATGGCTGTTTGAATTGTCATATGTAAGGAGCCGGATATTTTAACACCTTTTAAAGGCTGCTCAGAAGAATATTTATCTCTCAGAGCCATTAGGCCGGGCATTTCATGTTCTGAGATGCTGATTTCTTTGCGACCAAAGTCCGCAAGAGAAAGATCAGCAATCTTATAATCAGCGTCAGTAGCGACAGATGTGTTCATGAGTTTTTTACTCCTTACCATTTTCACTTATTGTTGCAGGAAATTGAGAAATTAGCAATAAATTAAAGCTAAATTCAAGAATAAAGAAAGGTGGTACCGAGGGCCGGACTTGAACCGGCACGGCCGATTAAGGCCAACGGATTTTAAGTCCGTCGTGTCTACCAAATTTCACCACCTCGGCACAAAAGATAATGTAGGTAGACCTACAATATACACCGTGTAAAATAGAAAAGCAAAGATTGGTATGACGAATAATGAAAAATAGGCAATCAAAAAAACAAATCTAAAAGAGGGCCTTACTCGTCTTCAACCGTAGCAATACCAGACTTGAGTAAGTAGAGCCCGCCACGAGAAAATTTAAACTCAAGATTATCTAGAGAGTCTGTAATACCAAGTAATGAAAGTAACTCAGCACTGGGGGCATGTTTTTGTTTAGAGGCTTCCACATCTTGCAACTTTTTCTTGATGCGACGACGTGTATCTTGAGACGCCAAGGCAGCAGCAAACACTTCGACATTCACAGAGACAATTGAATCAATAGAAATGCCCATAGATTGCAACACATTAGGGAAATCAGGGTAAGTCTTCAAGACCTGAGCTAGAGTTGTTTGAGGGTTAGAATTAGGCGGCGTGATCCCGCCTGGGCCAACCCGCATTAAATAGCTGCTCCCTTCAAACCAACATCAACTGTTACCAAAGACTGATCTTCAGAATTAGTGATAAAATAATTACCAAGTAGAATCATTTTTTCTTTATCCTCGGGGCCACCCAGGCGGCCATTAACTTTTATATCTCCAGTCTTTCTATCAAAGACATAGTTGCTGCTTTTTTCAAAAGCAGGCTTGTAATATAGAACTATTTTATCTGCACTTTCGGCATAAATAATCTTACTACCGTCTGGTAAAGTTTGCTTATCATCAGAAAACTGAACAATCTTAGCTTCATTTTTACCCAATTTACCTTGATTGAACATGACGTTTAAATGCTATACTAAACACAATTAAGAGTCAAATAATACTGTAATGAGTGACGGATATAAGATCAACCAACCAAAAAAAGCGATAACCGTCATACTGTGTATCGCACTATTTAGTATGTTGAAAGCGTGTAAGCCCAGTGATTATGATCTGCTGATAGAGGCAAATTATCAAAAGAGGCCTATCAAAGCGTTACAGTTAGCGGAAAAAGTTCTAAAAGATCCCTTTTTAGAAGATCAGGGGAAAACATTTTTAAACCAAAATCAAGAATTAATAGAAAAAGCGATAGAGAAATGCCAGGAACAGGCAAGTCAGGTATCAACACCACGCTGCGTTCAGAATTGGATAGAGGTGAGAGATGCCCTACAAACATTTAAAAAAAAAGAGATCACATTTAGCAAAAATAGCTATTATTCCTTAAGGATCAGAAGAGGGTATAAAAAAACATTAGATGCGTTTTGTAATTATCAGCGCAAATATATACAAAAAGCTTGGGATGAAAAGCGATATCGTGCAGTGGTACAACATGGCACTTGGCTGCGTATGTATGAGGGGGAAGAAAACAAAAAATTAAATCATATAATTAAAGAAGCAGGGCAGCGTGCCAAACGATATCTATATGTGCACAATATGCATGAGGTGAAGGGGCAGAAAGAAAATACCTATTATCAAGCACATCCATTTGGGAAATGGCTTAGAGAAGCCATGCTGCAAAATTTCACGAAAAAAGCATCCTCCTTTATTGACATACAAAAAATAAAGCGTTGGGGAAAATGGATCAACAAACAAGTCCCTGCAAAAGAAACAGCCAATTACATTATTGATGGTGTATTTTGGGTTCAAAAAGACAGAGAGCAACTAGATAGGTACGATAACAAACAAAGTCTTTTACACGTTAAGATGGATAACACTGATACATGGGTCGAAAATTATTTTAGCTACGACATTTATGAAAAAACCATCACATACGACATTGCGATTACAGCAAATATCAGAACGAGAGAAGACGGGGTCATTATAGAAAAAATAGGGATAGCGAAACGCTATCAAAGCACCACGCAATGGCGAACAAATCCGGATCCCCCCCATAAAAATAAAGCAACAATAAAATATCCATCCACGTATCTCAACATCCCAGATCAAGAATTCAGTATTAAGGAAGAAAAGCTATTAAGGTTATACGCGCAGGAAATATCGGAGGAATTAGTCGATAAAATACGTAAAAAAATAGACAAAGATTTAGATTTTATTGGCAGGGGACGCTAATAAAAGGGAAATTTACAAAATTAACAAGATAAGGTATTATTAAAAGTTACGAAAATTCAAAAAATCAGATAACAAAAATGACACAAAAAAATAAGTTCATTTTATGCCTAGGCGATGGAATGGCAGACGAGCCTATCGCAAGCTTGAAAAATCAAAGCCCACTACAAGCGGCCTATACACCACATATGGATGCGTTGGTACAGACAGGTAAATCGGGGCGTGTTCAAACAGTACAAGAAGGGTTTTATCCAGGTTCAGACGTGGCCAATATGGGTATATTGGGGTACGATCCGAAAGATTATTACACTGGGAGAGGGCCTATAGAAGCAGCCAGTTTAGGGATCAAAGCGAACAATGATGAAGTCATTTTTCGCTGTAATTTAACCACGATTTCGGGACAAAAAGGCGCAGAGATCATGCAGTCTTTTACCGCTGATCATATCAGTACAGACGAGGCAGATGCCTTGTTAAAAGCATTAAATAAGACCTTTTTAAAGGAAGGTATCAGATTTCATACAGGGGTAAGTTACAGGCATATTGTGACCATGCCCAAGACATTTGATACCTTAGAATGTACAGCTCCACACGACATCACAGACAAACCGATATTACCAGCATTGCCACAAGGTGATAGCCATGCAGACATGATAAACATCATGGAACGAGCAAGGCAGGTGTTAGTGGAACACCCCATCAACATAAAGCGCAGACAAAATAATAAATTACCAGCAAATTTTATATGGCCATGGAGTCAGGGGCAAAGCCCCAAATTACCAAGCTTTCAGTCTCGATATGGGTTAAAAGGGGCTATGATTACAGCGGTAGATTTATTAAAAGGGCTAGCAAAGCTTTGTGGGATGGAGGCCCCCAATATACCCGGAGCAACAGGGTTTCTCGATACTGACTATCAAGCGAAAGTAAATACAGCACTACGCTATTTAGAAACAGTGGATTTTGTATATATCCATATAGAAGCACCAGATGAAGCAGGTCACATGGGTGATCCGCAATTAAAGGTGAAAGCCATAGAAGACTTTGATAAAAAGGTGGTGGGGCCGGTTAGAGAAGCACAAAAAAAAGACGCGGCAATACAAGTCATGTTATTGCCAGATCATGCGACCCCGTGTCGTTTAAAAACGCATACACGTGTGGAGGTGCCTGTGGTGTTGGCTGGAAGTTTATTTCAATACAATCACGGGAACTCTTATAGTGAGAATGGCGTTGCTAATCACTTATGGCAGCACGCAACACCATTGTTATATGAGTTTTTAAATCAATGTCAAAAATAATAAACTATCTATACAAATTCATCAGAGTTCTTGGTTTAGCGGTAATTATACTAACAGTAGCAACAAGTATAGGGACATTTTTATTTTATCAAACATATATTCCGCAAAAAACAATCAAAGAAGTCCTAGAGTATCAAATCAGGAAAAAAATTGACCCCAGTTTTAGCATTGGTATCGTGTCAGGAGATTTACTCAAGCATATTGTATTAGAAGATATACAGTGTGCAGAGCCAAACTCAAATAGACAAAAACCATTTTTAAATATTAAAAAGTTAGTCATTACTTATAACATTTGGGACTTATTTAAAAAAGAAAATGGGGTCATTTCCAGTTTAAAAAAAATCGATTGTATAGGGGCTACGATTATAATACGACGGAACCAAGACGGTAAGATTCCTATAGTGTTACAAGAGCCGTCTAGAAGTAGAAAATTTAAAAACTTTCAAGCAAAAGTAAATGTGACAGATTCAACATGGGTATTTGAAGATGAAAGAGGATTAATACCAAAAAGACAGAAAAAAACATTCAAGGTTCGTGTAGATAAGGTCGATATAGCAGCATTGAAAGACGTAAAAGAAGACACAATAAACATTAAGGCAACAGGGAAACTAACGCATAAAAAATTTGTACTGACAGGCAGCATCGACCAAGAAAAACAATTAACTTTTAAGGTAAAAAACATAGATTTAACAAAATTTACAGGATATTTTATCCCCTTTCGAGGGTATAAACTCAATGAAGGAAAATACGATCTCCTTGGACACATAGGGCCCTTAAACTTAGGGGGACAGCCACTACTAAAAGTAGATATTCGAACTAACTTAAAAAACATGAAGCTTGATACACCCTTTTTTAAATCAAAATTTCAGCAAACTCAAGGAGAAGTCTTCATCAGTAATACACAACTAATAAAATCAAATCTAGAGCTAAAGTTTGGACTGGAAAAAGCCAACGATTATTGGAAAAAATTACGCAAAAACAAGGTGATCAATCAAGAAGGGCAACTACAAAACTATCACCAAGAACAAGTAGCTGCATTACCATTAATTTTAAGAAACGAGCTAAAACAACGAAGATTATATCTTGGCTTAAATGAGATTAAAGCAAACCTAGAAAAATTGCCTGTAAAAGGCCAAGGATACATTGATTTACTTGGCGCCAAAATTAATCTAAAAATAGAGAGTAACAAGAGCGATATTACCGGATTTAAAGAGGTATTTCCATATATCAAAAAATTTAACTATACAGGGGTAGGTGATCTGCGTTGTGACATTGAAGGAAAGCTAAAAAAACCGAATGTGCATGGTCAATTATTTGTTCAGAAAGGCAGCGTGTTAGGTGCAAGGTGCAAACAGGTAGATATTCATTATCGTATCAAAAATAATCAGCTAGAGTACAAGGTTCCTACAGGAGAATTGATGTCAAATGCATTAACCGCCAATGGAAAAATTAATTTATTAACAAAACACTTCACCCTAAGTCTCTTAACACAAATAAATGCTAAAAATATAGTAAACAAAGAGGATGTTATAAAGGGAAAACTAAATATAGAAACAGAGATTAAAGGAGATGGGAGCAGCTTACATGTACACGCTGTCGCGTTACCAGTAAGTGCATCAAGTATTCTTCAACAACACATAGATTTTGCTAAAATAGACGCCACATTTTCCCCCTATACAAACTTGTATGATAGCAAGGGGATCATTAGCCTAAATGAGAAACAAGACACGCTAGTCTTACGAGGAACAGCAATCAATAGCAATCAAATAAATCTAACAATACAAAGTAAAGAAAGTCATCACATAGACACAAATATTCAGGCGCTAATAGAGACAGATAAACAGTGGCTAAAAGATCCTAAAAAATATACAAAGGTAAAAGGAGAGCTACAAGTTCAAAATGTTCAAATAAAAAATATAAAATTAGATCATATGGGTCTGCAAGCAGACTGGGATAAACAGCGCCTAAATATTCATAAAATGATCGCAAATAAAAATGAAAGCAGAGTGATAGTGAACGGCCAAATTACAAGCAGTAGAAACATCATGTTAAATTTGGAAGAAGGGAGCCGTATCACGATCAGTGATCATCCAGAATTTTGGAAAAGACAAGGGATTTTACATGGCAAACTAACGGCCCACGGTAAAATGTATGGTCAATTAGGCGATCTTAAAGGGGAGCTGTGGATCAAGGGTGATACATTCACCAGCCGGTTTATAAATTTAGACAAATTCAGAGGCCAGTGTCGCTACAGGGGAAGGCGCTTGTTTTTAGACGAATTACGGATACAATATCAAGGTGATATTTATCAGGCATCAGTACATATAGATGAGATACCTAAAAATATTCTACACCTAAAAAATCCTATAAAACATATAAACTACAAAGCAAATCTAAATATAAAAGAAGGGGAGATGAAGAATTTAATAGGATTATTTGAACAAATTAACTCTGAAACGGAAACAAAAAGTTGGCTTAACAAAATTCAAAAAACAAAAGATAACCCTAAAACTCAACTATTTAAACTGCAAGACCCTTATGTAAATACAAAAAACTGGGTATTGTTTAATAAAAGTAACAAGAACAGTCTAATTTTTTTTCAAGATATAAATCAATCACAAAACCAAACAGAGTCTTTTCAAACTTGGAAACTAAGCAAAAAAATAAAAGGAAAAATAAAGGGGAACATTCAAATAGAATCACAAAAAGAAGTCATTCCTAGTATTAATTGTAACGTCACCATTTCTAACGCAAAAATTCTTAAATATCGAGCAGAAAATATCAATGTCAATATAAGAGGTAAAGATCAAAAGTTTAACACAATTATCACAATAAAAGATGCGAATATTACAAAGAAAAGAATCAATAAATTAAGAATAAAAGGAGAGCTTCACAATAAAAAAACAATCTTCATACAAGAAAGTTTTATACAGGGAGAAAACATAAGCGCAAAGAATTGGATTTTAGGACAAATAGGCTTAACAAAGAACATAGAAACAAAGTTTAAATGGCATTTTCAAGGAGATGAAATAAATGCCCTATCCTTATTAATACCACATATAGATGCCATAACAAATAAAGGGAAATTCGAACTCAATTTTAAAGGAAATAAAGAAGAAACTACGTTAACAGATGGGGTGTTAAATTTTGAAGATTTTAGTCTCAGCCAAAATGGGCATGAGATGAAAATTGCAAATGAAACAGTTTTTATAAACAACAATAATATATATGTGCCAAGTTTGAATATACAGGTAATACAAGAGAAAAATCGAAAAAAGCGAAACATATTTCCTTTGCAAGTCAAAGGACGCGCCACACTAAGCTTACAAAATAATGAGAATGATGGGACAAAAATAATATCAGATCTTGATTTTATGTTGGCAGATATACATAAGAAAATAATCTTATCAAAACTATATAAAGGAAAAATTTCTATTAAAAATACACGCTTACAAGGAAGGCTAACCCACATGTTACTGGGAAAAAATAAAAAGAAAAAAACCGAATACACACAAAAAGAAATGCCCAGACTAAAAGGAAAAATAGAGTTAGAGAAAGGGCTCCTTACCTTAACCAACACCCCCAAAAAAAGAAATTGGCCAAATATAGCTTTAGATATGGAGTGTCAAATTAACAGAAATATCTATTTAGAGAGTAGCTTTTTAGGAGAAGGCCTGCTAGCGGGATTAACCATAGATTTTGAATTACAGAAAAGCTTAATACCGATTAATATAGCGGGAACATTAAACAGGCCCAAATTATACAATAACATTAATTTAGAGGGGGGACATTTAACATTATTAAACACAGAATTTGAATTAATATCACCTGAAGAACAAAAAACATACATAAACATAAGCGGGCGACCTTTCCGAGAAAATAAGGTTATATTTGAGCAAAAAAAAGACAAAGACAGTCTAAACATGCCAAAACTTCAATTAAGAGGATTAGCCATTATAGAAAATGAACAAATAACAACCCAAAACAACATAGAGCTTCCAAAAAAATACACGCACGTATTTATGTCAATTCAGGGCGAATTAAATCATTTAGATGAATTTCAATTTGATATTTTTGAAAGCGATGAATATAACAAAGGGACAAAGCAACTATCATTAAAGAAAAATTACAAAGTTGATAATAAAGATAATAAAGAAAATCAAAATGCACTTTTAACATTACTATTACCCGGACTAAGCTATTTAGACGAAACCCAACAAAACAACAAACAAGAGATAATCGAAGAATTTGGCAAGCAGCGTGTAAACCTTATTTTTAGAAAAGGAATTCGACCAGTAGAGAAAAAAATTGCACAAAAAACAGGGTTAGAAGAACTACATTTAGAATATAACTTAAGTCAAGCATTATTTGAGGGAAACGCTCAAAATATGGGGATTAATATACGTAAAAAAATATACGAAGACCGCCTATTTTTAGCGTTAAAAACACAATTAGATTTTGATCCTAAAACCACACAGCAAAATATATTTGAATTATCAGAAGCAGAGTTTAATTATTTTATGTTAAAAAACTTGTCATTAAATGTGGGGGCACAAAAAGAAAACGACGCAAGAGAATATCAGGCAAAATTTTCATTAAGATACAGCCATGCGTATTAGAAGCATCGTATTAATTGCAGTCATCTGTATCCTTGGGAGCACGAAGACAAAAGTCGCCGAAGTGAATCTGAATAAAATAATAGAAGATATTGACTATAAAGGACTTAAAACAATCACAAAAGAGCAATTACCAGGTATCAATCAACTAACAATCAAACAAGGTAAAAGAGTAATATCAGAAGATTTAGAAAAAGATATAAAAAAGTTTTATTTATTAGGGTATTTTTCGGAAATAAATGTGCAAAGTACGATAAAGGGGGCCGGGCAAAAAATTATCTTTAATTTTAAAGAAAATCCGGTAATTAAAGACATAAAGATAACCCCCAATAAAAAGGGGCCCACATTAAAAAACAAAATAGGGATGCCGTTAAATATCAATTTTGTAAAAAAAGATAAAGAAAAAATTGAACAATGGTATAAGGATAAAGGGGTTATTTTTTTTAATATCGAAGATATTTCCTTTAATGATCATATACTCACATTTAGCACTAGAATAGGAAAAGTAGCAAATATAAAGATAGAAGGGGCCAAAAAAGTAAATAAAGACATTTTATTCAGAGAATTAAAACTCAAAAATGGGGACGTGATAACTCAAAAAAAACTAGAACAAGCCCGAGAAAGCTTAAGAGCCTTAGGTTATTTCAAGTACGTTAGCGTAGCAAAATTACAGGCATCTGGTGTGCCCAACCAATATGTAATTATATTTAACGTACAGGAAAAAAAAAGTAATCGAATTGAATTAGGGATTGAAACGGACGAAGAAGAATTTGTAGGGTTTGTTCAAAATATTTACAATCATGCCTTTATTGAAAGTGACCGAATAGCAACAAAAATACAAATTGGAAATAGAGACGGCATCCCTAGCATCAAAACATATAATTTAAAATATCAGCAGCCGTGGATTGCAAATAAAAAAGACATTGCCTTAAGTTTGGAAGCCTGGCTAAATATAAAGCAAGAAGTATTGGCTAGTCAGCGATTATCAACACGTCCAACAATTGTTCAAGACGAACGTCAAGGTGCCTCAATCATGTTGAGTTTTCCGTTTAAAAAGAAAAAAGTAATTTTTGATACAAAATACAAACGGGAAAAAATATCCCCAACATCAAAAAGCAACTTTACAAGCTACACCTTAAGCGCATTTATCCAGCGGCTTCATTTCAGTAATATTGGACTAAATTTTAATCCCAAAAAAGGACAATATTGGCAAATAGCCATAGAAAACGGGGGAGAGATAGGTAGTTTAAATATAGGTGGATTAAAATATTGGCGAGCAGAAACAGAATGGTCAAAATTTTGGCCATTATGGGGAGCAACATTAGCTGTTCACGTAGAAGTAAGTATATTTGAATCCTTAGAAACAATAGATACCTTAGAAGTAGAACAATATGTGTTGGGAGGTGGTTCAACACTAAGGGGGTATAAAGATCAAAGTTATCCATTTGTTGGCAGCCGAAAAATACAGCTCAATGTAGAGTGGCGACGTGACATAAACAAAAAATGGCAATGGGTAACATTTGTAGATACGGGGAAAGTCATGCAAAGCGGATGGGGCTTTTTTAACCAAGATCCCTATGAAGTAGGTGTTGGACTGGGTATACGGTATTTTACTGCCGCAGGACCCTTCCGTTTAGATGTCGGTCACAGCAGCAAAGAAAATTCAATTCATTTTTCTCTAGGCCAGCTATTTTAAGCTAGACAGTTAGGACGATTCTAAAGCAGTCAAAAGAGAGATATAACCAAAAACAAGAATATCAAGAAACGCGACTTAAATAATACCAAGATAGTAACCTTCGTCATGAAGAAGAGTGTGTAAGTAACCACTCATAAACCACATTTTTAGATAAGCCCAATTTTTTAGACAGGGCTAAAATTTGTTTATGTGTGAATCCCAGTGAAAGCATATAGGGTAATAACTCAGAGAGTTTTAACGTGTCAGGCGAAGGTAAATCCAGGACAAAACACCATTCACCTTTAAGAGAAATAGATTGAACTTGCTGGTAAACAGATGCAACGGAACCATAAAAAAGACCTTCGTGTAATTTACTTAATTCTTTTGCACAAACCATGCGCTGCTGAGGGTAAAGATTCACAAGAAAAGAAAGCGTTTTGAGTAATCGCTTTGGACTTTCAAAAAAAACAATAGGTGCCATTGCATGTGAGAGTCGCTGTAAACAATCACGAGCAGCCCGTGTTTGTCGCGGGAAAAAGCCTCCAAAGACAAAGGTAGAGGCATCAAAACCAGACACAGATAACAACGCTGTAATAGAACAAGCCCCAGGGATAGGGCAAACCGGTATATTCTGTGCAATACAAGACGACACCAAATAAGCACCAGGATCACTAATAGCAGGGGTTCCTGCATCACTGAGTAAGGCAACATGTTTTTGTTGAGTTAAAAGAGACAAGATCTGCGGGCTACCATCACGCTCTTTATGCTGGTCTAAACGTACAAAAGAGGTAGGGGGAATAGAGAGAAGAGTAAAAAGGTGTTGCGCACGACGCGTATCCTCAGCGGCAACAGCATCAACCTGTTTAAGTGTATCAATTAGGCGCTGGCTACAGTCAGAAATATTACCAATAGGGGTTGCACAAACATACAGCAAAGCTAGTTTGCTCGACTAAAGGATTGCACAGTTTCATAACGATTTTCGCTAGACAAAACATCCATCAAAACTTTACCTTTATACAATCCACCTTCTTCAATATTTAGATGATCACCTTTAATATCACCGTACACACGGCCAGTATTACTGATAGTAATTCCTTTTAAGGCCTCAATATTACCAATGACTTCCCCAGAAATATAAATCATTTTCGCAATGATACCGCCCTTAACATGACTTTGAGCTCCGATATAGACATCACCTTGAGAAAAAATATTCCCTTCAAAGGAACCTTCTATGCGCACAGAACTTTCAGTATTCAAATTGCCAACAAACCGGGTATCTTCTCCAACGATGCTGCTAACAATCGTGTCATCAATTTTTTTCCTACGAACCATGAGTAATTTTTACCATACCTTTTGGCTTGCTGTAAACATATCCATATCTAAAAAAGGCCTTGGCTTGATTGATTTATGCCAACGTCGAATTTCGTAGTGCAAATGAGGCCCAGTAGATCGACCTGTCGTACCGACAAACGCAATCACTTCTCCCTTTTTAACAACTTTTGATCGTTTTGCAATTAACAACGAGCAATGGGCATAAAGTGTACGGTAACCAAAGCCATGATTAACAACGATGGTATTTCCAAAGCCTCTAGCCCAACCAGAAAATTCGACGTTACCATCAGCGGTACATTTAATAGGAGACCCACTCCTGGAAGCAATATCAATCCCTCGGTGAAATTGGCGTTTGTTACGATGAATAGGATCAGGACGATAACCATAATTAGAAAGCACAGGTCCGTAAGTTGGCCAAATAGACGGGGTATTAGAAAATCGTTTTTTATAACGAGCTGCCCGTTTAGAAAGGAGCGAAATATGCTTATCTGACGCTTCAGTCACACGTCTAAGGTAATCAAGTCTTTGTTTAAAGAGACTGGGAGAAACCGAAGATTGTTCGCGTAGTTTCTTATTTCTTTCTTTAAAATTTATCTCTTTAGAGTTTTTTTTTTTTGAATATCGACCCTTATGTTTTATATCGTCCAATAATAAATTTAATTCATTTTCTTTAGACAATACAATCTCCAGGTCTAAAGCAAGTTGATCTAAATGATCATTAAATACGGCCATTTGTTTATGCTGCATGGTGACTTTTTGTTTTAACAAGGTATTTTCACGAAAATTAGATTGAGATTTAAAGACACGATAGCTCATAAATAAAACAAAAGTCGTCAATACAATAAAAAATAAAGCAGAGCAAAAAAAGAGGGGGGGGGAAATTTTAAAACGCCAACTATTACCAGAGTGAGGGGGCATAATAATAACAGAAAAGTAAGAGGGTGATTGAGTCATGATAATTAAAGTGTGATCAAAATTTGATCGGGACGACTGGATTTGAACCAGCGACCACTAGTACCCCATACTAGTGCGCTACCGGACTGCGCTACGCCCCGTAATAAGTCAAGAATGTTGATAAAGCTCCCGAAACTCACTGCCTTCAATAACTTCTTTTTCAATTAGGAGTTTAGATAGCTGAATCAATTTCTTCTTATTTTTAGTTAAAATATCATTGGCACATTGATAGCAATTATCAATAATCTGCTTGATTTCAGTATCGATAAGACTGGAGGTACTATCAGAATAGTCCTTATCAGACTCATTATAATCTTTACCTAAAAAAACATATTCTTTGGTTTTGCCATATTTACGGGTACCTAATTTTTTACTCATACCATACAAACAAACGTATTTTGTAGCTAATTCAGTTGCTTTTTCAATATCATTAGAGGCGCCCGAGGTAATACTGCCAAAAATTAAATCTTCAGCAATACGGCCACCCATCAATATTTTAATTTGGTCTTCAATTTCAGACTTAGAAATAAGGTGTTTGTCTTCAATGGGTAATTGCAAGGTATACCCCAAGGCCAAACCACGAGGTAAGATACTAATCTTATGTACAGGATCAGCATTAGGTAGTTCAAGTGCAACAATGGCATGCCCCAACTCATGATAGGCAACAATTTCTTTTTCTTTCGTAGAAATTAATCGTGATTTACGTTCCGGTCCAGCCATCACTCTATCTGTTGCTTCTTCAAATTCAGAGATAGATACCAAAGGCTTACTGCGACGCGCTGCCAATAAAGCAGATTCATTAACAAGATTCGCTAAATCAGCACCTGTAAAGCCTGGTGTTCGCTTTGCAATAATCTCAAAATCAACATTTTTTTCAATCTTTTTCCCTTTTGCATGAATAGCTAATATGTTTTTACGACCTTTGACATCTGGCTTATCGACAACAATTTGGCGATCAAAGCGACCAGGTCTCAGCAAGGCTGGATCTAAAATATCTGGGCGGTTTGTAGCAGCAATAACAATAACAGTCGCTTTAGGATCAAAGCCATCCATTTCAACCAAGAGTTGATTTAACGTTTGCTCACGTTCATCATGGCCACCACCTAGACCAGCGCCTCTATGCCGACCAACAGCATCAAGCTCGTCAACAAAAATAATTGAAGGCTGATTTTTTTGTGCTTGGGAAAAAAGGTCGCGAACTCTAGACGCACCAACCCCCACAAACATTTCAACAAAGTCAGAACCTGATAAACTAAAAAAAGGAACATCTGCTTCCCCTGCAATAGCCCGTGCTAACAATGTTTTTCCTGTCCCAGGAGGCCCCATCAATAACACTCCTTTAGGGATCTTCGCTCCAATATCAATATACTTTTTAGGGGTTTTTAAAAATTCAACAATTTCTTGAACTTCCTCAACAGCTTCATCAACTCCCGCGATATCTTTAAATCTGACAGTTTTATCGTTCTTTTCTTTTTTCCAAGAGGAAGCGCGTGATTTTCCAAATGATAGGGCTTGATTATTCATTCCTTGAGCTTGTCTAAAAATAAAAAACCATAAACCAACAATCAGTAAAAAAGGAAGTAATGCTTGAACAAAAATACCCCAAACCCAACCAGAATCTGATGGATTAACTTTTATACTGACGCCTTTATCACGCAAGTCACCTATAAAATTAGGATAATCAAGATAATGCGTTTTAAAATGATTTCCATCTTTACTTTTTCCAACAATTAGACGCTCAGCAGGACGAACAGATATCTCTGTAATGCTTCCTTTATCAAGCTCTTGCATAAACAAAGAAAAATCAAGACTTATAGGGGCCTTAGGTTCATGCAAATACGTTGTAACAATAGAAACACCCATCAAAACAATTAAAAAATACCAGATAAACTGACGCCAATCTTTATTATTCTTCTTTTGTTTTCGAGAAGGTTTTTTTACTTTCATATTCATAATTAAACACAATATTAACAAATTCTTAGTCGACTGAACAACTATAAAGACAGGACAAGTATCTGAGAAAAGAAAGCGGTACCAAAATGGGCGAGTGATAATAAAAATCACACATAATTGGGTTAGTTTTGTTGAGACCTTTTACGGCTCAATTTAGGTTTTTCTTTTTCAATCCACGCCAAAATTTGAGAATGAGTTATTTCAATACCAACTTCATAGTTATGGATTATATCTGTTACAGAGTATTGTTGACTGAATCTTAAAAAGCAGTTATTGAATTTTTTGAAGTGATCACACTTAAGTGTGACATAAAATGTTCTATAATCCCTTCCACGAAGAGGTTGAAAATAATTAATAGCTGCAGAGGTATAAAGCATGTTGTTCCATGTCAACCCAATGTTAACGATATCTTTATGAGTATATTTTTCATACTCAACACCAAAGGTGATAAATTTTTCAATGATCATATCCAGACCTAGGACAAGCCCATTTTGGGTTTCTTGAAGTGAGGAAGCAGGATCAGAAGTAGGGGGGGCATCTAAACTGGAACTTAAAGAATGGGTATAGTAACTGCGATTAAAATAAGAGGGAATAAACCCTTTTTTTAAGTGATTCATGGCAATTTTATAACGAATTATTGACCAATAATCACCTTTCAATCCCAGCATGAGCCCGTCTGAACGATCAGTTAAATGAACATATTCCATAAAACCCTGTACGAGTTTTCCGTGTAAGTCGAGCTGGACATCAGCGGCATAGGCAGATTGAGCTGGACGTTTTACATGAAGACCAGAATGTTGGAGATCAACTCCATCATTGTCAGTGAGGAACGAACCTGAAAGTTGAACGTTTAAGGGGCCTAGTTTTCGGTGACTGATGCGTAGGCCTTGAATATTGTGTAAGGTCCACAACACATCCAAACGAAGCTTAGAAAACCAAACATGACCTAGCAGACCCATGTCAGTAATACTATAATCATTAAAAGTGACGCCTGTATTAAAATGATTCATTAAAAGACCCTGCCCAAAGGTCACATTTGTAAGTTGGCCAGCTAAAAATTCATAATTTCCTGTATCGTTATAGGCCAGATAGCGCAAATTTAAATAAGATAAATTAAAGCGTGATAGGGCTTGATCGTGAAGAGGCAAGTAAATATTCAGGTCCAAAGTCACCTGCATGGTATCAATAAGAAAGTGGGGGTGATAGGCAGCTTTAATGTAGCGATAGTTATTAGCAGTAAGGAGACTTAAATCGGCTTTGTTTTTGGGATTAATGACGGTATCTAGAGTATAAACAGGTACCGCAAAATAAGGACGTATAAAAAATAGATGAAAAAATAAAAAAAAAGTAAAATAGTGCAGGAATGATATATATCGGAAGATTATTTTCATAGTAGGATAAACCCATTTAATACAGTCGCTATACATAAGAGAGTATGAACGATGCTAGTGATACCTGAACGCATCAAGATCGCGGTTAGTATAAACCGTGTACCCGTGCACGATCAATGTTTTTTAATTTTGAAATAACGTTTTGCCAAGTTTGTTTTTGATCTGAGCCAATACCCGAAACACAAGCCTGTATGTAGGGTAGCAGAGGACTCCCAATCGTTTTAGCCAGACAAAGCGCTTGAGTTTCTAAGGCAGGATGTACAAGACTTTTAGCAATAATAGGGTATACATGATCGGCACCTATTTGCTCGAAGGCAGCCAGAATAAAAGAGCGGCAGTTCGGTTGTTCATATTTTTTTAATAAAGGTTGAATGGCTTTTTTACTTTTTAATTGACCTAAGTACAAAATGGCATGCTGCTCTACCGCAGGTAAATCTAAAACATTAAATAAGATAGCCTCACATTTAAAGGGAGAAATTTTCCAAATAAGGTTCAATAGACGTTGTTGAACAAAAAAACCATGAGTAGGTAACGAGTCCTTGAGTGCGTCTAAAGCATCTTCTTTACACGTTAAAAGTAAATGATGTGCTACTTTTCTGATCCCAACTTGAGGATGATCTAAGTGAGTAATCACACAGGGTAGGATACTAGTTGACATGGACTTTAATGCTTTATAGGCTGTTTTTCGTACTTGTGGGTCAGTATCCAATAGTAATTGAAACAATAGATCAGCACTTTTTTGTAGACATAGCTCACCACAATGTTCAGCCATCACCCAGCGCACCAAGGAATGTGGATGGGTTAGAGCGTGGATAATATCGGGGTATCTGTCTTTTTGGGTAACAAATTTTAATTCTAACATAGCTTCCCAACATCGCTCCTTGTGTTGAAGTTGGTGGATTAAATTCTGAAAAGATCGGGCATCCATAAGCTAGGTTTTAAATTGTTGGATAATGTGAGACAAATGAGACAGGAATACGGGTTTTATTTGTATCATTGAGGGCAGTGTTTTTTTATTTCGTTCCGGAATTAAACAATGAGTAATGCCCAAACGTTGTAATTCTATGAGTCGTTGCTTTAATTGAGGGATAGCACGAATTTCGCCGCTCAATCCAACCTCCCCAACAGCCGCAACATGTTCTGGAATAACGTGGTTTTTAAGAGAAGATAACAACGCCATACACATGGCTAAGTCTAACGCTGGTTCACTAATTTTCAGGCCACCAACCACATTAATAAAAATATCCTTATTTCCTAAACGAATACCACAATTTTTTTCTAGGGTAGCGATCATCAAGTTAGCACGATGAGTATCTACCCCTACAAAATTGCGTTTAGGGGCACCATAGCTAGCGTCTACAGCCAAAGCTTGAACTTCAACCAATAACGAGCGAGAGCCATGTTCAACAGGCGCAACAACTGTCCCAGGGTGCTTTAAGGTATCTGGGTCAATAAAGTACTGGGAGGAATTAGACAAGGTTGTTAATCCTTTTTGGCCCATTTCAAAGAGTCCAATTTCATCTGTAGCCGAGTACCGATTTTTATAAGATCGTAAAATGCGATAGCCACGCCGATGTTCACCTTCCAAAAAAAAGATACAATCGACCATATGCTCTAAGACTTTAGGGCCAGCCAAGTGACCATCTCTCGTTATATGGCCAATCATAAGCCCAATACTCTGCCTCTTTTTAATGCAAGAGATAAAATGATCAGCACAATAGCGAACTTGGGAGACAGTTCCAGGAACAGCATTGAGTTGGCTATGCTGCATGACTTGAATAGAATCAATGACGACTAAATCAGGATTATGACGGTGAATCTTTGCACATACATGTTCGATATCAGTTTCAATCAATAACAAAATATTGGGGTCTTTCTTGCCCAGACGTTCAGCACGTAGAACAATTTGTTGGGCAGATTCTTCACCACTAATATACAGTACTTTTCCACCCTTAGCTGCCACTGCTTGAGCAATATGCATGGTGAGAGTTGATTTTCCAATTCCTGGTTCTCCGCCTAGCAACGAAACCGAGGAGGGGACAAACCCACCACCCAAAAGACGATCTAGTTCAGAAATACCAGAAGTTATACGGGGGCTTTCTTGAGTATCAATATCATCCAAAGGCTGAGCTTCTGAACATTCTTTAGAAGAGTTTTTTTTAGGGAAGGCAGTTTGAGTGAGAGAATTCCATTCCTGACAATCATCACACCGGCCCTGCCATTTTCCATAAACACTGCCACAATGTTGGCATACGAATTGTCTATTAGTTTTCTTAAGCTGTGTGGCCAAAGCAACTTAGCCAGTTGAGGAAAGTTGTTTAGAGTTTTTTGTTTTTGAAATAAGTTTCTTTTTCTCTTTAACAATCTTGAATGCTATGGATTCTTTCCCTTGTTTATTTTTTTTAACAGAGGCTGTTGCAGACACATTCGACATGAATCCAGCCCCGAGCATATCCTCTGATAGAACATTTTCAAAGTATTCTTGTATCGCACGACGCAAGGGGCGAGCACCCATTTTAGGATCAAACCCTTTGTCTACCAAAAATGCTTTCACTTTTTCATCATAGGAGATGTTGATATTTTTGACGCTGACACGCTTTTTTAAATCTTCTAGCATAATACCGATAATTTTAGCCAAGGCGCCTTTGTTTAAGGTATTAAACATCACAACTTCATCAATACGATTTAAAAATTCAGGCTTAAATTCTTTTTTGAGATCTTCATTAATTTTGTGCCTAATAGACGCATCTTTGTTTTCTTGTGCATGCGCTTCATCTACAAAACCAAAGGCGCTTTCTTGCTGTAAGTGTTTACTACCAACATTAGACGTCATAATAATGATGCTATTTTTGAAACTAATCTTACGACCATTAGAGTCTGTTAAATGACCATCTTCTAGAATTTGCAATAAGATATTGGTGACATCTGGAGACGCCTTTTCCAATTCATCAAACAAAACAACGGAATAGGGCTTTCGTCGAATTTTTTCGGTTAATTGACCGCCTTCATTAAAACCAACATAACCTGGAGGAGCTCCAATTAATTTTGAGACGGTGTGTTTTTCCATAAATTCAGACATATCAATACGGATCACATTTTCTCGGTCGCCAAACAAAAAATGAGCTAATTCTTTAGCAAGCTCAGATTTACCGACACCCGACGGGCCAATAAACAGAAACGAACCAGTAGGTCTGTTTGGATCTTTAAGGCCGACCTTTGAACGCTTGACAGCATTAGCCAAGGTTTTAATGGCAGTGTCTTGCCCAATTAATCTTTTTTTAAGTTCAGAATCCATTTTAGATAATTTTTTAACTTCTGTCTGAGTCAGTTTTTGTACGGGAATGCCCGTCCAGTTCGACACAACTTCAGCGATAGTCGAAGCCGTCACTTCTTTTCGTAAGGCCTCAATTTCTTCTTTAGGGAACTGTTTAGAGTTACGAGTAAGTTGCTTTTGTGTTTCTTTAAGAATTGTTTGCATATCCGTATCATTTTTTTGCTTAGCAAGGGCCAATTCTTTTTTATTTTCATCCATTTTCTGAACGAGTTGCTTGAGGTCTTTAGAGATTGCGGAAGCCTGCAACATAACCTTTGCTGCAGCTTCATCAATGACATCGACAGCTTTATCTGGCAAATGACGCTCCGTAATATAGCGAGAAGACAAAAACACCGCTTCATCAAGTGCAAAATCGCTAATTTTTACTTTATGAAAATCTTCATATTTTTCACGGATGCCTTTCAAAATCAACAAGGTCTCTTCTTGCGTAGGTTCGTCAACCATCAGTTTTTGAAAGCGGCGCTCGAGAGCACCATCGCCTTCGATATGTTTGCGATATTCATCCAAAGTAGTGGCACCTACACATTGTAATTCCCCTCTGGCAAGAGCCGGTTTTAACAAATTAGCGGCATCTAAGCTGCCTTCAGAACCACCGGTGCCAATAATAGTATGTAGTTCATCAATGAATAAAATAATATCACCAGCTTTTCGAGCTTCTTCCATAACTTTTTTAACACGATCTTCAAACTCACCGCGATACTTAGTTCCGGCAACCATCAGGCCTAAATCCAAGGATACAACACGTTTATGCATGAGTTTTTCAGGAATGGTTTGTTTGATGATTTTTTGAGCTAATCCTTCTACAATTGCCGTTTTACCTACACCAGGATCCCCAGTCAATACAGGGTTATTCTTGGTTCTACGAGATAAAATCTGGATCATGCGGTCAATTTCTTTACTTCTTCCGATGACAGGATCTAATTTATTATCTCGTGCTAACCAGGTAAGGTCTCGACCAAATAAATCCAATGTAGGAGTAGGTGTTTTAGAGACAGGTTTCTGTTGACCAGCGACAGAACCCCCTAATTGATTAAATAAAATATCTTTAAACGACGATACATTGACGCCAATTTCTGTTAAGACTCTGGCAGCTAAGCTGGTAGGGTCTCTAAAAATAGACAAAAATAAATGCTCTAAATTAACATAATTATGACCCAATTTACGGGCTTCATCCCAGGCATAGGTCAAGACTTGCTTGGCATGCTGTGTAAAGGGGATGTTTCCATATTCGTTAGAAATCCCTCCATATTCTAATTGTTCTTCAATCGCAACTTTGATTTGTTCAGACGAAAATCCCAAGTCTTTAAGAATTTTAACTACAACATTATTTTGATCCCCCAAGATACCCAGTAAAATATGCTCTGTTCCAACATAACTATGCTGAAAACGCTTGGCTTCCTCCTGTGCGATCATAATCGCTTGTATAGCTTTTTCTGTAAATCTTGAAAACATAGTTTTATTATATTTCATTGCCCTGTGTTGAGCAAGAAACACCTCCATTTAATAGTACCAATAGTGATTGATCTGTTTAAGGATATGCCCACAAATAATAGGACTTAAACATGGAGAAATAAAATGATAATAGTAGCAAACACGAAGCCCCACGACCATCAAACACGATATACAGGCCTCAACAAATAGTGAGGCCTGTCTGTTATTATTGCTTTCAGACTGCCTGTGCTATACTTACAGTAAAGAATAAAGTGAAAACAAATGACAGATGAACACAGCGATACGGCCCGATTAGTAGAGGCAGAACTCAACCAAGAAGACCACAAAGAAAAAGGCCTAAGGCCAAAGACTATTGAGGAGTTTATTGGGCAGCCTATTGTTAAAGAACATTTAACTATTTTTATTCAAGCCGCCAAACAACGACAGGAAAGCATCGAGCACCTATTATTTTATGGTCCACCTGGTCTAGGTAAAACGACGTTGGCCAGCATTATCGCTGCTGAGATGCAATCAAATTTAAAAACCACGGCTGGCCCTGCGATTGAACGACCTGGTGATTTAGCCTCTATTTTAACCAATTTACAAGAGCATGATATTTTATTCATTGATGAAATTCATCGTTTGAATCATCACGTCGAAGAAGTCTTATATTCTGCGATGGAGGATTTTGCTTTAGATATCGTGATTGGGAAAGGACCTGCGGCACGCTCTATACGCTTAGATTTACCCTCCTTTACGTTAATAGGCGCAACGACAAGAATGGGCTTACTAACCGCGCCACTAAGAGACCGTTTTGGGATTATTGAGCGCTTAAACTTTTATGATGCAGAGGACCTTCAAAAAATTATTATCCGTAGTGCGACATTACTAGAGCTAGAAATAGATAGTCAGGCAGCAGCAAACATTGCGACGTGTTCACGAGGAACACCGCGTATTGCGAATCGTTTGCTCAAACGAGTCAGAGATTGGGCCTTGGTGAAATCAAACGGAAAGATAGGGCCTGAAATTGTTCAAGAAGCCTTACATGCTTTACATATCGATAGATTAGGTCTGGATGACCTTGATCGTCGCTATTTATCTGCATTAATCAAAAAATTTAAAGGAGGTCCTGTGGGACTTGATACCCTAGCAGCTTGTCTTGCTGAAGATGCAAGTTCAATCGAAGACGTCATCGAGCCTTTTTTATTACAATTAGGGTTTATCGAGCGTAGTCCGAGAGGTCGAAAAGCCTGCAAAGCTGCCTATGAACATATGGACATAGCCTTTGTAAATCAAGAAGCTTTATCAGAGACTAATTTATTTAATCAATGATTACTCACAAAAGATAAGTAAAGGAGAGAAAGATATGAAGCGTGAAGCTAAGATAAAACGTAAAACAAACGAAACAGAAATCGATCTATCATTAGCAATAGATGGACAGGGAGAAAGCCATATTGAAACAGGTATTGGATTTTTTGACCATATGTTAACACTGTTTAGTAAACATGGTCTTTTTGATCTAGATCTTCGTGTAAAGGGAGATTTAGAGATCGATGCACATCACAGCGTTGAAGATACAGGGCTTTGTTTAGGGAAGGCGTTTCATGACGCGTTGGGCGATTGTGCTGGAATTCGTCGTTTTGCCTCTGTACTAATGCCCATGGATGATGCCTTAACGCAATTAGTCATTGATATTAGTAATCGACCATATTTGGCGTTTGATGTTGAGTTTAATGCGAGTAAAGTGGGGGATTTTGATGTAGAGTTGATGCAAGAGTTTTTTCAGGCTTTTGTGAATAATGCCCGCATAAATTTGCATATTAAATTACTGGCAGGGCAGAACCAGCATCATGTTATCGAGTCAGGGTTTAAGGCCTTAGGGCTATGTTTAGATCAAGCAACAGGCATAGACCCAAGAAAAAAAGGAGTGCCCTCAACCAAAGGTATTTTATGACGGCAAGCAAGGAGTCTGTAAGAACGATCGATATTAATCAAGGTCTAGGTGAGATACAGGCCAATATTCACAAGAAGCATAGGAAAAAAGACCTAGTTTTATTGGGGGTTAGCGAACATGGTTACTGCTTAGCAAAGCGTTTAGCATCACGTTTAGCCAATGTGTATGAAGATCCAATTCCAGTAGGACAATTAGCAACAGCCTTATATGTTCCCTATCAATCCCACAAAGAAGACCATATACGGCTTTCTAGTAGTATCGTTCCCTGCTCGTTAAAAAATAAAAGGGTCATTTTGATCGATACTGTTTTAACATCGGGGCGGACAGTAGCTGCAGCATTAAATGCCTTAAGTGACTATGACGAAGCACAGTGTATTGAACTAGCAGTATTGCTAGATACACAACAAACAATCTATCCAATTTCAGCCGATTATATATATCAGACCCTTTCGTTACAAGAAGGACAGTATGTTGACTGCAAGCTTTACGAACTCGATGGAGAAGAAAAGGTGAGTATAAAGACGACACAGAATGTTTAAGATCAAATAAAGAAGGGAACTAAATAACATGCTGGGGGAAAAGTTTCTTCAAAAATTCAATAAATGCAACTTAGGTTGCAGAACTACATCAAACTTTCAAGCAAAGCTTCAATTAACCTCACCTTTTCCCTCGGCAAGTATCATTATTTTACCCAACTTTTTGCATCTTTCAGAAAAGTTTCTATACCTTTATCTGTGAGTGGATGGGAAAATAATTGACGTAATACGTTAGGCGGAACAGTAACAACATCAGCACCTATTTGAGCCGCATCTAAAATGTGAATAGGATTACGAACACTAGCAACCAAGATCTTTGTGTCAAAGGAATAATTGTCATAAATAGTACGAATTTCTTCAATCAAGGACATTCCACGATGACTAATATCATCCAAACGCCCAACAAAAGGGCTAATGTAAGTAGCACCAGCTTTAGCAGCTATTAGAGCCTGAAGAGCTGAAAAAGTAACCGTAACATTGGTTTTAATACCAGATTTACTCAATTCTTGTACAGCAGCCATACCTTCGGCTGTCATGACAATTTTAATGACAATGTTTTTTCCCCATTTTTGGTATATAGCGGCTTCTTTAAGCATACCGTCACAGTCTTCAGATAAGGTTTCTACAGAGACAGGGCCGTCGATAAGATCAGAAATTTCACGAATTGTTTTTTCGTGATCTTTACCTGCTTTTTTGATCAATGTTGGGTTGGTTGTGACACCATCAACAAGACCCATTTTGTTCATAGTCTTTATATCATCAATATTAGCCGTGTCTACAAAAAATTCCATCTCTATATTTTAGGAAAAATAGAGCTATTTGTCATCCAAGATTTAGCTATAAAGCAACGAATTTTTTTATCACATACACCTTTTGTTGAAAAAAGTGGAACTAGTTAAAGGACGTTTTACGAAAGTAGCGGCGGTGTTTGTGAATTAGAAGGAGATGTTTGATGGTTTTGTGAATCAATAACCTCTTCTTTAACCACTTGCTCGATGCCAATCACTTCATCACGAGGGTCAAGTTTTACAATAATAACCCCCATAGATTCACGACGTTGTGTAGAAATTGTTTTTATTTGCTGTCGACACATGGTTCCAGATTTCGTCATGATCATTATTTCATTCTCTTTACTAACAATAACGGCATCTTTTACACAGTCATCTTTGAGTGTTTTCCTGAACTTTACACATTTCACACCAATGCCACCACGATTCTGTACTTTAAATTCGGAGACACGGATGTTTTTACCATAGCCATATTTGGTGATAATAAGTAAGGTTAGTTTTTCTTCATTTGGGTCAATAATATCCATAGAGACCATTTCGTCTTCAGCTTTGATACGTATCCCACGTACTCCACGAGAAACACGACCTAGAGGCCTAGACTGTGCTTCATCAAAGCGAATTACCATACCCGAACTTGTAACCATAATAATATCTTTCGAGCCATTAGTACGACGAACCCACTTTAAGGTATCTCCAGTATCCAAATTAATGGCCATAATAGGTTTGTTTTTAAAATAAGAATAAGCGCTGATTTCCGTTTTTTTAATAATCCCTTTTTTAGTCCCCATTAAGAGATAATCTGTAGTATCAAAGTTATTAATAGGCATGGCAGTGGTCAGTTGCTCATCATCTTCTAATTGGAAAAAATGAGAAATAGACAAGCCTTTACCTTGTCGAGAAGCCTCAGGGATTTGATAGACTTTGAATTTAAATACCCGACCTTTAGTCGTAAAGCATAGCAAAAAGTCATGGGTATTTGTAACAAGAAATTGATCAATCACATCTTCATCACGGGTGGTCATACCAGAAACGCCACGACCACCTCTGCCTTGACTACGAAACGCATTGATATTCATGCGCTTAATAAACCCTTTTTTAGAAATAACCACCGCAACCTGTTCATTTGGGATTAAATCTTCCATTTCCATCGTATGCACAGCCCCAATAATTTCTGTACGACGTTGATCACCAAACTTTTCTTTAATAGCGAGTTGTTCGTCTTTAATAATGCCATAGACTCTAGAAGGCGTTGCCAAAATATCCTCTAAGTCACGAATAGTTTCAAGAAGTTGCTGATATTCTTGTTCAATTTTGTCACGTTCTAGGCCAGTTAAACGCTGTAAACGCATCTCCAATATAGCGGTCGACTGTTTTTCGCTTAAACCATATTGCGCCATCAACTCGGTACGCGCAACATCGGTATCTTTAGCGGCTTTAATAAGGGCAATAATCGCATCTATATTTTCTAATGCGATACGTAAACCTTCCAAAATATGCACACGCGCCTTAGCTTTCTTTAGATCATACTGTGTACGACGAGTAATAACTTCTCTTCGATGTTCGATATAATGACTTAAACACTCTTTCAATGTGAGAGTTTTAGGAATACCCTTAACCAAGGCCACAACATTAGCACCAAAGTTCAATTGTAATGATGTGTGTTTGAATAATTGATTTAAGACAACATCTTTATTGGCATCTCGTTTAAGTTCAATATAAATACGCAAGCCCTTACGGTCAGACTCATCACGAAGGTCAGCGATACCTGTGAGTTTTTTATCATTAACCAGATCAGCAATTTTAACGATCAAATTAGCTTTATTGACTTGATAAGGAATTTCATGAACGATGATAGCGTCTTTTCCTTTTTTCTTAGAGGCTTCAAAAGAAACTTTAGCTCGCATGGTGATACTACCTTTTCCAGTGAGGTAGGCTTTTTTGATACCTTCTGACCCACAAATTATGGCTCCTGTTGGAAAATCAGGACCTTTAACATAAGTTAATAGGTCTTCTGGCGGCAAATCAGGATTATCAATAAGTGCACAAATACCATCCGTTAACTCAGATAGGTTATGGGGAGGGATGTTTGTTGCCATACCAACAGCAATGCCCGCTGTACCATTAAGTAATAAATTTGGTAAACGAGTAGGTAGAACCGTAGGTTCTTGCAACGATTCATCAAAGTTTGGGGCAAAATCAACAGTTTCTTTTTCTAAATCGTCCAATAAAGGCATGCTAATTTTAGACATACGTGCCTCGGTATAACGCATGGCAGCGGCATTATCCCCATCAATGGAGCCATAGTTGCCCTGTCCATCAACAAGCGGGTAACGCAGCGAAAAATCTTGTGCCATACGAACCAATGAATCATAAACAGCCGTATCACCATGCGGGTGATAACGCCCCAAAACATCCCCAACAATACGCGCACACTTTTTATAAGGACGACCAGCCATAAAGCCTGAATTATGCATCGAAAATAAAATACGTCGATGAACAGGTTTTAATCCATCACGCACATCAGGCAAGGCACGACCGACGATGACAGACATCGCATACTCAAGGTAAGAGGTTTTCATTTCATCATAAATATTGATTTTTTCGATATCTTCCTCAAATAGGCTAGTCGCTTCGTCGCTCATTCGGTCTCCTTATACATCAATCCAACGCACATCTTTGGCGTATTTTTCAATAAACGCTTTTCTAGGGTCAACATCAGATCCCATTAATATCGAAAAGATTTCATCTGCCTGTTGGGCATCAGCTAAATCAACCTGAAGCATGCTGCGCTTATCAGGATCCATGGTAGTTTCCCAAAGTTGATCTGGGTTCATTTCACCCAAGCCTTTATAACGTTGTAAAATGACTTTATCCTTTCCGATTTCGGCAAGTTTTTCTTCTAATTCTGTATCATTATACACATAGTGGCGAGCAGCGCCTTTTTTAATTAAATACAAAGGCGGTTGTGCAATGTACAATGCACCAGCCTCTATAATTTCACGGGCATGTCTAAAAAATAAGGTCAACAACAAGGTTCGGATATGAGCGCCATCGACATCCGCATCCGTCATAATAACAATTTTGTGATAGCGAAGCCGACTAAGCACATCAAAGGCTTCTTTTGTATCATCTGATTCTTCTTTTTCGTCATTGCTATTCATTAAGCCGGACACAGCCGACGGTCCAATAGCCGTAATTAGGGTCCGAATTTCTTCATTCGCTAGAATTTTATCCATACGAGCTTTTTCAACGTTTAAAACTTTACCGCGCAAGGGCAAAATAGCTTGAAAATTACGGTCACGCCCCTGCTTAGCAGAGCCACCAGCAGAATCACCCTCAACAATGTAGACTTCACAATTTGCAGGGTTGCTATCCGAACAATCAGCCAACTTTCCAGGTAGGGTAGTGCTTTCAAGACTTGATTTGCGTCTGACCAGATCTTGAGCTTTACGGGTTGCTTCACGTACACGCTGAGCGATCAATGCTTTATTAACAATCGCCTTGCCCACCTTTGGATGAGTTTCTAAATAGTCTCCCAGTCCTTGATCTATCAAGGAGTCAACCAGACCCTTAACTTCAGCATTGCCTAATTTTGTTTTAGTTTGACCTTCAAATTGAGGATCTCTTAATTTGATACTAATGACAGCAGTTAAGCCTTCGCGTAAGTCAGCGCCCGATAAATTACTTTGATTCCCTTTGATAAGGTCATATTTTTTGGAAAAACTGTTAACCACTCTTGTCAAAGCCGAACGAAATCCAGAAACATGTGTGCCCCCTTCTTTTGTGCGAATATTATTGGCAAAGGAATATACATTTTCGTCATAATGATCCGAGACATACTGTAAGGCAACTTCAACTTCGTAGGTGTCACGGGTCTTTTTTAGATATATTGCCGGTGAAAACAAGGCTTCTTTATGCTCGTTCATCTGCTCTACATACGACTGGATACCTCCATCAAAACGATAGGTTTGCGTGTAAGGCTCTTCACCACGTAGATCATGAAAATGTATAACAACCCCACGGTTTAAAAAGGCCAGTTCTTTCAAACGATGGTCAATAACATCTTTCGTAAATTCAATATCATCAAAAATCTGAGTGTCAGGTAAAAACCGCACTTTAGTTCCAGTGCCATCTATAGAAGGCGGCAAAAAGTCACCGACTGCTTTTTTTGGAGTACCTCGAAAATATGTTTGTTTGTAACATTTGTTATCTCGATGAACCTCAACTTCAACCCATTCAGATAAGGCATTAACAACAGAAATTCCAACGCCATGCAATCCGCCTGAAACCTTGTATCCTTCTCCTTCAAATTTACCCCCAGCATGTAAGGTCGTCATAACGACCTCAACAGCAGGGATGCCTTTTTCTTTATGTATATCCGTAGGAATGCCCCGGCCATTATCACTTACACTACAAATATTGCCAGGCTCTAAGGTGACATGAACGTCCGTACAGTATCCAGCCATCGCTTCATCAATGCTATTATCAACAACTTCAAAGATAAGATGGTTAAGCCCCGATTTTCCTGTAGAGCCAATGTACATGCCGGGACGCTTACGAACGGCTTCTAATCCCTCTAATACCTTAATATGATCGGCTTTATATTCGTTAGTCATATAATTTTTTTTTATTCATTTAAAAGTCTAGCATAGCACAAAGCTAAAATAATGCATAGACGATATAAGAAATAAAGCGACATGTATGGCATCATTGATAAGCAAGCAGGGCTAAATTGAGGGGGCACCGCCACCTACAAAATGCACAATTTCCAAAACATCGCCATCCTTCACAGAAAGGGATTTGAACATGTTTTTTTGATGCCAGGTTCCATTAAGTTCAACGGATACCTGCAGCGGATTCAGATTGAAATGGGTTAAAACAGAATGGACAGAGGTCTGCTCTAAAGAAAGTGTATGAGAATGGCCATTAATAACAAGCTTCATCGAAGAATACGCATGTGTTTAAAGGGCCAAAACGTGTACCAAGCTTTACCAACAAGATCATCTTCTGGAACAAAGCCCCAAACACGAGAATCGGCAGAATGAGCACGGTTATCACCTAAGACAAAATAATGCCCATCAGGAACTTCAACGGGGCCATAATAGCTGTAATCCCTTTTTACCAGAACACCTGGCAAAATCAATTGCTTGCCGTTAATAAAAACTATCCCTTTTTCCAACATGACAGTTTCCCCAGGTAGGCCAATACAGCGCTTTACATATTCCTTTTTATCTTTATAGGGGGATTTAAATACCACAATATCACCACGATTAGGGGACGACCAATAGTAGGGGAGTTTATTAACAAAGAGCCGGTCTCGTATCTGTAGCGTAGGAATCATAGACCCCGTGGGAATTAACGATGTTTGGATGGCAACTGCACGAATAAATAATGCGGCAACCAAGGCAACCAAGAGAGCTTCAGCTAAGTCGAACAGATGATAAACAGCCTTTCTTTTTGTTTTTAGGCTATTTTTATAATGTTTCCAACGATGTATATTTTTTCGAATAAGTGCTATCATAACGATGAAATTTTTAATATAAACTAGCATGTTTACACAAGTTCGTCGAAATGATTTCTAAACTTTGCATATTTGAAGATCAAAAATATCAAGACCTTGCCCCATTAAATTTTGTAAGGGCCTGTTATGATTTACGCACAGGCTTTGATACATTATTTGATAAAATAAAAGCCCCTTTTCCAGATGCAACCTTAAGTTGTTTTTGTCGGCCAGAAATTCAAGCCTTTGTAGCGAAAGAACATCCGAATACCTTTATTAATAAATTGAATAAAGGGAGTGATTGTTTATTTATAAATGGACGCATTTTAATGGATTCTATCCTTGAAGAGTCTATCAAAAATATTGATACCAGCCAAAATGCATTACTCACATATCAAGGCCAGGTTATAGCTGTATTTGCAAGAGGCGATGAGTTGGAATTCATGGAGATGGCCTTAAAGAGCCCCATTGTGTCATCTGAAATCATTGCTCACTTTAGGAAAAAGGCAATATGCAAAGAATTGTCTCACTGCAGATTAATTCAATGGCCCTGGGACCTCATTTATTTTAATGCCCAAACAATCGGAAATGATTTTAAACGCTATAATCAACCAGGCATTATCAAAGGAAAAGTATGCCCTTTTACAGCGATTTATAACGAAAATCAAGTATTTATAGACCAGGATGCCTATGTGGAAGATTTTGTTGTGCTAGATGCAAGAAAAGGCCCTATTTTCATCTGCAAAGGGGCGCAGATATTAGCTCATACCCGGATTGAAGGGCCTGCATATATAGGTAATAATACCCACGTCATAGCCGGACAAATCACAGCAAGTAGTATTGGGCCTGATTGCAAAATTGCCGGGGAAGTCAGCCATTGTGTATTTCAACGTTTTTCTAACAAAGCCCATAATGGCTTTCTTGGGCATTCATTTGTTGGAGAATGGGTTAATTTAGGGGCAAATACATGTACGTCAAATTTAAAGGCAAATTACAAAAATATAAAAGTGACGAAGGAGCTAAAAGAAACAAACACAGGGCTACAATTTTTAGGGGCTATTATAGCAGACCATGTAAAGACAAGTATTAACACAATGCTAAATACAGGCAGCATGATCAGTTTTGCTGCAACGCTTTTAGATACAGGTTTTCATAGCAAATATGTGGCGCCTTTTTCCTGGGGAAAAGCGAACAACTACGAATTAATTAAACTAAACTCTTTCTTAGAAACTGCATCATTAATGATGCAACGTCGGGGAGAGACTTTAAGCGAAGCCCAAAGTGACTGTCTATCTAAACTTCATGAAGAAGCTAAGAACAAATTAACATATAAGCATGTATTAAAAGCATGAGCCTCTTTGCTACCTTACAACAAAGCAGATTCCAGGAACAATTAAAAAAATACAACACTCAGAAAGCAAAACTTTGTCATCTATTAACGCCACAAAGGTTAAGTAAATATGTCATCTATAATCGTTACCTGGCATATTATTATGCCACGAATCAGATAGAGACAGAGAGTCTACAATTATTTCAAGAAATCACAGATGAATTACAGGTAATCCCCCGCTACCAGGCCTTGCTCTCAGGACAACGCAGTAACATCAGTGAAAATCGTCAGGTAAATCATCACAAAACCCGATCACAAGACCGAGGGTTTTACGGCGAACAACAAGCACGAATAGCCGATTTTGCAAAAAAAGTTCATCAAGGAAAGATCCACGCCCCGTCTGGAAAGCCATTTAAGCATCTTATCTTAATAGGGATTGGCGGCTCGTATTTATCTGTCGAAGCTTTTTATGAAGCCTTAAACGTCTATGCGGTTGCAACAGACTTACACTGTAAACTAACCATAGATTTTGTGGCCAATATTGATCCCTTGGATCTCGCAGTAAAATTACAAGAGCGCCCTTTTGATCAAACATTGTTTCTGGTAATTTCTAAGAGTGGAAGTACGCAGGAAATTGCCGAAAATATCACCGCCTTAGAAACAGCAGCCCAAAAACAAAACATCGATCAAGAGACCTTAGCAGAACAATCAATATGTGTCACCTGTGAAGGAAGCCCACTTGATAATCCTGCCCGATTTTGCCAACGATTTTACATAGATGATGCGATTGGTGGCCGGTATTCGCTGACCTCAGCTGTAGGGATATTGCCCTTAAGCTTACGTTTTGGTAGTAGCTGTGTCGAGGCCATATTAACAGGTGCCTTTAGTATGGATAAGGCAGCTAAAAATCCTGATATTACGCAAAATATGGCGCTTTTAGATGCCTTTATTGGGATATGGGAACATAGTTTTTTAGGGTATCAAAGTAAAGCCATTATTCCTTACAGTACGGCATTACATCGATTTCCGGCACATTTACAACAACTCATATGTGAAAGCAATGGCAAGTCTGTCTTAGCGACAAGCGAAGCTTTAGCCTACACAGGGAGCCCTCTCATTTTTGGTGAGCCCGGTACCCAAGCTCAGCATTCATTTTTTCAACAGCTGCATCAAGGGAAGGAGATTGTCCCTATTCAATTTATCGGCTTTAAAGAAACACTTTTGGAAACAAGCGCTGCCAAAGAGGCTCATCAAAAATTAAACACCAACATGTTAGCGCAAATGATGGCCTTAGCCTTAGGAAAGGAAAGTGAGGACCCCAATCAGCATTTTCCGGGAAATAGACCTAGTACCCTCCTGCTAGGACGCACACTAAGTCCAGAAGCCTTGGGCGCCATGTTAGCCTTTTATGAAAACAAAACCATGTTCGAAGGGTTTTTACTCGGCATAAACAGTTTTGATCAGCCAGGCGTCCAATTAGGCAAGAAATTATGCCAACGATTTTTAGAGGAGGAAGACTTAAATCCTTTAGAAAAAGGCTTTTGTAACCTGCTTGAGTAGTTGCAAAGCAGAACCTCTGTTATCAGGACACTAAGACGGATAACAGACAAGCCTAAGGAACAAGGTGGAAATGATATAAATATACCTATGAAGAATAGGTAAGTCAGCCAAGATCTAAAAACAAATAAAGTAGAGAATAAATTAGCATGAGAACATGCGGTGAAAGAATCACTGGTGGAGGGAGCTGGATTCGAACCAACGTAGAGATAAACTCGGCAGATTTACAGTCTGCTGCGATTGACCGCTCCGCCATCCCTCCAAAGAGATGGTGCATCAAAAATGCACTGATACAAGCCTACGAATCTTCCAGAAAACTGTCAATATTCCGACCTATAAAAATTAAAAAGAACAGTAATGAAACGACTTAAGTCTTAATTCGAATTCCTTTTGCCAACATCCAATAGCAAAGACCGAACATCACACAGACCATGACCGAGAGCGTAAACAAGGCAGGGCGAACAGGAATATCACTAATCCCTAAAAAGGCATAACGAAGCAGGTTGACCAAATATAAAATAGGGTTAAATAAAGATAATTTTTGCCAAAAAGGAGGCAGCATCGAAATAGAATAAAAGACACCTCCTAAATACGTGAACGGCGTTAAGACAAAGCTGGGGATCAGCGCAATATCGTCAAAGCGATTGGCAAAAATCCCAGTAAAAAGCCCAAAAAGAGAAAAGAGTAAGGCTGTTAAGCTGATACAAAGAATCATTAAGCTAAAATCATAGATAGCAAGGGGGACAAATAGTAGGGAAACTGTTGTAACAAGCGTGGCGACTAATATGCCACGGACAAACCCCCCACTCACATAGCCCAAAAGGATGATCAGGGGATGTAAGGGTGCAACCAAAAGCTCTTCGATACTTTTTTGGAATTTAGAGGTAAAAAAAGTGGAAGCAACATTGCTAAACGAATTCGATACAATGGCCAGCATAATCAAACCAGGCAAGAGAAAGGCCATATATGAAACCTCCATAAACGGCGCAATACGATCCCCAATAAAGCTACCAAAGATCAAGAAATACAAGGTAATATTGACGACAGACGATAGCAGGGTCTGTGTCCAAATACGAAAAATACGGACGATTTCTTTTTTCATTAAGGTAAACAAGCCACACAATTGTATCTGAATCATGGGGTCACCAAATTTAAAAAGAGTTCCTCGAGACGATTTGCGGTGTTTTGAGTACGAATAACCCGAATATTTTGCTGGTTTAAGGCCAAAATAAGATCACCTAAAGCTTGCCCACGTCCCAAACGAACTTTGAGTTGCTGATTAGACACAATACTAATGTCAAAGTCGGGAAGAACCGGTGATGGATCAAAGGGCTGACAAAAAAGGAGTAATGTTTCTTGTTTTAAACTGTCTAGTAAGGTAGTTGTCGGGCCAGTTTCAAGTACTTCTCCTTTATCCATAATCGCGAGATGTTTACAAAGTTTTTCAGCTTCTTCAAGGTAGTGGGTGGTTAAAATAATACTTAAGCCTTGCTCGTTTAACTCTTGCAAGAACTCCCATAATAAATGTCGAATAGAGATATCGACACCAGCTGTAGGTTCATCCAAGATAAGCAATTTAGGGGCAACCACCAAGGCCCGTACTATCATCAAACGACGCTTGAGGCCACCAGACAAGGTGCCTGCAGGCTGATTGCGTTTGTCCCACAAACCAAGTTTTTTTAAATAAATATTGGCCCGTTCTTTAGCCAGGCCCTGAGGAACCCCATAATAACCCGCATGATTACAAATTATCTGCATACAGGGCTCGAAAATACTAAAATTAAATTCTTGAGGAACCACTCCCAAAAAACGACGAGCAGCCAAAGGCTCTGTATCTACATCAATACCAAAGGTACGAACAGTCCCTGCACTTTTCGTGATCAACCCACATAAAATACCAATCAGGGTTGATTTTCCAGCACCATTAGGCCCCAATAAACCAAAAAAACTACCTTGCTCAATCGTTAAATCAATTTTGCTAAGGGCCACAGTGCGATTTTGGTAGATCTTATGCAGGCCCTGAATATCAACCGCAATAGGGGGGGCGGTTGTCATAGTTGATGAGGGGGGAAACAACGGTTTGTAAAACGACACATATACTTTTATCCTTTAAATTAAACTAAAGAGTAAGGTAAAGTAGAAAGATGGGCAAGTTTTTTATCATTTACGGAGACGAACCTTTTTTTATTGAGCAAGAGGTTCAAGCAGTAAAGTCGGCGTATAGCTCTGAACAAGTAGAGGTCATGGAATCACAGGTGCCCTTATCACACTTATACCAAAATGTGGCCTCAGACAGCTTGTTTGGAGCCCGCAAATTAATTGTGATCAACAATCCTTGGTTTCTGTTAAAAAAAACAGAGGAAAAACAATTAACGATGCTGTGGGAAACCTTAGAAACACTCAAAACGGTGGACCACGCCTTGTTACTATATTGCAATGGCAATATTGATCAGCGTCTCAAGCAGGTCAAAACTATCTGCAAATATGCAGACGTAAAAATCTGTAAGGGGTTTAAAGCCTGGGAACAAGGGAAACTATTGGCATGGATCAAACAACAGTTACAAAAAGCTGGCAAACAGGTCACGCAGGAGGCCTTGCTGGCATTAGAACATACGGGAGGCGTTCATTTACAACATGTCGCAAAAGAGTGTGAAAAACTTTGCATATATGTGGGTGAAAAAGCAAAGATTGAACTTGCAGATGTACAAGCCGCTTGTTCAGGATCGGCGGCAACTGTGTTTAAATTCAACGAAGCATTTCAACAAGCAAATTACCAACAAAGCATGGAGTTGGTGCATAGCTTACTTGAACAAGGAGAAGATCCTGTTCGATTGATTGGGTTGATGGCCAGTAATTTTCGCTTTTATTTACACGCACTTAGCCTCATCAATGAAAAGAAATCTACTGCAGAGATTGCCAAAGAGTTACAAAAAAATAGCTACTATTTGCAAAAGGTACTTCCGGCAATCAAAAAAGGCTTTACAATCGAAACATTAAAACAATCGATCATTCACTTAGCAACGCTAGATTTTCAGATTAAATCAGGCCAAATAGCCGCAAAACGAGCTGTTTATCTGGCCATTAGCGGACTTTCTGGTCCATCATGAGACCCATTCTAGCGAGGAATAGCCAAAGAAAGAGGCAACAGAAAGAGCTTTTTCCGCCTGGGAAAGCGATTTTTTATCAGCTCCTTTAAGATGATATAAATCAGAAATATTCATAAAATCAACACTCATGATGCCAGGGTTTTGATACGAATAGTGAACACGAGAGGACCAGTTTTTGATATGGCAGACATACACCGGTTTTTTATGGGAAAGATGCTGATCAATGAAGGGGAAAAGTGATTTAGAGACCTGGAAATGGTCACGATAAACTGGATGATGCAGGCCTTCGTTCGCATAGGCATAGGTAAGATATCCCGAACTTAACAACTGGGAGAGTCGGGATTGCTGTTGTTTGAAGCGTTGATCAGGAAAGCTCACCCAAGATAAGGGCCAAGAGATATGCAGGCAACAGATATTCAACAGACCAAAGGTGCGCATAAAGCCAGCAGGTCGAGGAATAAGGATCAATTGTGGAAAATGGGCAAACAAAAACAAGGCTTGCCAGGGATCTTCTCGAAGCCCCAATATAAGGCTGCCAGGAGGTAAAGGAGGGATTTTTGTGTTGTGTTTAAGCGTTCTAATGCCTCGACAATACAACAAAAAACGACATTGCCATTGCAACAAAACAGCCAGAGCTCGCTTTGTCATAGACGGTAAGAGCAAGAGAAAGGGACAAAGGCATAAAAAAGACACATAAAACAAAAAACAAACAACAGCAACGACAAAAAGCAAACGCAAACCAAAGAAAGAACGTTGTTGAACAGCATCATAATGCCTAATCGCATGCTGTAATTTTACCTGGTGATGGGCCCGTTCACGCTGCCAGTCTGGTGGATAGTCTGACATCTAAATCTCAAGTCCTTGTGCCTGATCTGACACAATTTTACCTTCGCGAAGCGTTAATTTATTTAGGTTCGTTTGACGATGTTTTAAGTGGGGCGTATTCGCACTGGGTTTAGAAGAGGTCGTTTGAGGAGATTGAGAGAGTTTGTTATCCACCGAGGGGGCCTTCTTTTTGAGAGTATGTCGCTGTGGCGTGGTTGAGCGAACTTGTATCGAACTAGAAGATAACGAATCAGATGGGGCTGAGGAGGAAGAAGGCCTAGAGGGCCTAGACAGAGGTTTAGGGGGTGTTTTGGGAGGAGAGGTAGGTACAGAAGGAGATGGAGGATCAGAAGGGGGCTGAGACCTAGCGGGTGTAACAGAGGGAGGCTTAGGGGGTGAGATAAGTTGATCTGCGTCAAAGGGCACTTCAACATAGGGCTGAGACAGCCGGCGTTGAGCATCACGCAAAAAGTGTTTTAATGGCACAAATAGTTGTTGTTGTAGCACCTGCCCTAAACTAGAGGTGGAGGCGTCATCTGCTGCATCCTTAGACATGGTTTAGTGCTCGTCACGTGGAGACGAATCAGCTGTTTTAGGAGGGTTGTTTTGAGCATCATTGCTGGATTGTTGCTTTTGCAAATCACTGGCAATATCCATAAGGTTTTTTAAATTACTGTGGAGCATGTCTCGATTTTTTTCCATTTCTTCAAAGAGCTGAGAGCTGCGTTTTTGAGACGCATTCAGTTGTTTAAGGGCTTCTCTTTCATTGGCTTTTAAACGACGGGCACGCAACACGTCACGCACAACAACATAGAGGCAAAGGCAACAAAAAAGTCCAATCAATACCTTATAATTAAATAATAATGTCATCATCCTATACTCCTTAATACCACAAATACAGACATTTTACACCGTATTTTTTTGGGGGGCCTTTTTTTTAGAAGACCTACCAACATAATATGTTTTGATCTGATGTTTTGAAGCCGAATCTAAGAAAGGTAAAAGCAAGGTCAATAAGCGCTGAAAATCTTGGGGCTGTTGCTGAGACCGAGGTTGAGTCATATGCTGAGTAAGAGTCGCTTGAAATGTCGAAGAAAGAACAGGGTCTATTTCTAATAAGCTCTGCCATAATGTATGAAAAAAAGACTGATGTTTGAAATGACCTTGTGATAACAAACGTTGTAAAATAATCAAAGCTTCAGGTACCTTGGTATCCAGCATCTGGTCTAAATGTCGGACAAACGCAGAGACAAAGTCCGGATCTCTCAAGGCATGATGAAAGAGTTTCTTTTGGGTAATAGACAAGCCCTGACTCCGAGAGAAACGAAGCATCCAAGTAGAGGTATCAATAAAGGAGTTATCATCCGGAGAAGGGGAAGGCGGCAATTCCGCAGAGGAGAACGGGACTGACTCTGTAACAGAGGCCCACTGACATCCTAAGGCCAAATACAGCTCAGGCACATCATCCAAAGGTATCGACGCGGTTTTTGATTGTTCAATAACAAGCGCAGGAAGATGTGCATATTGTGGATTAAGTAAGGCCATATCTAACAACGCTTTCTTTAACGATGGCGAACGAAATGCCATAAACCACGACTTGGCAGGGAGAGATGACGCTGTTTTGCAGAGAGCCTGAGAAAAACAGGTGTTTAATCCTTCTTGAGAATCAAAAAGCAGGAACAAGGCCTGGCTATGACGGGGGTCTTGCAAAATAAGATCCAGCAATGACGAACAGTGCTCAGCCGGCAATTTTTGGCAAGCACTGGCAAAAACAACCGCTTTATCGGTGTGTTGAGTAAAGCGTAGCAAAAAACATAATTGAGCAAGCAGTAAAGGGCCTGATGTGTGACAACGACCATGGTGACAGTCTTGAAGTGTTTGGGAGAGGTGGGTATCTAAATCAGAGATATCATGACGTTTCTGCTGAACAAAACGCAAACATGTTTGGCGCAACGTAGGATCCAGAAGCACTAAGAAACCCAATAAGGTCTCTGTATCAATCGAAAGGAGTACAGGGAACAACTGCCAGTCACGAACAGAAAGCCCCGGCTGAGCTTGGTTAAGAAATAAAGCTGTTTTTAAGAAGCCTATCGCAGTAGGCTGAGAGGTATAATAAGACTGAAGAGCTGGAAGTAAACAGTGTGCAGGAAGATGGCCTTGTCCTGAATCACAATAGGCCAATAATAACTGAGCATCATCCAAGGGCAAGGCAGCGGCTATCGCAGCGGGATAAGGTTTGGAGGGATCAACGAACCCAATACAACGCAATAAATCAGGCAAGGAGATACTTGGGATCGCTAGTAACATGGTAAACAAGGCACTTCTTTGCAGCGCTGTCCCTCGGGAGAAAGCCCAATGAAAAGGGTGTTGAAATCCTTTGGAATCATAGCTAAACAAAGTAGATAGCAATTGCGAAAGAGCCTCTGAGTCAGACGCAATGGTGTGAGACCCCAAGGCAAATAGTAATAACTGCTTCGACAAGGATCGCCAAATAGACTCTAAGGTATGGCCTAGCTCTTGTTGCATGAAATGCTGACGCAACAAGTGATCAAACAAGGTCCAAAGCTGAAAAACATAGGCAAAGGTAAAGCAAGGTCGGCGAGTGAGAACATTCGCGACGTCTTTATCAACACTAAGGCGAAAACGTGCTTCATAAGGGCGCAATAAAGAGAGGAGCTCCTTTAAATGAGAGAGCCCCAATGTAGGAGTGGAAACCGTATCCAAGCCAGAAAGTGCCAAGGCATCAATACGGTTAAATTGGTCATGAGTTTGAGAAGAAAAATAGCCGGTCATGCGGGTTAGGGCATGACGAAAACGCGAAAAAGCTGGCAGCAAATGCAGGCCATCAGGAGGATGCTGAGAAAAGAGAGAGACCCAGCGCTCTTGCTGGTCACGAAGTAAATGCAAACGTTGACAAAGCGAGCGAAGATGGAGGCCAAAAGAAGCAGCCAAGGACTGCAGGGGAGCATGTTGCTGCAAAACACCTTCATGCAAACGCGCGGTAGGATAGGAAGAGGCATTAATATAGCCCTCTTTTTTCAGCGATTTAAAGAGCGATCGACACGAAGAAGCCGCCAAGGGCTGTCCCGTATCAAGACGTAAGTAGTGAAACAGCGAGGCAGAAATACGGCCATGAAAGGAGGTGAAAACAGAAGTAAACAAGGTGGAGTCCAAGAGCCACAAGGCCCAAAGCATGGTCAATCGATGACGTTGATCCATACGACGAGCCAAGATCATCATGAGCCAGTGGTCAGGCGTTGGTGTATGTAAACAAGACAAAATTGCAACGGCATGACGCAGTAAAGGTTGAAGCTGATCAGTGATAGAGGAGGGTAAGAGATCAAAAAGGTCCTGATAGAGTTTATGATGAGGAAAGTGAGCACAGGCCAGACAAAATTGAACAAAGTAACGGGGGTGATAATAGAGGCCCTTAACCAATAACTCGGGACACGTCATCAGAAAGGTAGGGATACGCGCCAAGTGTTTTTTGTCTTGAAAAACAGACCAGGGCTGTTCTAAAACGGATTCAAGTTGAGAACGGGTACGGCAATGGGTATATAACTGTTTCAGTAAGGCCGCATCGATCTCTGGCAGTAAAGACGTCAAGGTAGAAAACTCAAGCTCAGATAAGCTCCCTAAAAAGGCTAACCAACATCCAGAAGCCTGCCATAAGCGAAGAAGCGAGGGCTGGGTATCTAGTCGCGCGGTGATGACAGTGTGCAACCCCGTCCCGAAGAGATCTTCCTGAAAAGCGTAGCAACGTTGCAAAGAGACCTGCAAGCGGCGATTTGTGAGGCAAGGATCGCTTGCTTCGTAGAATACGGCCATCGCATGACAGGCCGCAAGCCAGAACGGTCGTTGTGCCAACTCAGTCAAAGGCTGAGAAAGTAGCGCCAGAAAGTCCGTATCAGATTGCGACAAGGCGTCAGAAACAAAGGCATGATCACCGGCCAAAGTATAGAGCCGCTGCAACACCTGCAAGCTACGTTGACTATGATAAGCCGTCAGGTCAAAACGAAGCGAGCCAGACAAGGTGACAGAAGAATGGCCCTGCAACCAAACCTGAAGCTGAGAGAGTGGTGTTACATACAATAAATAGACATGCAACAAAGCAGATTGCTGGGGCCATTGAGAGACAACATAGGCAACTTCGAGCAGCGAAAAGAGCGAGGCTAACGAGGGGTCAACACAGCTTAAGGAAAAACAGTCTTCGATCAGCTGACGTTGCAAGGTGCCAGGGGGGGAATCGGGCGTCAAACTCTCTAAGGCCAACAAGGCTTTGGGGCGACCCATATCGTTAAAACGAGAGAGCAGCGCTTTAACAACCAACGCATACACCGATTCAAAACAGGCCATGGCATCCTCCGAAAGAGAGGCAAAACTGAGATCGACTAAGGCTGCAACAAGATCTTCAGACAAGGAAGAGGGGGCAAGTTGTAGAGGGGCTAGGTCAACACGATCATCAAACAAGAGATCCTCATCCTCCGTATCCTCACTAGACGAATGGCTCTCACGCTGCTGAGCCTTTGGATGGGGGGTATTCGGATCATCATCGTCAATAGAATCAAGATTATCTGAAAGATGAGACAGTTTTGAGCGGAGAGTAGGCGATAAAAATTGGGTATAAGCAGTACGTAAAGTAGCGGTTGCCTCATCCTGCTCCATAAAGTGATTAATATCAAATTGTGGCAAAATATGAGGCGAGCTAGGATTTGCCA
Source organism: bacterium (assembly GCA_038109055.1). GTDB lineage: Bacteria > Margulisbacteria > Marinamargulisbacteria > JAYNIM01 > JAYNIM01. The sequence goes on from JAYNIM010000008.1 coordinate 47,479, forward strand.
CAATAGAGTCTAGAGAAGCGGCAATCGCAAAGGTATTAATAGCGACGTCACCTGGATCTTTAGGTTCTTTAATATATTTTTGTATTAATTTCTCAATTCGCTTTGACTCAGCTTTATCCAGAGAGGAAAAATGTTTTTGAAACTTTTTTATATAGGCTTGGGCATGTGAAACAATCTTAGAAGCAACAGCAGGGTCTTTTGCATCATCGCTTTCAGCAAATTTTTCAGCATATTCCTGGGCTAAATTCTCTACAGCAAAAGCCATCGATTCAGCTACAGGAGCCCCAGGAACAGGCGCACTTCCATCTGTACTAACTGCTTGAGCAGAAGTCGGAGTAGTTTGAGGCCCAAGAGCAGCCAAAGCTACAGGACCCTGAGTTTGAGACCCAGCAACAGCCATAGTTCCAGGACCCTGAGTATTTTGAGACCCAGCAACAGCCATAGTTCCAGGACCCTGAGTATTTTGAGGCCCAGCAACAGCCATAGTTCCAGGACCCTGAGTATTTTGAGGCCCAGCAACAGCCAGGCCACCAGCATTACCTGCTGGATTAGGAGAATCTGGGGCTTGTTTTTTATAAGGCTCCATACGCAAGACAAGTTGATCCCTTTTGAATAAATCGACTTCATCTTTATCTTTTTTTCTAAGAACCTCATAGGCCTCATCTTCAGTGTCAAAATCCTCAAAACCAGATAGCTGAGCAATGTCGGCATTAAAGGCAAGACTATCTCCTCTGAGAACATGGCCCAAAAAGCGCTTCGTTTCATCCCTAAGAATACCCCCGCCTCCTTGGTCATTAAGGTTTTTGACCCCTTCCAGGATCCTTTCTTTCGTTTGTTTATCTAAAATAGCAAAGTCTTTCTTAAGCGAAATTAAGGCATTTAAGGCCCGTTTTTCTTCGATAATAGTTTGAGGGCTTCCGGGGTCGCCAGAGGCATACTGCATTTGCCCCCACATATAGCCAATAAATTCGCGGGCCAAGACGCTAGCATTGACTGAGTCATCAGCGCGTCGCTGTAGACTTTTAAGAAACGATGAAGGGTGATCCGTCAAATGTGTCGTTTGTTCTGAGGGTAAACGAGATAGATAAGCAGGATTCTCACGGTCATCCTCATCAGCAACCTCTAATCGAGCTTGAGTGAGTTGGTCAAATAGCTGAGAAGCTATCGGATCTTTAGCCTTTCTAGTACGAAATGTGAATCCCTTTTTAGTTCCTTCAAAATCGATGCCCACTTTCTTTTTTCGTAAGGCTTCAATATGGTCATCATATAGGGCGAGTCCTTGTTTTGAATCAGAGCTATGCAACAATTTGAGGGCCTTTTTAGGGTTTATGGAGCTCGTCCCCCCCGCACCCATCTGCCAGTTAAGTTGGCTTTTATTCAAGCTTAACATTGAATACGCTAAGCCAATATCTTCAAAGCTAAGCGTGTCAGAGTCAAAGGAAGGCTCATCTGTCGCGCCAAGGGCATTCAGGACATTTGCGATGTTGTTAGACAAAGTTGAATCAAGGGGATTAGAAAGGCCAGTAGAGCCAAGAATTTGTACAAGATTCTGTGATGTCGTATTCCCAGATAAAAAGTTGGCTACATCGTTCTTGTTAAAACTGCCTTGACTTAGACCCTCCCGAAGTTTCTTAAAAATAGTAGAGTCATCTGATTTAAGTTTCAGCAACTCTTCCAAGGTAGTTTCTAAGCCGCCTTCATCGCTATCACCTGATAGTTCTTTCAACTTAGAAACCAAGGACCCATCATCGTCCTCAAATGTATGCGCACTCCCTGTTTGTAAGACATCTCCCAAAATTTGACGCGCTTCTTTTGAGCGAAAATACTTGGAAGAAGACGAATCAGCATAGTCCCGATAGGCGTCATAGCTCTGTGTAAGTTTCTGTACCATCTCACGTCTTTCCTTCAATCCTGTGAGTCCTTTCGAAAACCCACCCTTACCCTTAGAGTCTTTTCCAAAACCGTGAATTGCCGTCTCAAATTGAGCAATAGAATCTTTAATAGAGGCCGTCGTTGAGTTAGCGTTAGCATGCTTAGCAGCTAATTGGACCGCATGTTTGCGAACCTCAGCAGCGGAGGTTTTAGGATCAATAAAGCCAACCAGTTGCGCCATGAGTGTATCCTCTGCATTCTTGTCAGGGAGTATAGAAGTAAGGCCTTGTTTTTGCTCATCTGAAAGCTTAGTACCCCCGCTAAGAAGCGCCTCTCGTTTGCCAGGATCTGTAGCATCTCTAGCAATTTTAAGACCATAGCGCAAGATACCATGAATCTCTTTTTTGCTTTTGTGAGATTGAATAGCCGCCGTTAAGCCAAGTTTATCAAAGATCTGCGAAAGTCCTTCAGCCGCATCTTGTTTTATATCATCAGATGTTGTTGTTGAAGGGACATCCCCCAAAGCCATTAATACCCTCAGTTCTTGAGATGTAGGAGCCTTATTTTGACCATCTGTATCATCAAAATGGTCACTGACTGTTGTCTTGATGTTCTTAATATTCGCAAAAGTTGCAATTCCAGCCATATCCCCCACCTCAGCCGAAGGCTCATAAGCAGAGCCATGCTGTAAAATATGTCTACGGTCGTCTTTTTCAGTCCTCACAGCCTCTTTAAGGATGTCTTGAGGGTCAGTGGGGTTAGGGTCAGTCATAGGCCAAGCATGGCGTGTCATGCCCGTAAGCCCAACAAATCCATCTTTCAATAAGGCCTGACTGTCCTTAGTGTGAGAAGAATTATTTACCAAAACGTCCAGAAAGGCAGTAAGATAAACCCAGTTATGGGGGAATATTAGTTTGATAAGACTTACGGGTAAAGACAGACTTAATAACACCCTTCTTAGTAGATTGAAAGGTTTGTTAGTAGGAATATCGGTTACAAGCCAGTTATGCATGTTTGTAAACGTTCGACCAATAGTAGAATTACTCCATTTTTGTCCAACTTTAAAAGAAAGATCCTTAGCGTCTCGGGACAAACGTGATTCTATGAATGGAGACGACAGAATATCTCCCAGGCCACCAATAATGTGACTTGTAACATCACCGACTTTTGCGGTCGTAGAATCTGGTTTAGGGTTTATCTTAGATGAGATATAGGATAAAACTTCACCTGGTACAGAAACTGGAAGAGAGGCCGCCGCCAAAATGCCATTCAGAAGCATACGTTTCTTTTTGTGACGTTTTTTGACAGCATTAACAGCATTTTCTTTTTCTTTTTCTTTTTCCCTTTTAATAAATACTTCTTTATAAATAGAGTCTAAGAGTGGGATATCAGTATTTGGTTTATTTTGTCTAAAATCATCAGCAGCCATCCCATATCTAGTTGCATCATCAGCAAATTTATTTTGTTGGGACGTGTTTAAGTCCTGGAATTCCAAACGAATTTCACTCGCTTTTTCTGGGTTAGTCTTTTTTTCCCATTCCTCAGCAAATTTCTCCTCAAGTTCAGCATCACTAGGATGAAAGAGGGCCTTTTGATCAGAAGGCATCTTATCAAGATCATTGATGGGATCCAAATTAGCAAGTTTCTTCGCATGCTCCTTAACTTCTTGGGGGGTCATAAGGGCACTTTTACCATCAACCCCCATTTTTTGTGCCAGTGCACGTGTGAGCGGATTAATAAAGGGCGTCTCACCCTTATTCCAGTCATCTTCCTGGCCATCTGCAAAGAGAATATTGTTTAAATTTTTGTCATGCATAATATCAAGACGGCGTAATTTTTTTTTCTTCTTATCTAATAAAAGGAAGGGAATAGCGCGTAATGTATTAACAAAAACAGCGGCTGTTGTAGACGTAGGGCTTGTTTTATTAAGGTAACGCTTGAGTAGAAATCTTTCGAAAACCTTTTGCATGAAATGTTGTAATGAGAGACTAATGTCAGTGGAAAACATACCTTGAAGAGCTTTCTGTTCTTTTAATAGTTCTTTTCGGATCTGAACATTTCCTTTCATAAGGTCGGCCTCAAACATCAAGTTTTCCATATCAGCAGTGGGCAGTTGATCACCTGAGATGCCTCCAGCATCTCCAAGATCAGACCCATCTTGAAACATATCTTCCGAATCAAAGGAACTTTGAAGAGCCCCTTCAGACTTAGCAAGATTACCCAATATTCGTGCGATGAATAGTTGCAAAAACCCTGTATTTTCCGAAAAGCCCTGCGGGAACACGAGTTTATTAAAGATGAATTTAAGTTTTCGTGCAGAATTATTGGAGCTAAAAAGATTATTCTTGAATTTCAACTTGAATTTAATTCGCAGCCATTTTTTACTAAGAGCAGCCGTGGCTTTTTTTCCCTGCGAGGACGACATAACACGACCCCCAAACGCCTTAAGACCTAAGACCCCCATTTTTGTGACAAATTCAAAAACAATAGAACGAATATCATTCACAGCACGGTCGCGAGACTCTTTAAGTTGTTCTAGCTTAGCGGTTAAACGATCAAGTTTTCGTGATAACAAAGATTGAAAAGCTCCCATGCCCTTTTTTGACATTGAAAAAGCATTACCTATCACAGCACCTTGGCCAGCAACATCACTAGCACTTGCTAGCGTTTGCATGGCGCTGTCAAAAATATCCATGACCATGGTGGCACGGTTTTTCTGTTTCTTGAGTTCTAATCGTTTCTTAATAAGGGCCCCACGGTTGATAATGGTGGTTCCCATAGAAGACGTTTTAATCAATTGTGCGTCATTAAGCTTAGTCTCAACCGTGCTGCCTCCCACATTTTTAACAATATTAGAGGCACGAAGTCCGTCATCTTTTTCTCGGTTTAAGGCAGCATTTTTCTTTTTATCGTCAGTGTCGGATACGTCGTCAGTAGAGGCAGCCAATGTATCATCAACAGGAAAAAAATCAGTGAGTAAATTAGAGTGTTTAGAAGAAGCAGCATCACGAAGACTAAAAAAACGATACAAGCCCACAACAGCTGTAGCAACTGTTTTAATCCCCTTAACCACTCGCTGGGCCGAGATTAACTTTTCTAATTTATCTTTCATGGAGGTTTTGGTTTCGGCTGTAGCACCAACAGCCGAAGCAATAACATAAGAACTAATAGCGGCAAGGTACACAGTATCAACAGCCGTCTCAAGGGTGAGGGTGGTTTTTGTGGTCAAATAATCATTATAAAGCTGTACTTGTGCTGAAAGCTCCTCAACAAATGCAGAGGATAATGCTTGTTGAACCTGAGAATACGCATCAAGGGCCTGCATGGCTTGTTGCATAACACCTTGACTGGAGCGATTTTCAACGCCTGAAAAGTCTCTTATGACCTTATCAACAGATTTGCGCAGGGTGTCTGTATACATGTTAATCAACTGAAATAACTTTAAACGTTGAAGATAATCAACATTCATTTTTTCATCCATAAGGGCAAGGTTTTCAAAATTAAGCTGGGAAAAATTAAGAGCAAAATCAAACAAAGCACTCCCGTCAGTATCATATTGAGACTCAATAGACCCATCATAAGCACGGACATCATTTTTAGTAGAATCAAAAATGCCAGTCTTAAACGTTTGTGAAGAGTTCTCAAAACGACCAGAGCGATTAATAAAGTTAGGCTGACCCTCTTCAAGAGGTTCCAAGGAACGAAAGGTGCCAAAATTAGGGACATAGGACCCAGAGTTTGAGTCGCTTATAAAATTATTACGAGTAGCACGGCTAGTAAGTGCGGGATAGTAAAAGGGGTCCGCAGAAACAGAGCGTGAAAAAAGTTCATCATAATTACTATCCCCATTATTGCCATTAATATTAGGTTGAGATAAGGCACGAAGATTGTCCATGCTTTGAGTATGAAGACCGTTAAAGAAAGGGGTAGAGTCTGAAGTGTGATGATGAAAAAGGCTTAAAAAATCACGGGCGTGATAATGACGCTGCCCCTCATCAGACAAAGTGGCAGATTGACCATCAGAAGATATATCTAAATCTCTAAGCGCATAGCTGGGTAAAAACGTATGAGGTGACGAGACCGAATTCAAGCGACTTTGATTAGGGTGGGAGGGTGAATTATACAAGGGCTCATTGTATTCATCATAAAAATGATGGCCAGGATTACCTTGATAAAGCTCCATATCAAAAGCAGAGCTTTGGGTACGACGCCAATCAGCCAAGGTATTCATACGTTCATCAATACGCGGTTGTTCAAAATAGGTTGTACGCAGGTCAGAATAAGGTTGGGAATGAGAAAGGGGGCTTTCTACTAAATCTAAAATTAAGTCTTGGGCCTCTAAGCGTTTTTTTGCGCGCATCCAAGGAATGGGTGAAATATACGCGGCAGGCCCTGTATTTAAAATTTGTCTTAGGGCATAAAGGGATAAGGAAAAGTCAAGCATCGATTCCGAAAAGTCATAATATTTTTTTCTAATAGTTTTATTAACATCGACATTATGTTTAAAGGCAGTAATGAGCGTATCTAATTCAGATTTAAAGGTATCTTTAAGCGAGGTTTCAAAGCTAACAAGGGTAGAAAAGGCCTGTTGTAAACCATCGCGAAGTTGATCTAGAGAACTGAGAGTTAATTGATGCCTCGAACTAGTTTTAGCAAATAATTGTAAAATAGAAGCAGTTGTATTGCTAAGTGTTTCAAGGTAATGCATCCAAATATTAAAATACATCTCTAATCCCTGCATACCTCTAAAATGGCTTTGTTCAATCATAGAAAGAGCTAAGGAATTTTTTGTAAAACCACCGCTACCCGTAGGAAGTAGGAGCGGAAGTTTTTGCGTTTCCTGCCTACCTGGGAAGGCATGCTCCAGATGTGGAATACGATAGTCAAGTAAGGCATTATTGTCATCTCCGGCAAACCCTGTACCAGTAGGCAGCGTTTCTATGCGACCAGCAGCCAATCGACGAAGAGCAATACGAGTATCATCCAGATGAAAGTAGGATTTTGCTAAAAAATCTTGACTGAGCCTATTCTTAGCAGAAGGGGTTCCATCAAAAAACAAAGAATTACGGCGATAATCAAGCTTAGGATACTGACCTAAGAGCAAATCAGTACGCGCAGCTAGGCTGCCATTGAGACGATTAGTCATCCAAAATTGATCAGGCGTAGCTTCATTAGACCCTTGATAAATAGAGTTGTCAAAAGGCTTATGTCGAGAATCATAGGGAGCATTATTATGATTGGCAGCAGAAAAAGAAGGAGAAAAATTAGTTAAGGAGTCAACACCATAAAATCCACCACCACGGCCAAGTGAAACTCGTGCGAGATCGTCTTCTTGGTCGTATAAAGGTGACCACTTATTTTTAGGAAACAATACGGGGTAGTATTGCAGGAGATAAGGTGTTTGATAACGATAAAAGGTTTTATGAATATTATATTCTTTTTCATCAAAGGCACGATCAACGATACCAGACCCTACACGCCAAAAAACAGGGAAACTGAATTGCTTGGGAATAGGGGGAGGCGACCCAGGGGCGGACCATGCCTTACTTGCAACCTCTAGTGCGGTAGCTAAGCCTTGTGCAATGCCAAAATTAGTAATAGCCACAGTTGATTTCGTTATATTTAATGTCTGTTCAAGATTGTTTAAATAATACTCTTGTTGATGTTTAATTAACGTATTAATCGCCTCTTTATAATCTTTGAACTGATCATTTAATTTCTCGAGAGTCTGGTTGGCAAGGGAAAATTCAGCCATAAAGCGGGAGGACATAATTTTATTAACCGTCGTTTTTACCGGACGTGACTGAGCTCCAGCAGCCTGAGCAATCCCTGCAGCAGCATCCAGTTGATACTGTTGGATAGCGGATAACGAAATAAACAAAAGATTTAAAAAACGTTCATAGGCATTTAATTTATCTAAAAGATCCACATACCAAAACGAATTCATATCAATAAAGGGGCTTGTACGAGTTGCCTCAGATGGAACGAGAAGTTGAGAGATACTACCAAGATCAGTCACAGAACTAATACCATTTTGGATTTGATCTAGAATTGACGCAACAATAGAAGAATCTTCTGAAAGAACATCTTCAGCATCAATATCATTACTTTTACCAAGAATGTCTTTCGCAGAAGTACCGGGCGTATATATCACATCAGATCGCATAGCCCCACGTTGATGACGCATAAAAAGCCTGCCGCTATCATCTTGGCCTGCACGGATACGGTCATCACGCATTTGAGGGTGAAAAAGGCGATAGGGTGTCGAAGCGCTTGGGTTGGAGGCAACAGCAGCTAAGTTGCCAGATAAGTCTGGTAACTGAAACGAGCCAGTAGAAAAGTCAATATTTTGGGTATCAATACGATCATACTCAAAATTAGCCACAAAACGTTGAATGGGCGCCATATCTGACGACGTATTAAAGGGATTAACCGCATCAAGTGCCGTATTAAAGGTGGTTCTAAAAGAATCAAAAGCAGGAAAAAAATGTTCCAGATTAAAGTGTCTTACTTTATTGCCCTCAAAATCTTGGGTATAACGGCTGGTGGTAAAATCTTCTTGTGACCAAAAGGCATCATCAGGTTTGCCATCTTGCAAATTGTCCGAACCATACAAAGGATCTCGTTGCAATCGACCATTTGAATACTGAAAGGTAGACCCAGGATCAGCTAAAAGTTGGTCGCTACGATCCCTTAAAGCATGATCAAGAGACGGAATAAGTTTATCTGTATAACTATCAGACCTAAGAGTAGAGTTGTCTTGGTAAGAAAGCCGCGATTTTTGGTGAATGCGAGTCATGAAATTCGTGAAATAGGCATAGATAAAGGTCATGTTTTTTTCGGTATTTTCAGTGACTAATTTTTGTAAATGAACTCGATACTCTGCACGGGTCTTTTCAAAACCAACCCCCAAGCCATCCAATAGGTCTGTTGTTGCACCATAAATAAAATTGGCAGCCATTTCTGCATAATTGAGATCATCACCTTCATTTTCAAATTCAACACGTGCATATTGATCAATTCTTAACTCAGCCAGTTGATGCATGACGTCATTAATAGATTTAACAGACTCAAAGATTTGGTTTCGAAGAGTTGTAAATGTCGTATTTATTTTTTGTGTTAAAGCAGAAATAGTGTTATTTAAGCCTTGAAGTATTTTTTCTTTTTCAGCGGTATCAGCACGTTTTTGAGGATCTCCAGCTGCTGCAGCTGGAATATTGGCGACGGCATCCTCCATAGTCGTAATAAAATCACTGGCTAAGGCAACAACCATTTCGACACGTGTCAATGCATCACGGATCTCAGTTCCAAGTTTATCCAATGGATGATCAAAATAGCCGTCAGAGCTAGGCCCAATATCTTTAAAACTAAGCAATTGAATATAATCATCCATCTCATCACTGTCATAGGTGTCAACTTCACCAGCGCCAGAAATTTTATCGGTGGTTGAGGGTCCTTTAAAATATTTTAAATTGACATTAAAGAAGGTATAGTTCCCAAAAAGATCCGTTTGTCCTTTGGATTTAAGATACGCATAATAGGTTTTATCTAAGCGAATCATAAATCGGCTCTTATTATTTTTTAAAATACTATGCAAGCCATGAAGCAAGGCAGAGCGTTCGTTGGCAGATAATCCCGATGAGGGAAAAATAGCATTCAATCGGGTAGCATCATCATCAAAAATATAATAATGAGAGCTATTATCAACCTTTGTGATAAAGCCATGTTGGATAAGATCAGCCATTAAATTAGCTTCGCCTGTTATCCCTAAGTCTTGACGCAACAAAGAAAGTTTTTCTTCTAAATCAACTGATTTTAACTTCGTGATATAATCTCCGCCACTAGAGTCAGGGTCAGGATTATCTGCGGAGGATGTTTGAAGAGCGGAAGCAGGTGGAGTAAGCGCCGCCAGAGCATCATTAAGCGCAGCTAATTCTTGAACCAATTGCCTAAATTGGGTTATTTCAGTGATTAATGTTTGTGCATTCGCCGGTAATTGAGCAAAAGACGCCAAGTCGAACATATCAGGGTGACTCGATAAAAAGTGAGTCATGTCACTCACAAGCGCAGTTAGATTTGTTTGCCACGTTTGAGCACTCTCTAAATCATTAACGGTTGAACCTGAGTTTTCAAAGGAGTTTAAAGATGGAAGCGCATAAAAAGTACCATTATTAAAGCGTATCCCTCTGGGGCTATCTTGATAATCAACAAATTGATAAATCCCTTGTTGACTCTCACGACTAACAACACTCAAAACACTTGAAATAAGCGTCTGAATACTGGTATTTGAGCTTTCAATAGCAGCCTCTTTATCACGAATTTCTGTAAGTTTTGCTTGATAAGCCGTCAAATCAGTTGTGGATGAAGAAGCGACCGCGGCTGTCGAGGGATCTTCATCTGCATCAATATACTGTTTATATAAAAGATATTCTGTATAACTGACAAAGTCATACATATACGAGCGGCTATTTCCTTTAGTTTCAATATGAGGCATTCGAAAAACCTCGGCCCAGTCTTTATTAAAAACAGCGGCCTCTACATTAGCGCCCGCTTGAAAAAGATGGTCGTGTAAACTAAATTGCGGGTCATTAGGATCGTAATGATAGAGAGAACTAATAGGGGTGGTATCTTGAAGTCGATTGGGAGAGTGGCCAGCGAGTATAGAGGCATTAGGGGTAGCCCCAAAATTAACAGATTCACCAGCAAAGCCTAGGCCATATGCAGTATGAAAGTTTGCCGCAATTTCTTGACGTTGTTCAAAATGCTGGTCATTAAACACAAAAACAGTATCAAAATCATTGTCAGAGCGAGGCTCTAAGCCCTTGCCCAAACTAGGATCTAGGACATACTGGGCCTCAGGAAGGTTTAAAAACACCAACATATGGCCCTGAGGACCATCAGACGTTTGTGCGTAACCTGCAGCAAGTTGAACCATGCGACGACTTTGGTCGAAGGAAATCCCTTTATAATCCTCTAAAACATGCAACAGTAACGAGGCCTGAACAATAGCTAAATCTTCACAGTCCCCCTGTTGTGTCGCAAACGTTTCACCGATAGATTGCCAATGATCTGTTGAGCCAAGTGCATGAGTCGAGGTCTCAGAGACATAGCGAAAGCGTTTTTGAACGTAATTAAGCAATTTAACAGAGAGTTCTTCAATCGACATCCCAGCACTAAGCTGGCCACTCTCAAAAAGCTGCCGAACAGTGTCCCGAATATGCCCATCCTGACTATTAACCAAATATTGCTGTTTACGAAAGGCCCAAGCCCGAGGGGATAAGGTTGTTTCAAACGAGGATTTAAGAGAGTCCCAAGGAGCAAGGTCACGCTGTTGTTGGATTGTCATCTGTTCAAGACAGGCAAGAAGTCGGTTTTGGGTGGCAATATCAATATCGAGTGAAGAAAGAGAATCCGCCTGAGAAACAAAAAAACGTTTGAGGGCAGCAAGGGTAGTAGGCGGTAAAGGGTCTGCCGAGGCCAGAGTTGTTAAGGCTGTTTTAATGCCATCACGATTCATGTCATCATCAAAAGACAAGGCCTCAAGTTGCGAGGCCAAAGACTTTAAGGTATTGGACAAGTCAGGAGCAAGATCATAGTGTTTTGGCGCTAAGGTATCAGATGAAGGGGTGGTCTGAGGAAAAGGAATAGGGGAAACAGGACGATTATTCTGATCGGGTGTAGACAACTCAAGCGAGTCGTCTTCAGGTTGCGCGATAAACGATGAGTCAATATGTAATGCCATAAGTTAGTCTTTTGATCCTTGTGGGGTATATCGAAGAATACGGCATAAAACTTGTATCAAAACGGAGCTAAACGAAAAAAAGAAAACGAAATTAAGAAAGATTGAGCTTTTTTTCTTTATCCGCCTGAAAGGTATTAATACATGCATCGCCAAAATAGTGACGTAGCTCTTTTTCATGAGGCAGACTCAAACACGTCAATAAATAGGGCTGAATTTTACTAAAACCACGCGCGTTAATACAGTACCAAAAACGCGAGTGTATAGCGGGAGGATGCTGCTCTAGGGCGGCAAGTAAGACGGGGGAAACATCATAGGGGCTATGGATCAGTCCTGCTTGAATCAAGGCAATATAGTCAGCCTTTTCACTACGGGCTAGTAAGGTAACTAAAAAATTCTGAGGGGTATAATGATGAACAGTCGCCAAGGTTGCAATACACAAGGTCTGAGCCAAGGTTGGAAAGGAATCAAAACGAGCACAGAGCTCAGGCAGTACAGAGGCCTGTTTATGACACAATATCTGAAGCGCCAAGCTAAGTTCTGCAGCAGAAGCATCTGATTGCAAGGTCTCAAACAAAAACTGGATGTCAGGCGCTTCTAACAAAAAACCATCCAAACAGCGTTCCTCAAGCAACAGTAAACGGGTTAATATGTCCATGCTATAGCAAAGTATAGCATGGTCATCAGTTCAGGGGTTATCTGCGGGTTTTGTATTTAATACCTAAGCAAATTGTCTCTGAATATAAGCTCGTCTTGAACGAGCTGCCGTGACAAGGCGTTTGGGAGCGGTATAAGGGGATATATCTTGAATATGAGGAAGGGGTAACCCTGTATGAGAAGAAAAGGAGTGCCCTGATCCAGGGTACGAAACTACCTGTTCGTGTGTAGGAAAAGGATGTGTGCCTGTATAGGTAGACCATCTTGAAGGGGTTTTCGGGACAGGGCGGCGGGGAAAACGAACGACTGGGGGATAAGAATACCCACTATCAATTTTTCGACGACGGAGGGCTGCTGGTTGACGAGGCATTGAACAAGGAGGTAGAGAAGGAGCTGATGGAAATGCTGGTAAAGGACGTGTAGATCTGAAAGCGGGACGGTGGTCAAGATGACCCGCAGCAAAATCTGGGCTAGAAGGGGTTGAAAAGACCGAAGAACCTTCAGAGGCATCAGAACCATCAGAGAGATACCCTGCAGTAGTGTTTAAACATGGGTTAAGGTAGCCTTGTTTTCTTTCAGACTCAGCCAGCTGCTCACAGACGGCCCGTCCATCCAAATCAGGATTTTGTATTAATTTATCCCAAAGTTTAACACAAGTAGAAGCATTTGGGCGCTTTTCAGGTCTTTGTCGAAGACAGGCAAAACAAAACTCTTGAGCCGCTTTTTCTAAGTAATTAGAAACAGGTCTTCTAGAAATGTCATTAACTAAGGCCGCATGGAACTCTTCAGGAGTGGGGCGATAGCGAATGTCACCGAAGTGGGTCTGAATAAATTGGGCTGTTAACTCACTAGGGTGTTGTTTTTCGCAGTCGAAAAAAAATGGAAATTGTGTGCCAGTCACAAGCTCATAAATACTCAGGCCCAATGCATAGATATCAGCCTCCTTGCGTGGCGCCATCTCGTCTTTTCTACTGGGTTCGGGGCCAGTGAGTGATGACCGGGTATATCCAGCATAATGACGACCATTTAACTGCAAAGATGAAGCGCCAAAGTCAATAAACTGGACCTTGCCAGTAGTAGGATCTTGCATGATATTTTCAGATTTTATATCACCATGAACAATGTTTTTTGCATGAAGGTCTGCCATGGACGCCAGAAGAGTTTTTACCTGAGACGAAAGGTGAATATTTGGTAGCTTATTTTTCTCTTTAAGCACCATATACAGTTCTTCACTGTCAGTGCGATAAACAGCTAGGACATCGTCCGGATTAGCCTGACATGTTGCCAAAATCTCAATTAAAGCCTCTTCATACGTACACTCTCGATGAGTATGATTTCCTGCAGTGACTCTTTTTAAAATACAAGAGTCTTCTAACCTCTGACTAATGATTTGGGCATTTTTACCCTCAAACTGATAAACACCAGGCGCGAGTTTGTTTGAATAGCTCTTAACCTCCTGTATATTTGTAATAGTTTGAAAAGGAATCTTAAGGTTATCGATCATTCGTTGAAATTGACGATTGATCATATCTGAACCATGCTGATGAGCAGGACAAGACTTAGCTATTGGACGCTGAGGATGAACCTCATAGCGACCAGGGTGCACGGAATGTGTGGGCGGATGATCCAATCTACGCTCAACAGTTCTGTGCGTATCTACCCCTGTACGCTGAGAAGCGTATCCAGACCAAGGGGGTGCTGCACTACGACGCCCAGCTCTACGATGGGGCACTTCGCGTTCATAGGGATGGCCCCCAAATTCACGATATTTATGGCGAGCATGAGCATGACGATCAGCTGAGATAACACAGGCAAGCTCGGAGTTATCACTAGACCTGTGTGTATTATCTTTAAAAGAAGATTGTAAGGCCTGAATACTTTCCTGAAAGTTATCTAATAGTTTGGTAACCGTTTCGTGGTTTTCGTCATCCAAATCAGTCCGAAATATAGCCGATAAGTGTTGAGTCACGGTGTCACTGTCTAATGTTTGATCCAATAGTTGATCAAACAGGGTATAAAAGTCCGCCTTAGAAGCCTCAACAATAATTTGGACAGAAAGAGGGTTCGTCATACGAGAAAAGGGGAGAATTAAATTAGCTAACAAGGTTCGTTTATAGATGTGGAATAAATCGTTATAATTCTTTGTTTTGGCGTCTAATTGGGCAGAATCCGAAAGATCATGACAATAATAGGTCTTGAGTGTACCAGGGGTTTGCTGCGCATTTCTTGGGATACTAAAACGACCTTCAAGTTGTTTTAATTGATGGGGGGATAGCGCCATTTCTCCAGCGTAGAATCCGAGGCCACCCTGGGCATGATTGACTTGCCAATCAGTCCCACGTCCTATCTGGGAGAGAGTACCAACAATCACATTGGGACGCAGTAAGCCCTCTTCTACAAGTTTAGCATCAGCATCATTATGCAAGGTGCCTTGATATAAAAAAGACCCTTTTAGTTGAGAATGTAGAGCTTTTGCTCGCTCTAGGGTATCAGTGGCAACCAAGATGGGTCTAGTAGAACGTTTATGTTTCTCTTTCTCTTTCTCAATGGCTGAGATAACAGCCTGATCAGGATTGGAACATTGTTTGTGAGTAGTCTTAATATCTGACACTTCTCTAGGAGGAATAACAATATTGGTCGTCCTAGGAGAAAGAAGCTTTTGCATGACCTGTTGCGACCCTGCTTCTATACAAGATGAGTCAGTTGGGTCAGAGAAAGCGGTTGCAGAGATGCCTATCATTGAGTTAAATTGTTTCGCCATCTCAACATAAGGAACAGTCACTCCCCGTAAGGAAGGAGCTTTAGGCGTTATTCCATACTGACATAAGAGAAGCCCATGAGTAATACCAGACATATAAGTCCCTTCAGAATAGCGGCCATCAGGCTTCATAGGGATTAAATCAAAACCGAGGCTATTTTCTAGCTCTCTATCATTTAAATCCTTAAGTTTACCCTCAAGTTCTCCATAAGCAGATTGTAGCGTTTCTTTGGTATAAGGAAATCCAAATTGGTTCATTTCGCAAACAAATTTTTCAGTGACCTGACTGACGGTTTCAGGCGAAGACGATGGGTTTATAGCCTGATACCACTCACAGTCCCTAAACTCTTTTAATAATTGTTCAAGATCATCTCTATCCTGTACAGGCTGAGCATGTCGGTTCATACATTCTATTAAGACCTGTGGCGCAGATTCTTGAATATAGTAGTCTCTATTTTCAACGAAGGCACCTGAAAAAACTTGCTTTGCTTGATGTTCTAAAGATTTAATATAAGCATTAACCGTTTCCCAATCAGATATCCCACAAGCGGCTGATAGATACCGTCTGATAGCTGATTTAATCTGAGGAGAAAAGGTAGGAGAGCGTTCAGCATGAATCTGCTCTATAATGTTGATGAGTGAGTCCGAGTCTTTGCGCTTTTCAGAGGAATAAGCACATTGATAGATGTCTGAACTATAGATCTCATCACATTCATCAATCAACGCATCAAATTGACGGATATCAAATACATCTTGTTTAGAATCAAGAGAACGTAGCTGTTCAAAAGCAAGTTCCGTAAATGTCGTATAATTAATCATAGATTGATGATAATCAGAATTAAAGGAAGCAGGTATCTGGAGTGTCTTAAATAGGGATTCAACACTTTTGAACCCTTGTTGAGCTAAGGGTAAGTGAGTTGTAATAACAACCACTTTTTGGCCCATCATTGCTTTAATAGCTGCTATAACAGCAAAGCAAAGTGTTTTCCCTTGGGCGGTATCCATTTGAACATTCATTAAGGACTTGTGGTTCTTGGGATCAAGTTGAGCGGTCAATGTCAGCCATACCATCGCAATTTGATTGATATGAAGTGGTTTACCAAGACTAGAGGCGGCTGCAGCATAAGCCTTTTGTAAATTGTGAAAAAGATCCTGATGTTTAGGCCTGATTTGACTTGGAGATTGAGGAGACGCAGATTGAAGATGAGAGATAACATCCTTTAGTTCCTTTATAGAATCTTCAGATAAAGGCGACTTAATGTCTTTATTAGCCTTAGCAAGACGAGCGAAAAATTTAGACTTGTCAAAAGAAGCGTGAGCTGATGATGAAGATGCGCGAGACATTGCAGATGTCGCCCTAGTCAAGAGAGAGGATGGACCTGCAGAAGAAACGGGAATTTGTTCCGGAGACCAGTGGACCTGTTTTCTGAAAGGATGAGATGCCGCAGAAGCAGCCGATGACCTAGAACCGTGTCCAATACGGGGTAAAAAATGCTGCGTATCGGCAGAGTTTGTTCGATCGGAGCGGGTATAGGTACGACGAGTGTCACTAGATCTGTCTCTTTGTTTAAGTAAACGAGCATTTGACACAGCAGTGGGCCGTTTAGCCCGTTGAGATGCCGCAGAAGAGCGAGTAGGGGTTAACGATGACCTCATAACGGTAGAAGTTGTTTGATCAGAGAGAGTAGAGGTACGACGTCCATTTGACGCAGCAGTGGATCGTTTAGCCCGTTGAGATGCCGCAGAAGTACGAGAGTAAGAGCGTTGTCCATTATGGGTTAACGATGACCTCATAACGGCAGAAGTTGTTTGATCAGAGCAGGTATAGGTACGACGAGCATTTGACACAGCAGTGGGCCGTTTAGCCCGTTGAGATGCCGCAGAAGAGCGAGAGTTAGAGCGTTGTCCATTATGGGGTAAAGAAGACGGCGCTAAACGAGCAATAAAAGCATCACGCTCAGGGCGAGATAGTGTTGTATATGGAGGTTGTTGACGACGAACAGCTGTGGATCTGTTAAGTCTCCCTGAGCCTGCTGAAATTTTATTTTGTCGACCTGGAGTTCCTGTTACAGGTCTACGAGCTCCATAAGAAGTAGATTGATTTGATATAGTCATAATAATGTTTCCCTCCCAAAAATAACATTATCCAATATGGATAGAGATTATTTCTTTTAGTAATTAACGAAAATAAAATTAAAAAATTGCAAGAATTTAAAAAATGAAGCATATTAATGGTAACACTGCATAAAAGACAGGAGAAAATAAACCAAATAAAGTTAAATATGCCAAGAAATATTGCTAAAAAACTACGACAATTTCCCCATAACCCAGGTAAAAACGGCCAAAACACCCAGCGTAATCACAAAGGCTAACAAACACAGATCCACCAAGCCCATACCATAGTTTGAATTTTTCATTATTCCTATAGTAGCATAAAAAGAAACTATTGATATAAATACAACAAAGGAGTAATAACTAATGCCTATGACAGAGACAAATATATTAACCAACCTAGACTTTCCTGGCCTCACACTATTTAAAGAAGGAAAAGTTCGTTCTGTGTATGATTTTGGCAAAGAACTATTGATAGTCGCGTCAGATCGTGTATCAGCCTTTGACGTGATTTTACCAGAGGGAATTCCAGGAAAAGGGACATTGTTAAGCAAAGTATCCAAGTTTTGGTTTGACCAAACCAAATACATTGTAAAAAATCATTTGATTAGTACCGATGTAGCAGATTTTCCAGAAGAAACCAAACCATACCATGCACAACTAGCAGGCCGTAGTATGTATGTAAAGAAAACAGACCTTATTGAAGTAGAGTGCGTAGTACGCGGCTATTTGGTAGGATCTGGTTGGAAAGATTATCAACAAAGTGGACAGGTCTGTGGGATTACGCTCCCAGAGGGCTTACAACAAGCTGCGAAATTACCCGAACCTATTTTTACACCGGCTAGTAAAGCCCCAATGGGCGAGCATGATGAAAATATTTCATTTGCGGATATGCAAGATAAATTAGGTGAGGAACTTGCGCAAAAACTCAAAGAACTAAGCTTTCAACTGTATACATTTGCAGCAGATTATGCCGCGGAAAAAGGGATTATTTTAGCCGATACAAAGTTCGAGTTTGGGATCTTAGACGGAGAGATTATTTTAATAGATGAGGCACTAACGCCAGATTCCTCGCGCTTTTGGGCAAAAGAAGACCATCAATTAGGCTGTTCGCCACCCAGTTTTGATAAACAGATTATACGTGATTACCTCGAGAATAGCGATTGGAACAAACAAGCCCCAGGACCTAAACTTCCCGAAGATATTATCCAAAAAGCAGCACAACGTTACCAAGAAGTGGTTGATCGTTTACTTTGAAAAAAATCAATACATTATTTCCAGACAAAATTACGTATATAATTATAGAATAATATGAAGGGAATGAAATGGCAGGAATAAACAACAACAATATACCACTATCAGTCACACCAGATGGCGAGAGCATGAATCCGTCAGACTTACATTATGACGGTCCATCATTTGTATCCTTATTACTTGGAGCCTCGCAAGGAAATGCAGAAGAGAGTAAGGGAATAAATTTTACAGAAGTATTTGCAAATCTTACAGAATCTGAGAGAGTGACGTTTTTAAACAGTCCTGAGGCTATGAAAGCGGTGGAGATACTATCTTCACCAGAAAATAATAATAACGAAGATCATATAAATAGCCTAAATACCTTATTAAATACACTACCGTAAAGAAAGAGTTGTTTAGGGAGCCGTGGCAGCTAAAGCGGTATCCAAGGCGTGAATAATGGTTGTGACGCACTCATCAAGGGGCATGTCACGAAATACCAACCCAGAAGCACGTACATGTCCTCCACCTCCAAATTGATTAGCAAAGGCAGAGACATCAAAATGTTTTTTAGAGCGTAAATTGACTTTCACTTTATGACTATTCACAGCTTGAATGACCACAAAGACATCGATATCCTTCAACTGTCGAATAAAATCAACCAATTTAAAGGAGCCTTTAGGTGCTGATAAGGGGATTTGGGTATAGGCATAACCCGCCTCTCGACAAACAATCAAGTTATCTAAGGCCAATTTAAGTAATTTAAAGGAGGATAAGGTCTTATTCTCATACATTTCTTGATAAATAATGTTTGGATCAATACCAGTATCCAAAAGTTTAGCAACCACATGCATAGTCTGACTACGGGTGTTACTATACGCAAATCGGCCAGTATCAAAGCAAATAGCCGCATAAAGACAAGTGGCCATATCTTTAGTAATAGGCCATTTTAATGTACTGCATAAAATACTTATCATTTCCCCCACCGACGACACATCTTGCACACAGTTAAAGGTTGCAAAACGGCTATTATCGCAATGATGGTCAATATTAATACTCACAACGTGTTCTAAAATAGGATCCAGTAAGGCGTGCTGTGCTACCCGTTCTTTATGAGAGGAGTCTAAAAATACAATGCAGGCAGTATCAGAAACATTTCCCAACTTTTTGCCTACTCGGGTTAACTCGGGTAAAAAAGAAAAAGAATGATTTAAGGGCTCTGCTACCCAAATACGGCTATTAAAGCCTTGTTGGGAGAAGGCCATGTCCAACGCAAGAGCTGACCCAATCGCATCAAGATCCGGATATTCATGCACCACAATAATAATCTCAGAAGCTGCATGAATACTATCGTGAAAAGCCTCTAAAAAAGCAGCGTCAAACACTAATCAAGATCCTTAAGGGCTTCTGTCACTTCAAAGCCTTTTGCTAGCCCTTCATCCGGATAAAAGTGTAATTTGGGTAGTTTTTTTAAATAAACCTGTTTACTGAGTTGCGCTTGTATATATCCAGCCGCTGTTTTGAGTCCGTCACGTGTTTTTTTTCGATCTTTTAAGGGACCAAAATGACTATAATATACCCGAGCAGTAGAAAAATCAGGGGAAACACGAACAGCAGTAATGGTAACAAAGCCAATTCGACCATCCGCAATTTTTTTTTGGCTAATCAACGTTGCAATTGATTGTTTCAAAAGAACTTCAACCCGTTCTTTACGCATAGAGTATTAAGGTTTTTGTTCCTCTTGAATATAGCAGATTAAGATATCTCCTTTTTGAATATCATCATATTTTTCAAGTGTAATTCCACATTCAAAATTCTTCTTAACCTCTTTAGCATCTTCTTTAAAACGTCTTAAGGCTAAAATTTTACCTTTATGCAGAATATCTCCTTTACGTTCCACATGAATAGAGCCGCGTCTTAAGATCATTCCGCTAGTCACCATACAACCTGCAATAGAACCTACTTTTGAGAAATGGAAGAGTTCTCTAACTTCAGCACGACCCACTTCTACATCAACAAAAATAGATTTATAAAGACCTTTCGTCACACGAGTAAGGTCATCAATAATGTCATAAATGATGGAATAGGTTTTTAATTGGATATCAAATTCCTGAGCTTTTTTAACTGCTTCAGGCGTAGCATTGACGTTAAAAGCAAAGATAAAGGCATTAGAGGCTTTAGCCAACGTGACGTCACTCAAGGTAACTGCACCAGTGGCATCATGAATAACCTGGATTTTAACAGTCTCGGTAGACAAGCGAGAGATACTTGATTTTAAGGCTTCAAGAGAGCCATGGACATCTGCTTTTAAAATCACAAAAAGAGTTTGCTCACCAGACTGAATGCCAGAAGAAAGGGTCTCTAAGGATATTTTTTTATGAGACAGATCATTTTTTCGAGCTAACTTCCAAGATTCGGCATGTTTCAAGCAGAGTTTTTCATTTTCATAGACCTGTATAAGTTGTCCAGGCTCAGCAACACTGGAAAAACCAAGGATTTCTACAGGCATTCCAGGAGTGGCAACAGAGAGGTTTTTGCCGTGATCATCAAATAGGGCACGAACCTTACCTGTAGACCCGCCAGCAACAAAGGTATCACCAACCTTTAAAGAGCCACTTTTTATGAGTAAGGTAGAAAGAGGTCCTCGTGTACTTGAAAGGTGAGATTCAATAACAACACCTTTCGCAGGGCCCTCAAAAACAGCTTGCAGTTCCAAGGTTTCAGCCAGCAACAATAACATTTCTAATAAATCATCAACACCTTGTTTAGTTTTAGCAGAAACAGGCATCATAATAGTTTTACCTCCCCAATCTTCTGGGGTTAAGCCAAGTTCCGTAAGAGATTGTTTACAGGCCTCAACATTGGCATTCGGTAGGTCAATCTTATTAATAGCGACAAGAATCGGAATATTTGCTGCATTCGCATGATCAATAGCTTCTTTTGTTTGGGGTTTAATACCTTCGTCAGCAGAAACAACCAAAATGGCAATATCAGTCACCTGAGCACCACGTGCACGTAATGTGGTAAAGGCTTCGTGACCTGGCGTATCTAAGAAGGTGAGAGCTTTATCTTGAACAAGAACCTGATAAGCCCCGATATGTTGGGTAATACCCCCACTTTCCCCTGCAATAACGTCAGATTGACGAATAGTATCAAGTAAAAGAGTCTTGCCATGATCCACATGACCCATAATGGTAATAATAGGGGGGCGGGTTTTTAATTGATCTAAATGATCTTCTATTTCTTGTTCTTCAATTTTTAACATGACATCTTTAACAGACTGATCGTCAGTTTTATTAGGCAAATCAAAGGTGAGACGGATATTAAGTGCAGAAGCAATACGTTCAATCATTTTACGGTCTAACTCAGAATTAATATTATAAAGTTGTCCTAACGACAGAAAAAGTTTCATCAATATAGGAATAGTAACTTCAAACTTTTCCGATAGCTCAGAAACAGTTGCAAGCTCTTTATTTAACGTAATATCCTTGTCCACATTAGGGAATTCAGTAGAGCTTTGTTTATTTCTTTTACGTTGATGGGCTTGCCGTAGTAACTTTTCACGTTGAGGGTCAATTTTAGAACTCAATGACTTCAAGAAAATATGATTCTCTCGTGACAATTGTAAAATTTCTTTTCCAGAAATATTTAAGTCTCTTGCAAGTTCTTGAAGTTTCAAGATGTGAACAACTCCCTGATTTTTTCTGCAAGTTCTGCAGATAATTTTGCACGGGTATTCGCAATTGTAACCCTACGATCTATGGCTTCAATTAAAGCAGTCGCTGTCTTAAATTTAAGTTCTTTAGCCAAGGCTGCCACAGAGATGAGTTCAGAATCAGTCGCAGCAACATCAGGAGACGTATTTTTGGATAAAGCAATTTTTTCTGCTAAGGACAAAGCGGGAGTAGCGGGGGGATCATCTTCTGAAATAGTGTCTGTTTCACTTTCATTGGATTGACTCATTTTTTCTGCCAGAGAAAGGGGAGTGTCAGAAGGGTTGTATTTAGATGGATCCTTTTCATAGGTTGCTTCATCGACCACATCAAGTTGCCAACCAGTTAAACGACTAGATAGTCGAACATTTTGACCTTGTTTACCAATCGCCAAAGACAATTGGTCATTTTCAGTGACAACTAGCGCACTTTTCTTCTCCTCATCTAAGACAATGACTTGACTGATTTTTGCAGGTTTCAACGAATTAGAAATAAACGTTTTAATGTTTTCATTCCATTCTAAGATATCAATACGTTCTTTACCCCCAAGCTCCTCAATAATAGTTTGAATACGACCACCCATAGGCCCAACACAGGTGCCTACAGCACCGATTGATGGATTGTGACTCACGACAGCAACTTTTGCACGCTCCCCAGCTTGCCTAGAAACAGCTTTGATTTCAATAATACCATCCTGCAATTCAGGGATTTCTTGAATCAACAATTGCTCCAAAAAGCCAGAGTGAGTGCGAGAAATATAAATATTGGGGCGTCGCTGCGTTTTTTCTATTGAAACTAAATAAAATTTAATCGTTTCTTTAGCAAAAAAGTTTTGATTAGGTATACAATCACGCTTAGATAAAATAGCTTCAGTCATGCCTAAGTTCATGAGGTAATAATTTGGCTCTACACTTTGAACTGTCCCTTGAATGAGCTGACCTTCCTTAGATTTAAAGTGATCATAAACGATGCCTTTTTCTTCTTCACGTAATCGCTGAATGATGACCTGTCTGGCGACCTGTGCCGCATAACGTCCAAAATCAGGGTCTTTCAGTTCAATGGTGAGCATCTCATCTAGTTTTGTTTGTGGGTTAATTTTTTGAGCATCTTTTAAAGAAATTTCCAAGGTGTCATCCGAAACTTCTTCAACAACAATTTTATGAAAAAAGAGCTGTAATTTGCCTGCTTTGGTATCCAGTTTCGCAGTAATATCAGCCTCTTCATTGTATTTCTTGCGGCAGGCAGAGACCAATGCTTGCTCAATAGCAGAGAACAAAACCTCCTTTGGAATGCCACGTTCAGATTCTATTTGCGATGCAACTTGGTCTAAATTATCAATTTCAATCATATTATGATGTCCTCTCTTAGATATAAAAAAAATGGGCAAGCCCATTACGTTAATTTTAACTTAAAAAAATAACAAAACACAGCAGAATTGTCAATGAATAGAAAAACAGGCCCCGTTTAAAATAGACTTTTTTTATAGTAGAATGTATAGAAGAGTAAATTATTTTTAAAATAAACGCTCCATAAATGTACGGAGGTAGTAATGACAGTAGAAAAAATTTCAGATGATAGTTTTGAGGATAAGGTATTAAAACTAAGCGACAAAGCAGCATTAGTAGATTTTTGGGCCGAATGGTGTGGCCCCTGCAAAATGTTAGCGCCAACCTTAGAAAAAACAGCCACAGAAATGGCAGATAAGGCTATTTTTTACAAAATAAATACAGATGAAAATCCTAATACAGCAGCAAAATATAACATTGCTAGTATTCCTTGTTGTATTATATTTAAGGACGGTCAAGAAATAGGGCGAATCGTTGGCTTTAAACCAGCAGAGGCATTAAAAGCAGAAATAACAAAAATACTGGGCTAATGTCCAAGCAGCCGTCGTCAAGTTTAGTCCAAAATCGACGGGCATTTCATCATTACAGCTTTGAACAACGGATAGAAGCCGGAGTAGTTTTGGTTGGTTGCGAAGTCAAATCAATTCGTCAAGGGCAAGCCAATTTACAAGAAAGCTATGCGAGTTTTAAGGAAGGGGAACTATGGCTACATAATTGCCATATTAATCCCTTTAAAGAGGGCAATCGCTTTAATCCAGAACCCATACGGCCACGTAAGTTACTGTTACATAAAAAAGAACTTCAGAAACTTGAAGTAAAGCTTTCAAGGCAGCCACTTAATTTAATTCCCTTACGTTTATACATAAGTAAAAATAAAGTGAAAATAGAACTTGGCTTAGGGAAAAGTAAAAAAATGTTCGATAAACGAAAAGCACTCAAAGAA
The DNA here is from genome assembly GCA_038109055.1 of bacterium. Classification (GTDB taxonomy): domain Bacteria; phylum Margulisbacteria; class Marinamargulisbacteria; family JAYNIM01; genus JAYNIM01. Next base: position 71,852 of record JAYNIM010000008.1, read on the forward strand.
CGTAGTATAGATAAAGAAGTAAGACGTCAATTTAAGCAACGATAACACATAGAGGCACCCATCAAGCCTTATGTCTGCGGTCAGATAATACCTTGCAGACATCACGTAGGTCTAAGTGTTGATTTTCTAAAAGAATCATCAGGTGGTAAAGTAAATCAGCGGCTTCATTGCATAGTTCTGTAGAATCCTGGTTTTTAGCAGCAATAATAACTTCGCCTGCTTCTTCACCGATTTTTTTAGCGATACGATCCACACCTTCATGCAACAACTTAGCTGTATAAGAACGCTCAGGTGCATCGTGCTGCCGCTGTTTAATAAGCGCAGACAAGTCAGATAAAATAGAAAATTGATCTAAGTCCATACTACAATTTATTAATAAATCCTGATAATGTTTTACCCAAATCATCCATGACACCCTGAACAGCAGTTGTTCCACGATTTAAGACATTAAGGTCTAAATTAATACGGGCAATATCCACGTTCGAAGATTCAAACTGAGCACCTAAAACTTTCCCATAGCGCGCATTTGTACCAGAAATTTTAGTATCAGAATAGCCAAATCCTGTATTCTCTCCAGAAGCAGCGGTAGCTGAAAAAGACGCACCATCAGAGCTACCAAGACCTTGTTTATTTTGAAAAGTGGTTAATGCCAAGCGATATAATGGTGTTGCAGATTCTTCAGGGTTTTCTTTGGCACGTTCATAATTTGAGGCAAGAATACCGCCATCTAAAAATCCAATATCAACAGTATCATTCAATTGAATGGGGACAAGTTCAGTACTAGTTTGTCCTTTTTCATCAATTTTATAGCCAAAAACCACTCGGCCAAACATGTCAACCATATAACCTGAGTGAGGTTGTTTACGAAAACGCCCATTGCGTGTGTACACATAAGAGATAGCCCCACCATACTGAACTTGACTAACATCAGCGATAACAAAGAACCCCTCACCATTGATAGCCGCATCAAATTGGGTTCCGGTAACAATCGATCCTTGACCAAAGTCACGCGTTACAGCACCTAAAGAAACACTAGAACCCAAATTCACCGGGTTTTGGGATTCTGTCCCACTGGTTAAGGCACGTTCATACATAGTAGTAAACACAGGAAATGAATACTTAAAGCCAGGGGTATTGTACTGATGCGAATTGGTAATGGCCACACGCAAGGCCCCTTCCATCGCAAAATACGCATTTTTAATATTAATATATAGATCTAACATCAAGCAGCCTCTGAGATTTGTTTTTCCTCTAATGACAAAGATTTAAACATGGAAGGGACAATCGCTGTTGAAATCGAACTTTCTTTTTTTAAACGCGTGAGTATCTTGTGTAATTTACGAGACTCATTTTTCAAGTGAGAGACATCAGGTTGTGCCTGAGACTGAACGTATAACTTTAAATACGCATCCTGAAGTACCGGGAAAACGCGACGATTAGCCTCATCTCGAATCATTTTTAAGTCCATCTTGCTTATAGTATAACCCAAGTGAGCCAATTGTTTGAGTAATTGGGCAATTTCAGACTGAATAAACTTAAAAACATCGCCAGCCAAGTCAGGTAACAAGGCCCTTTCTTCAAAATAATGACGCAAGCGAGACAATAACGAAAAGATAGCCGCACGTTTAGCGTGCTCAGCCAAGGTATTCCATCGCTCTTCAGAAGAGGCAGCTTTTTTATGTTTGTGAAGATCATAGCGAAGTTTGATTTGCTTAAATAAAGAGGGGGTTGTGTATAGGCTATAAAATAACTGTCGAACTTGATTATCAGGATCACTACCTTCAAACATTGTGACGGTCGTAGGAGGTGATTTTTTTTTGCGTTGCCAATCACAATCAATCAATCCCAACGAATAAGGAACCTGAAAGAGACGTAAACCATGCAAATCAAGTTTGTGATTGAGACTTTGGGCATAAGCTTGCGCTGGAAACTGTGAATTTTGTATCAAGGCATTAAAGCGATCCATAGCTGCCGCCAAAAATTTAGGGTCTAAACTATTCAGGCGAATATCAATTAAGACCCTATCAAGTTCACTTGCGATAAAACTCCGTAATTCCGATTTTACATCATCTCGTAAGAATTGAAGCTCAAATTCGTGACTAGGATCTTGCTTTCCACTACGTTTAATCATCTGTCGAAAGACTTCGTATTGGTTCAAGGCATCCTGAGTAATAATGCCTTTCTTCATCTCATTAGCATCATAATACATAAGCGATTCAAGAAAATGTTGTTTTAATTGTTTTTTTAAGTTTTTAGCCATAAAGGCCTTAACCCCCTGTTCCATTCCTTGTAAAAGCTTAGGCGAAAGACCATTTTTCTCTAAGGTTGATCGAGTATGCCTTATGGATTCTTTTTGATTTTTGTTATTTTCTAAGAGTGACTTAGCGAAAAGAACACCATAGCGGTCTAACTGAGGCTGTAGGTGTTTCGCTGAGCTGAGGGAAGGTGATGTCGAAACAGTGTTTTTTCGAAGCCGATCTGCACGTTTTGATTGTTTATGAAAATCCTGGGGGGAAAGAAGGCCTAATCCAAGTTTACTCTGCTGCTCGTGTTTATGTTGGGGAGCCACACGAGTCTTAACACGCATCTTCTGTTGCATTTTTTTGGAAATATGGGGCTGATCTATAAAAGGCTGAGAGATGGTGTCTTTGCGAGAGAGATCATTGGCATGTTGTTTGAGTTGTTGCAACATGCGTTTATTAAATGTTTGAGTTTGATATTGTTGAAATTTTTCGGCTATCCCTCGTGAAAGATCAGCAATGCCTACTTTTCGGTTGAGCAAATTAAGTGCCGAAGTCGGCGCTGTAGAACTGCTTTTTTGAGGGGTCGTTTCTTTGCCTTTGTGTTGAAACTCTTCTTTAGGGCGATGTTCACTATGCTCACCGGAGGTTGAAAGAAGTCCCTCGATGTATTTAGACTGACTTTTAGCTGTTTTATCATAGCTAATAAGTGTAAGATCGCTTTCTTCAAAAATAGAGTCTGAGTGTTCAGAAATACCCGCAACATCCATCACGCGGACTCCTTATACATAGAAGAAAAGGACTGTGTGCTAAGTTGAGTTTCAATCAATTGTTTGTCTTTTTCTGAATAAGGGGTTTGCAAGCGTGTTAATAAGCGTTGATAACACAACAAACGCCCATCTATTTTTTGGATATAGGCCCGAAGCTGACGAAGTTTAAGTTGCTTTTCTTTCTTTTCATTATGTATCGTCATCTGAAACTACCTGCCCTACAAATAGGAGCCATCCTCTTTAATATTAACGTGATGACCTGCATTTCCTTCCCACAAATTACCAATAAAGTACTCTATATTTTTACATTCATCTTCAAATTCATCTCTAATTTTTTTAGATTGAGTAATTTTTTCCTCCAATAATCGTGATTTAGTCCAATACCCGCCATCTAATTTTTGCATTTGTTGGAGCAATTTTTGTTGTAATAGCATCATTTTTGCACGAACAGGTCGAGTAAGTTTCTTTTTACCATACAACAGTTCAGCCAATTCTAAATTGTAGATATTTTCTGCCATAAGGTGTATGTTTTCTTCAAAAACATCTTGTTTTGCCTGCTGTTTTAAGGCGGCTAAGTCCTGGTTGTTTAAGCCAGAAAAATGCAGCATTTTATTTAAAACAGTAGATTTAAATCCGGCAAAATCCGATAAGAAATCGTTATGTGAATAATATTGTTTAAGGGTATCAAGGTAATCCTGGGTAAGTTGTTCTTTTCGTTGTTCAGGACGAGTGTCATAACCAATTAGACGCCATAAGGTATCCTGTTGAAAAAATTTTCTATCAGGGTCTTTAACAGAGACTGTTTCTTCGGAAACATGATCCTGAAGAGATAAATCAACACGATCTTCAAAGAGTTCTTTTTCTTTTTGAGCAACCTGAAAGGCTTGAACCCCCTGCTCAATCGTTTTAGTATCAGACACACGTTCTTTTTGTTTTAACAATGCCTGCTGTTTTGCTTTGATTTCCTCTTTAATCTTTTTATGTTGAGGATGCTCTTCAAAAACAGAGGGGTCAGTGGCAAAAGCAAGAGATGGGTTCATTTCTTTTTACCTCGACTTCTCATCATGAGTTGTTTGATTTCCTGTTTTTTAGCACGATTGGCTTCTTTATTTTTCTTGGAAATTTCTTGCAGTTGGGCCTGTTGCTGATCTTTTTTATCCTTGTTACGTTTTTTTCGGTTTTCAGCAACCTGTTTATAGTATGCTTGGGCTGATTCTTTGTTTTTTTGCTTAACTTCTGCAATATATTCTTTTTTGACAAGCTCTTTTTTCTCTTTTTCTTCTTTCATTTGTTGATCATGTTCATCTTTAGATAGGGAGCTATAGATAAGATTTTCAAAGTGCTTAATAAAAATAAATTCTTCGAGATCTTCTCGGAATTGATCCGTTGCGGTTTGCATGGTCTCAGTTTCAAAGTAACGGGGAGTCGCCACGTAGTCGACAGTCACACGATACATATCACTAGAGGGTTTGATAATACGTTTAGTTGCAGGGTCCCATAACCCTTGGTTGTCGACTAACACTTCGATAGGGTGTTCAACAATTTTAAGGCCCTGATGGCTCAAAACCTTGCTGTCTTCTGTCATAAACGCAGTGACCAAAGGTTCTAAGTGGGCTAATTGACGGCGAACCTGGGTATGAAAAGCAACAAGGTCTTCCGAGTTCTCACTATAAATGCGTAAGGGTTCATGTTCTTTTTTGACATATAGTTTGCTATTTTCATCATACTCCATCCAAGAAGCAAGTGGAGAAACGTCCATATAGAACCCCTGTTCACTTTCTTGAATATGAGGAGCCCCAGTATATGTATCGTGTTGAGTATCAAACCCAGTCATAGACTTAAACATATCCATAAGGATACTGTAGGCCTTATGAAGGTTATCTCGTTTTTCATCAAAGGTATCCCCTTTTTGAGGCAAAGAGAGAATATCAAGAAAATGAAAGGAATCTCCATAGGCACTTTCAATTTGAATATCATAACGTTGATTTTGTTTAGACGATGAATCTAAAAGATCAAAATTTACCTCCTTAGAACCATAAACAGCTTCTAATAAGGCATTTTTTACCAAGAGGTCGTCGTTTTGATCAGGAAAAATTGGGCGACTTAAATCAGGGAGATTAGAGGGTTGAACCGTCCCATCATTTGAAAGAATGCCTCGTTCTATTAACTTAGAAAAAATATGAGCTCCCACAACAATATCAGAGGCATCTTTATGTAAGTGACTGGTGACCACTTTGAACGACCCTTGAAGAGGAGAGACGACAACTTTATTATAATGCATCAACGCTTTAGCTAAACCTTGCTCTTTAAAGTCTAATAAAACCCCTGCATCTGTATAAGGATTGATGCTCTGGTCAAAATACTGACGGCGAAGCCACTGTTGATTATGAAAGACCATTTGTAATGGTTGAAAGTCCAATGGGTTAACAGTCTGCCAATCAACCGTATCAAAAAATGCAGTTACCTGAGCGATAGGTCCTTCATAGAGGAAAGAATCAGAAGGCGGCTCAAGAGGACGATAGCGAGTTTTGAGAGTTTCAACACGTTGACTGATGGTCACTAACAAGGCTTCAGCTTCTTCAGTTTTGTCTGCTTGATTATATAAATAATATAAATCACCCAGAGTAGAATCATCCGGGGCTCCATCTATTTGGTACAATGCCATAGAAATTTCCTTCTCAGTTAATCGTTGTGTATCAATATCATCTAATAGATTAGCTAGACGTTTGCTATGTATGAGCACCTGTTCAGCATTAAGATCATGAGAAGAGTCTCGGAGAGCCCCATCGATCTGAGAGATCTCGGAAACACTGCCGAAGAGGTGGCGGGTCGTTTTTTCGAGATTTTTGATATTAGAACGGTGGCGATGCAAATACGAGTAAAATTGTTCGGCGTCCCAATCTTGGAATTCACGATCAAGCAACACTTGGTGCATGTTTTCATAAATTGGGACCGTTTGACTCTTATTATCTAAATAAATATCGGGAACGTCTGTCATCTGGACATCTTGTTTAACAATGAGATCCAAAGAACGTTGTACATTATCATAATGTGCCTGACCTAATATATCCAAGGTATTGGTATTCTGTGCAAAGTAATAATCTTGATAAATATCTTTATTGAGATAGTCATGTAAGCGTTCACCTTTCAACGAAAAGTTTCGTTCATTAACAGGTCCATGAAGTTGGATGTCATGGGGGGATCCATAACTAATCACATCGTATTCAAATTCATAAGATGGTTTTTTAGAACTAGGGAGGGCAAATCGAGCATAAAGTTCTTTCACAAGCACATCAGGGTCTTTCCCAGCTGCCATACCTGCTTCAAATTCAGCATCAACAAGATCTTTATATTCAAAATAATTGCGATAAAAATCATAGCTTAGGCTATCCACATTTTCAAAATTAAGTTTTTTACCAGAACGAGCCCCGTCCATAAGTTCTGCATGACGCAGTTCTTCAAAGGGAATCTGTTGAGAAATATTATTAAGGGAAGACCCCATCCAATAAATAAACGAAGACCGTTGGTCAGAGTCTGGTAACGGACCTTGAGAGGTAATCAGACGATCTTGGTAGACATCCAAGATCATAGGGAAACGATTCCCAAACTCAACATTTTTGAGTCGCCTCTGCATTTCTTGAGGGTCCCAATGATTAAAGATGGACATGAGCGTCTCCTATTGTATGTATATTATCCACCACTCATACCAGCAGATAATTTCCGTTCTATTTTTAACCCCATTTCTGGTAAGCCTTCAGTAATGTTATAGGTCGTATTGATCATCTGCATAATGACATTCATTTGCATCAGGCCCCCCATACTGGACCAATCTTCGATAACACCCCAGACAGGGTGGTCAATACGACGGTCTGTGGGGTCATTAATTTCATCAATGAGATCCATCATACTATCAAAGTAGTTTGAAACAGCTTCAGATTTTTCTTGTGCAAAATCATAATCTCTTGTAATGGCGTATTTGAAGTCAATCCATTGTGTTAAAGCAGGCGATGTAGAACCTTCATTTTCGGCATTTGTTAACTGAATTCGAAGGTCAAATTCAAAGCTATCCGGGGTACCCGTAAATGTTTCATCAAATACAACATTGACATTAAGATTAGGCTGAGAAAGCTCTGTAACAATTTCAGCCGTATGTACCTCAGCAGGTGAACTGGGAGGCGTGATAGATGTGTTTGATGGAATAAGTGCCATAATAAAACCCCTTCAAGGCTGCGAGAGTTACGCAGCCTTGTAATTAAATAATTTATCTTCCTTTCGCAGCAGTACCAATCTCGCCAGCAATTGAAGTTGCCTTCGATGTCGTTGCCTCGATAATACCTTTCTTAACTTGAAATTTCATATTGATTTCTTGCAAGGTAACACTTGTTTCCAAGAGTCCACCCATTGTACTTGTATTTGAACTAGCTGCCGAAGTACCTTGGGCAGTACCAGTACCAGCATTTTGATTGGTCCAAGCCGCAATTTCAAAAGAAACCGCCTTTGTCCACTCATCCCCTGTCGCTCTGGCTTCACCTTTAATTTCTTCGTAGTTAGCCAGACTTGTAACCTGGTCTTGACCGTTTACAATGAAATTTTGGTTAAATGACTGATCTAATTCGCCTCCCGCATCACCAAAAAGAATTTCATCCATATTTTGTCCAAAATATTCAGCCATAAAAAACCTCCTGTATTAATGTAGTCATAATAATCCTCCTCATAAATGTTGTTCTCATATAAGGAATCGATATATTTAGAAAATAAATTGCATTGAATTTATTCAATTTTAAAAAGACAGGGATTAAACAGAATAAAAAGGGGGCTTTTTATGGCAGATACGTAGGTGAAGGAGCCGTAAATTAATATGTGCGTGATACGGGGGATCCCTGTATCCAAAAATCAGGACCACATTTTTTAATGGATATATTCTGAACAGAAACCGCATGGTCCAAACTTAAAAAATGATTGACAGAAAAAGGAGATAAGGCGGCAGAACCAGCAATCAATGTAGGGGCCATAAAAATGTTTAAGGAATCAACAACACCTGCTGCCAAGGCTGAAGAAAAAAGTTGCTGACCACCTTCAATTAAGAGTGAACAAATACCGTCTTTATAACAGTGGGATAAAAAGGACTCCCAGTTCAAATAGCCATCTTTTTCAATGATCGGCAAAAAAGTAACATGGGGATTTCGTTGTAAAGTGGAAGAAAAAGCTGTTTTTTTACAGACAAGACAGACCGGAGCACCTTTTAAAATCAACGCCGTATCCGGGCAGTGCAAATCAGGATCAACGATATATTTAATGGGGTTTTCATAGTCATTTCCTAGTAATCGATAGCGAACATTTAAGTGAGGGTCATCTTGCAAAACAGTGCCAATACCAATCATCACAGCTTGTGTTTCACGTCGCAAGCGATGGACCATTTTTAAACTTTCTTTACTAGTAATATAGCAGCTATCACGATTACTTGGGGCAATTTTACCATCCAAACTCATGCCCATTTTCAAACTTACAAAAGGCAAATTATGTTCGTGGTTTTTAAAAAAAACATGATTGAGAGCTCTTGCCTCTTGAGCACATAGGCCTTCTTCAACATCAATGCCAGCTGATCGTAGTGCAGCGATAGAACTATGGGCCTGAACCAATGGATTTGGGTCCTTCACTGCAAAAACAACCCGGCGAATACCTGCCCGAATAATAGCGTCTATACACGGAGGGGTAGCGGATTGGATACTACACGGTTCAAGCGTCACCATCAGATGCTGTCCTTCAGCCAAAGAACCCGCTTCGTTTAAGGCAATAACCTCAGCATGAGGCCCTCCTGCCTTTTGGTGACTACCGATGCCGAGTATCTCTTGATTAGCATTATAAACAGCTGCCGCAACCATGGGGTTTGGATAGGTGAGTCCTTTTCGACGCGCAGCCAAGGTTAACAACTTTTTCATAAGTTGTTTTTCAAATTTGTCAAAAGGGTAAGTCATCAGTCTCCCCTTTAGTAATCGTAGATACTTTCTTTTCATACGCTTTTTCATCATTAAAAAAGATCGTAACAACTCCCTGAAGTTCAAGTTCAAAAGACAAGGTAGTGACATTACCAGGTGCATGAAAGTCTTCGTAAATTTTTTGAAAATGGTCCTGATCTTTAAAATATATACTTACTTTTTGAGCTTCCCAGTCAGGCAGCACCATAAATTTCATTTTAATATGCCTGGTATGGCTACGCCGCTTAAAAAAATCAAAATGGCCACGGCTATGCCACACTTCAATAGGAAATCCCTTGCTTAAAATCAAGGTAATATTACCACTAGCATTGAGTAAATGGTTTGGGCTTGGAGATTGACCAATAACATAATTTTCAGCGTATAAATTAGAAAATTCATGCTGCGTATCAGAAACCCTTAAAGAAAGATCCTCTAAATACTGACGTGCCTGCAAATCAGACATGCCCTGTAAGTCAGGCACGCGAATGTCAGCCAACCCTTTCGAAATAAAAAGCCGAAGATGTCGGTTTTGCTTAACCAGTCGCCCAGCGGGGGGCTTGCTACTATGAATATGGTTTTTAGGGATGTTCGAACTAACATAACTCCCAACAATTTTAAAATGAAAGCCATGTTCGTGCAGAAGCGTACTCGCTTCTTTTTGGGATAACCCTGCCAAATAAGGAACACGAAGAGTAGGGATTGCCGTGACATAAAAAATATAAAATCCATACATAACAGCAACAGAAAGAAAGACAAGCGTCGCCAAAGTTCCCCAAAATAAACATTGTTTAAAACGGAGATTTTTTTCTAAATTCAAACGATCAAGTAAAGATTGTTGAAGAATGTATTCTTTATTAGAAAAAGGATTTTTATTTAAAGAGTTTTTTTTATAAGCAGCGAGTAAATTTTGAAAGGAAGAATAACGGTTTTGAGGGTCTAATTTGAGACATGTAGAAACAATATAAGTAATTTGTTGGGGCAAGCTAGTATGGCAGGGACGAAATGGAGAGGGGCCTGCAATCAACGCATTTTTGGTTTCATCAATAGAAAGACTATCTTCATAAGGCCATTGACGACTAAAAAAGTAATAAAGCAAAACCCCAAAACTATAAAGGTCAGAGCGAGAATCTAAGCGACGATGAAGATAAAGTTCAGGCGCATAAAATAAGGTATCATCCAAATACGCAAGATTGGCTGATTGTGCTTGTAATATCAAAGAAGGTATGATCACACGTGCTACGCAAATCTCATTCGATGGTAATACATATAAATTAGACAGAGATAAGCAACCAAAAAATAATTGATTCTCTTCTAGATATGTTCCCAAACGCAGCAATTTAGAACTAAATTTCCACAAGGTATTCAATGGCCATTTATTTTGTTTTGCTAGCCAGACATCCAAGCAAATAGCCGCCGAAAAGTCAGGGTGAACAGTATAAAAAACATCTCCATCATACCCATAATCTAAAAGACCAAGAAGCTGAGGATGGTGGAGCGACATTAATTGATCTGCACATCGAATAAGGTCTTTAATAAGCGTATTGTTTAATAAACTTTTACGATAGCAAATGACCAAACAGGGGGTCTGTGTAGCCTTAAGAGAGGCCAAAAACCAAAATCCAAAAACATCTTCTTTAATCAGTGTTTTTAAATATAGTTTTTCATTAAGTACGGTAGACTTACGACTCTTTTTCATAAGAAGAAGGTATCAATAAAATAGACGGCAGTAAGCGAGTATCTGAGAAAAGGTAAAGACGTCCTTGAGAAACAGTAAAACCTGCTAAAGAATCATGAATAGAAGAAGCAGCTAGCGTATGAAGAATGGTGCCCTTGTAAGCATCAATCAACAGGATGTTTTGTTCAAATTGACAGAGGATAAGATTTTTTTCAATGAGCATTTTTTTTACCACAGAAGCAACGGGAAGCGTCCAGTCTTCAGTAGAGTTATCAACATTAAACGAGCGCAGGTGAGACTTGAGGGGATCATAGTAAATATAATGATACCGTTGACTAATCACAAAAGGACCATGCTGCGGAAGAGAGATGGGATCAAGTACTTTTGACGCAATATCAAAGCGCATAAGGCGATCCTTTTTGGTTAATAGGGCAGCCGAGTTCCACACACTAAGGACCTTCAATTTTTTAGACCATTCACAGGATCCTTTATCAGAGCCATCCAATACATTTAAAAAAGACAAGCGATTTTTTTGGTAACGGACACCCAGGAGCCCCTGTTGGTTAAAAGAGATAAGCTCTTTAATGGGGAGAGTAAGTTCTTTCGTCCACAAGTGATGGCCCGTTAAAAAGTCCAAACAACCAACGGTATTTTTTTGCCAGTAAAAAATATAGGGATACTGTAAAACAAAAGAGTCAATTTTTGCCTTTTCTGGCAAAAACAAGGCATCACCAGTGTCTGTATGATATGCCCGAAGATATTGTTGAGGACTACACAAAAAAAGGTGATTAAAAGCAATTTTAACGTCAGTACGTGGATGTATATCGATGTCCCACACTCTTTGGCCGTTTAAGGTGTATTTACTAAGAATATTAGAAGACGGACGGACAAAAAAATGATCAGCATAATATAAGGGGGTAGATTCGAAAGGTAAAGGGGGAGAGGCTGAAACACAGAAGTTACAAAGACAAAAAGAAAGCACGGGGAAAAGGAGCAGTAGCTGCTTTATAAAGCCCATATTCGTATTATCGCTTTTTTTGTTTCTTAACGATGCCTTGCTTTTTTTTCTGTTGACGCCTTAAATCAATGTGTTTTGCTTCAGCACGTTTCATGAAACTAGAAAGCTTATACTCAAAATTACCATCCTTAGGCGCTGAAGATACTGCTTTAGGGGTGACAGGGTTTTCTTTTTCCTTCACTTGTTTCATCGATAGTTCTAGTTTGCCTTGTTTATTCCTAGAAACCACCTTAACAGTCACGTCATCACCCAATGACACATATTCCTCTATATTAGAGATATAATCATGAGATAATTCTGAAATATGAACCAAACCAACTTCGGTGTTTTCTAGTTTAACAAAGGCCCCAAACTTAGTGACATTGGTGACTTCCCCTTTTAAAATTTGACCAATAAGTGAATCTTCGTCAGCCATGATTTATAAAGAAGCGGGGCTCTCAATCTGTTTAATAGACAGTTCCAATTTTCCCTGAGGGTTTCTAGAGACAACTTTAACCTTTACAGATTCATTGACAGAAAGGTGGTCTTCTATATTAGAAACAAAATCTTTGGATATTTCCGAAATATGAACCAACCCAACCTCACCATTGGGCAACTTAATAAACGCCCCAAATTTAACAATATTATTGACCGAGCCTTCAACAATTTGACCAATAATAGATTCAGATTCATTCATATATATGTACTACCTCACAAATTAAAAAAATAAATAAACGTGTTCATCATGATAACTAAAACTGAGCCGTTTTTTAATACTATATTCCAAAAATGACAGATCTTCTAGCATCATCAGTGTTTTAGTTAAATCATGCTCAACTTGATAGGCCTGCCGTAAGGAAAGTAACGTCGTCTCATACTTGTCACAGAAGGCATTATAACGAAAAATGTTTTTTATTCCAATAAGAAAAAAATAACAAAATAAAACAATAGATAAGAGAAAAAAGAGATAACGAGTAAAAGAACTAGACCGCAACACGAGAAAAAGCAGCATTGCCAAGGTAGTGAGCAGAGGAACCCAAGGCAGATTCGATACGAAGAAGCTGGTTATATTTCGCTGTACGTTCACCACGAGACAAAGACCCTGTTTTGATTTGACCAGAAGTGGTACCAACAGCCAAATCAGCAATAAACGTATCTTCACTTTCACCAGAGCGATGAGAAATGATGCAGCCAAAGGCATGTTGCTGGGCCATATTAATGGTGGTTAAGGTTTCACTAAGGGTCCCAATTTGATTGGGTTTAATTAAAATAGCGTTGGCACTTTTTTCTTGAACACCACGGCGTAAATAAGCAGGGTTAGTCACAAAAAGGTCATCCCCAACTATTTGAACATCCTGACCCAAGCGCTGTGTTAAGGTGCCCCAGTGCTCCCAGTCTGACTCATCCAAGGGATCTTCGATAGAGCAGATAGGATATGACGAGCAAATCTCCACGTAATAGTCGATAAGTTCGGGTGCTGAAAGAGTACGTTCCTCACCTTTTAAATGATAGCGATCATTCTTAAAGAATTCACTAGCCGCTACATCTAAGGCAATCGAAATATCTTTTCCTGGTTCATATCCCGCCTTATCAATCGCCTTCATCAAAAAATCAATGCCAGTTCGGTTATTTTTTAAATTTGGGGCAAACCCACCTTCATCCCCCACTGCAGTTATAAAATTTTCTTGTGTAAGCAATGTTTTAAGTGAATGAAAGACTTCAGCCCCCATACGAAGGGCATCAGCAAAAGAAGAAGCCCCATTTGGGACAATCATAAATTCTTGGAAATCAATCGAGTTATCAGCGTGGGCCCCTCCGTTAAGAACATTCATTAACGGAACAGGTAAGGTGGTGCCTGGACCTAGATGGCGATAGAGAGGTTTTTGTTGACACAAGGCAGCAACTTTAGCCACGGCCAGTGAAACAGACAAAAGAGCATTTGCGCCTAATTTTGATTTATTGTCTGTACCATCTAATGCTAGTAAGCGATCATCAATCCCTTGTTGGTTAAGACTGTCCCACCCGACTAAAGCAGGAGCAATAATTTGATTAACATGAGAAACAGCTTGCAAAACACCTTTGCCAAAATAACGATTAGAATCACCATCTCTTAATTCAATCGCTTCTCTAGATCCGGTAGATGCTCCCGAAGGAACGACCGCCCAGGCGTGTAACCCGTTTTTACAAACAACCACAGCCTCAACTGTAGGAGTGCCTCTAGAATCAAGAACTTCACGCGCTTCTATACGTTGAATTTCAGTCATATGAAAATTCTAACAAAATATAGATGAAATTAAAAATAATAACAGTCATTTTTTAACACGAGCAGGACTCTTGAGAGAAACGCCTTGATGATCAAGGATCAATTGACAGGCCTGTAAATGGGCATCACCATAACGTTTGAGTCTATTAACAACGTCAGGAAAGTCATTTTTATAGTCACGAGTATCCTGAGAACGATACTTGTAAAGTTTTAATCGTTTATCTAAAAAGGAGATAAGTAACCAAGTGTCGTCAATAACGGCATATTTATCATCGCCATTAAAGTAGATAGCAGGCCGTTTTTCTTGTAACAAGTCGATACCAAATGTATGGTTTTCATAGGGAATCTTCAATAAGCCCAAAAGAGTGGGGCCAACATCAATTTGACCGCCAATAGCCGCAATTTTGTCTGCTCTTTTAAAGATATGGGGGGCATAGATGATAAAGGGAGTATGGGTAAAGCTTAAGGGAATTTCATAGCGGACAGACATCGGGACCCCATGATCAGCAATAAAGACAAAGATCGTATCAGAGTACCAGGGCTCTTTTTTAGCACGATTCATGAAGGTTTGGATGGACCAATCAGCATATTCAACAATTTGATTTTTTATCTCTGTAGATTGAGGGGTAAAATAATTTGGGACATGGTAAGGGCCATGGTCACTAGACGTCATCAATGTAGCAAAAAAGGGGGAACTGTTTTTTGCAATATGGGTGATTTTGGGGATAGCAAAGTTAAACATATAGTCATCCGGAACCCCCAAAATTGAGACAACTTTATCGGGAGGGTAATCTTTCTTGCAGAAAATTTTATCAAAGGCATTAGATCTCAAAAAACCACCGATATTATCAAATTGATCATCATGAGTTGTAAAGTAAACATTATAGTAGCCATTTTCTGACAAAACATGAGGGAGCGCATAATATGTCGGGATAGGAACTTTTTTCATAGGGTGTTGTCGGAAAAGAGAAGGGAACGAAAATAGGGTGCCATACACGCCATTGAAGGTATGGATGCCTGCTGTATAGATATTGTCAAAGGCAATGCTATCTTGGTAAAGCTGATCAAGAAAGGGGGTTAATTGATGGGAATTTCCGTAGCGTGTCATTTTATGGGCGCTCATGGACTCCATAATGACCAGAACGATATTGTATTTTTTACCTGGAGGGGAGGCGGGTTGGATCTTGCGTGCAATGAAGTTTGGAGGAGAAAGGGGGGAGGGGGAAAGATGATGTCTGACAATCTGCAAAGCTGCTTCATCTGGCATGAGCGAAACACGGAGGTTTTCAGTTTTTTTGGATAGGAGATAACTTTTTAAAAACGTAAAATTAGCATTAAGTCCCAATTCATTAAGAAAGGGATCATGAAAGATATACGCTGTTCCAACCCGAATAGGCGATTTGTGTTCAATGCGTCCACGAGCAACAAGAACCATTAGAAGTAAAAATAAAAACGCCAACAAAAGTGTAGGAAGAATAGGCGCATTGCTAGAGCGTATGAGGATAAAATGGCGCAAACAAATTCGTTTCAATACAAAAGCAAAGCCAGCTAACAACAGAAAGAAAGGGATAAATATGAGCCAATAAAGGGGTTCTTGAAAAATCATTTTAAGTACAAATAAAGGGCTTTCCTGGATCCATTCCAGAGCAGAAATAGAAAGACGAGAAAAATAATGATTAAAGTAAGGGATATCAGCAGCAGAAATAATAAAAGAAACACAAAATAGACAGAAGATAAGGCCATACAAAGGAAACAAGACCCACCTGGATTTGAGCCTAAACAATGTAAAAAAGATCAGCAAAAGATAGGGGATGACCAACAGATAACTACAGATAACAAGATCAAATCGCAGCCCCATCCAAAAGGCCAGGACAATATCACCCAAAGAACTGTCTGCTAAAAGGTGGCGAACCCCAACACAAAACAACGCAATACGAAACATAAAAAAAGCCACGGCTCCCAAGAGATAAAGCCTCAAGACAAAGACAAAAGGAATCAAAGACGATAAGAAACGTAACTTCACAGGCAAAGAGTATGGAAATATAGAAAGGTTGTCAATAACCAGTAAAAGATCCTAGAGAATCGTCATTTCATCCCTAGAAGTCCTGGTTCATAGTCACGAGGAACCGCAATGCCTAACAACTGGCACAAGGTTGCGGCCACATTAGCCAAACCAGCTCCCTCCGGAATGTTTAACGCATAGTCACCCTGATACAAGGGATCAACAATAGCAAAGGGGACAGGCGCTAAAGTATGGGCCGTATGAGGGATTTGAATGCCCTTATTTTCTGTATACATCAGGTCACAGTTTCCATGATCTGCTAAAATAACGGTGACGCCTCCCAAGGTGTTCATCGCCTCTAATAAATAGGCAACCTGTTGATCAATCGTTTCCATTGCAAGGATAGCTGCCTCTAAATTTCCAGTATGTCCCACCATATCACCATTAGGAAAATTAACCCGAGCAAAGTCAAATTTTCCTGTTTTTAACTGGCGTAACGTCTCCTGAGCAATTTCTTTGGCCTTCATGGCAGGGGCATGATCAAAAGGCAGGGTGTCAGAAGGGATTTCGATATAGGTCTCTAAGCTTTTATCCATATAGCCACTTCGGTTGCCATTCCAAAAATAGGTGACATGGCCGTATTTTTGCGTTTCAGAAATAGCTAAAGTTCGCAGAGAATGAGCACAAAAATGTTCACCAAGGGGGTAGTCAATTTTAGGGGGAGACACGAGAAAATGTCTGGGACAACGAGTATCCCCATCATATTGCATCATGCCCACGTACAAAACATTCGGTCGTTTGTAGCGCTCAAAACGAGTAAATTCATCTTCTTCAAAGGCCTGTGACAATTCAATGGCTCGATCACCACGAAAATTCATCATGACCACGGCATCTCCATCCTCAATACAACCTATGGCCTCACCCTCCGAGACGATTGTGAAGGGAGGGATGTATTGATCAATCAACTCAACATCCAGATCGTAAGCAGATTGAACCGCAGCACTTGCATTCGGATAAGGGTCGGCCTCTCCCAGTACCTGCGCCCGCCATCCTCGTTCGACCATGTCCCATTCTGCATTATAGCGATCCATAGTCGTGGTCATACGACCACCCCCCGAGGCAATACGAGCGTCACAACCTTGATCGCGCAACACGGCCAAATGAGATTCGAGGCTGTCAATATAGCCTAAAGCTGAACGGCCCGCCACATCTCGGCCATCCAACAAAATATGACAACGAATACGACGTATGCCATCTTTACAGGCCTGTTGGGTCAAGGCGAATAAGTGATCGATATGGCTATGGACATTGCCGTCAGACAAGAGCCCAATGGTATGCAAGGTAGAGACATTTTCTCGACAATGCAAACGTAATTTTTTATAGGTAGGAGAGGTAAAAACATCCATACTATCAAAAGCCTTTTTGACCAATGAGGCCCCTTGATCAAAGACACGGCCTGCTCCCAGAGCATTATGACCCACTTCACTATTTCCCATATCCGCATCACTGGGCATGCCAACCGCCTTGCCATGCGCCTTAAGTTGGCCAAATAAAGGGCCTGAAAAAACGCGATCCAAGGTAGGTGTTTTTGCCTGAAAAAAAGCATTCGCAGGCGTCGAGTCACCTAGTCCAACCCCATCTAAAATCAGTAATAACAAGGGACCTGAGCGGCCAGAGGATGAGTCGTTGTTTGAAGGCATAAAGCTAAGTCTACTGGGTTAGACGAGAAAGATAAAGAACCAGATACATAAACAAGCGTCAGAATGTGGTCATGTGGAGCATCTATCCGATATGCTAAGCAGGTATTATGAAAAAACTACCCACGGTCAGTGTTGTTCTTACAAGTTGTGAGCGTTTTGATCTGCTTACCCAAACGTTGGATAGCTTCTTAGAGATGAATACCCATGCAATTGATGAATTTGTTATCATTGAAGATTCTAAAAGAGAAAAAGAATTAAAGCAGATCCTTGTCAATAAACCCAGCTATTTTCGCTACATCTGCAATGGCCAAAAAATAGGACAGTTACACAGTATCGACAAGGCCTATGCCACCGTTCACTCAGACTACGTTTTTCATATGGAAGATGATTGGGTGTTTTTAGAAAAAGGCTTTATTGAAAAAGGCTTGATGATACTCGAAAGGTATCCACAGTATTTATCAGTTTGGCTTAGAAATAAAGAAGAGATTCCCGCCATTTTAGATAGAAATCATTACAGGATCATTAATAACGAACGATATTACATCATTAAAGAACAGGTCTTGGGCTTTGCTCCATCGTTGATAAGCCTCAAAAACTACAAAAAAGTTGCTCCCTATGCCCAATTTAAGAAACCCATCGAGATAAATATATCAACGCAATACGAAGCCTTAGGTTTTGAAACCCTCATGACAGATAAACCTTTAGTCAAGCATATTGGCTGGCATCGGCGAGTCATGAATCCTGAAGAAAAGAAACGTTACTCGATTCAATATATGGTGGATAGATGGCTAAGAACGATTAAGGCCAAAATTTATCAGCGTTTTAAGTTGGGGAAGTTTCGAGAGTCGAACTAAGAAATATAGAAAAGGGGAGGATCTATGACGGAAAATAAAATATGCTATAATGTGCTGCCGTGAACCAGGTATTCATTAAAATAGTGATCTGCTTTTATCTCTCAACACAGTTGTTAACAGCTGGTAATGATGAAGTCGCCTTTCAACGCGCTGATCAGTCCTTTTTAAGTGAAGAACGTCAGCAGCAAGCACTTAAACGCCAGTATCAACAGGCTTATGACCTTCCAGCTCCCTTAGAGTTTAGTCAAAAAGAAGTAAAAATAGAGGCAGAATCATGGAAAGAAATGACCCTTAAAAAGGTACAGGTCGAAGGAGCCAACATGATCTCCAAGCGCCAACAGCGCCGCCTGAATGCCGCTTATTTAAACAGAGTCGTCAACGCAAAGGATCTGCAAATGTTACAAAAAGACTACGCAGCAGCAATCATGACAAAAGGCTATATCACAACCCGTGTATGGCTGCTATCACAGGATATAACAAAGGGGATATTACGACTAAAGGTCATCCCCGGTCGAATAACACATATCGAGATACGCAACAAAAAGGGCTGGGCTTTGTCGCAGTGTTTAGTGATCAAAAAAGGCCAACTCTTGAATATTCGAGATCTCGAAACCTCGCTGGCAAATCTCAATCGCTTAAGTAGTCAGTCCTATCAGTCACAGTTGATAGCAGACCCAGCCGTTCCTGGTGGAACCATCGTGGTCTTAGAGAATCAGCCCAAACACCCTGTGTCGGGCATCGTGTCCTATAGCAATATGAAAAAAAAAGATCTATACCCGGATAATTTACTCTTAAGTATGGATCAGCTATTGGGGCTACAGGAGCAATGGCAGTTATCTTTGGGTCAAAACACCACAGATGTTACCCAGTATATGTTGTCTGGTCTTACCCTGTCGTTGCCGGTGAAACGCTGGGTATTGGGGCTGGGGTTTCGTAAATTCAAACATAGTTATTTACTCAAAAGTATGGGGCAGCGCTATTTTCATTATTTTAATACCTATCAACAGCAGTCGATAGATCTAAACTGGCGCTGCTTTCATTGGCCAAAAGCGGCCTTAGATATTAAGGTGGCCTATAAACACAAAGAGCAAACCCGCCATATCGAAAACACTTTTTTGATCCATCAACACCAACGGCTTGAGATTGCAGAGCTATCGGCCGTTACCCGATTAACACACAGACTGGGAACCTGGCACATAACTCCTTTAATTCGCTGGGGACAGACCCGTTTTCCCTCATTGGCCACTGATCAAGAAGCAGAGGCCCAGTTTACAGTTGGGCAGTTAAGCCTTGGATATCAGTATCATCGACGAGTAGGGCGGATACCTCTCGCATTCGAAGTTCAGTATCAGGGCTTTTATGCCGAAAAAAGCATGCTCGGAACTGAACAATTTTCCTTGGGTGACCAATATAGCCTGCGCGGCTTTGATGGGTTTTTGCAAGGAGATAAAGGCTATAGTGGAGGCCTGTCACTACGTGCCATATACCATAATTGGTTAACTCCCAAATTATCCCTAGAGGGGGGCAAGGTAAGCAGTTATGATGAGAACTCACAGACAGGAACAGTGCTGAGTTGGGCGGTCGAAAATCAGATGAGTTGGCAGTATTTATCCGCCACACTAGGCTATAGTCGGGCCCTAAAGGTGTCGGAGGGTTTGAAAAAGCAGGGGCAGGTATGGGGACAAGTAAAGGTGCAATTTTAAGTAAGGTATACACCTTCCAGAAAGTTGACACTAATAATTCGTATAGAGTAGGCTAAAAAAAATTGGTCTAGGAGCTTAATAAAATGAAAATACTCATAAAATCTATACTTACTTTTTTGATACTAGCTAATACAATAAGCGCAGAAGAAGTCAATATTATAACCAATAATGATAAGGCACGAGTTTTTATCAATGAAAAAATGAGAGGGAAAGGCAACGTAACATTAAATTTAAAACCCGGATCTTACTATATTAAGGTGAAGGTAGAAGATCGTTTATTATTTTCAGAACTAAAAACAGTGAATAAAGATGAAGTGACAACCATTCTTGCAGCCAAAAAAAACTATGGGGCAACCTTTCAAAAACAAGAGATTTTAACAAAGGAAAATTGGACAGCAGCATTGATTGGTTCCACTGTAGGGGGCTTATCAATTGGGAAAAAGTTTAAGAATCAATTCGAAGTACAACCTGTATTTATGAATGGAGGCATCGATTTTTTTGGTGTCAGAGGCTTATATCGATTTGATGCACGTCCCTACCGTTTTCCTTGGTCAATATTTAGTGGAAATTTACAGGACGGTGTCGCTGTATTTTATGGGGTAGCAGGTATAGGCAGGGGAAGTGATAAATACGTCACAGGTTTTACGAATCTCATGGTTGGAGGAGGCGTTGAATATGGTCTGAAAGAGGGCTTATTTACCTCTTTTTTAGAGATTAGTTATACGATCCAAAGTGGCTATGAGTCAGACTATTACACGAATCTTGAAACAGTGACTGGCATCGGCCTTGGGCTAGGGATAGGCCTAAAATTTTAAGGGGCTAGGCTATTCCTATTAATTAGCATCAGAACAAAAGATATTTAGCGATAGTAGCGCGATGCGGACATTAAGAAATAGACAGAGAAGGAATTAAGAAAAACAATAGATCCTTTTTTTATATTTAAATATATAAGGGCGCTAAATTGTCAGAGGGAAGTACTACCCCCTGCGAAAGGAACGATCGGGCCTGAAAATAAATAAAAATAGCATTGACAGGTACAGGTAAAAGACAGTAGTGTATATTTAATTCACCTAAATATAATGTTTCAAAAAAAGAAATTTATTCAACGAATTAAAGTACCACTATGCCGCATGTTGCTGTATGTCATGCTGCTATCCTCTGTCCAAGGGCTAGCAGCCGATATTGTGGTGCAGGATCCTGCTATTTTTGTAGATCAGGCAGCATCGGGCACCGACATCATCTATATCACAGAGCCCAATACAGACCAGCTATCCTATAACGCCTTCAATCGTTTTAATGTTGATGAGAGTGGCGCGGTAATCAATAATTCGGTGAACGGTAGTTACAGTCATCTCTTGGGCCAGATGGAGGGGAACCCCTTTTTGCAGGGAAAAGAAGCAAATGCGGTTGTGTTTGATGTCCTAGGGGGGCAGCAGTCACAGGTAAATGGGCTGATGGAAATGCTTGGGCGTCGTGCCGATTTTATCCTCAGTAATCAGCATGGGATTTCGGTAGATGGCGCTGGGTTTTTGAATATGAGCAAGGTACTGTTAACAACAGGAAGAGCCTTGGACGAAACAAAACGCCGTTATGGAGTGCGACAAGGCGAGCTGCGTATAGGACAGAACGGCCTCTATGCGGGTGAGTTAGATCACTTAGATCTGGCTGCACGACGAATTCACATTGAGGGCATGTTGGCGGGTGCAGACACATTACGTGTTATTGCAGGGATGAATGAGCTTGAGTTGGCAGGCGCCATACAAACCGTAGACATACACACAACAGCAACTTCACATCCCCAACAAAAACTCGCCATTGATGCCAGTATTTTTGGGGCAGTGCAAGCAGGGTCTATTTATATCGTTAGCACAGAACATGGCTTGGGGGTCAATATCCAAGCCCCCTTACACGCCACAGAAGGCGAGCTAAAGGTCAAAAGTGCAGGCGATGTATCGATGAACTCAGCAATAGCAGAGACAAGGATAGAGGTTGAGGCAGACCAGTACCTCCAGCTATCCGGGCAAGGTAACGAGCTTGCCATCTTAAGTGCAAATCGACTGCAGTTAGAATCAGGCGCTGGGCAAGATAGCCAACAGGTTGTTTTGCAAGCCCAGCATATAGATAGTCACAGTCGGGGACATATCCATATCGATGAGAGTTTATTGACGGGGGAGACGATCAGCTTGGCAAGTGATGATGGCCTGAAGATCCAACACAGTTTTCTTCAAGCCTCAGAAGACCTTTCCGCCTTGGCCTTGGATTATATTGAGCTAGATAATAGCTTGCTACACGCCAGACAGCTACAGATAAATAGTCCACGCTTTCTGCAGACAGAAGGCGAATTAAACAGCCAAACACTGTCATTATCAGGTATCGCAGGCACAGCCTTGCAGCAGCTATCATTTTCAGGTCAGTTGCAAAGTGTAGAGGACCTACACCTTGTGGCAGACCAGATGCAACTACAGTCAGGTATCTTGGCCAGTCAAGGCAATATAGACCTACAAGCCATAACCCTTAGTCAACATGCCCTCGTCAATGCGGGCGAGGGCCTTACCCTAAAAGCAGAAGATCTGAATAACAGCGGCTTAGTGCAAGCGGGCCAAACCCTAGATTTGGATACCACAGACCTAAACAATAGCGGGCTGATTCAAAGTGCGGAAGGGCTCAATTTGGAAACAATCAATTTTGAAAACAGCGGCTTAGTACAAGCAGGGCAATCCCTAGAAATTAACAGCGACACAGTGGCCAATCAGGGGCAGTTCAGCGCCAACCAGCTTGAACTAGCGGCAAATCATGTCCACAATCAGGGGCAGGTACTGGCCGAACAGATGGGGA
>JAYNIM010000009.1:0-37550 GCA_038109055.1 bacterium
CCAGTGTGGCTGATCATCCTCTCAGACCAGCTACTGATCGTCGCCTTGGTAGGCCTTTACCCTACCAACTAGCTAATCAGACATAAGCCAATCCTTAAGCGAAATTCTTTCCTTTTAAAGTCATACGACTCTAAGAGAATATCCGGTATTAGCCTCTCTTTCGAAAGGTTATCCCAGACTTAAGGGTATGTTACTTATGTATTACTCACCCGTCCGCCACTAACCCGAAGGTTCGTTCGACTTGCATGTGTTAGGCACACCGCCAGCGTTTATCCTGAGCCAGAATCAAACTCTCAGTTAATCAAAAAATTTAAAAAAAATTAAAACGCACTTTATTAGGCTTGTTATTAAATTCTCAAAGAATATTCACATCAGTGGCTTTAAATCCTATCTTCTTCTATCTATATTGTCAACCCTAATATCTCTATATTTAAATTCGTTGATTTTATCGGGCATCCCCCACCCATTCTACAACCTCCATTAAGTTGTAAAATGGACAAAAAGAGCGTCTCACGACCCTCTGATTCTCTACAGAATATTATTATAATCTATTACTTATACGTTGCGTCTATTTATTGGATTGTGCTATCAGTCTAACTTTATATATGCCTGATTCATTTTTTAATGTCTGACAAATATCTTCTGAATTTGCATCTATATCTACTAATGTGTAAGCTACATCCACCCTACTCTTATTGATCATTTCTACAATATTAATCTTAGAGTCCCCAAAAACAGATGTAATTTTCTGCACCATTTTTGGAATGTTTTCATGTATAATGGCAACTCTGTAATTTGTGCTTAACTGATGAACACCATTTGGTAAATTGACTGTATTTGTTAAATCGCCGCGTAATAGAAAATCTTTTACTTGTTTGGCTGCCATTACTGCACAATTTATTTCTGCTTCAGTTGTTGAAGCGCCCAAATGCGGCATGGCAATGACATTCTTGATCCCTTGAAATAATTTGCTGGGAAAATCTGTTACATACTTTCCTATTTTATTGTTTTTCAAAGAATATAGTAGTTCTTCTTGATCTACAATTTCTGCTCTTGAAAAATTAAGTACTACCGCAGTTTTTTTTATTAACTCTAATTTTTCTTTGTCTATAAACTTTCTTGTTTCCTCATTTAAAGGTAAATGCAACGTAACATAATCTGCATTCTGTAATACGGATGTTATATTTTCTTCTAATACAACGTTTCGAGATAAACCCCAGGCATTTTTAACAGAAATAAACGGATCATATCCATGCACATTCATACCTAAGCTTAACGCAGCATTTGCAACTGAAATACCTATAGCACCTAGTCCAATAATTGCTATATTTTTTCCTTGAATCTCACTTCCCTTGAACTTAGACTTGTTCTTTTCTACAACAGAATTATCTACTGAGTCTAAGCCTTTTACAAACTCTAGTCCTCCAAGAATATCTCTACTACTTAGCAACAAACCCGCTAACACCAATTCCTTGACTGCATTTGCGTTTGCACCTGGTGTATTAAATACGGCGATTCCTTTAGACTTGCAGTACTCTACAGGTATATTATTGATACCTGCGCCAGCTCTTGCAATTGCTTTTACAGAATCTGGAATTTCATTCTCTTGTAATTTATGGCTTCTTAAAAGAAGTGCGTCAGGGTCTTTTATATCGTCGCCATACTCAAAAAGGTCATCCTCTAAATATTTCAGTCCCTCATTTGCAATTTTATTAAATATTTTTACTTTATATTTAGACATGTAAGTGTAACTTATCGTTTTCTGTATTGGAAACCCTTCCTGGCTTTTTTACGGCCATATTTTTTTCTTTCTTTTACTCTTGGGTCTCTTGTTAAAAAACCTGCTGCCTTTAACGGTTTTCTATGCTCATCGTTCGCATTTTCTAAGGCTCTAGATATCCCATGTCTGCTAGCAGATGCTTGACCGACTATTCCACCCCCAGATACTTTCAAAACAATGTCATATTTTTTTTCTAGTCCTAATAATTTCAATGGTTGCAGGACTATCTCCACTAAGGTTTGACTTTTTAAGTGATCATTCAAGTCTTTGTTATTAATACTAATGATACCCGTTCCTTTAAAAACCCAAGTTCTGACTATCGCATTCTTTCTTTTTCCTGTCGCATAAACAGCAGTGTTAGGTACCTTTAACACTTTTGCTTTTACTTTACTTTTTGTTTGCTGAGTAGTCATTCGCTGTCTCCTTATTGTCTAATTTCCATTGTTTTTGGATTTTGTGCTTCGTGTGGGTGATTAGGGCCAACATATAGCTTCATTTTGGTAGCTAATTTACTCCCATATTTATTATGGGGAAGCATTCCTTTAATTGCCTTTCTGAGAATATCTTCTGGCTTTTTTAATTTGAGTTCTTTAAACGTTTTTACTTTCAAATGGCCCGTATAACCCGTATGTCTATAATATTTTTTTTGTGTCTCCTTATTCCCTGTGACACGTACTTTTTCTGCATTAATAATGACTACAAAATCGCCAGTATCAACCCCTGGAGTGTATTCACTGTTACATTTCCCGATTAATCTTTTGGCGGCTTCTGAAGCTACCCTGCCTAATATTTTATCTTCTGCATCAATCAAAACCCAGTTTGATACTATTCCCTTCTCTTTTGGATAAAAAGTTTCTTGCTTTTTCATATAGAGTCTCCTTAATATTTAACCTTAACTAGGCAAAGGCCCTTTGCTTCTGCTGCATTGTAAATAATTTTTTTTCCATGTTTATTGTATAAAAATAATTCAAATTCATTAATTGTATATTTTCCTTTTAAAACCTCTAACATGGCTCCCATTAAATTTCTAACCATTCTATACAGAAAACTATTCGCTTCTATGGTTAGGCTATAATAATGCCCTAAATTTTCCATTTCGTAAAGGGATTGAAACATCTTTTTTTCAAATTTAACAGTAAATATAACTCTACGAGTACTCTTTTCGTTTGATCCTAGTTTTCTAAAATTACAAAAATCGTGTTCTCCCACTAATACTTTTTCTAACTGATCGAACATGCTTTCATTCGGTTGAAATGTAATTTTTTTTATAAAAGGCTGATACTCAAACGGAATCTCATTGTTTGTAAATAAATATTGATATACTCTACTTGAGGCAGATCGCCTAGCATTAAATGCATTGTTTTCCTTTTTAACTTTATAAATATATATATCATCTGGCAGTACATTATTTAATGCACGTTTGATATTATCCTCAGGAATATTTAAACTAGAATCAAAATGTAAATATTGTGATATTGCATGTACACCTGCATCAGTTCTTCCAGAAAAATGCACCTGTTTTACATCAGAAAACAATTTATAAAGACTATGTTTAACTACAGTCTGAATTGTACGTTGATTTTTTTGCTCCTGAGACCCTGCAAATTTAAAGCCGTTATACGCAATTTTTAGGCAATATCTGTTTTTAACTAACAAACTCAAGAACAGAAACTAAAGCGCCATCCCCTTTACGATACCCCTTCTTTATTATTCTTGTGTAACCACCATTCCGCTTTTCAAATTTTTTGCCATAATCATTAAATATTTTTTTAACGAGTTCTCTATCTTGAACTAATGCTTGGACTTTTCTCTTATTTGGCAATGCATTACTTTTAGCGCAAGTAATTAATTTTTCAACAAAACGTTTAACTTCTTTTGCTCGAGTGTCAGTTGTTTCAATTTTATTATATGTAAACAAAGCCTTGGCCAAAGATTTTAAAAGAGCTAATCTCTGATCAGTAGGTTTACCTAATTTTTTTATACCTTTTCTATGTCTCACGGCTGTATTGTTACTCCAAATTGCTTAATTTTATCTTTCACTTCTTCTTTACATTTAATTCCAAAGTTCTTAATTTCTTCTAAGTCTGACCACTTTGTTTCTATTAATTGCTTTAGTTTTACTATCTTAGCTCTTTTTAGAGCATTAGCTGTTCTTGCAGAAAAATCTAGATCATCTATATCTATGTCAAGAAAACTTTCTTTTTTCTTTTTATCTTCTTCTAACTTAATTTCATCAGCAGGATTGTTATTAAATTCTTTAAATGACTCAATACGTTGCTTTAATATCTCTGCTGCATACTGGACAGACTCATCTGGGGTTGAGCTCCCATTTACCCAAACCTCTAGGAGTAAACTATCATAATCTAATGATTTCCCGACACGGGTTTTTGTAACAGTATGATTAATTCTTTGCACAGGAGAGAAATTTGCGTCTATGAAAATAGTTTCAAGGGGTTTATCTTTTTTGTAGCTCACTTCAGATGGCTGGTACCCAATACCATATTCAACATTAATATTAAATTTAAGCTTCGCGCCGTCTTGGCAAGTCATAATATGATGATCTGGGTTAATCACTTGAAAAGATGTGCCTTTAAATAAATCTTTTGCAGTAATTGTTTTCTTTCCATTGAATTCACAGGAAACTTCTTCAGAGTCTTTCCCTTCCTTTCTAAGGATAACTCCTTTTAGGTTTGCTATAACTTCAATAACATCCTCTTGTACATTATCAATCGTTGTAAACTCATGTTTGACATTTTCTACCCATAAACTCGTTATTGAGAATCCTCCCAAGGCTGACAACAAAACCCGTCGTAACGCATTACCTATTGTTTCTCCCATTCCTCTTTCTAATGGCTCAAATACAAACTTGCCGTAATTATTACTAATCTTATCGTATTTCACCCATGGCTTTATGTTTTCCACAATCTTACTCCTTAAACCCTTCTCTTTTTTTTTGGCCGGCAGCCGTTATGTGGTACCGGTGTTTTATCGATAATATCTTCAATTTCTAAACCAACTGATTGCAAGGCTCTTATTGCAGTTTCTCTTCCAGCGCCAGGCCCTTTAACAATTACATTTACTGATTTTAACCCAAATTCTCTTACCGCTTTTTCTGCCGCACTCTGACTTGCTAATTGTGAAGCATATGGTGTTCCTTTTTTTGTACCCTTAAAGCCAACTTCGCCGGCTGATGCACTAGATATGACGTTTCCATGTTCATCTGTTATTGAAATGATACTGTTATTGAATGTTGAATTAATATAAACATTACCTTTAACAATATGTTTTTTTTGCTTTTTCTTTTTTACCAACTCTTAACTCCTAGACTACCTTATTTCGTTACCTTTTTCTTACCTGCAACTGCGATTTTTTTACCCCTTTTTGTTCTAGCATTAGTGTGCGTTCTTTGTCCACGGCAAGGAAGATTCCTCTTGTGTCGTTGTCCCTTATAACAGCCAATATCTTTCAATCTTTTAATATCTTGGCGAACTTTCCTTAATAAATCGCCCTCCACCAAAATCTTTGATACCTCTTGTCTTATTTTGACTATCTGATCTTCTTCTAGGTCTCTTACTTTTGTACTGAAGTCAATCTTAAGAGCGCTAAGGATATCTTCTGAAGTCTTTACCCCTATCCCTTTAATGTAAGTTAACGCAATACTTACTTGTTTATCTTTTGGTAACTCTATTCCTGAAATTCTTGCCATAATCTCTCCTAAGCCTGTTTTTGCTTATGTTTAGGGTTTACCTTACATAACACCCAAATCCTTCCTTTTCTTTTTATTATTCTGCAATGTTCACACATTGCTTTTACTGAGGCTCTTACTTTCATATTATTTCTCTCTATATATTATTCTTCCTTTAGATAAATCATAAGGTGATAATTCTACTTTTACCTTATCACCCATTAATATTTTAATATAATTCTTCCTCATTTTTCCTGATATATGAGCTATTATCTTTTGCCCTGTCTCAAGCTCAACTATAAACTGAACATTTGGTAATGCTTCTAGTATTCTCCCTGCAACTTCAATTGTATTTTTTTTGTTAACCATTTCCTTTAAGGTAGTAAATTGTACATTATTTTTTTTTATTTGTTAAGCATTTATTTACATAAATACTTTACTATCTGTTCATTGACTTTTTCTACGCTAGTTTCAGCATTAATTTCAACTAAATCAGTATAATATTTCTTGAGTTCTCTTAGGTGCTTCAGATATAGATTATATCTATTTTGAAATACATCGCTGTTATCATCTTGACGATGTTCTTCTTTGGCACGCTTAGATAGTCTATCTGTTAAAACATTTTTATCCGCAACTAACACAAAAACTTTACGATTAGTCTCTTTAAAAAAGCCTAATCTTTCAAACGTTTCTGCCTGAGTAACAGTTCTTGGGAAACCATCTGCAATTAACCCTTTTTTAAAATTTATGCTTTTCAATTTATTCATTAGTAATTCCACTAATATATTATCAGGTATTAAATTACCCGCGTTAATGATGTCTTCTAAAAAAGTACTTAATGTTGTATTTTTTTTAATTACGTCTCTAATTAACTCACCCGTAGAAATTCTTGGTATAGACATACGTTGCGATAATAATCGAGATTGAACTCCTTTCCCAGAAGCAGGAGGTCCTAATAAGACAATATGGCTAGACATTATATCATTCCTTCGTAGCGTTTACTTATAAGGTATGTCTCAATTTGACGGACTAAATCAATCGCAACCCCTACAATAATTAACAACGCAGTTCCCCCAATTCCCATAAAACTTGTTACTTTTGTTAGATTCGCTGCTATAACAGGAACTAATGCGAATAAAGATAGGAAAACAGCCCCAAATAAAGTTAGCTTTGTAATTATTCTTTCTAAATGTAACTCTGTTGATTTCCCTGGTCTTATCCCCATTATAAACCCACCATGCTTTTTTATATTTTCAGATAAATCCTTGGGGTTAAAGGTGATAGCAGTATAAAAATAAGTAAAGAAGAAGATTAATATACAAAATAATAAATTATAAACAACCCCATCATAACGATAGTATTCTGAAAAAAAATCTTGAATCATCGGTACTTTCACATATTGAAAAAACATCAACGGAAACTGTAAAAGCGCAGAGGCAAATATAATGGGCATGACGCCACCTTGTATTAATCTAAAAGGAATAAAAGTATTTTGCGCGCCATACATTTTTCTACCTACTACTTTTCGAGCGTACTGTACAGGTATTTTCCTTTCCGCCTCTTGAACATATACAATGCTGACAATCATAGCTAAAAATACACCTACTAATAGTAATACCTGTAAAATACTAGTACCCCCTTGTACTAAAATTACCGTATTTTTAATATATAAAGGAAGTTCAGAGATAATTCCAATGAATATTAAGACAGACGCACCATTACCAATTCCATTTTCCGTAATTAATTCTCCAAGCC
Organism: bacterium; assembly: GCA_038109055.1. Taxonomy (GTDB): domain Bacteria; phylum Margulisbacteria; class Marinamargulisbacteria; family JAYNIM01; genus JAYNIM01. Next base: position 7,221 of record JAYNIM010000009.1, read on the forward strand.
ACATTACAATTGCAGCCCCAGCTACTAAACCAAGAACTGAATAAACCATGAAAAAACCGAAATTAATTTCCGGTTTAACAAATTGACTAAAACCTAAAGTCATTACAATGCTTTGCACAAATGATAAAGCTATCGCCAAATAGCGTGTATACTGGGATATTTGCTTTCTTCCAGAATCGCCTTCTTCAGCTAATTCTTTAATTTTGGGCCATATTACTGTAACTAATTGCATAATTATAGATGCATTAATATAAGGTAATATTCCTAGGGCAAAAATTGAAAAACGACTTAAGCCCCCTCCCGAAAATAAGTTAAAAAAACCTAGGATACCATTTTGACTGAAAAGAGCCTGAATAGCATCTATATCAACACCTGATATAGGTACAAATCCACCTAAACGATAAAGAGCAATAATTATAAAAACGTAAGAAATTCTTTTTTTTAGCTCTGGAATGCTAAAAATAGAGGTTAAAAAGTTCATTAAAGTAAATTTTCAGTGGACGACTTAGATGCCTCAATTTTGGACATAGCCGATTTTGAAAAAGCATGGGCTTTAATAGTCAATTTAGAAGAAAAATCTCCGAATCCTAATATCTTATATTTATCATTTCTTTTAATTATACCTTTCTTCAAGAGGGCTTCAGGCTCAACACTTTCACCATCTACAAATAATTTACTGATTATTCCTAAATTTATGGGCACATACTCTATCTTGAAAGGATTTCTAAATCCTCTTTTTTTGGGTATTCTTCGATATAAAGGCATTTGTCCTCCCTCAAAGCCAAATCTTCTTTTATAGCCTGATCTACTTTTTTGACCTTTGTGACCTCTACCACATTCACCGCCTAAGCCAGAAGCATTCCCTCTGCCTACTCTTTTTCTTTTTTTTCTGGATCTTTTAACAAAATCTAATGCTGTTATTGTCATGTCTGCCTCTGTTTTTTTAAAAATACAGGGATCTGAACTCCACGTAAAGACTCAACTTGTTTAACATCTAATAACTGAGTTAACCCTGCCATTGTTGCCTTAGCAACATTAATTTTATTTCTCGCACCATGTATTTTGGCCACTATATTTTTTATTCCTACAGCCTCAAATATTACCTTAGCAGAACTCCCCGCAATAATACCTGTTCCTTCCCCTGCAGGCTTCATAATTACCTTGGTGCTAGCAAATTTACCTATTATTGGATGAGGAAGAGTCGTATCTACAACATTAATGTTAATAAGAGATTTGTGTGCTTTTTCTATCGCTTTCTTTATTGCTTTAGGGACTTCTCTAGCCTTGCCTAATCCATATGACACATTTCCATTTTTATCTCCAACAACAACAAAAGCTCTAAAAGCAAGTCTTTTTCCTCCCTTAACAACTTTTGTTACACGGTCTATTTTAAGAACTTTTTCAAGTGTATCACTTGAATCTTCATTTTTATAATTATTATTATTATTATTTTGTCTTTTTGCTTGGTTCATTTTAATTCCTTAAAAAAGCATCCCGTTTTTTCTTAGCTGCTCTATAAATGCTTTGATTCTTCCTTTATATAAATACTTACCTCTGTCAAAGATGACTCTTTTAATATTTTTTTCATTTGCTTTCTTTGCTAAAATATCAGCTGTTTTGATTGAGGCTTCAACACCAGTCTGATCTAATTTATAAGTCGAAGCTGAAATTACTGTATTCCCAGCATCATCATCAATTAATTGGGCATACATATTCCTGTTGCTTCTATGTATTCTTAATCTCAATCTATCTTTTGTACCCTTAATTGTTTTTTTTCTTAATTTTTTCACTATTTCTTCCCTTGTTTCTTCCTTCTTTTTGAACCAACTACAAAGATACCTTTTCCTTTATAGGGATCAGGCTTTCGCAATAGACATATTCTTTTTGCAACTTGACCAACTTTCTGTTTATCAATGCCACTGATAGTAAGTTTATTACCTTTAACAATAATTTTTATTCCTTCTGTTTCATTAAAAATAATTGGATGTGAATAACCCAACTGAAACTCAATATCATTACCCTTTTGTAAAGCTCTGTAGCCAATTCCGACTAATTCCAGTTCTATATGATACCCCTTAGTCACTCCATAGACCATATTATTTATTAGAGATCTATAAAGTCCCCATTTTGCTCGAGTACTCTTATCAGTACTTTTTGCATTTACTTTAATACAATTATTAGAATAATCAATATTAATATCTCTATCTAATTCTAATGTTAATCTTCCCAAAGAACCTGTAATTGTTAATTCTTGGGATTTTATATCAACTGTAGTTGACTCATCAATATCTATTACTTTCTTTCCTATTTTTGACATATTAAATTACCACACTTGGAATAATAACTCTCCACCTATATTAGCTAATCTCGCATTCCTACCTGTCAACAACCCTTTTGGAGTTGAGAGAACACAAATGCCAAATCCATTCATGACTTTTGGAATATATCTCTTCTTAACATATCTTCTTTTACTTTGTTTGCTAATCTGTGTAATTTCATGAATAACACTTTGATTGTCCGGACCATATTTCAAATGTATTTTCAATCTTTTTTTTATAGAATCAGTATTGTCTATATCATAATCTACAATAAAGCCCTCTGATTTTAATATTTTAAGTATTTCTAATTTAATACTTGACATAGGAGCTGTTACACATGATTTAGTCTCTCTCACTCCATTTCTAATGATTGTTAAAAAATCTGCAATTGTATCCATATTAATTCCTCAAATTACCAAGATGATTTAGTAACACCTGGCAAATAACCTTCTCCTGCAAGATTTCTAAAACAAATTCTACATATTCCGAAAAATCTTATATATCCTCGTGGTCTTGAACAAATACCACATCTATTTACGTGCTGTATCTTTTTAGTTTTTTTTCTTAAATTTTTTACTACCATTGATTTTTTTGCCATTCGTCTTCCTTATTTTTTTCTGAAGGGAAATCCCATTTCTGTCAACAAGTACTTCGCTTGTTCTTTATTTTTTGCAGTGGTAACTATTGTAATCGATAAACCAAGGGGCTTGTCAACACTTGTACCGGATAATTCTGGAAAAATACTTTCTGATTCTCTAATACCTATTGTAATGTTACCGTCCTTATCGAATGAATCCGAAAAACCTCTAAAATCTCTAATCTTTGCAGCCGATAAATTGATAAACTTACTGAGGAATTCGTACATTTTATCTCTTCTTAGTGTAACTTTACAACCAATAATTTGATTTTCTCTTAATTTGAAATTTGAAATTGCTTTCTTTGATTTTCTTAAAATTGGCTTTTGGCCTGTCAAGGTAATGAACTGATTAACACTAGTTTCGATAAGTGCAGGAGTTACTGTTGCCTCACCTAATCCGCGATTAATTACTATTTTATCAAGTTTAGGTATAGCCATGACGTTTGATATATCAAACTTTTTCTTTAAGTTATCAACAACCTTTTCTTTATAATGTTTTTTTAAATTAAACGATGTCATTTCACTTGTCCTTTAGCTTCTCTAATTTTCTTTCCTTTATGTAAAACATACTTAACTTTTGACGGTTTAGATTTGATTATTAACATTAATTTAGATGAGGGTATTGGTGCTGGAACTTGAAAAATACCTCCCTTTGAATCCTTGGATTCTTTTTTACACTTTGATACTAAGTTTATACCTTCTACGGTAATTTGGTCTTTTGAAGGGTTTATCATAAGAATCTTTCCTTCTTTACCTTTATCCTTTCCACTAATTATCTTAACCATATCTCCTTTTTTCAATCTATTCATCTTTCAACTTCTCCTAAATAACTTCTGGTGCGAGTGATATGATCTTGGAATACTGATCACGTAATTCACGGGGTATAGGACCAAAAATTCTGGTTCCTTTGGGGTTTCCATCGGCTTCAATTACTACTGCAGTGTTCTTATCAAAATTTAAAACTGTACCATCCTTTCTTTTAATTTTATGTGAAGTTCTAACAACCACAGCTAGAATGACATCACCTTTCTTAATTTGTCCATTAGGCAAAGCCTTTTTAACAGTGCATTTGATTTTATCGCCCACATTTGCATAACGTTTCCTTGAACCACCTAATACCTTTATACAAAGAAGTTCTTTTGCGCCTGTATTATCCGCAACGTCTAGTCTAGATTCTTGCTGTATCATGTATTTCCCATCTCTTTTATTCGCCATTTCTTACGCTTACTTATAGGCTTACAACTTACTATAACTACTTTTTCACCGATCGTTGGTACTGTTTCAAAATGAACCATGTACTTCTTATTGCTTTGAATAATTTTATAATAACGATTATGAAGTTTTCTTGAATGAACGTTTACTATTGCAGTTTTTTCACCGCTTATTTTATAAACTTCTCCTTTTTTTTCAGATCTCTTATTTTTGTTCACTATTAGCCTCACCCTTATTACGATAATTTATTTTTGTAAGTATTCGTGCAACTGTTTTTTTTTCTTTATCAATTTCAGAAAACTTAATTGTAGATTGATTTGTATTTAAATCAAAAACCAAATTAGAAGCCTTTTTCATGTAAAAGCCTAATTGCTCATTTAAGTCTTTTCTTGATAGTGTTTTAATTTTTTCTTTTTCCATTTTACCACTCAATTATTTTTGATTTTATTGGCAATTTATGGGAAGCCAAACGTAGGGCTTCCTTTGCTATACTATTATCTACACCAGCAATTTCAAAAAGTACTGTGCCTAGTTTTACCGGGGAAACCCAGAACTCAGGAACACCCTTACCCTTACCCATTCTAGTTTCAGCTGGCAATTTTGTCACGGTCTTATCTGGAAATATTCTAATCCAAACTTTACCACCACGTTTTATATATCTTGTAAGAGCACGTCTGGCAGCTTCAATCTGTCTATCAGTTATATACTTACATTCAAGACTTTGTAAGCCAATAGTACCAAAAGCTAGAAAATTATTTGAGGTTGCTTTACCTCTATTTCTGCCACGCTGAGACTTTCTATATTTAGTTTTTTTTGGAGCTAACATGTTGCTTTACCTCTTGACCTTTATTGATCCATACTTTCACACCACATTTACCATAGATTGTATACGCAACGACATTTGCATAATCAATTGGTATTCCTAGTGTATGTAAAGGTATGCTACCTTCCATTGAATCTTCTTTTCTAGCAATTTCGACACCACCTAAACGTCCTGAACAAGCTATACGAACTCCAAGAGCACCTGCTTTTAAGGCTCGTTGCAAGGCCTGCTTCATAGCACGTCTAAAAGGTATACGCTTTTCTAACTGAACTGCGACTAGCTTGGCTAATATAAGTGCATCTAAATCTGTATTTTTAACTTCAATAATATCTATTATTACCTTTTTAGATATCAACTTTGACAAATCCTCATTAAGTAACTTAACATCTATGCCGTTCTTACCAAAAACAACACCTGGACGACCTATATAAACCTGTACGTTCACATAATTGGTTTTTCTAAAAATTTTGATCCTTGAGGGTAAAGCCCTATCTAATTCTTTTCTTAAGAAACATCTTATCTTATGATCTTCAACAATAAAATTAGAGTAAGTTTTAGAATTTGCTGTCCATCTTGACTCCCAATCATCTGAGATATTAATACGTAATACTTTTGGCTTTGATTTTTGACCCATTTTTATCCTTCCTCAACCTTAACAACAATATGACTTGTTCTTTTCTTGTACATATCCATACGTCCTCTCGCTCTAGGTCTATGACGCTTATGTCTAGGACCTTCATTTACCAATAACTCTTTGATTATTAAATTATCAGTGTTTAAATTAATAACTTTTGCATTAGCTTTAGCAGAATTTAAAACCTTTAATAGATGAAAAGCAGATGTATGTGGCAAACTCTTAAGAATACTTATAGCATAATTTAAGGGCATTTTTCTAACTATGTTAGCAACACGTCTTAATTTAAAAGGTGAAATCATTAAATAATTAGCTTTTGCTACTGCTGTATTAGTACTCATTTTTTACCCTTAACATGAGACCTAAATGAACGTGTATTTGAAAACTCACCTAATTTATGTCCAACTAAATTTTCTGTAATATAAACAGGGATATGTTTTTTGCCATTATATACAGATAAAGTAAGACCAATCATTTCTGGAATAATTACAGACCTTCTGGACCAGGTTTGAATTATCTTCTTTGAACTTGTAGTATTACTTTTCTTAATTTTATCTAATAAATGTTTATCAACAAAAGGGCCTTTATTTCTAGATCTTGCCATCACTTTCTCCTACTTAGAATAATTTTAAAGTCTCTTCGCCTTACATTTTTCTTTCTTGTTTTTTGCCCCAAAGCCTTTTTACCTTTTGGTGACACAGGACCCGAGAGACCGATAGGGGCCTTGCCTTCTCCCCCACCATGTGGATGATCGCAAGGATTCATTGCAGAACCTCGGACCTTTGGTCTCCGGCCTCTTTTTCTATTTATTCCAGCTTTCCCAATAACAGTGTTACGTATTTCACTATTAGAAACTTGACCAATTGTAGCTAAACATTTACGCAAAATAAGTCTAACTTCACCTGAAGGCAGTTTTAGTGTTACATACTTCTCATTTTTTGCTGTTATAGTCGCATAAACACCAGCAGCTCTAACAAGTTGTCCACCTTTACCAGGGTGTAATTCAATATTATGTACTATTGTGCCGACTGGTATATATTGCAATTCAATGGTATTTCCATATTTAATATCAGAGTTACTACCATTTTGAATTACATCTCCAACTTTTAGACCCTTAGGTTGTAATATATAAGATTTTTCACCATTAGAATGTTGTATTAAGCAAATATGACTCGTTCTATTAGGATCATATTCTATTGCTTTTACTATAGATCTTGTACTAACTAAATTTCTCTTAAAATCAACAATTCTGTACTTTCTTTTAGATTTACCACCTCTATGTCTAACTGAAATCTTACCATTAGATCTACCAGCAAGGGACGGTATTGATTTAAGTAATTTCTTCTCTGGTTTTTTATCAGTTAAATCACTAAAATCTAAAGTTACTCGATTTCTGTGTCCTGGTGTAATAGGTCTATATTTTTTTGTTGGCATTTTTCTTCTCTTTGTTTTCTATTTGAGTGATAATATCACCTTTCTTTAATTTAACGTAGGCTTTTTTAACCGTCCTTGTAAATCCCACATATTTTTTTTGTTTTCGCTTTTTTCCTTTAATTATTACGGTTCTAACTTCTTCTACGGTTACATCAAATGTTGATTCAATATACTTTTTTAATTCAATTTTATTAACAGATAAGTTAACATTAAGTACAAAAATATTTTTTTCTTGCAACAAAGATGATTTTTCTGTTGTCACTAAATTATAAACTGTTTTAAACATTTTGACTGACCTTTAATAGAGCATTTTCAGAAAAAACTATTTTATCTGAATTTAATAATAGTTCATAGTCTATAGACTCAATATGTGTGATTTTAATTGGCAAATTCCTAGCAGATCTAATCAATTGATGTTCATTAAAAGATCCTACTAATGTTATTTTTTGGTTATTTTTGAACATCAAAGCCAATAAATTTTTAACGTCCCTTGTATTTTTATATTCAGTCTCTTTGCTTACAATATAAGTAATTTTACTTTGAACCTTTGAAATAAGTAAACCTAAAGAAGATCTATATTGCTTTTTATTTAATTTAACAGAAAATGATCTTGGCTTTGGACCAAAAATTACACCTCCACCTCTTCTAAGCGGTGACCTTTTAGAACCCGTACGTGCACGGCCCGTACCTTTTTGTTTATATGACTTTGCCCCAGTATAAGAGACATCAGACCTAGTTTTGGAAGAAGCAGTCCCCTTTCTCTTAGCATTTCTTTGATACTTGTTTACCAAGTAGATTAAATGTTCATCTGAACTATCTATAATAGGAATATTTATATTTATATCTTCTTTAGATTCGTTTAAGGATTTTATTGAAACTTTAACCATTTTTTTGCACCCATATATTTGCTCCATTAGGACCTGGAACTGAACCTTTCAAAAAAATTAAATTATTATCTTTATCAATCTTCAAAACTATACTTTTAACAGTTACTGTTGCATTACCCATTTTACCAGACATTTTAGTACCTTTAAATACTCTTGAGGGTGAAGTTCCAGCACCAATTGAACCTGGCAATCGATGATTCTTAGAACCATGTGAAGAAGGCCCTCTTTTAAAATTATACTTCTTAATTGTACCCTGATGCCCCTTACCCTTACTTTTTGCTGTTAAGGTAACAGAATCATTACTTGAAAATGAACTACAATTAAATTCCTTTATTTCAGAATATTCACTGATATTATCTACTCTTAATTCGAATAAATATTTTTTCAAAGGTGATTTCAATTTTTGAAATTGACCTGCTACTGGTTTGCTAACTTTCTTTTCTGTCTGGTTTACCGCAGACAGTAATAAAGCGTTATACCCTCTATCTTCTTTCAGAATAAGAGAATTAATACTCACATTGTGTACACTCAAAACAGTGGAAGGTGTCACATCACCGTTTTCATTATAAATTTGTGTCATTCCTATTTTTTTACCTAATATTAATTGTTTCATTTTTTAATCCTAATCGCCAACCTAAATTAATTTAACTTCTACATCGACTCCTGCTGGTAAATCAAGAGCGGTCAAAGCATCTATTGTAGATGCAGGTGGCTCGTGTATATCTAATAAGCGATTATGAATACGAATTTCATAATGCTCACCACCCCTTTTATTAACATGAGGAGATTTTAATACGCACCATCTTCTTTTTTTGGTAGGTAATGGAATGGGTCCTATTACTTTTGCGCCAGACTTCTTTGCCGCCTCAACAATCTTGAATACTGACTTATCTAATGATCTATAATCAAATGAATTCAATCTAATACGTATTTTTTGCTTCTTCTTTACCATTACCGTTATTTTTATACCTCTAATATGATTGATTTTTACTCTATAATATCTGTTACTACTCCAGCCCCTACTGTCTTTCCACCTTCACGAATTGCAAATCTCAAGCCTGACTCACACGCAACTGGTACTATCAGTGACACTTCTAATGTCACATTATCTCCTGGCATTACCATTTCTGTATTTTCAGGCAACTTTATACTACCAGTAACATCTGTAGTTCTGATGTAAAACTGGGGACGATAATTATTAAAGAAAGGTGTATGTCGTCCACCCTCCTCTTTTTTCAATATATATACTTCCGCTTTAAACTTTTTATGTGATTTTATGGTGCCTGGCTTAGCCAAAACCATTCCTCTCTGTATATCCGTTCTTTCAATACCGCGCAATAAAATACCTACATTGTCTCCAGCTTGACCTTGATCCAATAACTTTCTAAACATTTCCACACCCGTGACTGTTACTTTTTTCTCTTTCTCTACATCTTGCATACCTAATAAAGAAACTTCCTCACCTACTTTCACTACTCCTCTCTCAATTCGGCCTGTCCCAACCGTACCTCGACCAGTTATTGTAAAAACATCTTCAACAGGCATTATAAAAGGCTTATCAACATCTCTTTTGGGGACTGGTATATATTCATCAACTTTATCCATTAGTTCCCATATACATTTAGCATCTGCACTATCTCTAGATGAGTCACTAGCCTCTAGTGCTTTCAAAGCTGAACCTTTGATAACTGGAATATTATCGCCATCAAATTCATACTTGCTTAATAACTCGCGAACCTCTAATTCTACTAACTCGACTAATTCATCATCATCTACCATATCTGTCTTGTTCAAGAATATAATCAAATTTGGAACATTCACCTGTCTGGCAAGTAAAATATGTTCTCTTGTTTGTGGCATTGGTCCATCAGCAGCGCTAACAACTAATATTCCACCATCCATTTGTGCAGCACCAGTGATCATGTTTTTAACATAGTCTGCGTGACCTGGGCAATCCACATGAGCATAATGCCTATTCTTCGTTTCATACTCAACGTGTGCTGTTGCAATTGTTATGCCTCGTTCTTTTTCTTCTGGAGCTGAATCAATATCCGAATATGCCTTAGCTTCAGATGCACCTTCGTTAGACTCTGACAAAACCTTTGTAATTGCAGCTGTCAATGTTGTTTTACCATGATCAACATGTCCAATTGTCCCAATGTTAATGTGATCTTTTTTTCTTTCAAACTTTTCTTTTGCCATTATTTTTACTCCCTAATTATTTTCTGAGATTAATTTTTCATATACTAGTTTTGGGCATTCACTATATCTAAAAAACTCCATTGTGTAAACACCTCTCCCTTGTGTTAATGAACGTAAATTTGTTGAATAACCAAACATCTCGGACAAGGGCACAAGTGCAGAAATAGCCTGTGTTGAAGATCTTGGCTCAATGTTTTCGATCTTTCCTCTTCTACTATTCAAATCGCCAATTACGTCTCCCATATTGGGCTCTGGAACTTCTGCTTCAACTTTCATTAGTGGCTCTAGAATACTTCCGCCCGCCTTCTTAAACGCTTCTTTTAATGCATATGATGCAGCTATTTGAAATGCGATATCTGAAGAATCTACTGGATGGAACGAACCAAAAACTAATGTTACTTTAATATCAACTATAGGATAACCTGCCAATATACCTGTTGCTAATGTATTTAAAACACCTTTTTCTACAGATGGTATAAATTCTTTAGGAATTGCGCCACCTACTATTTTATTTTCAAATAGAAATCCCTTGCCTCTTTCCATAGGCTCAACTTCAATAACGACATGCCCAAATTGTCCACGGCCACCAGTTTGTCTAATAAATTTGCCCTCCGCCTTTACAGAGCCACTTATAGCTTCTTTATAAGCAACTTGTGGTTTTCCAATGTTGGCCTCTACTGAAAACTCTCTTTTTAACCGATCTGTAATAATCTCGAGGTGTAATTCACCCATTCCAGAAATAATTGTTTCTGACGTTTCCTCATCCGTCTTAAAATGAAATGTTGGATCTTCTTCTGTTAATTTGAGCAAGGCTGCGGATAATTTATCTTGATCTGATTTTGTTTTGGGCTCTATTGCTACGAATATAACAGATTCTGGAAATTCTATATTTTCTAGCAAAAATGACTGTCCCATTTCACTTAGAGTATCCCCAGTCGTTGTCTTTTTTAAACCGATTATTCCGACGATATCTCCTGCACTAGCAACCTTCTTTTCAGTTTTAGAATTTGAATGCATCACTACAATCCGGCCTATTCTCTCTTTAAGATTCTTATTAACATTTGTAACATATGAACCTGATTGAATTTTTCCGGAATAAATCCTTGTGTAAGTCAACTTACCTACGAATGGATCTGTTTGAACTTTGAAAGCTAATCCTGAAAACACTTCATCTTCTATACTTCTCAACTCTATCTTTTCTTCTGAACCTGAAAGTATGGCTGGTGTAGACACAATATCTGCCGGAGATGGCAAATATTCTACTATGTAATTCAACAAAGTCTGGACGCCCTTGTTCTTGAAAGCACTTCCACAGCATATTGGAATACATTTGTTTTCAATCGTTAACCTCCTAAGGCATTCCTTTATCTCAGCCTCAGTCAATGTACCTTCTTCCAAATACTTTTCAATGTACTTATCATCCGCTTCCGCTACGGATTCAATTAACTGATCCCTTAAGGTATTGTACTTATCTTTATACTGATCCGAAATCTCCTTTTCTTGGATATTCTCACCTTTATCTCCTGTAAAGTGTATCTCTTTCCCACTTATTAAATCAACAATACCTAAAAAATTTTCCTCAGATCCCATAGGAAAATTAATTATTAATGGGTTAGCATCTAAACGGTCTTTGATCATGTCAACTACTTTTTCAAAATCAGCTCCTACTCTATCCATTTTATTAACAAAACATATTCTCGGAACATTATATTTATTGGCTTGCCTCCATACAGTTTCACTTTGAGGCTGAACACCCCCTACTGCACAAAAGACCACAACAGCCCCATCTAAAATCCGCAATGACCTTTCAACCTCGACAGTAAAATCGACGTGCCCTGGAGTATCAATAATATTTATTTCTGCATCCTTCCAATAGCAGGTGGTTGCTGCAGAGGTAATCGTAATCCCCCTCTCTTGCTCTTGCTCCATCCAGTCCATTGTAGCATTACCATCATGAACCTCTCCTACCTTATGAGTCTTACCCGTATAATATAATACCCTTTCTGTTAGAGTGGTCTTACCAGAATCAATGTGCGCAGTGATCCCGATATTTCTTATCTTCTGGATTTCTTTCTTACTCATATCTTAATTAAAACCTGAAATGGGCGAAAGCCTTATTTGACTCTGCCATCTTATGCGTATCAATCTTTTGTTTAATTGCTGCGCCTGTTTCATTATATGCATCGTATAGTTCTTCAGATAACTTTTCTACCATTTGCTTTGATTTTCTTTTGCGAGCATTTGCAATTATCCATCTCATCGCTAAAGCTACAGCTCTATCCTTTGGTACCTGCATAGGCACTTGATATGTTGCACCGCCTACTCGACGGGATTTAACCTCCATTTTAGGAGCAACTAAGTTTAGCACTTTCAAAAAACCGTCTAAACCGTTCTCTTCAATCTTAGACTCCAGATTATCTATCGCTTTATACACAATATTTTCAGCTTTTCTCTTTTTACCATTGATCATCAATTTATTAATAAATTTAGTGAGTACAATACTATTAAATTTTAAATCTGGATTTATTTTTCGTTTTAACTTTTTTCTCTTTTTTCTACTCATTTCTTCGCCTTCGCTCTTTTTTGACCATACACAGATCTTGCTTGTTTACGACCCTCAACACCTTGGAGGTCAAGTGCACCACGTATTGATGTATACCTTACTCCCGGTAAATCTTTAGTCCTTCCTCCTCTGACTAAGACAACCGCATGTTCTTGTAAATTATGGCCTTCACCTACGATAGAAACAACAATTTCATTACCGTTTGTCAATCTAACGTTGGCTACTTTTCTGAGTGCAGAATTCGGTTTTTTTGGGGTTCTTGTGTACACCTTAGTACACACGCCTCTTCTTTGAGGACACTTATTTAAGGCAGGTGACTTTCCTTTTTGCCACTTTTTTTTACGCTTATTCTTAACTAGTTGATTTGTTGTTGGCACTCTTTAACTCCTATAAAAACAGAGTACTATGGTAATCAAAATATATTCTCTTGTCAAGTTTATCATCAACTAAGCACCTGCATTTTCTGATATTTTTATACTGAAATTACTTTTTCTTTCAAACCCAGTTCCAGCTGGGATTAAATTTCCAATAATAACATTTTCTTTTAGTCCATACATTTCATCAACTGAGCCTTTTACAGCCGCTGTTGTAAGGACTCCAGCAGTTTGCTGAAATGAAGAAGATGCAATAAAGCTCTGTGTATTTAATGACGATCGCGTTACACCTAGTAACTCTCTTTTACCAATAGCTTCTTGTTTACCTTCCTTCTTGAGTTCTCGATTAATTTCTTCAAATTGTTGAATATCCACCATTTCATTTGGCAATAATATTGAATCACCACTTTCAAGAATGATAATCTTTTTAGTCATTTGTCTTACAATAATTTCTATATGTTTCAAATTAATTTCTACCCCTTGCGACTTATATACACCCAGCACTTGTTCACTTAAATATCTTTGGGTACTGAACACACCCTTTGTAGCTAAAATATCATGGGGGTTAATGACACCTTCTGTGATCTGTTCTCCTTTTGACACTTTTTGACCTGAATATACTAACACTCTTTTATTTAGTGGGAGTTTATATTCTTTTAAAGTGTCTTCACCTTGTAGAATAAGTGCCTTATAACTTTCTCTATTCTCAATTTCCACAACTGCATCAATATCAGCTAAAATCGCAACTTCTTTATTCTTTCTTGCTTCAAAAAGTTCTTCTACACGTGGTAACCCTTGAACAATATCCTGAGTTTTTGAAAGATCATCATCATCAGTTCTTTGTTTGAATAAAATATCACTTTTATTAACTCTTTCGTCATTTCCTACATAAATAGTTACACCTTTTTCAATGGCGTATGAAATGGCTTCATAATATAAAAGGCGGAACTTTTGCTTTGTTTTAGAATCTTTATCTTCTGTAATACTTTTGACTATTAATATTGGTTGTTTTAGTTTTTCACAGATATCCTTAGGCACTCTTTCTCCTACCTTACATTTATCTGCTGCTTTTTCATTAACTAACAATTCTTTAACATTATTAGGGTCATATATCAATAAATCAAAAGTTTGTAGTGCTATATTTTCTTTTTTATCAATTAAATCTTTTTCATTTTTATTTTCAGTAATCATAAACTTTACAATGCCGTCTTTTTCAGACTTCGTATAGGTCATACTGGCATCAAATTCAGCTATTACATCTCCATCTTTAATTTGAACACCCTCATTAATTATCACAGCACTATTTTTAGGAATATTCGTACTCTTAACTTTATTTTTTTTGTCTTTAACCTGAACTACTGTATCTTCTATTGCTATTAAATTTGTCGTACCGCGATCTTTGACTGGAACTAATAACTCTGGCTCTTTAAATTTTACTTCTCCAGACAGACTTGATTTAATTTCTACTTTTGCTGCTTTTCTGAGGTCAACTCCACCTGTGTGAAAAGTTCTCATTGTTAATTGTGTACCAGGTTCTCCAATAGATTGTGCAGCAATGATACCTACAGCCTCACCTAAATTTATCAATTTAGCTGTTGCAAGATCTATTCCGTAACATTTTTGACAAATTCCTTTTTTGGCATTGCAATTAAAGACATTCCTTGTTTTTATCGACTTAATACCTAAATCTTGAATTTTCTTAGCTAGGTAACGTGTAATCATCTCACCCGATTCAATAATGACATTTCCTTCACTCTTAATTGTCTCTAAACTAATTCTACCTTCAATGATACTCGCCAATGAAATGAGCTCTTGACCATTTTCTTTAATACTTGTCAGAGTTAACCCTTCGGTAGTTCCACAATCTTCCTCTGTAATAATAACATCTTGTGCAACATCAACAAGCCTTCTTGTCAAATATCCTGAATCTGCTGTCCTTAATGCCGTATCAACTAACCCTTTTCTTGCTCCGTAACAAGAGATGAAATACTCTGTTAGTTTTAATCCTTCCTTAAAATTTGAGCGTATAGGAATTTCGACAGTTCTACCTTGTGAATCAGACATTAATCCACGCATTCCAGCTAGTTGTCTTACTTGATCAATGTTTCCTCTTGCACCTGAATTAGCCATAATATATACATTGTTTAATTCACCCATCTCTTTTTCAAGAGCATCTGATACTTGTTGAGTTGCACTTCTCCAGATGTCATTTGACTGTCTGCGTTTTTCATTAGAAGTGATTATATTCTTCTTAAGTTGCTTATCTAAATGTTCAACTTCTTTTTGGGCTTGTTGTAAAATAGCCTCTTTCTTATCTGGAATTGTTAAATCATCTACACTAATAGAGATACCTGACAACATCGCGTAGTTAAAACCAATATCCTTTATTTTATCTGCTAAAAGCGCAGTAACTGTGTTACCATATTTAACGTACCAGTCATATACAAGATCAGATAATACTTTTTTACTTAAAGTATCATTTATCCATTCCGGTTCTTCATAGCCTTTTTCTTTAATGATTTCACGGATCGTTATATTAAAAATAATGCGCCCTACTGTTGTTTCTATTCTTTCGCCTCTTTCTTTTATTCTTACACGGCTTTGCACCCCTAAAAAACCTAATTCATGGGCTCTTAAAATTTCATTCATGTCTGTATAGTACTTATTTTCACCACGTTTTTCATTTTGATTATCGACTGTCAAATAATAGCAACCTAAGACCATGTCCTGGGTTGGTGTAATTATCGAAGAGCCGCTTGATGGAGATAAAATATTATTTGTTGAAAGTACTAAGAAACGACACTCTGCTTTTGCCTTAAGCCCAATTGGCAAATGGACAGCCATCTGATCACCATCAAAATCAGCATTAAACGCGGTACACACTAAGGGATGAATCTGAATTGCTGAACCTTCGACAATCACTGGTTCAAAAGCTTGAATACCTAATCTATGTAAGGTCGGTGCACGGTTCAATAATACGGGTTGCTTTTTAATTACTTTTTCTAAAATCTCCCAAATTTCAATTCCACGCTCTTCAATTTTCCTCTTTGCGTTCTTAACATTACTAACAATCCCATGTTTGACTAATTCTCTTATGACATGCGGCTTGAATAATTCAATGCAAATCTCTTTGGGCAAACCACATTGATGGAATTTTAAATGAGGACCGACAACAATTACGGATCTTGCTGAGTAATCGACACGTTTACCTAATAAATTTTGTCTAAATCTACCTTGTTTCCCTTCAATAATATTACCTAGTGATTTTAATGGACGACCATTTGTACCTGTTACAGCCCGTCCCCTTTTACCATTTGAAATAAGGACATCAACCGCCTCTTGTAACATTCTTTTTTCGTTACGAATTATCATATCTGGAGCCCCTATATCCATTAACCGTTTTAAACGATTATTTCTGTTAATAATACGTCGATATAAATCATTTAAATCAGATGTAGCAAAACGCCCACCATCTAATTGAACCATTGGTCTCAAATCAGGAGGCATGACCGGAATAGCATCCAAGATCATCCATTCTGGTTTATTCTCCGAACTAAGTAATGCGTCAATGATTCTTAAACGTTTTGCAACTTTTAATCTTTTTTGACCTTTTAAGCTGACAATTGACTCACGTAATGTATTTGCTAATTTTTGCAAATCCATTTTCTTCAATATTTTCTTAATTGCTCTAGCACCAATATCCAAGGTTAATGTATCTTTATATTTTTCTTTTATATCCAAGTATTCATTTATTGATATTAACTGATTTTCTCTAAACTGCCCTTCTAATTCTGGATCGACATTTATGACAACATAAGCATCATAGTAGACTATTTCCTCAATTTTACGTGTACTCATATCTAATATAATACTTAAATAACTTGGTATCCCTTTTAAAAACCATATATGACTTACTGGCGTAGCTAATTCTATGTGGCCCATACGTTCTCTTCTTACTTTTGAATGAGTGACTTCGACTCCGCAGCGTTCACATACAACGCCTCTGTATCGAATACGTCGATATTTGCCGCAAGCACACTCCCAATCTTTTACTGGTCCAAATACCCTTTCACAAAACAATCCTTTTCTTTCGGCCTTGAATGTACGATAATTTATGGTTTCTGGCTTTTCTATTTCACCATATGACCAATATCTTATCTTTTCAGGAGACGCTAATCCTATTGTGAGTGATTCAAATTCATTTTCATTTTCAAATAACATGCTGTCTCCTTATATTTATATTAGCGATTGTCAATTTCTGTTTTATTCTTTGTTAATACTTTAATATCCAAAGCAATAGATCTTAATTCGCGTAATAAGACTCTAAATGATTCTGGTGTTCCTGCTTTCGATAAACATTTACCTTTGATAATTGATTCATAGGCTTTGGAACGACCTGTCAAATCATCTGATTTAATTGTAAGAATTTCTTGTAAAGTATTTGCTGCACCATACGCCTCTAATGCCCATACCTCCATCTCTCCAAAACGCTGACCACCATATTGAGCTTTTCCTCCTAGTGGCTGCTGTGTTACAAGCGAATAAGGGCCAGTAGATCTTGCGTGTATTTTATCTTCAACTAAATGAATAAGTTTTAACATATACATAGAACCAACAGTCACATCTCTATCGAAAGCACGACCTGTACGACCATCTCTTAGTTGCACAGTCCCGCAAGGCTTAACCCAGTCATAGCCCTCAACATTCGATGCCTCCTTTAACTTCTTTTCTACTGCCTTAACTGAGGTCTGAGAGCCAAATATTTCATCAAATAATTGTACTTCGTAGTTTTCTTTTAAAATATGCCCTGCAAAACCTAACATCGTTTCAAACAACTGTCCTACATTCATACGTGAAGGAACACCAAGGGGGTTCAAAATGATATCTACCGCTTCTCCATTAGGTAAAAAAGGCATGTCTTCCTCTGGCAAGATATTAGAAATAACCCCTTTATTACCATGTCTTCCCGCCATTTTATCTCCAATAGACACTTTTCTGATTTGTGCCGTATAGATACGAATTATGTTATTTACACCTGGAGGCAATGTGTCGTCATTTTCTCTAGATAGTATCTTAACACCAATGACTTTTCCTTTTTCCCCAGACGACACTCTTAACGAAGTATCCCTCATGTCTCTGGCTTTATCTCCAAAAATTGCCCTTAGTAGCTTTTCTTCTGCAGGTGGCTCTGTTTCTCCTTTGGGTGTTACCTTTCCAACTAAAACATCCCCGGCCTTAACCATTGCACCTATACGAATAATTCCTCTTTCATCAAGATTTTTCAGTACATCTTCCGACATATTTGGAACTTCTCTTGTTATTTCTTCAGGCCCTAATTTTGTTGTTCTAACATCAATCTCATGCTTTAAAATATGTATAGACGTAAATATATCTTCCTTTGCTAATCGTTCAGAAATAACGATTGCATCCTCAAAGTTATATCCGCACCAGGGCATAAAGGCGACCAAAATATTTTTTCCTAAGGACAATTCCCCGTTTTTAGTACTGGTACCGTCAGCCAATAATTCACCTTTTTTAACTATATCGCCTACTTTGACTACAGGTCTCTGGTTTCTGGTCGTATTTTGGTTTGTACGTTCGAACTTTTTGATTATATATGTATCTTTTTGACCTTTGCCTTTTACAACAATTTTACCCCCAGTAACGCTTTCTACGACTCCATCATTTTTGGCTTTTAAAATAATTCCTGCATCTCTTGCTACGATACGTTCCAAACCAGTACCAACATGCGGAGATTCACAATGTAGTAAAGGAACTGCTTGTCGTTGCATATTTGCTCCCATTAGTGCCCTGTTTGCATCATCATGCTCTAAAAATGGGATCAAACCACAAGACACACCTACCAACTGTTTTGAAGATACACCAATGTATTGAATTTTTTCCGCAGGAACTAACATAAATTGACGATTATATCTTGCGATGACAAATTCATTGATGAACTCATCATTTTTAATTGGAGCATCCCAGGCAGCAATATAATATTTTTCCTCAATGTCTGCAGTAAATGAAACGACTTCTTTTGAAATTTTTCCGTTGACTACTTTTCTATATGGCGTTTCAATGAACCCATATTTATTTACTCTTGCATAAGTGGATAAGGGACCAATTAGTCCGGCATTAGGACCTTCTGGGGTTTCTATTGGACAAATTCGACCATAATGTGATGGGTGGATATCTCTAACCTCAAAACCCGCTCTCTCCTTCGTTAAACCTCCGGGACCTAAGGCACTTAAACGTCGTTCATGCGCCATTTCTGCTAAAGGATTTGTCTGATCCATAAATTGTGATAATTGTGAGCTCCCAAAAAACTCTCTCATAACAGCTACCAAGGGCCGTATATTAATGATGGTTTGAGGCACCAAATTTTCGTTTGCTTTTAATGCTATTTGTTCTCTAATTAATCGTTCTAAACGAGTTAATCCAACTCGGAATTGCTTTTGTAAGTGTTCACCTACACTACGAATCCTTCGATTTCCTAAATGATCAATATCATCAGTAATTCCTTTATCAGTCATTAAATCCATTAAAACTTTTAACATACCAATAATATCATCATTGGTAATTACAACTATTTGGCTATCTACATTAATCTCTAAACGCCTATTTATTCGATATCGACCTACTTCACTTAAGTCATATTTATTTTCATCAAAAAACAATCCATTTAATAAAGCTTTTGCACCATCAACTGTAACAGGATCTCCAGGCCGCAATTTTTTATATATCTCTAATACAGCTTCGTCTTGAATCATCATTGGACTTTTCTCTAACTGCAGTTCAAATAATTCAATGTTATCTTTGAATAGACCCAACAAGGATTTCTCTGTAAACCCAAGAGCGGATAAAAAAACTGTAATTGGGAATTTCTTTAACTTATTGATTAACACATAAATAAAGTCATCCTTATCTGGCTCAATTTCTAACCAGGCTCCCCTGTTAGGAATTACTGTTGCACTAAAAACAGATTTTATAGAATTCAACAATTGTTTATGTCTAAAATAAACCCCTGGTGATCTAACAAATTGACTGACTACAACTCTTTCCGCTCCATTAATTAAAAAACTTCCGTTTTCTGACATTAACGGAATTTCGCTCATAAAAACGTCTTGCTCAATTACTTCTTTTTTTTCTTTGTTTGTTAATCGAACTTTAACTTTTAAGGGTGCTGAATACGTGCTTTCCATTTTTTGACATTCTTCAAACGTATAACTTGGCTTCTCTAACACATAGTCATCCAAAAACTCGATTTCATATTTTCCGCTATAGGCTGAAATTGGTGAAATACTTTTTAATTCTTCTCCAACACCAACCCTTACAAACTGTTCAAAAGAACTTTTTTGAATCTCTAGTAAGTCTGGTGGCTGTATGATATCTGGGTTTGATTCATTATCATACAAAGACTTTCTTTCTTTATCTTTTATGAGCAATAGTGCACCTCTTTTAAAACTTTAAACTGTGTTATTTAATTTCTACTGTAGCACCTTGTTCTTCAAGTGCTGTCTTTATTTTTTCAGCTTCTTCTTTGTCTACACCTTCTTTTATTGCTTTTGGCGCGGCTTCAACTAAATCTTTTGCTTCTTTTAAACCTAAGCCTGTTAACTCCCTTACAGCCTTTAAGACTTGTATTTTTTTATCTCCAACACCCGTCAGTACAACTGATACAGTTGAACTTCCACCAGCTTCCTCTCCTCCACTTTCGGCAGATCCTGCTACAGGAGCAGCAACTGCAGCTGCTGCAACTACGCCAAATTTATCCTCTAGTGCTGATACCATGTCAGCTAATTCAATCACCGTTAATTTTTCAATACTTTCAATAATTTTTTTTGCGTTATCTGATATCTTTACTTCCTTTTTCTCTTCTGTCGTTGTCATTTAATTTTCCTCCTCTTTACTTTTCTTAATTGCCAACAAAGTTAAATTTAATTTCCTTATTGGTGCTGATAATGTTGTTGTTAATCTATAGATTGGTGAATTCAATAACATAAGTAACTTTGCTATTGATGTCTCTGTTGATGGTAACCCCGCCAACTGATTCACATACTTACTATCTATATATTTCTTCTCTAATAAACCTCCTTTAATTCTTAAACACTCGTTCGTTTTACCGAATTTCTTCATGACCTTTGCCACGTTTCCTAAGCTTTCCATATCTGAAAATACAAAGAAAGACGTGTTTTCAAATAACTCTTCCGGCACATCGATATTTGCATTTTTAAAAACAATTTTAGCAACTTTATTTTTTAGCACTTTACTTTCTGCGTTATGTGCCTTTAATTGTCTTTTAAGCCCCTGCATTTCTGTAACGCTCAATCCTTCATATTCAGACAAAATAACAAAAGTATTATTTAAAACCTGTTTTTCACAATAGTCGTAGTAATCTTTATTTCTTTTGGTTATTACTCTGGCAGTTGTCATTCGTCTTCTCCCCATTTATTTTTTGATGTTTCAATCCATAAACCAGGACTTTGTGTTGTTGCTAAGGACATGCTTTTTATATAGACACCCTTCGCCTTGCTTGGTTTTTCTTTAATGATTAAATCATATATTGACATGAAATTTTCAAACAATTTATCTTTATCAAAATCTACTTTGCCAAGTACAAGATGCATATTACCGTACTTATCATTTCTATACTCTATTTTTCCTTTTTTAAATTCCCTTACTGACTTCTCTATATCCTTTGAAATCGTTCCACTTTTTATATTTGGCATCAGGCCTTTTGTCCCTAAGACCCGCCCTAACTTTCCTAACTGTCCCATCATTTCAGGACTTGTAATTAAAATATCGAAATCAAACCACCCTTTTTGTATTTTCTCTATCATATCACCTGCGCCTGCATCTACTGCGCCTGCTTTTTTTGCTTTTTCGACTTGATCTTCTTTACAAACGACTACGATTCTTTGTTCCTTACCTGTCCCGTGTGGTAAATTAAGGGTACCACGTAATTGCTGATCTGCTTGTTTGGGATCAATCCCTAAATTAAAATGAATCTCGACTGTTTCTGAAAAATTTTTTGATGCCATCTTTTTCAAAAGCAAGATAGCGTCTTTTGGCTTAAACACCTCTGTTTTATCGTATATTTTCATAGATTCATTATATTTCTTTGACCCTTTCATTGAACATTAACCCCCATACTTTTTGCGGTTCCTCTTATGATTTCTATAGCTGAATCTTCGTCATAGGCATTTAAATCCTGCATTTTTACTTTGGCAATTTCTTTTAGGTCTTCTATTGTTATAGTCCCTATGGATTTTGTATTGGGTGTATTTGAACCTTTTTTTTGGTTTACTTTCTTTAAAATCAACGTTGAGGCTGGTGGAGATTTTAGTTTAAGCGTAAAAGTTCTGTCTTCATAAACAGATATCTCTACAGGTATTACATCGCCTGCTTTATCTCTAGTTTGATTATTAAACTCATTACAAAAGTCCATAATGTTAAGACCATGCTGCCCTAGCGCTGGCCCAACAGGAGGCGCTGGATTTGCTTTCCCTGCAGGAACTTGCAATTTAATTAAAGCTTTTACCTTTTTTTCATTAGCCATTAGTTATTCTCTCCACTTGTTCAAAATCTAATTCTACAGGCGTTTCTCTACCAAAAATCAATATTTTGGCCTTGAGCTTCCCTTTTTCTAAGTTAATACTGCTTATCTCACCAGAATAACCTGTAAAAGGCCCATCAATCACTTTGATGTTTTCGCCCGCCTCAAAATCAACATTAAGCTTTTGCGTTTTCTCTCCAATTTTTCGTAAAACTTTTAATATTTCCTCGTCCGCAACAGGTGTAGGTCGTTGATATGTTCCGATGAACTTTGCAACACCCGGTACACGTCGTATTTTATAAAAAATCTCTTCTTCTTCAATCAATTCAATAAAGACGTAACCAGGATAAATTCTTTTTACCTTCTCAAGTCTTTTATTATTCTTTATCTCTATTATATCCTCTTCTGGTATCAATACTTTCCCCACTTTAACCTTTTGACTGGGCTCGAGTTCTAAAAACTGGTTTATTCTTGCCTGTACTTGATACTCTTTTCCAGTTTGGCATTGCAATATATACCACTCATATGTCGTTGTATTTGATTCCTCTGCATCAGATTTCTCAATACCTTCGCTTTTATCCATCTCTGATACTGATTCATTTATATCTGATATTTCAACTTGATTTTTATCGGCCATTGGGATTCCTTTATTTAATAGATCTTAACATTTCAAAAAAATTTCCAAACAATATATCTGCTACCATAACATAAAGTGTTGATACAATCACTATCCCGATAATTAATAAGGATGCTCTGTAAACGATATCTTTGGTTGGCCATGTTACTTCTTTTAGTTCCTTCTTTGTTTCATAAAAAAAACTTTCGTTTGATCTCTGTTCGTATTTTTTTTTATTTATTTTATTCACTATATTTTTTGTTGTTAATTTAGACAATGGCATACTTCCTTATTACGCTCAGTCGCTGGATCTCAAGCCAGGCCCGGACGGATTCGAACCGACAACATTTGGTTTTGGAGACCAACGCTCTACCAATTGGAGCTACGAGCCTTTAAGCTCAAATTTTATTAAAAAACAATATCAATGTAAAGCTTATTTCAGCTTTATACTCTAACATTTAAAATTAGAAAGCGTATTCTACCATTGCATTTAAACTAGTGTCAACTCTTTGATCAATAATTTCCTTATGAAACGTTGCCGAAAATGCCTCTTTTATAGCATTTTATCTCAAAAACTGACGCTCCCATACAGCTCCCAATTACATCTATCTTTATAATCAATCTCTTAGAACTCTACTTAAATTTAATTTATCCTCACCTATTTATACCCTTAACCTCCCTTAACAATGCACCTTGATATTTATCCTTTACGTATTTACACAGTTAATGCATTGACATTTGTTTTTTTTATTATTATGTTAATAGGCTAATATTATTAATTTAAAAGCGAGCATTTAACATGACTAAAAAAGAACCCACTATTAAGGAAACCAAATCATCGAAAGTTGAAACACCCTTAAACGTTAAATCAGGAAAAACACCTGCGCCTAAGAATGTATCTAAAAATTCCAATGATGACCCTACGTCTACCCCTTTTGCCGTCATAGAGACTGGAAATCAGCAGTATATTGTTAGGACTGGCATGATTCTTAGTTTTGAAAAGCTTGATCATAAAGACAAAGATACACTGCAGTTTGATAAAGTTTTGCTTTATTCTGATGCAAGTACATTTAAAGTTGGTCAACCCTATTTAACTGATGTTGTGGTGCATGCTGACATCCTGAATACTGAGAAGGATAAAAAAGTTATTGGCATGAAATTTAAACGAAAAACTGGCTACAAAAAAGTATTGGGACATCGCCAATGGATGACCACAGTTAAAATATCTAAATTTAGTATTTCTAAAGCGAAAAAAGCGAAGGAGTCTGCTTAAAATGGCACATAAAAAGGGTAAAGGTTCAACTAAAAATGGTCGTGACAGTCAGTCTAAACGGCTAGGCGTGAAGCGATTTGGTGGAGAAAAAGTCGTTGCAGGTAATATTCTAGTTAGACAGCGTGGAACTCGGTTTCTTGCTGGTTCTCACGTAGGCGTGGGTAAAGATTATACTCTTTTTGCTTTGCAAGATGGTGTTGTTGAATTTAAGTTTGTTAAGAAAAATAAAAAAATTGTTCATATTGTCTAGTTCCTTTTAATTTTTTCTGATGCCTTTTGTTGATCTTTTAACACTGACTGCTTTTGGAGGGCATGGAGGGGCTGGATCTGCTAGTTTTAATCGTAAAAAGTTTCAACCCCATGGAGGACCTGACGGTGGAGATGGTGGTTGTGGTGGGTCTGTGATTTTACGTGCTAAATCATCGTTAAGTTCATTGATGGATTTAAGCTATAAGCGAACTTATAGAGCGCCTAACGGTCAGACTGGCATGGGGGATTTGAAATATGGCGCTGATGGTAAAAATGTATATTTGGATGTCCCTTGTGGGTCTATTATTAAAACTACTACTGGGGATACTTTAGCAGACTTGTGTGAGAATGGTCAGACTTTTGTACTTGCTAAAGGTGGAAAAGGTGGATTGGGAAACCGTCATTTTGCTAGTTCACGTAAACAAAGCCCCACCTATGCCCAAGCTGGTTTGCCTGGTGATGAAATAACCGTGTGTATTGAGTTGCAATTGATTGCTGACATAGGATTGATTGGCTGCCCGAATGCTGGTAAATCAACCTTACTTCACCTTTTAACAGACGCCAAAGTTAAAATAGCAAACTATCCCTTTACCACACTTACCCCCAACTTAGGTATTTTAAAATATATTGATCAACATATTACCCTTGCTGATATTCCTGGCTTAGTTAAAGGAGCTGCAAAAGGTGTGGGGCTAGGCCATGATTTTTTAAGACATATTTCTCGAACTCGCTACTTGCTCCATCTGATTGAAGCCAACGACGATCCAAAGGTTTGCTATGAGACTTATGAATTAATACAAAATGAACTTCGCTTAAGTCCTTTTCCTGTGAGTCATAAACCTCAATTAGTGCTTATTACTAAAATTGATACTATCACTCAGTCAGCTCTGGATACAATCCAACGTTATTTTGCCAACAAAGGTCTTTGTTCTATTTACTTTATCTCTACAAAGGATAGTAAACGACTTGCGATTTTGAAAGCGGCTATTCAAAAAAAACTTCCCAGCACGTAAACTAAGATTATGAATAAAAAAATTGTCATTAAATTGGGTAGTAATATTCTTACGACCCCAAAAGGTGATTTAGATCTAGCGCAGATACAGCATGTTGCACAGCAATTTAAACACATCTCACAGACTATCCCTGATCTCGACCTTCTTTTAGTGTCGTCTGGGGCAATAACCTGTGGATCTGATGCGTTGCAGGTCATTCCGGAAACTATCCCTGAAAAGCAGGCCGCGGCGTCCGTGGGACAAATCTTGTTAATGTCCACGTATGCACGTTATTTTTCTGCTGAAGGATTCTCTATTGGCCAAATTTTACTCACCAAAGAAGGCTTAACCCATTCTGTCTACTCAGCCAATATACGAAATACGCTTGCTACCTTACTCGCTAAGGGGGTTGTCCCTATTTTTAATGAAAATGATTCGGTTGCAACGGATGAAATTGGGGAACGTTTTGGTGATAATGATGAGCTATCCGGCTTGGTATCGATGTTAATTGGTGCTCATAAATTGATTATTTTGAGTGATACGGATGGCCTTTTTGACAAGCACCCAGGTAAACATAACGATGCTCGATTACTTTCAGAGGTGACCTGTGTTAATGAGGCTATTTTGGGTTTGGCGGATGACCAAGATGCCTCGCATCGAAATCGTGGAGGCATGCACGCCAAACTTCTAACAGCTCAACGCTGTACCTCGGCGGGTATTCAGGTACATATTGCGAATGGTAGGCGCCCACATGTGCTTCGTGATATTTTAGCTGAACGTGCTGTTGGTACCACGTTTCATGTGACTAAGGAGGATTAAACAATGCGCTCTATCTACGACCAATGTAAAGACGCTCGGCAGGTTTATTTGGACATGGCCTGTTTGAGTACGGCAACTAAAAACAAGGCTCTTCAGGCTATGGCCACAGCTATTCAAGACCATCAAGACGATATTTTGGCGGCGAATGCTCAGGATATGGCACAAGCGAAAGAAACAGGGATGGCTGTCGGTCTCCAAGATCGTTTGCGTCTGGATGCTCAACGTCTTGAGGGGATCTCGCAAAGCTTGCGTGATATTGCAGGCTTTCCAGATCCTGTTGGGGATATTTTGGATGATTTTACACGCCCTAATGGCTTGCGTATCCGTAAGAAACGGGTGCCTATTGGGGTGATTGGAATCATCTATGAAGCACGCCCTAATGTTACGGCTGATGCTATTGGACTGTGTTTAAAAACAGGGAATGCGGTGGTACTCAGAGGCAGTGCGTCAGCTTATCATAGTAATCTGGCTATTTTAAGGTGTTTGAGAGATGCAGCCATCCCTGTTGGTGTGCCTAAAGACGGCATGCAACTTTTGGAAGACACACGACGTGAAAGTGTCAAAACCTTTGTCTGCATGACGGGTATCTTAGATTTGGTGATTCCTAGAGGAGGCGCTGGACTGATTCAATCTGTGGTTCAACATGCGACGGTACCCTGTATTGAAACAGGGGTTGGCAACTGCCATGTCTATGTAGATCGCTCTGCTAATTTGGATCAGGCTTATGAAGTTGTGATTAATTCTAAGACTCAACGTCCCTCTGTGTGTAATGCCTGTGAAACACTGTTACTGGATGATGCCTTGCCTATAGACTTTAAAAAACGCTTACTATTGGGCTTGCAAGATAAGGGGGTTCGTCTTAAAGGCTGCTTGCTTACTCAGGCCCTTTGTTCAGATATTGAGGCTGCAACTGCGGATGACTGGGATATAGAATTTCATGACATGATTTTAGCGGTTAAATGTGTTGAGGGGCTTGATGCTGCTATTTCTCATATTCAAGCTCATGGCACGCTACATACAGAAGCTATTTTGGCAGAAAATCCCTCCAGTATTGCCTTGTTTTCCCAAAAAATTGATGCCGCTTGTATTGCTATTAATGCTTCAACTCGCTTTACGGACGGGGGAGAATTTGGTTATGGTGCTGAGATCGGTATCTCGACACAAAAACTGCATGCACGAGGCCCTATGGGATTGACTGAGCTTTGCTCGTATCAGTATCTTCTAGAGGGTAGTGGGCAGTGTCGTTGATCTGTTTATTTTATTAAACATCAGGCTCTGCATCTCCTGCTGCTTCTCCTGCTTCGTCTTGCACTTCTCCACTACTTGTCCATACAAGAGAATCATCCCCGTCTGAGTTATATCCGACATTACTCGCATTAACTGCGTCTCTTTCCTGCTCTAATTTACTTCTTAACTCTGTAAATGTTCTGTTAGCTTTATTTAATTCATCTACTACCTCTTGGGCGGCTTTCGGCAGCTGCACCCTTTCTCCGTTTTCATCTACTCTATAGTTTCCTTCTATGTATTGAATGAGCTCTATCTTATTTGCTCTAGGAATGTCTTGTAGTATACGGGCTTTCTCCCTTTTTAGTTTTACTTGCGCTTTTCTTAGTCTTTGTCTAGTAAGATTCGGATCAACTAATTTTTCAAATGTATCTAGGTCCTTTTTATTCATCTTCTTTAGAACGTCTGCTAGCATGATTTTACTTGGAGCAAATCCTTTCTCTAGCTCCGATATCTTCTCTTTTAACTCATCTTTTTGACTCTTTAATGTAGCTTTTTCAGCTTCATATTTCTTGCTATCCTCTATTATAGATTGAACTGCTTTTGGAAGTGTGTCCACCTGGATTTCTTGGCTATTTTTTACTCTATTATACCATGTATATACCTGCCTATCCTCGGTAGTTAAACCACGCTCCTTTTCTCCTCTCTGGTGCCTGTATCTTACTCTTCGAACGTCTATCTCTTGGTTTATTTTTTTTATTTGATCCTGATAGGCTACTTGTTGATTTTGTGATAAGCTTCCTGGCGCTGTAGCCTCAAATTGTGTAAGTATAGCTTCTTTTGCATCTTCCCCTAAACCTTTGACTAATGCCTCTATGGTTTTTATTTGCGTTGCTCTTTCATCTGCCTCCTCTACTTGCTTTGCTAGTCTCGATAGATTCTCTCCTAATTGCTTTAAATTATCTTGTGTTTCATGCTTTTCTCTACGACGTTCTACTACTGCACCCGTACCTCCAACCACAGCAACTGCTGCTGCCGTAGTCAATAGACCTGCCGGGCCCAAAGCTGCCAATGAAGTACCGGCTGCAATACCGGCGACTTTAGCTTTTGTATCGCTTTTTGTAGACTGTGATTCTACTTCTATGCCACTCATAAGTTTTACAATTAAGTTATTACTCTCCGCTCTAACTAGACCTTCACATTCCTCTAGCTGATCTTGAGGCATTATCGCTATAATTTCTTTTAAACTAATTAAAGATACGTCAAAGCCACCTGGGCTATCTGTGCTGAGTACAGTGATTTGATGATTTAATTTCTCTATTTCTTCTGCTAATTTTCTTTTTTGTTCTTCTAGCTGAGCCGGTGTGGACGTTGTGTCTTGTGTGTCTAGCTGGCTCACCTTACCCTCTATCTCTTTTACCTGAGCCTCGCATAGGCTTATTTGATGTTTTAACAATTCTCCTGGGAATTTTTTGTCTAATTGCCTTATCACGCTTTCTTGTTCGTGAGAGGATAATTTATGGACTAAGTGCAATATAGTCTTCCTTTGTGCTATATTCGCACTGTTTCCTCCCATTTTGTATTCCATACCTACTGTCACTGCTACTTCAGCAGCCGCTTCAGCAGCTAACATCGCCGGGTGTGCCAGATGAAGAGCATGTAGTGCTACTTTTGATCCCAAAGAAGTCGTAGTCCCTGCTTTTGCCATGCTAGAATTAGGTTTTGACCAATCCTGCTGTGGCTTTTCCATTAACAGATGTATAAGTGTCGGAATTGATTTGCGTAACGGGTGCGTTTCTGGTAGCTTCATGGTGATTAATGCGGCCATGCTTCCCAGTAGCTTAGAGTCTTTAGTCTCTGAATTTGATATAACTGTTTGGCAAATTTGTATTAGGGCTACTGTCTCTTGATCTAAACCTTCAAATATGGACTCTTCTATAAAATTCTGCCAAGTTTTTTGTACATCCCTGAATAAACGATCAAAATTTATATTTTCTTGATGGCCTTCAGCCGCTATGTGACTTTGGAGTGCCTCTTTAGAAGCGAGCGGCCTTTGTTCATAATTCTTGACTACAGCATCCGCAACCCCATGGAAGACCTCTAAAGTAGTGCCCGCTTCATTCAGAGCAAGTGTTACCGCCTCTTTCTCACCGTTGTTGCTTAAGGCTGTTAAGGATGATGGTCCTTTATAATAATAATTAGAGCTTACGCTCATTGTTTGTCTGGCTGCCGTTTTTGTTGCTTCTAAGTCTATCTCGCCTGTATTTATTCTTAGCGTTGCAAGTTGCTTGACTGTTGATTCACTGTGCTGTTCTTCTTTTTCTACCGCTGCTTCTTTTTCCAAATGTGTGTTTACATCTGTCTGTAAGTCTTTCAACTTACGTGTATTTTCTCCACTTTTCGTTCCCGGTATTTCTCCCTTCGTAAACTGTGTTTTAATCAACTCATTTCTCTTGGTTTCGCTTAGCTGTTCTAAAGATGCTTCTACCTGAGATTTTAGATCGTTATATTCTT
>JAYNIM010000009.1:37650-66618 GCA_038109055.1 bacterium
TGGTCTGGTATTTTTCCATTCGTAAACTGTGTTTTAATCAACTCATTTCTTCTCTCGGTGTCGCTTAGCTGTTCTAAAGATGCTTCTACCTGAGATTTTAGATCGTTATATTCTTGCATTTGAGCAAAAATTACTTCACTCGCTACGCTCGTCTTTAAGTTGTCCAACTGATGCTGATTTTCTTCAGTATACTGGTCTGGTATTTTTCCATTCGTAAACTGTGTTTTAATCAACTCATTTCTTCTCTTGGTGTCGCTTAGCTGTTCTAAAGATGCTTCTACCTGAGATTTTAGATCGTCATATTTCCACGCCGCGTCAACTATTTTTTGTGCTACTATTTTAGCTGCCGGACCGCTTCCTGCCGTTAAAGCACTTTCTACAAAGGTTGCCATTTCTTTTGATGCCGTTCTATGCAGTTGTGGGTCTGGTTGTAAATCTGTTTGTTTTACATTTTTTGGCTTTGATGGACTTGTTGGTCTTGTTGGCCTTGGTAATTCTGATCCTAAAGTTCCATTGCTTGACATGGTTTCCCCTTTTTATTTCTTTTACTTCTTAGATACTCTGTTTTTATCTTTCTTAAACGTTTAGCTTTCAAGATAAAGGTGTGCATCTTTTTACATTTTGTGCCCCTACTCCTTTTACCCCACCGTTTACCATACTTACATCCCCCTTTAATTTTCTTATCTATAGTAGGTTATACCCTATATGTAACATTCTTAAACGTTTATCTGATATGTAAGTAGGCATTGTGTAAATTAGACCTTAACTACAGCCCCCCATTCTTGATCATTTAAAAATTAATTATGTTCTAGGCCAGGGTATTGAAATCTGAATTTGGGTCAAAGGAGGTATTTTTTTTGTAAGGAGATGACTGATGTCCCTCTTCCCCTTGGTGTTTTAATTGATCTAGTTTTTCACTTAGCTCTTGAGTGTCGTCTTGCTGCTTCATTAGGGCTTGGGTACTCGCATCATATTCTGGCACAGAGTTTTTGAGGTCTTTTTTTGACGTACCTGTATTTGAAATAACTTTGAACTCTTGTTCGATGGGTTTTTTGTTGTAGATATAATACGATCGAAAATCGGGTTTATCTTTGTCTCTTAAACTTAAAATAAAATGGAAGGTATGCCCAGTATCAATATCTGTTTGTGAGGGATAGGCTACGCCTTTGGGATGGGTATGATACATAGCAAAATAATCGAGCTTATGCTCGTCAAAAAATTTAAGCGCACGGGACATATCTTCGGCTGTAAACCCAAAAGTATCTGTTTGTACTTCTAGATGTTGATTGAAAATAGGGAAAATAGCCTTTACTAAGCCTGTTTTTCCGTCTCCCCCCAAAAAACCGCCAGCCTCGATGGGCAAAAGGTCCAAGCCCTGCTTTAAAATGATGTCGTAGTGACGTTGTGTAATCTGGAAGCCGCCTTCGGGGGGCTTGCTTAACTTCATGGTATTCTTTAGACGGGTGTTTTAATGGTATCAAAAATAGCGGTGATGGCCTCGGCTGATAAATCGAGTAGCTCATTGAGCTCTGATCGGGCAATGGCGCTTTTTTCGGCTGTACCCTGCACTTCGATGATTTTTCCAGATTCGGTCATCACGATGTTCATATCTAATTCCGCCTCCGAATCTTCTTCGTAACATAAATCGACGAGTAGTTCGCCTTCGACTTTGCCTACACTGATTGCCGCAATGTTTTCTTTGAGTGGATTTTGAGTAATGAGCCCCTTCTCTAACCAATGGTTTATTGCATCTTGTAAGGCGATCATCGCGCCTGTAATGGCGGCTGTTCGGGTGCCGCCATCTGCTTGGATAACATCCGCATCAATGCAAATCATTTGCTCGCCAAGTATGTCAAAATCAAGACCTGCTCGCAATGCACGGCCAATTAATCGTTGAATTTCGCTGGTACGTCCTGATACCTTGCCTTTCGATACTTCGCGGCGTACCCGTGTGTGTGTGGCAGAAGGCAACAAGCTATACTCGGCTGTCAGCCAGCCTTTGCCTGTATTTTTCAGAAATCTGGGAACAGATTCTTCGAGACAGGCTGTACATAAGACCTTTGTTTCTCCGTAAGAAATTAGCACAGAACCCGCTGCATGCTTGGTATAATTGCGTTGAATGGTAATAGGTCTTATCTGATTATTTTTTCGTTGATCTTTTCTCATGATTTACTTCCTCTTTAATCGGTTTATTTGTTGGCTATTATTGCTTAGCTATGTGATAGCTGTTCCCTGACTTTTCCCCATTTTATCTTGTTTAATATCCATGGGTGCGTTGTTTTTTTCTTTGTCTTTGTTTTCAATGTATTGGCGTCCGTTTTCTATCGTATTTTTCATTCGTAATATATCTGTTTGCATTTTCGTGATTACTAATTGTAGATTTGCCAAAACATCGTCAGCATATTTTTTACTGCCTGCTTTCATACTTTCCATCTGTTCATAGGCAGATTGCATGAGGTCTTGGGTTTCTTTACTCTTTACCCATCCCTTTTGGGTATTTAAGGCAAAGGATACCTCTTCTGACTCTAGCTGGGGAACTGGTTCTGTGTCTGTCATGACAGATTTTGGGAGGATGTTACCTTTGTTTTTGATTAAGTCACGCATTTTACTGGTTAAATCAAATAGGCGATGTTCTTCTAGGATTACTTTAGATGTTAATGGAATACGTTTAGAGTCCATTACCAAGGCTTCTAGTGCATCAATCAAGCCTAAAAATTTATCCATACTGTTCTGTCGTCCTTGTAAGATGTTTTTGAACTGATTCTGGCACAAAATCCTTAATGTCCCCGCCAAATTTCATGACCTGTCTAATAATACTCGAACTTAAAAAAGCGTATTTTAAATCGGTCATAAAGAACACGGTGTCTATCTTTTCATCGAGACTACGATTGGTCAATGATAATTGAAATTCGTAATCAAAATCTGATACCGCTCTTAGCCCTCTGATAATGGTGATACTTTGGTGTTGTTTTGCAAAATCAACCAATAGCCCATCAAAGGATTCTACCTTTATTCTGGGATTATCTTTGAAACATTCTTGAATCATGTCTTTGCGTTCTTGAACAGAAAATGTAGGTGTTTTGTCTAGGTTAATAAAAATAGCAATAATGATAGACTCAAATTGTTTTAAGGCACGATTGATAATATCGATATGCCCCTTACTAATGGGGTCAAAACTACCAGGATATATTGCGATTTTATTGGGCATGATGCTGTAATAATGTTAAGTTTGTGCTACTGTAATTGTAGCATTTTATCGATGTACTGTCAGGCAAATTTGGGGTATTGTTTTCGCGTCGCGTCTCGAAAAATATAAGGGTATTTCGTGTGGAATATGGGGCATCTAGTAACTGCGTGAATACTCGCTCGTATAACTCGGCGTTGTCCCAAGGGGG
Organism: bacterium; assembly: GCA_038109055.1. Taxonomy (GTDB): domain Bacteria; phylum Margulisbacteria; class Marinamargulisbacteria; family JAYNIM01; genus JAYNIM01. The sequence continues at coordinate 41,046 of JAYNIM010000009.1, forward strand.
ATCAAAAAATATAAGATCTACTGTGTCTTTATACTGTTTGAGAAATTGTGCAGCATCTTGTTTTTTGATGCGTAATTCAGGGACCTGTTCAAGGTTTAAGGTGCTGATATTTTTTTGAATATACTGAATATATCGATCTACAAAATAAACGCTTTTTGCTCCTCTGGAATAGGCTTCAAGGCCCAAAGCCCCTGTTCCACAACAAAGATCTAGCACATGACAGTCTTTTATATCGACATAGGACTGTGCGATATTAAAGATCGCTTCTTTCACTTTGGCTTGCGTGGGCCTAAAGCGCCTGTTTTTGGGGTAATATAAACGTCGAGATTTTAATGTTCCACTGATAATTTGCATTAGTTCAAATTATTCTCTTGTAGGTGTTGGTCTTGTTGTTGTACCTTTTGTTTGAGTTGTGCATGCTCTGGATGCTCGAGTTTTGGGTCGTTATGTAATAGCTCCTTAGCAGATTCTCGGGCCTTGAGTAAGATCTGTTCGTCTCTGACAATATCGGCTAATAAAAACTCAGGCAGTCCGGCCTGTTTGGTGCCCAACATGTCGCCAGGGCCTCGGATTTGTAGATCGATCTCGGCAATCTTGAAACCATCATGATGGTCGAGCATGGCTTTGATGCGTTTTTTACTATCTGGATTTTTGGGGGTGGCTACCAGATAACAAGAGGACTCTTTTTGACCACGGCCTACTCGGCCCCGTAATTGATGTAGCTGGGATAATCCGAATCGATCCGCATGCAAAATGACCATCATTGTCGCCTGCGGAACGTCCACTCCCACTTCAATGACCGTAGTAGAGACTAAAATCTTGCTTTCACCTGCTCGGAAACGTTGCATGACCTCTGCTTTTTGGGCGGGTTTCATTTGACCATGAAGCAGATCAACAGGGAACTCTGGGAAAAAAGCCTTTATCTCTTCAACGCCTTCTACCGCTGAACGAAGTGCCAAGGTTTCAGACTCTTCTACTAAGGGATAGACAATATAGACTTGCTCGCCTTTTAAACAACGCGCTTTACAGGCACGCAGTACACGCTCTAAGGATTCTTCTTTGGCCAAATAGGTTTGAATGGGTTTTCGCCCACTTGGGAGCATTGTAATAATACTTTTATCTAAATCACCAAAACACGTAAGCATAAAACTTCGAGGAATGGGTGTCGCTGTTAAATATAGCGCATGGGGTATTTTGCCTTTGCTTTGTAGGACTAGACGCTGAAGAACCCCAAAACGATGTTGTTCATCAATCACTACCAATGCTAGATTTGGAATGTGTACATCCTCTTGAATCAGGGCATGTGTTCCCACTACTAAGCAACATGTTGCTTGTGATAAATACGCTTTTGTGGTGGCTTTTTCTTTTTTGTTTTGTTGGCCTTTGAGCAAAAAGACCTCGATACCAAAACACTGGGTTAAACGTTTTAATTTCAGATAATGCTGCTCGGCTAAAATTTGGGTAGGGGCCATAAATGCAGCGACTTGATGGCTATCCAAGGCAAATAATAATGCGGCTAGGGCTACTTCTGTTTTGCCACAACCCACATCACCTTGCACCAAGCGATTCATAGCCACTTCGGACTGCACATCCTGAGCGACGGCGGCAATGGCCTGCTGTTGGCCTTGGGTGAGTTCATAGGGGAGTTGGCGTTGATAGGCCTGCCATAAGGGGCCTGTTGTTGTGAGAGTGACTGCCCCTTTTCGGCGTTTATTTTGCTGCCCCCTCTGTAATATTCGACACTGATAAATCAATAACTCTTCGAAAATAATACGCTGTTTGGCCTGCTCGAACTGCTGATTGTTTTGAGGGAAATGTAAGTGTTGGAGACTGTCTGTTAAGGTTGGTAAATTATGCCTTAAACGAACGGTTTGTGGGAGCCCATCACTGAGTTGTTTGGATACCGTAAAGACAATGGTTTTGGCCATGCGACGAAGCTGATACTGCTGTAGGCCTGATTTTAACTGATAGATGGGGACCACTGTGCTAAAACGCTGGTCTTCGGGTCGATTGGATAAACGTTCGGTTTCGGCAACTTTGATGACCTTTTCAAGACTATAGTCACTGGTCTCGATTTTTCCTTTGATATAAAAATAGCTCCCGATCTGCAAACCTCGTTTCATATAAGGTTGATTAAACCAAACTGCGGTAATAACCGCGCTGTCATCACAGACCCTTGCCTCGATAATACTGAGGCGTTTGCGCACTTTTTTTTCGTTGACACTGACTATTTTGACAATGACGCCTTGGCTTTGATTGAGTTGGAGCTGACTGACCTTGGGTAAGGCCCGTCGATCGTCGTATTTACGTGGAAAAAAATAACAAAAGTCTTCGCAGGTTGTGATTCCGAGGGGTTCTAAGAGTTCTGCTAACTTGGGGCCCACGCCTTTGACATACTGGATCTGCGTCTCTTTACGAAGGATCTGGCCTGCACTTGGGGCCTGTGGATTTAATAGGGATTGGCTGCGTTCCATTGTTGGCTTAGTTCTTGGTTATCTTGCTCGATTAACACCTTGCCTTGTTGTTGAACACGTATCTTTTTTTGATGGGTTGACTGGCCTAGATATTGTATTGTGACTCCCTGAGTCAGCCCCATTTTTTCCAGCTTTTTCCCCTGAGACTTTGGTATTGCTAAGACATAGCCTCCTGTTTCGGCAAACAGGGTCGTAAATGGATCGGACACCAGTTCGATCTCTAGCCCCACGCAGCTGAGACCCCGCTCGCCTAAGGTCATCTCAATAAGGGTCATCCATAGTCCGCCCATACTGATATCATGACATGCATGGATGATCTCTTTCTCATACACACTACGTACAAATTTATTTTGTTTTGCCTCGATTTGTAGATCTACACGAAAAGGATGCTCGGCGGTACATGCCCCTAAACGGGCGACTACACAGCCCTTAAAATGCGGGCTTGGCTCTGCGACCATATAAAGGCTCATCTCTGGCTCGAAAATTTGCATGGTTCGTGCCTTGCGATAATCGTCTAGTTTGCCCACACATAAAATAACTGGGGATGGAATGACCGCTGTGCCATTCTTGGACTCGTTGTATAAACTCACATTGCCCGAAATCAAGGGCAGGGCCTCGCCGCTTTCAACACTAAGTGCATTGGCTGCATCGGCAATGCCTTGTACGCCCTGCTGAAAGGTATAAAAGCAGTCTGGGTTTTCTGGATTTCCGTAATTCAAACAATCAGTTAAGGCTAAGGGCGTGCCCCCTACTGCGACGATATTTCGTACAGACTCGGCGACTGCTGCGGCACCTGCTACATAGGGGTCGGCATGTCCGTAGAGGTTACTATCCATCGAGACGGCCACAGCTGCATCACAGCCTGATACGGGAGTGACAACCACCGCATCTGCTTCGCCAGGATACACGACTGTTGCGCCTCTTACTGCATTATCATAAAAACGATACACATAACGCTTGGACACACAGTTTGGATCTTGAAGAATGTTTAAAGCCAGCTTTTGTATATCTGTTGTTAAGGGTTTGTCTTCTTTGCTTGTCAGTGTTACTTTTTTGCTTGGCTTACTTTCACGTTTGACCGATACATCTGTGGTGATGGCGGCAATGGGAAGATCACAGACCCACTTTCCCTTGTGTTTGAGCTTGAATTGTTTTTCTTGGATGACACGGCCAATTACAGCTGCCCCTGCTTCGGGATACAAGGTGGGAAGTTCGAAATCGGTATTATATATAGTTAACACTGTTTCTGCAAAATGCTCGGGTACGGCTAAACAATAGCGCTCTTGAGTTTCTGAACATGCGATCACCTCTGCAGCTAAGCCCTCTATACTAACATTGACCTGATCTAAATCTATCTCGACGCCAAAGCCCCCCGAAATACCTAGCTCAGACCCTGCACAGGAAATCCCCCCTGCCCCTAAATCCTTGAATCCTGCAGAAATACCTTCGTCTTTTATCTTTTTAAATAATGTTTTCGTTGCTTCGACAATGACACGCTTCAAAAAAGGATCGTGTACCTGAACAGCGCCTACATTGGTATTTTTGTCGTCTTCGTCTAAGGTTTTGGAGGAAAACGCGGCACCACCAAACCCAGTGGCGTCTGTTGATTTGCCTATTAATATTAATACATAGGGTTCTGTTGCCGCCTCTTTTGGGACCCGGCTATGAATAATCTGGTCTGTATCAATGATGCCTAATGCAGCAACATTGACCAAACAATTATCGTTATAGGACTCATGATAGATCGTTTCACCACCTAATACTGGCACACCCAAGGCATTACCATACTCCGATACGCCTTGAACTACTTTGTCTGCAATCTCCTCAACCATAGGGGATTGGCCATCCTGATTGAGGCCAAAATGCAAGGAATCAAGTACGCCTATCACATCTGCCCCCATACAATAGACATCTCGAACCACGCCTCCTACCCCTGTTGCTGCTCCCTCGATAGGTAAGACTTGGGAAGGGTGGTTATGTGATTCGTGTGCGACGGCAATCCCATAATTAACCCCCTCATGCTGGCAAAAACTGACAATCCCTGCGTCTTCTCCGATTCCTAAGGCAACATTTTTCCCTGTCACCGGCAAACGCTTGAGCTCTTTTTTGGTACTTTTATACGAACAGTGCTCGGACCACATGGTCTCGAAAATAATGCTCTCTGTCTGGCTAGGGTCACGACCTAGCAACGCCTTAATTTGGGATTTTTCTTCATCTGATACTGACATACCCCTTATTGTATCGAATTATTTATGTCTTTAACATGGCTTTAACGTGGGTATATTATTTAGTATGCAAGATTTGGCTGAATTGATCCTTCATATGACAGAAAAAGGCGCTTTAAAAAGTATTGATCTCATTCAGGCCTTTGAAACCATGGATCGTCGATTTTTTGTAGCTGAATCCCAACAGAAACATTGTTATGAAGACCGTCCTTTGCCTATCGGTCTTAACCAAACGATTTCGCAGCCATCTACTGTTGCTATTACGCTGGAACAACTCGCTCCTGAACCCGGCCAACAGATCCTCGATATTGGCTGTGGTTCGGGCTGGACCTCGGCGTTATTGGGTCAGATCGTTGGAAAACAAGGCCAGGTATTGGGCCTTGACCGCTTAGCAGAACTCTTGGCTCTGGGCCAACAACATCTACAGCATTGGGACTTGCCCCATGTAACCTTGGCCTTGGCCGGCCCTACACTGGGCGCCCCAGGCCATACCTTTGATCGGATCTTGGTCTCTGCTGCTGCTAAAACCTTTCCTGAGTCTCTTCTAACACAACTTCGTCCGAATGGCCGCTTGGTGATCCCCGTCACACATGACATTGTGGTCTGCCATAAACACGTGGATGGCCGCGTTGATTCTGAGTACCTGAGTGGGTTTCGCTTTGTGCCTTTGCGGTAAATAATCATCTACTATTTAGATACTATTTAGATAATGATAACCATCTACTCCTTAGATAAAAATAATCACCTCCTATTTATGTAAAGATTTGTATTGATTTGGATGCTGACAAGATCTATAATGGGTGTTGCCCATCGGGGGCGTAGTTCAGTTGGTTAGAACGCCTGCCTGTCACGCAGGAGGTCGAGGGTTCGAGTCCCTTCGTCCCCGCCATTAAAATAAAAAAAGAAACACCGCAAGGTGTTTTTTTGTTTTAAGGGCGTGGTGAGCGTAGCGAAAGAAGGGACGAGAACTGCAAGGAGCGCTTAAGCGAATAGCGAGGTTAGCGAAACAGATGTTGAGCGGCAAGCGACGCAGACTTGGTCATAGCGGAATGGAACGAAGTGGAATGGAGTAGTGACTCGAGTCCCTTCGTCCCCGCCATTAAAATAAAAAAAGAAACACCGCAAGGTGTTTTTTTGTTTTAAGGGCGTGGTGAGCGTAGCGAAAGAAGGGACGAGAACTGCAAGGAGCGCTTAAGCGAATAGCGAGGTTAGCGAAACAGATGTTGAGCGGCAAGCGACGCAGACTTGGTCATAGCGGAATGGAACGAAGTGGAATGGAGTAGTGACTCGAGTCCCTTCGTCCCCGCCATCGCTTTTATGCGTTAGCTCTGGCACTATCCGTGCATAAGACTCTGACACCTTTATCCAGAAAGTTGTTCAATAAACGCTTCTAAGGCAGGCATATACACTTCTACAAACAAATGGTCTTGTGGTGACTGTGGAAATTTTTCTGCCTTGTCTTTTACAGGACTACCTTCAGGGTGTAGCAAATGGTCGTTCATATAGGCTAAGCAGGTCGCTTTACTTTGGCCCTCTTTGGGGATGATTTCTAGATATAATTTATTATTTCCTGATTCCTGTGATTGCCGTAAAACCATCTGTTTGAATGGAAACTGATGCTCACTACTTAAGCGTTGATTTAAGGTACTAACCAGTGTTTCGCAATAATTTACCGCGACCTGTCTGTAAAGTGATGTTTGCTCTGCTAGAGTTTGTGGTTCATCAACTAGAGACTCATATCCTTCTGGTATCGGTCTGTCTGTTTTAACTTTAAATACAAATGCTTCTTGTGCTGTTTTTTCATCTTTGTATACCGTGCAATATAAATCTGTAGGCTCTACTAGATCAAAACAATACTGTATAGCTGTACCGCCCCCATGCATTTCATATTCTTCTGCTCTCCTACTATGTTGTCTTAAACTTGGAGTCCTTACCTGCTCCACTAATTCTTGTCGACGTTTAGCGATCTCTACTTCTCGTTTCTCACGTGATATTAATGCTTGCAAAAAATCAGCAACATTTTGCTTAACACCCTCTCTATCTTGTTGTATTGCTTTATATCCACTCGTACTCTCATCCCTATAAGTAGGACTCTCTACATCACTGTCCTCTATACTCAATCTTGTACTAATTTTAATTTTTTTTTCACCCTCTGGAGTGATATCGATCTCTACTTCTTGAACATGCCCAAAATGGCCACCATCATGTGTTTCTACTGCAACCCTATATGTTGTTTTATCTGCCTGGACTGTTTCTGAAAAGTTAGATTTTTGGAAGCTTGGAAAATGTGTCTCTAGAAATACAATAATTTCTTCATTACTTATTTCAAGGGTGGCTGGTAGGCTTATTGTATCATTTGCACAATGCCACTGCAGGTCCTCTTCAATTACTCCATCAACCACAATTTGCGCAAGCGTTACGAGTTCATCTCCTCCACTATTGATTCCATACCCCTGTACACTAATTCCTTGGGTACCTAGTTGTGAAAGAAATGTCTCATGCAAGGTATTTTTCACTTTTGATTGTTCTTCCTGACTTAATAAGGAGGCTATTTGACTATGGCTTATTTCTGTAAACCCGTGCTCTGGATTGTAACATAATAAAGGGACCGTCCTACCAAGTGCCGCTGATATGGCACATGCTTCTTCATAATCAGCACGTAATTGTTTTTTTTGATCCTTATCTAATTTTGTCGCTTCATTTAGCGTTTTTCTACTAATCATCAAACCTTGAACACTTTCCTGTGTATACGTTCCTAAAACTTCGTTATGTGTTAATTTACTGGAACCTATCAGTCCTAATCCTCTATCTTCTACTTCGCCCTTTTGTCTTTGTGTCATTTCTTCTAGTTTTAAAGGTAAGCTCTCCCCTTTGTCTTTTTTACTGCCTTTTGTAGGTTGATAATCGCTGACTTTAGTACTCATGTCGCTTGACCCTACATTTTTTTTGTATGAATATATTCCCATATCTTTAAATATTAGTCCTATTCTACCTTTATAAAATATACTAGGATGAGCATTCTGGCTTATTAATGTACTAGGCCTCCATATAAATGGAGTGCCATCTTCTGATATTGGACTTTTCCCATGTGTTTTAACATAGCAACGTAACTGCTGCATCTTAAGGGCTTTTAGTATTTCAGCTGGTGAAACATCAGCTCTTATTTGGCTTAATCTTTCGTTTATTGCTGACCTTTGATCTTTATCTAGCTCCTCGTATAATTTCACATGTTTTTCTGTTAAAATGTGGGCGTCTCTTAATATAGTTACTATTTTTGTTGATTTCTCAGCTGGAACACCTAGAACCTCACATAATGCAGATATAGCCTCTGGCTCACTGAATGAAACGTCTAAGCCTTTTAATATTTCTTGGTTTTTTTGGAGAACCGCCACTTCATCATGAAAAGACTCTGATGTGTCTATTAGCCGACAATGCACCGTTTCATCCGTGATCGCCTTAAGTTCAGCTTCTGCTACCCCTGAGCCTTTTTCTAATAATTGTTCTTTTATTTTTTCTGGATCACAGACATAGAGATCTTCCATTGATAGATCTTTTAATAAAAGATCTCTTGAAGGCATGTCCTTCCCCATACTGCCTGCCAATTTAACCGCTTCCATAAGATAGTGCTCTTGTAGCTTTTCCTGTATAAAAAGATAGGGATTCTCACTATTCTCACAGGCAATATGACGTTTACTTCTTTCAGCTTTTAATGAAAAATCGTCCCCTATTCTTTGTATAAATTTATCGTGGCGTGCAATCGCTCGATCAAGTAGACTCTCTTTTTCTGTCCCTTTTACCTGTTCATGCAAACATAATTCCTCTTTGTAAAATATAGGCCTTATTCTTCGAACGTCTAAACAATCTCCGTCATGTAAAAAACGTTGTTGTCTAGACATATTTTCTCTTAGATAGTCTGTACAAGACTCTGGCGATTCATAAGGCTCTGCGTGTTGCTCAGCTCTTACCTGACTATTTATAAACTCTTTTACTGTTGTCGTATACCGATAGTTACCTTCACTCCCTTCACGCAGACATACAAGCTTTGCGTCGGGGTCTAAAGGGTCTGGTATATCTTTTAGTTCTATCGCGAATGCAGCGTCTCTTAAATCTGGGTCATTTGGATCAACACCCGCCTCAATCATATCATCTAAAAATTGCTGAACATGTCCAGCTTCGTGTAAAAATTTATCTTCCGCCGTTCTATTTTTAATATCTCCACTTACACGTGTTCCATCATCTAAATTTGCCGAATCATGATAGATTGCTGCTAATTTTAATAACGCCATTTGCTTACCTGTTAAAGGTGTTTCTCCCATTACATGTTCAGAAAATTTTGCAAAAAACTCTGTGTTACATGCCACTCTACTGACATGGGTTGCGCCATGTAAGTAACGATTGAGTTCGCCAGGTCCTTTTGCTTCTTCTCCTGGAAAAGGGACTTTGTAATACCTATCTAATGCTGTTTTTACTAAGGCGTTAAATACACCAGGGTCTTCTAGATTTAACTCAAGAGTTGACGTCCTCTCAACCGATTTTACGGTTGTTGCAGCTACTTCCTCTAATGATGCTGCCGGTGCTGCTGCCGGTGCTGCGGCTAATGTTGCTGGGAACTTCTCTGATGTTGGAGATTCTCCTCCCTTAGTGAACGCCTCAGCAGTATCCGAAGCAACTAAAGGAGATGCCTCTATACCACCAGGCGCTACCCCTACAGCTTTTGCAGGTTCTGCAGATCCTTCTCTCCCCACAGAATTGTGTGATGATTGACTAGCTCCCGATATAGATGAACTCATTCCCCCTCCTAATTCTCTATCTCTATGTTTTAAAATCTACCCTTTTTTTACTATATGTAAACACTTTATTAAGGCGTAAAACGTCGTTTTCTCCGCCACCACCGTCAGCATATTTATACTTTCTTTTTAACCAAACGCTTTATCCTGCTTTACATACGTTATCTTCTGTCAAAAAATAGGTTCTAACCTTGTCTCTTAAGCCCCGCCATTAAAATAAAAAAAGAAACACCGCAAGGTGTTTTTTTGTTTTAAGGGCGTGGTGAGCGTAGCGAAAGAAGGGACGAGAACTGCAAGGAGCGCTTAAGCGAATAGCGAGGTTAGCGAAACAGATGTTGAGCGGCAAGCGACGCAGACTTGGTCATAGCGGAATGGAACGGAGTGGAATGGAGTAGTGACTCGAGTCTGTTCGTCCCCGCCATTTTTCTAAACATTCATATTTAGGCCTGATTTTAGCTGTTTTTAAGCACGAAGCAATAGGTTCTAAGTGATTTAGCTCTTGCTTGAGTGCGGATGCATTTAAACCAACACCCAGAACGTTAGGCCAATCAGCCTATTCCAGTTTAGATCGATCTAAATTCTATGATAGAATCACTGGAATTTTAGTAGGCTGTGCTTTTGCTTCTTCTGTGCCATTTTAAATGGATTATTTCCTAAGACTTTGTAACTACACTCGACCAAGTGAACTACCCTAAATGTTTCTTGATTCTGCTACAGAATGCTTGATACTCTCTGTAAGATTCAAGAGTGTTATCCCCCACCTCTTTGACTCGCGTTGGTAAAGCTTAATACGATTTAAATGATTCATCTTTCGCATAATCATATAAATCCCATCCTAAATTAGCACCAACCCAAACTTCAAGTTCACTATGATGAAGCGGATCATCAGTCACGGGGCACAAATGATTTTTGCAAGTCGCTATGACAGCTTCTTTTGAAAGTTTCTCATTCACACTATTTGCATATCGTCTGGCTTCAATCGCGCAATGCATTGCATTTACCGAAACCCCAGCTTCTGAATCCAGATCAATTGCAGCATCTTTTGGATCAGGCAGATGTGATGTCATTGGATCCCTAAATACACCTTGTAAACCATCTCCAAGTAAGTTGCCAATGGTTATTGGTGATCTATCAAAATCGCTAAGTATCTCAAGGCCATAGGTGGGATGGCCTGATCGATCAACTAGATATGAGGGAAGATCAAATAGAAATCTTGACAATATTCATAGCAAAGTGTTAATTTTTTACCTAAAAAAAGGAGAAGTTGTGGACAATTTTTTATTAGGGCAATCAAAACTTCAACCATTTTTAAAAACGGATACTCAAGTAAGTAAATACATCGACATGACACTAATACTAGAGAAAGGGGTTGATGGTTTCACAGAAGCCACAGCTGCTGCTTTAGTAGATACCTTGCCACACTTTTCACATGAAGGAAGTTTGAGTGGAAATGAAGATGATTTAAAAAGAATCGTTAGCCGTGCATTTAGTAGTCCTTTAGATACACCCAATATAAGTTCAGTCAAAAGCTCTCTTGTCAGGGATCTCAATACTATTAACTGTACAGCAAAATTTCGTGATGTTGCTGACAAAATATTTAGATCCAAATCTTTAGTAGATATTATTGAAACATTAATGACACAACCCTTTTATGCAGTAGGATCCAGTTTTCAGCTAACAAAAGATTATACTATTCAAGGCAAAAAATTACTCGGCACTGACGTTAGGATAGAAAAGTTTTCAAAAGGAAAATATATTGTTGCATCAACATCAGAGCCTTCGCTTCGTTTTAAAATGACAAAGCAACAAATTGATCAAAATAATCCACCTTCTACATGTTTGTTTTTTTCATAATTCCTGTTTTGCCTTTAAAATTGTGACAAATTAGTTTTAATCGTTGATCGTGGATCTTAGCCATTAGTGTATAGCAACAAAAATGCATAACTGTAAAAAATTTCGTATTCTATTTTGATATTTCTACCAGCTATTAATTCTTCTAAATGCTTTTATCTTCTCCAGCTCTCAAAACTAAATTAAACGTAAGCACTTAATAAAACTAAATCCACTTAATATGGTCCTACATCAATAGCAAACTGTTTTCTGACACTCTATTAAATAAAATATGTACCCCTTTTAATTCTTGTAGACCTCCACTCCATCATCAAAAAACAGCCTTAAAAATAGTACTTATTTGATATCTTATTTTAACTAAGTTAAATTAATTTTATGGAACGTCCCACTCTACCCTTATCTGGGTCATTAGACTCTCTTTTCAACGAACTTCCTGCGCTTAAATCAGAAAATGGCTACCAACGTGCCTTATCTCCTCGTACAAACCAGGTTTTCCCTGATCAGCATGTCTCAAGCCCTCCATGTTTTAGTCCTTATTCACCCCCTATATCTACTGCTCAGAAGGTATCCGCCTCGCCTTCTCCGCCACCACCGCTACCACAGCTCCCCAAAGAAATATGTTATCAAACTCTTTTTTCTATGTCTCCATACCCTGATTTATCCCCACAAACAGAGACTGGTAAATCTATGTCTCCATGCCGTGATTTACCTCTACAAACAGAGACTGGCAAAATGGATAGGGAGTCTATATCGACTTCAGTTAAGAAAGAGACTGGCAAAATGGATAGGGCGCCTACTAGATCGGCTTTAGTTAAGAAAACTCACTCACCTTATAAAAAAAGGACCCCTGATGCCCTCGCTGCTTCTCCATCTAAAATACCCAAATTAGTAGGTTACTCTTGTTCTGGTGATAGAGTTGATTCCAAGCCTGAGCCATCTATCTTAAAATGTGGTTTACCTGTTCGTTTTACCTATGTAGATTCATCTATCATGAATTCATCAGTTAAAAAAACTGATGCAGAAACATATCAACAAATATTCCTTAAAAAATTAACTCTAAATGAAGCAACTTCTTTTAAAAATGCAGATATTCCTTATTTTTCGACACAAGACAAACCTAAGGAAAAAATATATTTACTAGAAATTTATAAAGCTGTCTTAGAATCAGACCCTCATACTGTTGTTATATTAAAACGTAACTCTGGTGGTAATAATAAGTCAAACAAAAACAATCAAAATGGTATCGTTTCTGACTCCTACCGACACTGTAAGATTTCTGGTTCATCTTCTCCGCAGGAAAATGCAACACATAAAAATTCTTTAAGAAAACAATTTAAAAATACTGCTCTAATGAAAGGTCATATCCTTTTAAAAATACACTTTAATGGTGAGCAACGCTATCATATTGTGATTGTTTCTCAGTAAAAATATTTATGTGGATGTCTATTCTTTATTTGATTTTTGATGCTGCGATTGTTACGTTGAGGGGATATGATGACTCGGCTTCTTAAAGATGATTTTTTAGATCTTGAACCTTTTTCAAAAATTAGGCTTACTCATCAAGGGCCCTATACCCAACACTGTATTCAAAAGGGATTAAAAACGTTTAAGGATGTTTGTCAGTTTATTAAAGCGCTTCCTTACGGTCGAATTGATGCGGCTGCGTCTTATTTAGATGTGTTGGCTTTTGAGAAAGGAACGTGTAGTTCAAAACACGCCTGTTTGACAGAGATTGGAAAGGAATTAGGGCTAGAGATTGAACTGCTTGTCATTATTTTTTGGATGACGGAACAAACGATGCCCCAACTTGCTAAGCTATTGGATAAAAGCCCCTTTAATGCCATCCCTGAAGCACATTGTTTATGTCGATTGAATGGGCTACACATTGATGTCACATTTGATAACAATCACGTTCCAGACTTTGGGAATCTTATCCATTATCAGACAATGACGGTTAGTGAACTTCGTTTTTCTAAAGTACCCTTACACAAAGAATGGATTAAAAAAGTCATGCCTGATGACCCGCTTGAGCAGGTTTGGGCTTGGCGAGAGCGGTGTATTGGGGCGTTAGGGTAAGACATTCTGAATGCTATAAAATAGCATTCAAATTTGGATGTTTTTTCTTTGTAGCGATGCTTGATATGGGTGACAATTTCGGTGGTGGTGACGCGGGAATGACTGGAGCCTTAACTATCGCTACAATTTAGGCTGTCCTAAAATATAATGCCCGCATTTTCTGCCCTTTGCGTTTAGAACATCTTTCATTGTCCACTCATAGGTCTCCTTATCTGACTCTCCTATTAATTCGTGAATATCTTTAAACGAATACAGTCTTACTATGCTAGCAAGCGCATCCCAAGAAAAACAAAATGGAATCAGTGGCAGACAATAGGTATAGGCAATCTGTTTCATACGTAATGGCCGTACAAATGGCGTTAAACATAAGGTTAGTACTACTGTCGCTAAAAAATAAACAGGAAAAAGTATTTTTGGAATGTTCCTGTTAATCATCTCATAGATTAATATAGGTTCTTTATTTTCTTGTGCTGATCTTAGTATAGCGCCTGCTATCTCTGGAGACAGATGATGAAAACTGCAAATCAGTGTTTTGAGCCCCTTTGGTGCTTTGCTCAACTCACAGGCATTTAACGATGTTTTTAAATAACTGATATTTTTTTCTCCCCCCCCATTCACCTGTTCAACGATGCCTTTGTTAGGATAAAGATCGCTTAATATTAAGCTTATCTTATCCCCTTTATTCTGTGAATTGTATGCGTTGATTACCTCTGGCATAATGCCCCCTGAACCAGACCCTATATCTACAATGGTTGAAAATGACTGCTTTTGTTTCAGCTCTGTGATTACATTAACCAAGACCTGCTTTGACCCCATTAGCTTATGAAATACAATGATTAAATTTGTTAAACATGCTCTAAAATCAGACGATAGAAATTTTATGTCTTCAAACTCAAAGATATTTATTCGTTTCATCTTTTTTTCGTACTATAATATGTTTTCTCGATATTCTCAATGCCGTTTTCGTGCTAGTGCAGGTAATAACTCGTGCTAAATTACGCAATGAGGCCATAGGCTAAACGAGTATTTCCTTTTGTTCCCGTGATTTTAGCCATTGGATAACACTTTCTTTCAAAAACTTGGCGTCTCTGCCTATCATCCAAATGGGATTTGCTTGCTTGAGATATCATATTTAACTGTTTTAACCTGACAGCGTAACAAAGCGCAACATCTGCTTTTGATAAACATTCCATTCTTGCTCCTTTTCTATACGTTATCGTATAACACTACACGAAAACGTGTAACATTTATATACTTTTCCGTGTATTTGTTTTCTTTTTCAAATAAAGATACACTATAACGTATGGAACACTGTGATATTAAACACGAGATTAAGGCTGCGATTTATGAGGCGGGGTTTACGCTGTCGGATGTGGCGGAGAAGTTGGGGTTGTCGGCGACAAATTTGTCGAATATGTTGAGTCGACGGTCGATTAAGTATGCGTTGGTGAAGGAGATTGCGGGGGTTATTGGGTGTGAGCTTGGGTTTCGGAGAAAAGAGGGGGAGGGGTGTTGAAGTTAATATTTTGTCTTAGTTTAATTAATTTCCAATGCAGGAAGTAGATAATAATGAGTGAGGCGCATAAAGAAAATAATACTGTTAATGAAGGGGCAGCGAATCAAAATAAAAACCTTTCAATGTTCCTATCTAGTTTAGCGAAATATTTCAAAGATTTTTTAGAAACAGATTTCCATAATAAAACTAAATTACCAAAACGATACATACAATTCAGAGCCCCAAAAACCAACTTAATCACATGTATTAAACTTAATAAATATGAAAAGTTTAATTCCCTTATATGGAAATATGCACAAACGTCTTTTGTAAAAGAATCGATATCTATCAAAAAAAAGGCTTATGTTACGAAATTACCTAAACATTTATCAAGCTTAATCGATAACCATACCCATAACATTGAACAAAGCACACTTGATACGATCATCTCTGAAATCGCCTTTTCTATTGATTACAATACAAAAAAATACATTAAAGAATCTGACATTGCCTTAGATCAAACATTAGATACTGTAAAACTACTTTTAAAGAAGCATTTAGTCACACCTTTTGTCCAAAATATTGAAAGTCATTTAGAAAATAAAGCCTCTGCTAATATTGAAAGCCTTTATTTATTAGAAGAGGATCTTAGCAGTATATTTTTAGATCTTATAGATAATAAAGTTTGTGAAATTATTAATCTTCTTTTAGCGAATACACCTGTTAATAATATTAAAGCACAGCTATCTACTGTTTTGGGGCTGACTGAAACAGTTACTATTATTAAACGTTTCTTTGATAATTTTGCTGCAAAAGATCTTTTTACTGAGTTATATGAGCTGTTCAATAATGAACGTTTACTAGATAAACAACAAATTTATTTATATTTGTGCGATATAAAATTTGAAAATACTACCTACCCGTTATTCTATATACCTGTTGAATTGTTGCGGGAGCCTTCCGGATATTCACTTCAATTTGATTCTGTTTTGTATGTTAACAAAAAAGTGATTGATTATATTGTCCAACAATATAATCGTGCACATTCAAAAGCAGGCTCTCTCAAAAGTACCATTGATCGCATCATTTATTTAAAACCTGAAACAAAAGAACATTTATTGGGCACTTTAGATGGTATTTTAAAAGAAGTATGTGATTATTTTGAACTTAAAAACTATTTACATATAGAAAGCTCCCACAGCCAAACTACAGATAGCCTATTTGTTACTATTTCTAATACTTGCTACTTAAGTTTATTTGATAAATCGGATGAAGCCCTCATCAACGATTATGAACAAATCGAAGAAAGTTTACAGAGTAATGATAGTGATTTAATTGACTCCTTTACAACACTTATTGATTCTTTTATACACAAAGAACCTAAGAGTGTTGTTTTAGATATTGAACAAAATTGGGAACAGACACCAATTACAGAGCGTTTAATAAGTAATCACCCCATTCCACTCAATGCCGAACAACGGCAAATACTTCAGGCTCTTGAAAAAAAAGAGTGCAAATATATTACTGTAGAAGGGCCCCCAGGAACAGGAAAATCACATACCATTACTGCAGTATTGTTCAATACAATACTGCAAGGAAAGTCTGTATTGGTCCTGTCTGACAAAAAAGAAGCCCTTGATGTTGTTGAAGATAAAATTTCAAAAACGATAAATAAAGTTAGACTTGATAAGAATTTTCAAAACCCAATACTACGCTTGGGTAAAGCAGGGAACAGCTATAACAAAATACTCACATCCAGTAGCATTAAAGATATAAAAATCTACCACAAAGCTTATCAAACAGAATCAGACAAACCCGATAACAACGAGGCAACACTTTTGAACTCTGCAAAAGAAGGACTCGCTGACCTTATTTCTGCCCACAATGATATTAAAATAAAAGATTTGGAAGCGTACCACAATGCCGAATCAAAAATTAAAAATACCCCTGAATTACAAATAGATCTATCTGAACTTTACGATAAAAACAATTCTTCATTGGACTTACGGAAAACACGTGACGCTCTAGCTGCGGTTGATACATACTGTCAAACATACAAAACCTTGCTTAAACTATTCACCCATTTATACCAAAAAAAACCTACTATTAACGATTTTTTAAACTTTACCTCACTATTAGAAATAATCAATACTTCTGTAGAAAAGCATCCCAATATTCAACAATATTTAGAATTGTTTTCAGAATTTAACGAAACCCATTTTACGGACCTGGAAGATTTTATCAACCAAGCATTAGACATTAAATCACAATGGCTCAGTGTTATTTTTCAACACAAAAAAATAAAAATACTTAATAATGACTTACGAAAGGCATTAAAGTTTCGAACATTTACAGTCCCATATAAAAAACTTACTGAGTTGCAAGATATTTTTTATTTCTTCACTGATTTAAATGAACAGATCGCCCATAAAAAAATGACAGATGGGTTTACGTTTCCCTCAGACCCTTTAAAGTTTGCGCATCATTGGTCAACTACTCAAACTCTTGCTATTAAAAATTCTGATATTTTGATGTTAAGATCTAACTTATTATCCATAACTAATTTTATCAAACACTATCCCAATATTAGCCTTTCATTTGAACTTAACCTAGCCTTATTTGACAGTTTATTTAAAAACAAACTTACATTCCTTTCCACAGAAAAATTTGACACGCTCATCCAGTTCATTGATTTAAAACTAAAATTAGGAAATGCATTTTCTACTTTACCTAAATATGATTATCTTACTCATAAAAATATATTAGAAGCTCGCTCAACTGCCCGTATGACAAATGTACTTGATCATAGGGTAATCACGTTTTATGAGAATAATAAGAACACGGTTAAATCATTAAAAGATGTTATAAAAAATAAGCAGCCTTTCCCAAAAAAAGACTTCAAAAAATTAAAAGAGGCCTTTCCATGCATCCTTTCAGGCATACGCGACTTTGCTGAGTTCATCCCCCTGGAAGCAAATTTATTTGATTTAGTGATTATTGATGAAGCCTCCCAGGTTAGTATAGCCCAAGCCTTTCCAGCACTACTTCGTGCTAAAAAAGTACTTGTACTTGGCGATATGAAACAATTTAGTAATATTAAATCTGCACATGCTGGGTCAGAGACAAACAAAGCATACTTGAATAACCTAGAAACCGTTTTTCGGAAGCATATTTCTGAAGATGTGACTAAATTATCCCGTTTAAAAAAGTTTAATATTAAAACCTCCATTTTAGAATTCTGTGAACATATTTCCAATTATCACACAATGTTGTTAAAACATTTTAGAGGTTATAAAGAGCTCATATCTTATTCAAATCGTTATTTTTATAAAGATGCTTTGCAAGCTATTAAAGTTCGAGGGATCCCCATAGAGGATGTCATAAAATTCACATTAATAGAACACGATGGTAAAATTGAGCCCCTAAATAATACTAATAGTCTAGAAATAGACTATATTATCTCTTTATTACTTGAACTATCTAAAGAAAAAAAACCAACAAGTGTTGGTATTATAACACCCCATACTAATCAGCAAAAAAGATTAGTTGACGCTATTTCTAAATTAGAAGATAAGGATGATCTATTCACGCTTTTAAATTTAAAAATCATGACCTTTGATACCTGCCAAGGTGAAGAAAGAGACATTATTATTTACTCGATGGTTGCCTCCCCTGTTGAAGATAGCCTTCGATGGATTTTCATCAAAGACATTGATTCCGTTGATGTAGAGTCAGATGCACAAATTAAAGCACAACGCCTAAATGTAGGGTTTAGCAGAGCTAAAGAATGCATGCATTTTGTATGTAGCAAACCTTTAAGTGACTATACAGGTTCAATAGGAGAAGCCTTAAGGTATTACCAAGCCCAATTAACTGAAGCAAAGCAATTCCCTGCGCCAAATGACGTTGATCCAAAATCACCAATGGAAAAAAAAGTTTTAGATTGGATTCAACAAACACCTTTCTTCAAAAAAAATAAGCAAAACATTCATCTTCACGCACAATTTCCTTTAGGAAAATATTTAAAACAACTAACCCCATTCTATCATCACCCAAACTATCTTGTTGATTTTTTACTTACTTACAAGGAAACTAATCAACAAGCATATAAGATTATTATTGAATATGATGGGTTTGAATCCCATTTTAAAACACACGAAGCTATTAACGTCTCTAATTATGAATCTTATTATACCCAAGAACATATTGAGAGAGAAAAAATATTAGAAAGCTATGGAAATGTATTCTTACGAATTAATAAATTTAATATTGGAAAAGACCCTATTATGACCTTACATAATCGACTAGAAGAAATCATTAAAAAAAAAACTTTAAAGACATAGACAGTATAGTTAGCTCCATACAAGAACAGGTTAAATCTATACAAAAAGGGCAAGTTAAAGAATGTATTGTATGCAAAAATCTTAAACCCACCTTAGACTTTTTTAATCCAAAGCTAAAATCACGTTATGGGCTAACTTGCAGAAAATGCAGGCTTAATAAAAAGAATAAAAAACCACAATTTTTGTATAAAACAAAGATTACAACAACACGCAAATGCCAAAAATGCTTGCAGGTAAAGGATCAATGTGAGTTTAAAGATATCCTTTTAAAAAGTGGCTTCAGTCACTACTGTCGTGACTGTCGGCCATTAAGGGTCCAGACAGACTTGGGGTTAGCTCCAAAACATGTAACTTGCCCACGTTGTAAAGGGAACATGCGAATAAAAGCCCGGAAAAAGGATGGCAATCGGTTTTATGGCTGTGCTCGATTTCCAGATTGTAGAGGGACGAGAGAGATTTATTTATAGCGAGATTCAGTAAAATTAGTTTTAATTTTTTTCGTTATACGTTAAATTAGTTTATTAATCTATCCCTCATATAAAATCAGAAAAATCTTTAAATTTAATTAGATAAAATGACACATCCGATTGACTTCAATAAAATTGAAGAAGAAATATTTATTATTCAGAATTTTTGTCACGCTAGTGAAACTTTTGGTGCAATCCTTAAAAAAAAAACTGAAAGAAATACAATAAATAACCAAGAATTCATAAGTAACTGGGAAAGAACTTATTATTTTGAATGGTTAAAGGGCTTGTTAAGTGAAAAACTTTTTTATATTTCGACTAAAATTAGAACTATATTTGATATTATCTTAAATGCAGAGAAGTGTGGGGACCCAGATGAGTGGTGGCCTAATTTAGATGAGAACAAAACAGTTATTGAGAGCAACGTAAACACGCAATTGGCTTCTAGCATGTCTACGCATTAGTGTTTTGTCACGTTAACTATAAAATTATGTTCTAAGAAAGAAGTCAGAAAACAGGCTTTGTGGCTTGTTTTGGTTAAAAAATGTTTAAACCCCAGAAAATATGGGTATAGCCAAACATAGGAATAAAAAAGGGGGATATTATGCAAGGAGCAGGAGGCGCATCACATCAAAGGATGACAGTTGGCGGGAGATCACAGGCAGGAGGAGCAGCTAGAGCTTCAGCAGCACCACAAGCCGCCACTACCAAAGAGCAACAAAATGCAACAATACAAGATATTATCAGAACTAATTTACAAGGTAAATCAAATAAACAACTTTTAGATTTGTTAGAATATTCAATTGGAGGAAGGCACCATTTCGAAGACACCGAAACACTTCATGACCAAATATCTAGGCAAGGTTTTTCGCCTCACCGAGCAATAGAGGCATTTCCTCTCAAAGATACGCCTAGGTTCAAGCCAAATCTTATGACAGCAATTTGTAAGGCATTAGACGAAAAAAGAACTGGAACTCCCTACATGCACATACTATCCCAGACTACCTTAGGTCTTCAAGAAAATGGCAGTGACCACACCCTAGATAGCGCCGCGTATGATCAAGCTAAAACTTTATTCAGAGAATCAAAAACCCCACTAATAAACCAGGAAGAAGTCATATCTCATCTTACCGGTGGGGAAATTAATCCTATAGACATGAGAGACGGCAGCACGTTTTATGGATGTGCAGAGCAGGACACTGCGCAGGACTTTTCTCAGGCTTTATATGACATTGGTATCAAAGGCGGCGAAGGTGGTCTAAAATACGTTAGCCAACATGTTGAAGGACTCGAATTGTACGGGGTTCTATTAACTCCAGCTCAGAAAGTGAGGCTTACCACCCTGCAGTGATAATATCCAGCCACAAAGAACAAATTTTTTAATAGTAGAATCCACCCTCTAACAAAGGGAGGGGGTTCTACTTTTTTTAGGTATTTTAAGTAAGATTAAATAAAAAAAGTTTCAGGCTGAAAGTTTTAAGTTTAAGTCTTCTTTGTTTTGATTCTTGAAATGAGACAGGTTTACGCACCTTTTTTATTGTTATTAAATCTATCTTTAAGGTTAGAGTTGGACAATATTCTATAACATTTATAGAAAATGATCCCTCTATAAAAGATAAAAAGACTGTTAAATCAAGGGTGTTTTCTGTATTAAAATATATGGGAGTATTAATAGTGGGTTTGTTATTAATAGCAATCGTATTTTTAATCCCAAGAATTAGCTTAATTAAATAAAAACACAAAATAGAATTCGCCTCTTAACAAAAGGCGCAAGATATAAAAAAATTGTTAGTTAGGAAGGTAGCCCATTCGTTTAGCGTCGCCTACCATAGAGCCACATTTATCATGCAATACAAAATCAAGAGTTAGCGTATGCGTCCCTATACGAGATTCAATATAATGTAGTTTATTAGTTTTTCTATTTATTTGATAAACATTTACTACACTATATCCACGAGTATCAGGCCTTGTACCACGGCCTATACCAACAAGTGTAGAATCATTTAACTTAATAAATTCAAGATCACTATTTGATACGGAACCACCTTTTTCTGTAAACACAACCACAAACTCTTTAACAGCTGAAGCATCCTTAATGTACTTGTAGTTCGGTGCATAAGCAGTGTATCCCTTTATATTAGATATAACCCAATGTTCGTCTGCAAACAATAAATTAAATACGGGTAAAAACACCCCTATTAAAATAATAGTTACCAATACTTTTTTCATAAACTTCTCCTCTCCCTAATTTTTATAATAAGGTTTACGTATATAATCTCAAAAAATCTCACAAAATAGAATCCACCCTCTAACAAAGGACGGGCATTCTACTTTTACCTAGCCTTATCCTTACGGTCCAGAGCAATGAACAAACTCGCTGCACCATCTGTTAGATGTAGGTCTATAAACAAAGATATTCCGCCACCACCGACAGCACATTCCCACTTTCTTTTTAAAAAACCGCTACCCTACCTTTAAGTAGCTTTCTTCTGTCAAAAAATAGGTTCTAACCTTGTCTCTTAAGCCCCGCCATTTTTCCTCATGTACAATTTTCGCTTCAGTCGATATCTGCCCCTGTGCTAAGCATCTCCGCACATGCTTGACTCAGCCTTAGGGGCTGCGCATGTTTGGGTCGCAGCTGAGCTGCTCAAAACTGAACAAATATTAGTTATTATAGCCTCGTTTTTTAAATTCCAATGTTTTTTTGTAAAGTGACTGATTTCCTATGCCAATTAAGGCGGCCATCATGATGAAACTGGTAAGCAAAATTACGAGAAAAACCATCAATGGTTTTACATTGGCATGTTGCAGTGTCTCTGGAATGGATAAAAACAAAAGTACCGTAATCAAGCCCCTTGGTGCAATAAACAATTCAGGAAAGAACCTGCCTGCATGAAACAGCTTTAAGTTAAAAAATCGAATTAAAAACAAGATGCTTACAACTGATAGACTAATTAAATACACAGACTTATCTTGAACATTCGTTAACTCAATAGACATGCCAAAAACCGTAAAAAATACCGTTCTCAACAAAAATGATATTTCACTGATCATATACTTAAAGCGTTCCAGCACCAATTGAAAATCGTCTAAACTCCCTATCCAGGAAAATACTGGGTGCAATAAAGACTGACGATTATTCAAAAGCAATCCGAACAATAAGATGGTAATTAGCGGAGAAAAATGGATCAATTCTCCAAATGCATAAATACCTATTAAAATTGCTACTATCAAAAAAACACGTCCATGTAATTGAAGGCGTTGATACACATATAAAACCAAAAGACAAAGAAGAAAAGAAAGCAAAATAGATAGCAGTAATTTCAAAAATGAACCGATAACAACCATGTGAATGGCATCAGCGGCGTTCAGCCGAATAACCGTATAAAAAAGGACAATCCCAATGACATCCGAAAAAGCCGATTCCAGCACTAAAAATGTTCGTATTCGTTTTGATAAGTGACTAATACTGGGAATAACAATGGCACTACTCATAATTGAAAGCGGTATTGCGTATGCAATTGATGAATGAATCGGTACATTTAAAAAAAGATACAGTACACCTGCAATACAGGATGTTGTTAATACGATTAATACCAAAGATGATATGAAAACCTTGAAGACCAATTTATACGTACTGCGTTGGATCTGAATATCTAATGCCGCTTCAAGAACTATTAATACGATGCCCGCCATTCCCAAAATTTCCAACCATGGAGAAAAGCTTGCTATTCTGGCATTAACAAGGTTCAAAAAATGGGTGATACCCATCCCAGTTCCGATTAAGAGCAGCACACTGGGTATATAGAACTGTTTGGCAATTAAGCTATAGCAATAAGATAGAACCGTTAAAACTGAAAATCCAATGAGGATCCAGTTAGGATCTAATCGAACCATTTTTTCCTTTTAAAAAATAGTAACAATCCGCTGCTTAGCGCAACCATTGCTAGAACAAGAATAGGATAAGCAAATTTCCATTCAAGTTCTGGCATATATTTAAAGTTCATGCCGTATATACCCGCCAAAAAGGTCAACGGCATAAAAATTGCAGTAACAATGGTCAGCATTTTCATAATGTCATTGGACCGCAAATTAATTGCGGATAAGTGTCTTTCGCTTAAATCGATAAGTTCTTCCCTAAATGACTCTGAAATATCGATGATGTGCGCAATATGGTCATAGAGATCCGTCAAATATTTATCTGTTTTTTCAGCAATTAGCGAAGATTCGGATTTTTTCAAGTTCAGGACAATATCTCTCGTATACCAGGAATAGCGCTTCAAAACCAAAATCTGTTTTTTCAATGTTTGTATGTTTTTTAACGTAGATTGAGAGGGCGCTTGATCAACTTCAACATTCAGCTCCGATAATCTCACGTCTATTTTTCTTAATGATTCGAAGTAGGTGTCAATCACATAGTCAAATAAGGTGTAGAATAAATAATCTTCTTTTTTTTCTGTTACTTTTCCTTTTTTATTTAAAACCCTGTCCTTAACAATAGAAAAGGTATCGGCTGTGTTCTCTTGAAAAGATAAAATGAGCTTTGGTGCCAAAAACAATGCAATATGTTCAAGTTTAATCTCTGCTCCATCAAAGGAAATTGCTTTTATCAAAATAAAGAAGTGCTGCGGGTGCTCTTCTATTTTGGGAAGCTGGCTTGTATTCGTAATATCTTCCAAGATAAGTGAATGGATGTTAAATATTGACCCGGTTTCACGCATAATCTGTAAGTCATGAATACCGCGAATATCAACCCAGTCAATTTTTTCTTTTGATCTCTTTATTGTTTTAAGGTTGTCAATCGTCTTGCATTTCGCAGAATCTGAATCATACCTTATAAGCGAAATATGTACCGGTTCATTTCTTTCAGGTCCTATATGCATGGTTGTTCCCGGTGGCAACCCTGTTTTCTTGGCTAAACTTTTCAAATAACGTTTCATGCAATGCCCCCGGATTTAATATGAATATCTCGCTGTGGAAACGGGATCTCAATGTTGTTTTCTTTGAATTTATCCCAAATAGCCAACATGACCTCAGATTGTGGAAGAAAACGTCCTTGTGTCACATCAGCAACAAAAAAAAATAACAAAAAATTAACCGAGCTATCGCCATATTCTCTTAAATAACACTCCGGTTTTGGATCTTGAATGCAGAGAGGATGTTCGTTCGCTGCTTCTAGCATAAGTGCCTGGGCTTTTTTAATATCGGATTTGTAAGACACTCCAACAGGAATCTCAATTCTTCCTTTTAAGTTACTAAACGTCCAGTTTGTAACACGATGAGTTATAAAATCTTCATTTGGAACCATGATTTCTTTACCATCAAAGCTTTCAATGAGTGTATAGCGTGCGCTGATATGACGAATAAATCCATATATACCATTTTCCATTTCGATGAGGTCATCTGTTTCAATCGACTTTTCAAGAAGCAAGATTATTCCGCTGATAAAATTTGAGGTGATCTTTTGCAGTCCAAATCCAATCCCAACACCCAAGGCACCACCAACAACTGTTAAAGCAGTTAAGTCAATACCTAAAATCCCCAACGCAGCTATAAATGTGAAAAAGTATATGGATACTTCAATTGACTTGGATAGTAGGGCTTTTGTCGTCGATTTTAATTGACGGCTTTTTTTGATTTGCTTATTTGCCCAATCGACAGTCGAAGAAGAACACCAGCCTAAAATAACAAGGAGAATCAGCGCTTTGGCAAGTATGAGAGGTGTTAGCTTTATGGTTCCAATGTGGATAGCAAAAGTATTAATGCTACTTAAAAGATTGTTGATTTGTCCAAATTGATGTAACAGCCATAAAATGAGTCCAATTATTGTTGTAATAAATGCAACAATATAGCTC
>JAYNIM010000010.1:0-60238 GCA_038109055.1 bacterium
CCACTTCGAAAAGGCCTGTTGTGTTTGTTTCGACATGTAATGTGTCTTTGCTTGCTGAACTGCAGTGGCTTCTGCCTGCGCCAATTCAACCAATTCTGCCCACTTCGAAAAGGCCTGTTGTAATAATTGGCTTTGTTTAGCAGCAAACTTAATCTCCGCTTGTTCACCCTGACTGTGTGCCAATTCAACCGAGTCTGTCCACTTCGAAAAAGCCTGTTGTACTTGTCTTGTATCGAAATAATCTTTTGCCTTTTTATCAACTACATCTACCCCTAAATCCAACCCACACCAATCCAACAATGAAACATCAGAAGTCCTGCCCTTATCCCTTGTATACTCCTGCGTTGATAATCCATAATTTTTATGATGTTTCTTGGATTGAGATAGAACATCATCATCGACGGCTTGAAACTCAACATTCTCACATATCTCATACAAACGCTGATAATCCTTCTCAAGACCTATAAGATCTTTCATCGAAACCTTTATGTCTAAGCCACTATCTCTAAAATTCTGAGACTGTAAAACAATCGCCGCAAGATACTTCAGGTTATTACATACAGCCATCTGGTCAGGAGTTAAAGGACCATTCAAAATGGTATCAATCTTAAAATCAGCTCGCAACAAATCATAAATACACTTAATATCTAATCGAAAAGATAAAGATTGATCTCGATAAGCACTTAATCCCTTTTCAAAAGTATATCCCTCAGATCCTGGAGAAAACATCTCAATAATCTTCCGAAGAACTGGGACTTTATCACTCTTAACATCTATTGCCTTTGCTGCTGCTGCTAATGCTGATGCTGATGCTGATGCTGATGCTGATGCTGCTGATGCTGATGCTGATGCTGATGATGATTCAACTAACATAAATTTCCCTTCCCTCCCCCAATTAAACATTTACCTTTACCTTAAAAAAATAATTAAAAAAAAATGTTAATAAACTAAATCACCTAAATAAAAAGAGTATCCAGATAAATCTAGTATCAATAGTGTCCCCACCTAATGAATTTATTATTTCAAATAAGTCAAAAAATTACAAGTCTATTCAAAAAAATTAGCAATTTCTCGATTTGCAGAGGCCACAGAATCCGAGGCATGCACAATATTTTCGGATTTTGAAATGGCAAAATCACCCCGCAAGGTCCCCGGTGCAGCTTCTGCCGCATCCGTTGCACCAACCATCAAACGCACCATAGAAACGACCTTTTCCGCCTCTAAAACCATGGCGACAATAGGCCCAGACAAAATATAGGCCTTTAAATTCGGATAAAAAGGTTGTTCCACATGCTCGATATAGTGTTTATCACAAAGCTCGGCATCCATCTCTAGCTGTCGCAATGCCACAAGCTTAATACCTTTCTCCTCAAAACGGGCTAAAATCTTTCCCACTAAGCCCCGCTTTACACCATCCGGTTTTACAAATACCAATGTTCGTTCCATTACAAATAAACCTCCTTTAATCGTTTCAATTGAAAACGCACCTGCTCGGGTGCCGTTCCCCCATATACAGACTTCACTGCCAAGGCCGCATCAAGCGTTAACACAGAAAAAACATCCTCTGTAATATCCCCACACTTGCTCTGAAATTCCTCCAAACTCAAAGCCTCTAAGGGTTTTTGTTGCTCAATCGCATAACGGACAATCTCTGCACAAATCCGATGACAATCCCGAAATGGCAGCCCTTTCTTAACCAAATAATCCGCCAATTCAGTCGCCAAAGAATAGCCTTTAGCAAATACAGCCGAAATAGCGTCCTGATTGATCTGCAACGAGGCCAACATACCTGTCATACAGGTCAAAGACCCCGACAAAATCGCTACAGACTCATACACCAAGGGCTTATCTTCCTGCAAATCCCGGTTATAGGCCAAGGGCAAGCTCTTAATCAACTGCTGCATAGCCATCACATTAGCCGATGTTTTGGCTGTCTTCCCCCGCAACAACTCCGCAATATCCGGGTTCTTTTTCTGGGGCATAATCGACGATCCTGTGCTATAATCCTCGCCCAATGACACAAAGCCAATCAAATCAGAACTCCACAACACCAACTCTTCTGCCAAACGACTCAGATGCAACATACACAACGAAATAGCAGACAAGGTTTCCATCAAAAAATCCCGATCTGATACCGCATCCATACTATTCTCCGACAATCGAGCAAAATCCAAGGCCTGACAGGCCCAATCCCGATCCAGTCCATAACTATTGCCCGCCAAGGCGGCTGAGCCCAAGGGACACACATCCGACGACACATAGGCCTGATCCAAGCGCAGCAAATCCCGCTCAAGCATAGCCACATAGGCCAAACAATGGTGTGAAAACAATACCGGCTGAGCCACCTGAAAATGCGTAAATCCCGGAAAAACAACTTCAATATTCTCCTCGGCCAACACTAACAACTGCCGAATCACCCCCCGCACCTTTTTCTTCAAGCCCTTAAGTTCAGTTTTACAGTACATACGTGCATCGGTAATCACCTGATCATTGCGCGATTTACCACTATGTATTTTTTTACCCAACTCCCCACAACGCTCCGTCACCAAACGTTCAATACAGGCATGAATATCTTCATCATCTCCCAATAACTCTTCAGGATTAACCGCAAAAGCATCATCCAAATCCGCCAGAGTCGATTGCAAAGTTTCTGATTCATCAGAGCTCAAAATACCTGCACGCTCCAACAATTGGGCATGCACCTGATTCACACGAATATCATAATGAACCAAAGCCAAATCTTGCCTCAAGGTATAACTGTAGGCCTTCGCTGCAGGCGCCAACCCCTCTTCAAAACGACCACTATACAAGGTCTCTGTCATCGTCTGACTCCACTCCCAACTATCATTTAAAATGTCCTCGATCAACCATACCTTGCACCTTCATCGGCAAACCATACAAACGAATAAATCCCTGCGCATCTTTTTGATCATACAAATCTGAATCCGAAAACGAGGCCAAATCTTCAACATATAACGCCTGATCGGATTGAACAGTCATGGGCAAACACTGCCCCTTGTACAATTTACAACGTACGGTCCCCGATACACGCTGTTGGGTCACCGTCACAAAGGCATCCATACTTTCACGAAGCGGGGTAAACCAACGCCCATCATAAACCAAATCGGCATAATCAAGCGCCATTTTTTCTTTGGCACGCAAAGTCGCACGATCCAACACCACTTCTTCCAATTTCTGATGTGCCGCGTACAAAATAGTCCCACCAGGCGTTTCATAAATACCTCGCGACTTAATCCCCACCAAACGGTTTTCAACCAAATCCACCTGTCCAACAGCATGCTTGGCCCCCAAGTCATTCAAACGCCGCAATAAATCAAGCAAGCCTAAGGTCTCCCCATTAATTGAAACAGGCCGTCCTTTTTCAAAAGCAATGTCAATCTCATCCGCCTGATCAGGCGCCTGCTCTAAGGGTACAGACAGGGTATACACCCGATCCTGAACCACTTCAGCCAATGATTCTATCTCGCCACCTTCATGACTAATATGCCAAACATTGCGATCTTCCGAATAAATCCGTTCTTTGGCCTGCGGCACAGGAATCCCATGTTGATCTGCATAAGCAATACAATCCTCACGACTATGCAAGGTCCATTGGGGATCTTTCCACGGGGCAATAATGTTTAATTGCGGTGCTAAGGCCATATAGGTCAATTCAAAACGCACCTGATCATTCCCCTTCCCTGTTGCTCCATGGGCCACCATAGTCGCCCCTTCTTGCAAGGCGATATCAACTTGGCGTTTGGCAATCAAAGGCCGTCCAAAACTAGTCCCCAACAAATAACGCCGTTCGTAAATAGCACCCGCCTGCAAAGTCGGCAATATATAATCATTCACAAAAACATCCTGCAAATCCTCTACAAAAACCTTCGAGGCCCCAGAGGCCATGGCCTTTTCTTCCAAGCCATCCAATTCTTCCGCCTGTCCCAAATTGGCACACAAGCAAATAACTTCACAGTCATAATGATCCTTCAACCAACGAATCATAATCGAGGTATCCAAGCCCCCAGAATATGCTAAAACAACCTTTTCTTTTGCCACGCCTTCATACCACCTTTTAAAATTTTAACTATTTGAGAACTATTGTGCCATAGCCGGAGCTAAGCAACAAGAAAAAGATAAAATCAACAAAAAACAGCACCTAACAAACCTAAAATAAGACGCCATTAAAATGAAGTCATAATAAATTAAGCAACAAAGCTTTTTGAGCATGCATACGATTTTCTGCCTGATCATAGACCTTAGATTGAGGCCCATCTATAACAGATGCAGATACTTCTACACCACGCTGGGCCGGTAAACAATGCAAAAATATCGCCTCTTTTTCTGCCTGTTGCATCACAGCATCTGTAATCTGATATCCCTTAAAAAGGGTCATTCGCTTATCTGTTTCCGCTTCCTGACCCATCGACACCCATACATCCGAATAAATCACCTTAGCGCCTTTTGCTGCAACAAGAGGATCTTCTTCATATCTCACATGAGTCGGTAAGGACTCAGAAAACGTCTTTGGACAAGAGACCGTTAAAGGAAAGTCCATCAAAAAGGCTAAGTTCCATAAGGAATATAATACATTATTAACATCTCCGATATAGGTAACTGGCACCCCTTTTAACTGGCCAAAAGACTCTAAAATAGTCAATCCATCAGCTAAAGCCTGACAAGGATGTGAAAAATCCGTTAACCCATTAATCACCGGTTTTGAGGATGCTTTAGCAAATTCACACAAATGTTTATGAGAAAAACAACGAATCATCACAGCATCAGCATAACGCTCCATCACCTTGGCCAAATCCTGCATGGGCTCCCGATCTGGCCAACCAATATCTTGAGCTTGCAAATAAACCGTATTCCCGCCCAATTGCTGCATCCCTATATCAAAAGACAAGCGTGTACGGTTAGAGGGTTTTTCAAAAATCATCACCAATGTTTGATGGGCTAAATCTGTTCTAAACGGCGCTTTTTTTAACTCTACAGCAAGATCTAAACACTCCTTTACAAAATCCCTCCCTTGTACTGCTAAATCTAAAAAATGTTTCATCCCAAACCTACTTACGAAGCATACTCCCTATTCCTGTATCCGTAAACAACTCTAACATCACCGCATGAGCCACCCCTCCATCAATAATATGCACCTCGTCGACACCTTGTTTTATCGCATCAATCGCACAACTTAGTTTAGGTTTCATCCCCCCTTGTACATCCGGATGAGACAAAAATGACTCCGCTGATGCAAGATCAAATGTAGATTTTAACTCTCCATCAATTTTCAAGCCCTTCACATCCGTCAAAAAAATCAATTTCATTGCCTCAAGCGCAACAGCAATCGCTTCGGCCACATGGTCAGCGTTCATATTCAAGGTTTCCCCCGCTGTGCTACGCCCCACCGAGGAAATCACCGGAATATAGCCATGTTGATTCAAAGTATGCAACAAGGTCGTATCGACCGATGTAATATCCCCAACAAAACCCAACTCCCGATGTTTACGACTTTTTCGCTTTTGAGCCAAAAACAAATTTGCATCTTTCCCCGATACCCCCACAGCCTTACCACCTGCAGCGTTCATTAAGGCCACCACATCATTGGTAATTTTGCCACTCAAAACCATCTCCGTAATTTCCATGGTTTCAGCATCCGTCACCCGCAAACCATCTATAAAAACAGACTTTTTACCCAGTTTTGTCATCCACTTTGAAATCTCTTTTCCACCCCCATGAACAATAACCGGGTGCATCCCTACCACCTTTAACAACACCACATCCCGAGCAAATTGAGCCTTTAAGTCATCATTCACCATCAAAGACCCCCCATATTTAATCACCACTATCTTGCCAGAAAAATGTTGAATATAGGGCAAGGCTTCTAATAAAATCTCTGCCTGTTCTATTTTTTTAGCTAACATAACCTACCCCTATACAACGATCTTCTAAGCATCCTTTCACATCCATAAAATAGCCTAGTTATAAGCCGTATTAATCGACACATACGCCGCCGATAAATCACAGCCAAACACACTCGCCCGAGCAGATCCTTGACCCAAACAATAACGAATCACAATATGATCCTCACACAAATAATTTATCATCTCTTCTTTGTTATATACCCGTTGTTCACCATTTAAAAACAACTTATGTTTACCCAAAAATAAAGTTAAAGACTGAGGGTCTACTGGTAAATCTGCTGACTTACCAATCGCCATCAACAAACGCCCCCAATTCGCATCCTGTCCATGAATCGCTGTTTTTACCAACGGCGAATCAACCACCTGCTTCGCCAAAGCGACAGCAAAGGCCTCATCCTTGGCTCCTTCAACACAAACTTCAATCAACTTTGTCGCCCCTTCCCCATCCAACACCACCTGCTTCGCCAAATCCAAACACAAATCATCCAACAAATCTTGAACAAAGATCTGTGTTTTAAGGTCCTTCCAATCCAAAGAATGCTGACCAGATGCAAAACACAGCACCATATCATTGGTACTAGTATCCGAATCAACCGAAATACGATTAAAAGATCGATCCACCGCAATCGCCAACATCTCCTGCAACATATCAGACGGCAGATCCACTGACAGCACCACAAAAGTCAAGGTCGTTGCCATATTTGGCGCAATCATACCCGAGCCTTTTGTCATACCAAAGGCACGTAGTGATTGTTTTTGATATAAAACATCCCGATAAGCTGTTTTAGAACAACTATCTGTGGTCAAAATAGCCTCAGCTGCCAAATCATAGTTCTGAACAAAAGGGTCCTCAAACAAACGCTCCATACCCGATTTTATGCAGGCCAGGTCCAAGGGTTTTCCAATAACGCCGGTAGAGGCCATCCCCACCTGATCCACTGAAATTCCTAAATGCTCCGCTGCAGCAGCAATCAGCTCACGAGTATGTTCTGCCCCTTCAGACCCCGTACAGGCATTGGCATTTCCAGAATTAATCAACACTGCTTTTAGATTGGCCACTTTTTGTCGCGTCTCCACAACCGAAGACGCCGCAAAGGAATGCTGCGTGAACACCCCAGCAGATCCCGTCGCCTGAGGCACGTACAGATAGGCCAAATCTAAGGCAGAACGCTTCAATCCACAACGCAAAGCATTGGCAAAAACACCGTCTAATACATCCATACAATTACGTTACAACAATTGCGGACAAACAGGCAATGCTACTGTCTCATCAAAGCCAAAAAAACGATTAGCAATCTGCATGGCTTGTCCACTAGCCCCTTTAATCAGATTATCAATCATAGCATGGATCACCAAAACACCTTTTTCAGACGACCCCGAAAACCCCAACATACACCCATTCGACCCCGTCACCCACTTGGTATTCGGATTTTGCCCCTGCGCTAAAAACCGAACAAAAGGCTTAGCCCCATAAAAATCTTTATAGCAGGCCTGTATCTCTTTCATATTAAAACCATGTGGCATCATCACATAACAATTAAGTAATATCCCCCGTGACATTGGCAATAAATGCGGCGAAAAAAACACATCATGACCCAACATAGCCGCAATTTCAGGTTCATGCCGATGTGTCCCCGTGGCATAGGCTGAAAAAGCGCCCTCAATCTCACAAAACTGCAACGACGCCGTTGGCCCTTTTCCTGCACCAGACACCCCCGATTTAGCATCAATAACAATGGATCCAAGCTCAGTAAAGGCCCGGCATAAAGGCGTTAGTGCCAACAAAGACGCCGTGGCATAACACCCCGGTACTGCTGCTGCTTGAATCTCCTGCAGGTCAGCTTCATAAAGCTCTGGCAACACATAAGGAATCTGCGATAACAACTCAGGCGCTTCATGACAAACATCATAGGTCTGATTAAAGATCGACACATCCTCAAAACGAAAATCCGCCGACAAATCAATCACACGTATTCCTTTCTTCAACAAACCTGCCATATAGGCATGACTACAGCCATGCGGCAGTGCCAAAAACAACAGATCACAGTCTTGTATATCACTAGGCACAAAAGGGCGAACATCCAATGTTCCCGCAATAGGCGCAAGCTCTGGACATAACTGCGCCAATGGTTGCCCTACAGAACTATGCGCAAAAAGCTGGGTAACACAAAGGTCAGGATGACCATGTAACAAACGAAACAATTGCTGACCGGTATAACCCGTAACGCCAGCAATAGCAACAGAAATCATGCCCTTATCTAGGTTTTAATCGAGACGCTTTAACGCCAAGACGTTCACGCAAATAAAAAAGTTTAGCACGACGCACTTTAGCCCGCTTTACAATTTTATACGCTGGTACCAAAGGAGAGTGTAACAAAAAAGATTTTTCAACACCCACACCATCAATAACCTTTCTCACTGTGATAGTCTCTCGAGATAAACGGCCTTGTTTCTTAATAACAACACCTTCAAACTTTTGTATCCGCTTCTTTTTACCTTCCACAATTGTTTTGGAAACACTAATCGTATCTCCAACATCAACAGGCTCCAAGTCCGGTTTCATTTGTTTTTTTTCTATATCATCAATTATATTCATCATCAGTTGGCTCCTCAGCTTTAACAACCTGCTTAAGCACTCGTTGCTGACCTTCCGTTAAAGACATTCTAGCAACAAGATCCGGTCGAGTGTACAAAGTATACCGTAAAGAGTGATAAAATTTCCAGTCTTGAATTTTTTGATGGTGTCCCGAAC
This sequence comes from bacterium, assembly GCA_038109055.1. Lineage (GTDB taxonomy): Bacteria > Margulisbacteria > Marinamargulisbacteria > JAYNIM01 > JAYNIM01. The sequence continues at coordinate 8,674 of JAYNIM010000010.1, forward strand.
TTAAAACAGCCGGCACTTCACATCCTTCAAAGGTCAGTGGCTTTGTATAATGAGGATGTTCCAATAACCCATCTGAAAAAGAATCCGCCTCGACTGACTCAGGGTTCCCCAACACTCCCGGAATCAATCGTAACACCGCATCCATCATAAGCAAGGTCGGCAACTCACCTGACGACAACACCATATCTCCCATAGACAAGCGCTGAAAAGGAAATAATGAAAAAACACGCTCATCAATCCCTTCATAGTACCCACAAAGAAAAATAAGCCCTTTAGGGTGTTTGGAAAAGCCAAGGGCTTTTGATTGATCAAACAAAGCCCCCTTCGGACAGGGACACAGCATCTCATAATCCTGATAGGAAGGAATCGAGCGTATGGCAGCGGCAATCACATCCACCCGCAACAACATTCCCAAACGTTCCCCAACAGGATAATCATCCACTGATCGATGGGGGAGTTCAGAAAATTCACGCAAATCTATAAAGGACAAATCAACTAATTCACGGCTCACTGCTTTTGCCATTATTCCCTTCAAAAAATATCTTTGCATGTCTTGAGGAAACAAACTTAAGACATAGACCTTAAAAGGTACTGTCATCAAAAAAAATCAATTAGGCAAAGGAGCAAAACTAGTCACATTATGCATCTTAATCTCTTGAACACAACCATCCTTCAAAATAAGATCCATTCCATACAGTTTTTTATAAAAGTCATCGCCAACACTCAAGTTAACCATGCCCTCAATAGTTCCCGTATAATACAACGTCCCATCTTTCATCTCTTCGATCTGTTTTTTACGAACTGGAATCTCTTTCAAAGCAGTCTCTATCTTTTGACGCATACTCTCTAGTTCATAAAACAAAACATCATTTTTATTCAATGTCTTCAAACGTGGCTCTATACTAAGCAATCGCTTTTTTTCTTGCGTTTCATAATCAACAAGCTGCTTTAAAAGATCCTTTCTAAAGGACTCCGTCACAATATTTTTAACTTGTATTTTACGACTAACAGTCAGTTTAGGCGTTGCTTTTTTTAAGGTCACTCAGAATCCCTACGACCAAGAATCTCAACCGTTACCTTTTTATCCTGCTTAGCCGCAGCAGCCTTAACAATCGTGCGAATTGCATTCGCAATACGCCCTTCTTTACCAATAACTTTCCCTACATCATCCCCAGCAACAGATATTTCCAAAATAACAATACTTTCACCAGCTGTTTCATTAACACGTACTTCATCCGGGTTATCCACCAATGATTTCGCAACAGTTTCTACTAAATTTCTCATCTATAACACCACCTTTAAATATCTTACGCTTACTCTATTTTGCAACATCTTCATCAGACTTTGCAACTTTAGCCTCTGATTTCTTAGGCTCAGATGCTTCTGATTTCTTAGTTTCAACCATATCTGATGTGTTAACTTCAGAGGTCTCTGTCTTTGGAGCTTCGGCTGCTTCATCTTTAGCAGCAGCTGCATCCGCCTCTTTTTTAGCCTCAGCATCAGCTGCTTTTTTTGCTTTCTCATCAGCTTTCTTCTTAAGAAGAATAAGGTTCTTTTTATGTTCAATACGTCGTTTATAAGCAGCAAGTTGCTTTTCTGGTAACACAGCTTTCTTATCCAAAAACAAACGCAAAACAGGGTCTGTTGCAATTGCGCCATTCGAAAACCAATGTAACAAACGATCTTGCTTGTAATTCAATAGGGCCGGTTCTTGATTAGGATCATACTGACCCAAAATCTCTAATACAACACCACTTCTTGGCTTACGACTATCTGCTGCTACCAAACGATATATCGCGCTACCTTTCTTTCCTCTTCTCTGTAAACGTACTTTAACTGACACTTTTAAGGATCCTCCTGACTAAAGCTAACTAAATTTAGGACTCAAGTATAACGAAACAAAAAATAAACTGTCAATATACCATCAAAGCAAAGATCACCCTAACCTTTATTACAAACAAGCAAACTGCTACAGTAACAAAGACCATGAACAAGCCCCCTGAACCTAGCGCTACACTCATCGACCTCATCAAACGTAAAGGGACAGGCAAAACCATGTCCAAACACCTACAAAAAGAGGACATAAAAACTATCCTCACCCTCGTTCAAGACTCCTCAGAAAACATCAATAGTCTATGCACACTACTAACCGCCTGCCTTATGCTGCCCAGTACAACAGACGAAGAGCAATTATTAACACAACTCAAACAAACAAAACTCCCGCCCATATTACAGCAACTCCTCACCCAACAATTCATACATCCCCTAGGAAAGATCATAAAGAAACTCCTCAATCACCAAGCTCTCAGTAAAAACGAACTATTACAGGGTCTTCAAAACCTAACCCTTCATCAAGAAAACGATCCCATCAATGCCATATTTTTAGAAAGCTTACGACTCAAAGAAGAAAGCCCTCTAGAAAACAATGAAACCCTCAATTATTTTTACAACCACACTCAACACAAGCACTGCAACTGTCCCATTCTTATCAATTTTTGCAACCCTTACGACGGATTTAATCGTTTTTATCCCGTCCAACTTTTCTCTAGCTTACTATTAGCCGCATCAGGCATTCCCTGTCTTTTGCATGGCGTCTATGAAAGTGGCCCCAAAAACGGGTTAACCGTAGAAAAATTACTACAGTATGCAAAAAAAGATACCCAGCTCAAACCAGAAACCGTCAAAAAAAATCTCGAAAATAACAATCTACAATGGGGGTATCTCTCTCAACAACAATTCTGTCCCACTTTATATAAACTACAAACACTACGTACTGCCATCGTCAAACGTCCTCTTCTCGCGACCATTGAAAAATTTCTATGCCCCATACTAGCAAAACGAAACATCCTCATTACTGGCTATACCCATCCCCCCTATCGCCAAAAAAGCATCCAATTATTACAATCTCTTCCCTGTAAAGCAGATTTCTTAATCCTTCGAGGTCAAGAAGGTAGTAGCCAAGCCCCTCTAGACAGACAATGCCCTATCATAGGGTCAATTAACAATACGCTGAGCGAAAGTTTCTGTCGACCAGAAAATTACCAACTACACTCACAAAGCAAAATACCCCCTCAAAAACTCGACCCGGACGACCTATTAAAAGAAGGCCTCAAAACACTACAAAATCAGCCCTCCATACTGTCAAAAAATATTCAGTATCAATGTCTCATTATCCTTCATAAACAACTAGGCTATACGCTCAAAGAAAGTAAGCAACTACTTGCCAAAACATTAGAAACAAAAAAAGCTTGGCATCTGTGGGAAACCCTCTAAAAAATATCCTTCCGTAGACAAAACATCCAAAGCAAGGTACCCTCTGAAAATATGACTAAACCAGAGTTATTAGCCCCAGCGGGTAACCTAGAGAAACTCAAAACAGCCTTTCTTTTTGGCGCTGATGCCGTATATGTAGGGAATCCTGTCTTTGGGCTCCGTAAATATGCCGAAAACTTCAACGATGATGAACTCAGAGAAGGTATCGCGTTTGCGAACAAACGAAACAAACAGGTATATGTGGTACTCAATGCCTTTGCACAAGAAAAGGATATCTCAGCAATCACAAACTATTTAAAAACACTCAATCAACTCCGCCCACACGCATTAATCATTTCAGATATTGGCGTGCTAGAATTAGCTAAGCAACATACAAACATCCCTCTTCATATTTCAACCCAAGCATCAATCGCAAATGCAGAAGCCTGCCAATTTTATCAGGATTTAGGAGCCAAACGCATCATTCTAGCGCGTGAAGTCTCCTTAAAAGAATGCGAAACTATTCAAGAAACCTTCCAGGGCGAACTCGAACTTTTTGTCCATGGTGCCATGTGTGCCAGTTACTCTGGTCGCTGTGTCATATCCAATTACACCTCAGGTCGCGACTCCAATCGTGGCGGTTGTATCCAAAGCTGCCGACATAACTATAAGGTCTCATCACAAACCAACGACATCTCCCCCTACAATACTACACTCATGAATGCCAAAGACCTCTGGGGCATCCGCCAACTCGAGCAACTCATGACCTTAAATATCGCCTCCTTAAAAATCGAAGGCCGCATGAAATCCCCCATGTATCTTGCCAATGTCGTCAGCTGTTATCGCAAAGCCATAGATGAAATCAGCCAAAACGGAACCCTGCAAAACCCCAGCCACTACGAAACACAATTAGCCCACGTCTCTAACCGTCAATTTTCAGACCAAAGCCTTGGCAACACCCTCAACAAAGAGAGTATCAATACCCAATTTAATGGCTACCAACACGGCCAAAAGTTCATCGGAACCGTCCAAGAAAAACACCCAAACAACAGCCTCATCATCCAAGTAAAAGAACCTTTTTCTTCTCAAGACACTCTGCACTTGCACAGCCATAGTCATGGGCACATAACCATTCAATCCCCCAATATACAAACGTTATCCAACATAACCCTAGAAAAAGCCAACCCCAATCAACTCATCAAACTAAACTGGCAGCCCAGCTTTTCACACAGCCATATCCACGATATCCTCTACAAAAAAACCCCCAGCACCCACTAAGAAAGGGTTAACAACAGCTGCAGCACTGCCATCAACGCAGCATGCCGTTGAATCTGTTCACGATCTCCCCTAAAACTAAAACGCCGTACCGCATAATCATCCAAAGACCCAAACGCAATATACACCGTCCCAATAGGTTTTTGCTCACAGCCTCCCTGCGGGCCAGCAATCCCCGTAATAGCCACTCCTACCTGAGCCCCAGACCCCCTCAACAACCCTTCCAACATAGCCCGAGCACAGCCTTCACTCACTGCACCCTCCTGTTCTAAAACAGCCTGACTCACCCCTAATAAGCGCTGTTTTGACAGATTCGAATAGGTCACCAATGATTCCACAAAAACCTTAGACGCCCCAGACTCTGAACAAAGCAACGAGGCCAACAAACCACCCGTACACGACTCTGCAGAGGCAAAGGTTTGTGATAGTTGTGTCAATCTATCAATCAATAAACGCCCCAACGATCCATAAGAGCTCGAAAAGCAATGATCAGAAAGCAGCGCTTCAACCCGTTCACAATACCCTACAAAGAGCTGAGGATCATAGTCGGAGGCTGCCTGTAGACGTATCTGAACCTCCGGAAAGGTCGCACGATAGGAAATTTCTATCCCCTTAGGCACGTCCCCCAAACCCGTGATCGACTCAGCCAAACAGGACTCTCCTCGCCCATAACAACGAAACAAACGTGTTTGAAACGCCTGTTTTCTTAAGGAAAAACGCGCAGCTGCAAAATCCCATAACCTAGACAATACAGGCCCTTTCATCAGAGGCCACATTTCGACTGGAACTCCTTGCAAACAGGCCACAAAACGCCCCTCATGCTCCAAGCAAAACGCAGGCGCTGAACCCAGGTCATTATGGATATACACCGCAGTCTGCGGTAATTGCGCAAGTTTATGATTATTTTCAGACATCACACGTCCTTTCTTATCAAAAAAAGCCCGAACATCTTGCAAAACATCCTCTCGCTCCTCCAAAGATAGCCCCAAAACCTCCGCTAATGCCGCAACCGTACAATCATCACTGGTAGGACCCAATCCTCCCGTCATCAACAAAACATCCGAACGCAAAAAACACTGTTTAATGGCAGCACATAACTCCCTCCAATCATCCGACACCGTTGTAACTTGTTGCAATGTCCACCCTTGCTCATACAACAGTCCACCTATGCGCGTCGCGTTTGTATTGAAAACACGGCCGTCCAAAAGCTCATGTCCCGTACACAACAGCTCGATACGCACCTAGTCCGTCACCATTCGCGGCACCGCCATAATAATCAATTTTGCCCCATCATAGCCATGATCTTGTTTTTTTGCATCTCCACTCATCAAGTTAGGAAAGACATGTTTGAATATAAAGTTATTGATGTTAGTTTTATGAGTGTCATCATCCCAAAATGTTTCAGCTGAAGATCGTATCTTTTCAACATTCGTCGCATTACCCAAAAGTTTCTGATTCACATTCTGTTCAAGTGTTTCCGACAAGATCCTTGCCCCATCAGCTTCCGAAAAAAAAGAAGCTGCATACTTTTCGTCTTGATCACTAGGATTTTTCCCCCTCGCTACTCCTGCATTTTGTATATCTTCATACAAATCTTTAGAATGCTTTTTAATAGGATGCTTCGCATGTGTCCTAATATTTCCATTACCCATATCAACATCATACTTATCGACCTTCTCCTCAGAATAATATATTTCAAAAGACTCTGAATATTCTACCCTCGGATTACCAGCATCATCATCCAACTCAGTTGCATCCTCATAACCTACCCCAAATTCTGCTTTATGTTCATCAGGTAGCGTACTAACAGCAAATTGAGTAAGAATATCATGTTCATTAAAACGGCTCACAGAAGCATAATGCGGATAGCCATAAAACCCACCTGTTCCAGTATGGTCGGAACCTATATCATTTCTTAATTGCGTATTATAAGTTAAGTTTTGAGGATCATACATACCATACAATGTTAATTGATTGCCATGCTTATAATACCCATCTCTGGCATAACGATTCCATGAAGGAGAAGTAGAAGTAGCTCCATAATAATACTTACGCTTGTATCGTTTAGCGGTGTTTAGATTATCATGTCTACTCTGATACTCATTTTCCCACGTCATTACATTAGACTCCCCAATACGCCCCAATTCATCTTCATACACATGTTCAGTCCGCACAAAAGGGCTTGGATTCCCAGCCAATAATTGTAAGTTAAACCCAAAATGAGACGATGAATCACCATCTACAAAACAATACACCACCATATCTGACTGACCATGCGGTGGAGAAGAAGGCACACCAGGCGGTTCCATATCATTAGGATCATCAGAATAGTAGCCCGAAAAACGTCTTAAAGGCTTTTCATTATCATTAGCAATTCTATCCATCCCCCACTTTAAGGAAAAAGTGTTGCTACCAGAAGACACGCCTTTGAAAGACTGCATAACCACCAAGGTCGTCTCATAAGGATCCTGATTTCTTGCCGTCCCACCAGAATCATAGTCACCATTAAAGGTAAAAGTTCTCACAGAACTAGGTTCAGGAGAAGGTTGCCCGCTCATCGCTAAACCCAACTTAACACTGGCCTTTCCATAAGGTGCCGCAAAATATTTTTCATACTCACGCCATACAGCTCGCCTTAGAGAGACATTTGCTGCATCTTGTGTCTCTAGTCTTGATGGCTCATAAGCGGTAAAATGATCATTAATAAAAGCCCCAAAGGTATAAGCTGAGTCATCAGATGTAGATGACATAAAATGTTGTACTTTAAAATAATCACTAAATTTAATATTAACATCGTCGTCTAAATTATCCCAATTAAATGGTTTTTTTTGAGGAGGGTCTCCAGCAGAAGGGTCTACAGCAGAAGGGATTGTTGTTTGATCAAGAGAAAAGGGATGAGGATAATCAGCTAAAGCCGTTGTACGCCCCATACCACTGGTTAAAGTTATAGCTTGAGAGTCTGTCCCAGCATTCTCACCTCTGGCATAATACAATGTAAAGGAAAACGTACCAGTACCAGTACCAGTACCAAATATATTCGGATCCTCAACATTCGCCAAATACTCCTGCGGATGATCCATATTGTCAGAAGCTCGACGCGACGCCAAGGTCGCAGACCCAATCACCATCACATCCCAGACCATTCCCGGCGGTAACTCGGGCAACTCCAATGCCATATCATGCAAACTTGTCCAATTACCCGCTGACGCTTTAATAAATTTCGTACTTGCCAATCGACTTTCCGTCACCACATACCCCAAAGATGAAGTATCAACATTAATATAAGCCGTGGCATCACTCCCACTCACGACCATATCCCCCATCACTACCAACGAATTTGGTTTTATGCCTGTATTCATTGTCAACCCATCACTAGTCGAAAACAATTGTGACCCTACAGGATCCTTGTAATTAATCCACATGCGATCCTCATCAATAATCACCCCATCACCTAATGCACGTAAATGGCCCAGCTCTAACTGTTCATTAGAAGAAAGAAGCATAGATGGGGTTATTCCATCATTAAATGTAAAGGTCAAAAAAGGATCTGAACCCGACCCTACGCCAAAAAAAGGCTGTCCAGGATCATCAATAGTCTGAGAGACAAAATTACGATTCTCCGTGACTGTGGCTTCTAAATTTACAAGATCCATATTCCAATACGCAAATGACGGAAATTGTTTCAACGAGGCCTTATAGTCGTCAACACTTTGAGGACCATCAAGTAAAGGGGTCTTTAGCAAAAACAAATCTACAGCATCCATCAAAGGATCCTTCCTAAAATAAAAAACAACATTCGAATTATGATCCAAAGCCGCAGCCCCAGATTTCAACCCAACACCATGCGAAAAAACACTACGCGACTTACCCCCAGCTGCCGCAAATTCGGGCAAACCAACCGAACCTTCCAACACCTCAAGTTCATTAAAAGACACCAAAACCTCTGACGTTGGGACCACATACCCTAAATTTACGCTCGGTATAATTTCACAACGATAACGCCCTCCTTCCACTATCAGCCCAGCACCTTGTACAAAATCAAGCTGCATGTCCCCAAGTAAACGCCCAGGAACATTAGCCGAAACTAACATAAAAAACGGATATCGTTGATCCGAGGAATAAAAATTCTGATTGGGAATGTTCAAGGTCACAATCTTGGAATCTTGAACAATGGAGTTCACCCTGAAATTAACTCCTAAATTCTCTACATCTCGGCCCACATCTACGCCTTTAATAGCTCCATAAACCTGAACCAACACCGTAAATTGATCATACCCTGCAGGAAATTGATCACTTCCAATATACGAATACGGCACTGAATCTTTCGAAATAGAAATATCATTAACTAAATCAATCACATTTCCTTCTATGACATGACTCATAGAGGCATAAACGTAAACGTTTTGTAACCTCACGTTTCCAGATACCTGTAACGGAAACTTGGCTGGTGCTTCACCAAGACCTATCCCCGCAAAAACCTGAAAATTATCAGGCTCATTTCCACGTCGTAAACTATGAAAGGTCACCATAGGTGGATTTGTACCATCTCCTGCAGCAAACATCAAAGCCCCCCCCTGCCTAGGCGCTCGTAGCCCCTGTTCAAGTACATCTTGCATAAATAAGTAAGAAGAACGAAACCCGCTTCCATTAGGAGGCTTATAACGAGACTTAAACTCAACAGGACCAGTACCCGATTTAGAAACATAAACAAAACTAGAGCCAGGATTCTTGACTTTCCCCAAAACAAAATAGCTATCCGATGCAGAAGCCAGAGGAATTTCAACGCCAGCAGATGAAAAAGAAAACGAATCAGAAACTATAGGTGAAAAATCCTCAATATGCCCAACAGAAAAAAAAGTCCCGGTAACATTAACTGTTGCAAAAGCTTGCCCCCCATCTCCACGTATCGCACGAATAGCCTGATTCCCATCCAACCTTATAGACAATCCATCCGAAAAAACAATAGAATCTTTCTCAATTCTTAAAGGGCTTGCCATGACTAAAGCACTACAAAACAATAACAATATACCCCCCCATACACATACACGTATAGTCAAAAAACAACTACTCATATTTGGATCCTCTATAAATATACAAAACAGCTGAAATCTGAGGAATCTTATCTGGAAGAGTAGGAATTACGCCCGTTGTTGTGTTATTCCTAAGACGGACATAAAAACCATATTGGTGTGAAGCGTCAAGTCCGTTATTGTTGAATACTGAAGGATTTCCAACATACCACAAAGAAAAAGGCCCTGATCTTGGAACAACAAGAGTCGTAGAAGGGAGCTTTGTTTGAGGAGATCGAACAAAACCATTCCCATCCTCGTAGAACGCTCCAATTTCAATAAAAACAGACTCTGGACTATTCGGTCCCACAGTCTCGTACGCTCCACTCAATCCTCCAAAAACATGTAGAACAACTCTTTCTGATTGCAAGAATTGTTGATCAAGGGTACAAAGCTGATAAACATGTCCAGTAAGATTAGATAAACTCGATCGTGTCCATGGCAAGCTCTCATTAGCCTGAAATAAGGATAAGGAACTTGAAGATAAATCCAGCGTATACCTCCGAACAGAATATAACTGTTTACCAAGACCCGAATTTTGCTTCCCAACGAGATGGCTTACATAAAGGAATGACTTGTTAGGCAGATCGCCCCCCCCTCCAAAATAAAATTTTTCATTCCCCGGTGGAACCGTTGTTGAATAAAAATTCAATTGAACCTTTTGAGCGTCTAGAACCGAGAAAACATCCGCAACCTTAATTGCTGGGTCTGAAATGGGATTACTACTAACTACCAAAGGCAGCACTTGATACTGACTCCCTTCAGAAAATCCCGCCTGTAAAATAGGCGCTACAAAATACGTCGATCTTTGTTGATTAGTAGCTATAGCTGGCGTATACCACTTAAGATCATAGGTCTTCCCGTCATCAGTCCTATGTTGAAACAAAATATCGGTAAAATCTTTTCCTGAACTAAGAACAAGAGAAGGATCATCCAAAAAAATATTTTGCCCCGACATAATATTCGACGACACATAAACATTAGCCGTAATATACAAAACAGAGCTAGACGCCGCTATAACCGGATGAAAGTCTGCATGATGAAGGTCATCAACATATTTTAATGCCATTCCATCCTGAGATAAACGAAACACTGAGGTAGAACTACTAAAATCCCTCAACTGAACCCCCTCCACCAAACCAATAAAAATACCTGAAAAAAGGATCAAAAAACTAGTTAAATAAACATATCGAAACAAAGCATTCATGAAATAGTTGATATTTTGAAACAGTCGACTTAGAATAAGCGAAAAGAAAAAAAATGTCAAGAAATCTCTATATAAATACAACAAAATGTAAAAAAGTATCTCGGCCACCCATTTGGCTCATGAGACAAGCTGGTCGCTATATGTCTAGCTATCAAGATATACGCAAAAACACGCCATTTAAAACCTGTATCTACACCCCTGATCTTATCAAAAAAATCACCCTACTTCCCATCAATGAATTACAGCCTGATGCCGCTATTTTGTTTTCCGACATATTAGTGATCATTGATGCCTTAGGGCTGGACTTAGTATACAAAGAAAAACAAGGCCCTATCGTCACAAATCCCATCCAAACTCCCAAAGACGTAGATAACCTCAGCCTAAGATACAAAGACAAAATATTTTCTCCCATTATGCAAGGAATCACAGCCTGTAAAAAAAGTTTAGATCCCCTAAATATACCGCTGATCGGTTTTGCAGGTGCACCTTTCACCCTTGCCACTTATTTAATCGAAGGCAAAGCCGTCGGCAATCTACAAAAAACCAAAACATTTTATTATCACTATCCCGAGGCTTTTCAAACATTACTAGACATTCTCAGTAATAACATTATTGAATATCTAAACTTACAACTCGAGCACCACGTTGATGCACTACAACTATTCGATACCTGGGCAGGCCTATTACCTTGGGAGGAAATGCAAAAATTCTCAATAACCCCCATGAAAAAAATCATTCAACAGCTTAAAAACTCCCGCCAAGTCCCCATCACCGTATTCTGTAAAGGCAGTTCTTTAACCGCATCTGAACTATGCAAAACTGGGGCCAACGTAATTGGCATCGACTGGCAAGGAGATTTAGTTACATTGCGAAAAGAACTCCCCAAAGATATCGCTCTTCAGGGAAACCTAGACCCTTTACTCTTATTCGCTCCTCAAGAAACAATCAAAGCGAAAGTATTAAGCTTATTGGACACACTCAAAGATCAAAACGGGATCATCCTAAACGTAGGTCACGGGTTACTCCCCCAAACCCCCTACGAAAACGTCAAATTCTTAATTGATTTAGTAAAAAGTTATCGCTATTAATAGACAAACCTAATAAGTCATTTTAACAGTGCCACCTTTAATCACACACTGACAACCCAAACGCTTGCCTCCCTCCATACCTAAATCTATCTCTTCTTGATTAACTTCAGATAAATTTTCCATACCTTCTTCAACATCCACTTCACAGGTCCCACAAACGCCATTACTACAGCCGATAGGTACACCTGCCTCCTCTATCACTTCAACAATATTTTCACCATCCGCAACATCCAATTCTTCATCATTTAATATAAGTTTTGCCATAAGAACCTCCTAAATATTACATACTAAACTAGTATTATTTGTACCCAATATATCGATAGTTTAAACCAAAATCAACTTATTTTTAAGCATATTTTTTAGCAAAAGCATCCATAAATTCACACAAGGCATCTATCCCTTCTTTCGGAAAGGCATTATAAATCGATGCTCTTAAGCCCCCGACCAAACGATGCCCCTTCAATCCACTCAAGCCAACAGCTGCCGCTTCTTGCACAAAGAGCTTTTCTAACTCAGTCGACCCTTTCCCTAACAAAAAGACGGGATTCATCAATGATCTAGACGTCTCTCTAACAGGACAGGTGTAAAAAGGATGTGAATCAATAAAGTCATACAAAACCATTGCTTTATCTTGATTGCGTTTAGCAATAACCTCTATTCCACCTTCAGACTCTAACCAAGCCATACATTTTTGCATCACATAAATAGCAAAAGTAGGCGGTGTATTATACAAAGAACCTGCCTTAATATGCGTCTGATAAGACAACATACTTGCGGGAACCTCCGCTGCTTTTTCAACCCAATCTCGACGAATAATCACCAACGTAACACCCGCCGGCCCCAAATTCTTTTGAGCCCCAGCAAAAATCAAGGAAAACTTTGAAATATCCAAGGGACGAGACATCATATCAGACGACATATCCGCCACCAAAGGCAAATCTCCTGTATTCGGGAAATGCTTCCACTGCGTGCCATAAATGGTATTATTCGAGCACAAATACGCATAGGCAGCTTCAGCATCAAAGTCCGACACAGACACATCTGGAATTGAACGATACTCATCTGTATCTGAACTCGCCACAATACGAACCTTACCTAAACGCTGCATTTCTTTAATCGCTTTTTGAACCCACACCCCGGTCTCAACAACCTCTGCAGAACCAGACTGTCCAACAAGGAAATTATAGGGCACCATAGAAAATTGCAAACTTGCTCCACCCTGAAGCAACAAAACGTCATGCGTATCAGGAATCGACAACAAACGCCTTACCGACATCTTCAATTTGGACAAAACCTCTTCATACGGTTGTGAACGATGGCTCATCTCCATAATCGACATCCCCGATCCCTGATAATCCAACAATTCCTGCTGCACCTCTTGTAAAACAGGCAAGGGCAAAGTTGCCGGTCCCGCTGAAAAATTATAAATACGCTTCATAAACACACACTCCTTATACTGTAATTACACGAATCGAGTTAATCCCATTCGTTTGACCAATAGGTATGCCCGCCAACACCACCATGACATCACCTTTCTCAATATAGCCTAAGTCTAATGACTGACGAACGGCCAATCGAATCATATCTGTCCATCTCATAATATTTTTATATTTTTTTCCCAGCAACAACGGAATCACGCCCCGATACAACGCCAATCGATTACAAATATATTCTTCATCCGTCGGCGCTATAATCAAAAACTTCGTATTCAACTTAGACGTAATTAACGGCGTATTACCAGAGCTTGTAAAGGCCATAATAGCCTTAGCATGATTTTCCTCTGCAATTTGATCTGCTGCTTTGCACATAGACGTCGCAAGGGTTTTTTTATGAAAAATATGCTTAAAAATCACCATTTTATCTTCACGAATTTGCGACAGATGTTGATCCGTAGCTAAACATATTTTTGACATCGTTTCAACAGAGTTAACAGGGTTTACCCCAATCGCAGTTTCAGCGGACAACATCACTGCGTCACAATGATCATAAATGGCGTTGGCAACATCCGACACCTCTGCACGCGTCGCCATCTCTCCATGAATAGTACTCTCCAACATTTGCGTCGCCACAATAACAGGCTTAATATATTTATTCGCTGCACGAATAATACGTTTTTGAACCTGTGGAACCAATTCCAAACCAATCTCAATCCCCAAATCACCCCGTGCAACCATGACCGCATCAGACACCTCAATCAATGCTTCTAAATGATCCAAAACAATCTGCCTTTCCAATTTAGAAATTAACTGCAAATGATGTTTTTTTCTAAACGTTTCTAAATACTCCCGAACAGTCAAAACATCCTGTACCGTACCCACAAACGACAAAGCCAAATAATCAACCTTCGCTGAAATAGCTTGTTTAATATCCAATTTATCCTTATCTGTCAAAACTGATAACGTCAACTTCGTCTCAGGCAAATTCACTCCTTTATGTGATAAAACAGGGCCGCCAACCAACACCTCACATTCAACAAAATCTTCCTGCTTTTTCAGTACTTTTAAACGTAATTTACCATCATCAATAAACACCACATCTCCAATCGATACATCTGTAACAAATGCATCATAAGAAACAGAGGCTTTACGTCGATTTCCTAAACACGGCATAACGCCCAATTCAAACACATCCCCAGCTTCAAGAACCACCCCTTCTTCCATCTGACCCAGCCGTATTTTAGGGCCTTGAAGATCCATCATCACAGCCACAGACCTTTTTAACTTTTTAGCCACCTTACGAAGTAATTTTACTCGTTCACTTATAGACTCACCCTTCTTCAAATGTGAAGCGTTAATTCTAAAAAAATCTGCCCCACTTCGAACTAGCTGAGTAAGAACCTCAACATTATTAGATGCAGGCCCAAGGGTCGCAATAATTTTAGTTCGTTTAGTCTGGAAAGTCATGACTATCCAGTGTACCGACTTACATAAATTTTATCCATAGCCATAACAAAAATATCTTAACATAGACCTTAAAAAGGAAAAAAACCGTCACTTTGACAGTCAATCAATACAGAATGATCATATTGAGGCGAAAAAACCTCTTCAAAGGCCTTATCTTTTGCGGAACAAACCTGACGATACGGCAAATCAAATTGCATCGCTAAACCTTCAAAAGATCCCTCACGTGGAGTATAAAAATAAGGATCAAAAACATCAGATTCTTTCACAATTGGCAATGCAGAAAATATCGCACCGCCTCCATTATTCAAACAACAAATTTTAATAGGTATCTCCAGCTGCTTTACTAAGGCCAGCCCCCCCATATCATGCAACAACGCCAAATCACCTATCAACAAAATCAAGGGCTTACCCAACCCTTTAGCAACCCCAATCGCTGTAGACACAATCCCATCAATTCCACTCGCGCCTCTATTAGCATAAATCATTTTTTCTGATCCCAATCCTTGACCCAACTGTAATAACAAACGAACAGGCAAACTATTCGACACAAAACAAACATAGTCCTTCGGCCATACATCTAATAAACGCTGAACATACGCAGCATCTACCCTATCCTTGGTTCCCAAACAATCAAAAGGCCTTTGTGCCAGACACCTAGCCTGCTTATCCTGAAACAAGGGCAACAAGGTAGAGGCGGACATGTCACACACATTTAACGCAGCCAAATTCCCCTTTATATCTCCCTGCAAACAAACTCGCGTATTCGACACCACATCCAAACACTCTTGTTTTGCTTGAACCCGAATAAGACAACACGATGACAACGCTAAAAGCTCTATAAGTTTTTTAGACAATAACCCTCCACCAACCCATAGAACCACGAAATCAACCCCATCTTGCAACTGATCAATAGTCAAAATCCAACGATCATAGTCACAAAAAACCAAGGGATGATCCTTAAAAAACAACTGCGATAAAGGATCCACCAACAAAGGCCATTGATAAGTCTCTGCCAAGGCCAACACCTCATACGCCTGCTGAATATCAGTTATCTGGCCACACACCAACATCCCCCTCTCGGTTAGCTCAATTTCTGCCAACACAGACGATAAAATAGCCTCATCATCACGACTATTTCCTACTACCTGCTGCAGACAAAAAGGCTGTGTGTCTGCTAAATAATGAGTCAAAGGCTGCAAATACTCAGAGAAATCCAGTGTATGATCCTCCAAAAATGGTTCCCGAAAAGGGCAATTAAAATGGATCGGCTTTTGTCGTTGCAACATCACAGAAACAGCAGAAGAAATCCGTCTCAAAAAAGAGCGTATAGGTAGATGTGTGTCAGCTACCGGAAAAGACAGTTGCTGAACCACAAAATCTTCAAAAATACTCTCTTGTCGAATAGATTGATTTGCTGCACAATCATGAAGTTCAAAGGGTCGGTCAGCAGAAATCACCACCAAAGGCACCCCAGATTGAGACGCTTCAATAACCGCAGGCAATACATTCGCAACCGCAGTCCCCGAGGTCGTGATAATCACAACCGGAGTCCGAGAAGAAAGCGCCAAGCCTAAGGCATAAAATCCCAATGAACGCTCATCATAATGTGTGAAAATCTCAAATGATAACGAGGCTGCCGCCATTACCAAGGGTGTCGAACGAGACCCCGGAGCCAAACAGATAGACCGTATACCAAAACGCCATAATTCCTCTAAAAGTATGGTTGCCCAACATAAAGCAACAGATCTAAACGCCCGCGTTTGCATACCTCTAGGTCAACACTCGCAAAAAAATTTTTATTTTAGAATTCAACTCTTCCCATTCATCTTCAGCAACAGATCCAGGAACAATTCCAGCCCCCGCATGCAAGATCAGCTTTCTAGCGGTCAAAACAGCCATTCGAATCGACACAGCCACGCTCATACTCTGGCCATCTAAAACACCAAAACACCCTGCATACCACGATCGATCAAAGCCCTCAATAGCTGATAAAACAGCCAAGCCCTCATTTTTTGGCACTGCCCCAACAGCCGCACTGGGGCTTAAACATTGTAATAATGTCCAATCATCCACCTCAGTCAACTGCCCCGTAATTAACTGATATAAGTGCTGCACATGAGACATTTTTTTGACCATCATTGGCAACGCCTCACAACGTGTAACAAAAGGGCGCAGAGAATCCATTAAACCTTCTCGAACCAAAGAATGTTCATAAACATCCTTTTCAGACTGCAACAATGCCTCTTCAAGAGCAGCATCCTCATCAAAACTCGCTCCTCTAGATCGCGTCCCCGCCATCACATCACAACAAAATTGTAAACCATGTCGTTCGAACAAAAGTTCTGGAGAAAAACATAAAACCCCCTTAGATTGTTCTCGTTGCCACAGCGAAACAAACACCTGAGAAGTTTGAGACAACAACAAAGACGCCAATGAAAACAACGACAAACAACAAGAAAAAGAAAGCGTTGTTTTCCTAGATAACACAATCTTTTTTAAAGACGCCTCTGAAAAAGATTTCATTACAGAAGACACCTGTGTATTCCACTGATCAAATTCTGGAAAATGAGAAAGCATTTCAGCACGTGGCAAAACATGTGGCATCAATGAATTCACAGGTAATAATCGACCTATTTGCTCAGTTACCCATTGATGTTGCTTTAAATAATCTTGTTTCTCATCTACCAAAAATTGACAACAAAAACGACATTCCCCATCACCATCCGACACAGAAAACAATGGTAATACTCCTTCAAACGCCGCTTGATCACAATGCCCAAAACCAAACTCAGTTCGAAAAAAAACCTTTAAAAATGGATACTCTTTTAACACAGGATAAAAAGACTCAAGCGCCGTCAAATCATCAAAAGACTTAGCAACTCCTACACCCGCTAAACACTGAAGGCCATCACGATGCTGCCAATAAAGACGATCTTTCATCACCTGAGCATCCAACCATAACAACAACGAAGATTCCAAAACTGGACACGAAAAATAAAACAACGGCTTAAACGAAGATCGTATATCAGAAAAAAAAGTATCTACCGCAGCAAACAACTCAGTTTGCAAATCTGTTAATTGTGTCTGTAAACAATATTTTTTCTTAACTGAACCAATCACTATAATCCTCTAACTCTCACAAGAAACAGGTTTTTTAGCCTCGTAAATAGAAACAATTCCAAAGGACAAATTTCGACACGTCACAGATTCAAATCCGGCGTCTTCCACTTTTGCTACAAAGGCTTCTCCATAGGGAAAATCTTCCACCGATTGATTCAGATAACCATACGCATAACGATGTCCAGAAAAAAGCCTACCAAGAAAAGGTAAAATACGTCGAAAATAAAATAAATAAACAAAACGAAACGCCCTATTCTCAGGCAAAGAAAATTCCAAAATCAATAATGTAGCACCTGGCTTAAGCATACGATAAATATCTCGAAAAACCATCGAGACATCTGCAACATTTCGAATCCCAAAAGCCATAGTCACAACATCCACAGAAAGAGCCTCAATAGGGCTATTGGCTGCATCTGCACAGCGTATTTCAACGGGCAACTTAGCTTGTGACAATTTATCTTTGGCAATGGCCAGCATATTTTCAGAACGATCCAGCCCGATAACACGTGAGAAGCCAAGCTTCTTCAATCGCAATGCTGCCAAAATTACATCTCCGGTACCCGTCGCTAAATCTACATACACAAGATCCTTTTTCTTAGGAAAGGCTCCCACTAATACCCGCCGCCAATAGCGATCAATCCCTAACGACAAAAAACGATTCAAAAAATCATAACGCTGCGAAATCAAATCAAAAATCTGCCAAGTATTAGATTTATCTTTTAAGTCACAACGAATACTCATATTAATAATCATGATAGAAACAGCGAGATAAATACGCAAGTTCTAAAAAAGAAACGGATCCCTATTAACAAAAGCCACATTCTACACAATTAAAAAACTGAGTCGAAGAAAACAAAAAAATAAGCTAAGATAATGAAATGAAAAAAATAATATCTTTAATAATCGGTCTATCAGTACTCATTAGTCTTAGTGGATGTTTACAAAACAAAATTGACAACGCAACCACCCCTCCCCTAACTCCAAAAAAACCATCTACGTCCACAAACTTAAGCAAAAGCCCGCTTTTTTCAAAAAAACTAAGCACCTTTCAAAAGAAAAAAATTCAACTAAATACCTTAAAAAACAAAATCATTATCCTAGACTTTTGGGCAACATGGTGCCCACCTTGCGTAGCTGAAATCCCTCACTTTATCGAGTTACAAAACGAACATAAAAACGTTCAAATGATAGGCATTGGCCTGGATATAGAAAAAAATGATATCGAAACATTTATAGAAAAACATAACGTCAACTACCCTATTATTCACGGTGACAGCAGCCTGATGAGCATTGTGCAAAAAGAATTTGGCTATATCAACTCAATCCCAACCACCTACATTATTGATGAAAACTTTAAAATCATCGAAAAAATAGTAGGATACAAAGACAAAGCATACTTTAAAAACATCATCCAACGCCTCAGTAATTAATTATCTCTTAAGGCATGCAGGCACGCTCATTTGAACCCGTTCAATTATTTGCAGCCATATTAGTCAATAACACATATGCCTTATCCGACATCCTCCAACAATGTTCAACAGAATTTGGCCCCATTCTTAAACAGAGTAAACCTGAAATATTTAAAAGTCCCTATTATGGCAAAGAAATGGGCGACAACCTAAAAAAATGTTTTGTATTATTCGACAAAAAAGTCCCAGCCGATACATTATGGATCTACAAACAGCAATCTAACAAACTAGAAACAAAAACCAGCCACAATGGCAAACGACACATCAATATAGATACAGGTGCACTAACCCCCTATCATCTATGTTTATTGTCTTGTAAACCTTATGCACATCGCATCCCCCTGCAACACGGAATTTATGCGGAAACAACCCTCCTGTTTGAACATAACAAGGTCAAAACCCTCCCTTGGACCTACCCAGATTATCAAACAGATGAAGCCATAAATTGCTTTTTAAAGATGAGAAAGCTATGCTGAAGACAATGTCTCTTATACTCCTCATATCCCTAAGTGCCTGCATCGGTAGTTTTTTAAATATGCTTATCCATCGCTTACCCAGAGAAGAAGATATCTTCATCAAACGATCACATTGCCCCAACTGTAACAAAACGCTACGCTGGTTCCATTTAATCCCCCTACTAAGTTTTATAGGTCAAAAAGGTCACTGCTC
Organism: bacterium; assembly: GCA_038109055.1. GTDB lineage: Bacteria > Margulisbacteria > Marinamargulisbacteria > JAYNIM01 > JAYNIM01. Next base: position 28,726 of record JAYNIM010000010.1, read on the forward strand.
TTTCTGCAAAAAAAAGATCTCCTTACGTTATCTCATCGTCGAAATTGCCAGTATTTGCATCGCCATTCTCACCTATTCAACCCTGGGGATAGGTCCAGAATTTTGGAAACTATCCCTAGGCCTATATATCCTACTTGCCTGCTATTTTACAGATTTAGAAACACAAATCTTACCTAATAGTTTAACCATTGGGCTTGTAATACTAGGTCTAGGCTTTAGTATGTATCATCAAACATTAGTACCGCATTGTCTTGCCATCCTCTATTGTAGTGGTAGCTTAATCATCATCGAAAAATTAAGTTTCTGGTACTACAAAAAACCTGCCTTAGGCTGGGGGGATATTAAACTCAGTGCAGGCTTAGCCGCCATGTGGGGCCTAAAGATTACCAGTACTGCACTATTTTTGTCATTTTTAATTGGAGGCATCTACGCTATTTATTTGATCACCCTAAAAAAAAGGAGCAAAACAAGCTACCTAGCCTTCGGTCCATTTATCATTATTGGCACACTCATCTCACTAAAATATAGTGACGCCATCTTAACCTTCTATGGATTCTAGAAAAAACGGCATTGCCTTATTAGAATGCCTGATAAGTATAAGTCTTATCACACAACTATGTATAAGTAGCAGCTGGGCCTTAAGCCAGCTCTATCAACAATTAAAACTAGCAAAGACCTACTGGGAAGCCGCTACAACGATCAAATACCCTCTCCCAGCTACCCAAACAATCTCCCTTCCAGAAAATATCGCTCTAGACATCACCCATATAGATAACAGAATGTATAAATACACAATAAAATAAAAATTTATCGCGAAAAAACGCCCCTATCCCTACTAACAATTAAAAATAAATTGAAAAATAAACGAAACCTCGATATCATAGGTACATAATATTAAAGAAAATAAAAAATACATTGATGCCCACGCTTCTTTAATAACATTCCCTGACACATAATCTCTAAAAACATCTTCACCTAATCATGAAGCTTCTTTCTTATCATGAACAAAAACTATCTTACCATCACAAATAATCATGACATACAAGGTAATAATGCCCCCCTATATCAAAAAAAAGGGTATCTGTTACTTGAAATATGTCTAAGCATTTTCATTATGGCTCTAAGCTTTCCCCTGCTATTTAATTATCATATGAATTTTGAAAAAAACATCTACCGTTTAAATAAATTCATCCAACATACTTATGATTACTATTTTTTAACTACCTTGTTATACAGCGATATCAATGAAACAAAAAGCTACCATCATAGCGCAAACAAACTAACCTTAATCACCCCCATAGAAACCCTCATATACAAGGTAAAAAATAAACATCTGTATCGTCAATCACTACATCCAAAATCCACCTTATGTCTCAGCAAACAACTCGAAATAAAACACATATCCATTCATAATCATGAACTACAACTATCCTTTATCAACAAAAATCACCCAACCTTCACGCTACCACTCCCAACAACACTACACTAACGGCTATCTTTTAATAGAGATACTTTTAGCGCTTTGTATCAGCCTCCTCAGCATAACAGGACTCTATCATCTAAAAAAACAGCACCACACCCTCACACTTATAAACAGTATACAAAGCAGCTACCAACTATTTGTCTACGCAAAATTACGTGCCTTACATCAAAATAGCGATACCTACATACGCCTCTCAAAACAATCCCTAATGATACACCAGAACAATACAACGCTATATCATCTAACACTACCAAAAGACATCCACGCACACATCAATTTCCGACGCTATCTGGGTTTCAAAAGCAATGGCAATACCAAAAGTCCAGGCCGCTTAACCTTAAGCAGCCAAAACAATAAAAAAGAACTCCGTCTTGGCATTGGAATCAGTAAATGGACACTTTATTAAGCAAGGAAAAAAGACAGCTCAACACTCATGACACAAAACAAAAAAACCGGATTCGCATTAATTAGTTGTTTATTAATCAGCAGTTTATGGTGCCTTCAACTCCAAGTCTTATACACCGCTTGTATCTTATTTCAAAAAAGTGGCAAATTAGCCTGGGAAAATAGTCAATGCGAAATACTCAGTCATTCAGCCTTACACTACAGTATAAAACGCTGGGAAAAGCTCCCAGACCTCCCCATTAAAAACAAAGAAACCTTTCTTAGACAATTAAATAAAACGACTAAAATAGACCTCCAAAACATCGCCACCTTATACCTAGCAAAATCAGACACAAGTATATATCTACACTGCCACATGATCACATCCAGCGCTAAACATAGCTACAAAGCCTTGATACAACAACATCAAAACTCATACAATATTCAAAAGATTGAAAAACTATAATTAAAAAATAACGCCCAAAGATTCATAACCTTTATGTCCAAAAAAATATTTCTAAGCCTCCTTACCTTGACCTTATTTGTTCGTCTGATCGCAGCATGGGTCATTCCAGCTGGTTTTGATGAAGCCTATTACGCCATGTGGTCACGCTATTTATCCTGGGGGTATTTTGACCACCCTCCCTTCGTCGCATTAACCGCTGCCATCGGGCCCACACTTTTCAACAACCTAAGCCCTTTCACAATACGAATCGGCCCCTTATGCTTTCATCTTTTAGCGTCCTACCTGCTATACACCTTATGTTTACTCAATTTTAACAAAACCTCTGCCCGCATCGCCTGTGTCTTATTTAATATCATTCCTTACTTTTCACTAGGATCAGGGTTACTACTACTCCCCGACAATAGCTTACTATGTTTTTTATTAGCCGCTTTATTATGTCTTCATACACTCAGACAAACCCCCACAAAACGATGGCCGCTGATGATAGCAGGAAGTCTATTTGGCCTAGCCTTTCTATCAAAATATCACGCTGTCTTATTTATACTCGCAACCTTATTAAGTTTTTGGCCAAACAACACAATCAATATTTGGAAACGTTGGGATTTTTATCTAGGCATTTTACTATGCACACTCATCATACTTCCCAATATTTATTGGAACTACGCCCATGACTGGATTTCGTATATCGAACAAGTTGGAAAAGGCGGCGAAATACATTTTTCGTGGGCCACCTTCGGTCAATCTTTTGGCGGCCAACTCGCCTACCTATTACCTTGGACCCCTATTTTCATTCTTTTTTTCTCCCTAAAAAACAAAGTGATCCGAAAACACTGGTTATTTCCCTACGCTTGGGTCACCATCCTTGTATTTTGTATCGTTGGCTCCTATCGAAGTATCCTCCCTCATTGGCCCATGCCAGGCTGGATGATTGCTCTTTGTTTTTTAGCCTACCAGATAAGCCAATGGAAACCATGGCAAAAACTCAGCTTTATAACAGGAACAACCCTTATCACAGTTTCATTAGCAGGGTTATTAATCATTCAAAGCCACTATGATCTCCTTAAAATTCCCGCAGGAACAGACCCCACTCTAGCTGGCCAAGGGTGGAAAGAGGTTCTGAAAAAAATTGAAACAGACCCCAGCCTATCCTACGATTTTCTAATCAGTCATAAATGGTTTACAGGTGGCCAACTCGCCTTCGCAAGTGCAGGCAAAACACCGGTACTTGTCTTCAATAAAAATGCCGCCCATCACTTCGCATTTATCAATAATCACCGTTCATTCAAACACAAAAATGCCATTTTTATCACCAGTGAAGCCTCTGCCTATGACGCCAAAAAAGAACTAGCCCCTTATTTTAACCAAATCAACACACTCCCTGCCACACACATCAACCGCCGCTTTAGCAAAGGCCAAACCTTCCAACTATGGTACTGTCAAAATTATCAAGGCAACTTCCCCTTCAACTACGGCATCAACAAAGACATACCTAGCCCAAAGCCTTCAATCGCGTATACAAAGACGAAATAAAGGGCAGCTCCAGGCCTAGATCACCGGCTTTACGAAATAAAACGCCATAAATAGCCTCGATTTCCAAGGCTCTTCCGGCCTCAAAATCCAGCAACATCGATGTTTTATACGCCCCCATCTTATCTTTCGTTTCAGAGATATTCTGTTCAATCACATGATCAGGCAACTCATAGCCATCACCTGCCGCAAGCTGCTGAACCTCCTTCATAATAGTCAAAATCTGATCAGAAAAATCTCTTGACGACAACAAGTCTGCGGTAGTCAGTCCACCAGCCAACACAGACAAGGCATTAAAAGGCACATTCCAAAGTAACTTTTTCCAACGTTGATACTGCATATGCTCAGACACACGACAAGGCACACCTTGAGAGTCAAAACACTTTTTCAAAAACAACGCCTCCTTTGTTACTCCTCCATCTGGATATGATCCCAAGGTCAAACGATTAAACCCCAAATAACGAACCTGGGCTGCCGACACTCTGTTTAAACAAGAAAAAGCCACCGCAGACAATAAACGATTCTTAGGAAAAACCTCTGACAAAGCCACTTCAACGTCCAAGCCATTTTGAATCAACAAAAAACAGGTATTTGGGCCTACAACAGGCCCTAGTAAATTAGCTAAATCAATCTCTGGCAAGGCCTTGGTCGCAATTAAAATAAGATCAGGGCTATCTCCAAACATCAAATAATTTTCAACCTGATCTATCACAGGCAACATAAAGGTTTCTTTCTCATCCTGGTAATGCAAAGCAAAGCCCTGCTCTTTCGCTACCTCATAATCAGAACGACAACAAAATGTAAGTTTAAGACCTGCCTTGGACAACAGCACACCATAATAAATCCCCACAGCCCCAGCACCCACAACAAGAACGCGCTTGATCACATAAACACCCCATTTACATATTGATAATCATTCAACATATGATAAACGACGTGTATACAACCCAACAGCCACTGTACATTATCTTCGGCTATGCAACTGTGCCAAGGCCACATATTTCAAGGCCCACTTACGGTGCTCATCTTGTATAGAAGAATCCAGCACCTTTATCTGTTTTGCTGGTACCCCAGCCCACATCGTATTTTCAGGCACTACACAGTGTTCTTTCACTACAGCACCCGCTGCAATCACCGCCCCAGATCCAATCACGGCCCCATTTAACACAATCGCCCCCATACCAATCAATGCTGCATCTTTCACTTCACAGGCATGTAACACAGCCCGATGCCCCACCGTCACATCATCCCCCACAATACAAGGGAGATCATTTTCTAAATGCAACACACAGCCATCTTGAATATTAGAGCGTTGTCCCACCACAATCCGATTAATATCCGCTCTTAATACACTTTGATACCAAACAGAAGAGTGTTCCCCCACATCAACCTGCCCTATCAACTGCGCAGTATCCGCAATAAAGACAGAAGGATGACAACTCCCTGCTTCTAGCGACAGATGATCAGGTAAATCTGATTTAGAAAGAGACATACAAAAAGTGTAGCATATGTATAATCCAAAAAAAACGAGTCTAATTCAAAACAAAAAATATAAAATTAAGTCATTAAAAAACAAGCAACGAATTAAGAAGCCAACACAGACGACATATGTTGCACCTTATATTTACGCTCTAAAACATCCCCTGTCCCATAAGCGACTGCACTGATAGGGTCATCTACAAGAGAAACAGGAAGTCCAATCTCTGACTCTAAATAATCAACCAATCCCAATAACAAGGCCCCTCCACCCGTCAATAAAATTCCTTTCTGCATAATATCAGACGACAACTCTGGCGGTGTTTGTTCCAAGGTAAGACGTATTGCTGACAAAATGGCTACACAAAGTTCTGATAACGCATCCCGAATTTCATAGCTCGACATTTTAAATGTTTTAGGTAATCCCGTCATTAAATCACGTCCAGAGACCTCCATATACATTTCCTCTTTCAAGGGATAGGCAGAACCTAAGGTAATTTTTATCTGTTCCGCCATACGCTCTCCGATCAACAAATTATAGGCCCTACGACAATGCTGAATAATAGCATCATCAAAATCATCCCCTGCAACACGAATTGATTTACACAACACCAATCCGCCCAAGGAAATCACCGCCACTTCAGTCGTTCCACCCCCAATATCCACGATCATAAAACCAGATGCCTTCATTACATCTAATTTTGCACCAATAGCTGCAGCAAGCGGCTCATAAATCAAGGTTATTTTTTTGGCTTCAGACTGTTTAATAGCATCATATACAGCACGCTGTTCAACCGCTGTAATCCCCCAAGGAACCCCAATTAACACACTAGGTTTAGAGAAACCAATATATTTTTTAATGCGTTTCATAAAGCCCAAAATCATCTGCTGAGCCAGCTCATAATCCGCAATAACACCCCCCTTCAACGGCCGAAATGCAACTATATTACCCGGTGTCCGTCCCAACATCCGCTGCGCATCGGTTCCTATCGCTAATAAAGTATTCGATCGTTTATCTACAGCCACCACCGCAGGCTCATTTAACACAACCCCATGTCCTCTGAGAAAAACCAATAAATTTCGCGTCCCCAAATCAATCCCCAACTGAACGCCTTTAAACAAACCCATCATAAAAAACGACACCTTTACCTAAAGAAAAAAATTACTTTCTGACTATCTAAGGCTTATAGAATATATAACTTTGAACCCCTTGTCGACTAATACGAATCCGAAAAGCTTCTGCTTCCTGTCGATTATCAAAAGCCGCAACCTGCACTTTATAAAAATTAGAATGCTGACCTTTCTTCACCCACATAAACGAATCAATCCCCTTTTGTTTCAAATTCTTTATCAAGCTAAAGGCATTTGCCTTTTCTTTAAAGGTACCTGCAATCACCTTAAAAGCATGTCCAACAGAGGGCGCAGAAGTCCGAGGCTGAACCTTTGTCGTTGTAGAGGGGTTAGAAGAAAGTGAATAACTAGAAACAGGCGTCACTGCATCCAAACGATAAGAAACAGATTTAACGGCCTTATTTCGAGACGACGCCGTATATTTTGATGGATCTTTCGTTAAATCAGACGACGATTTTTCAGTTGATGGTTGCGTTTTACTGGTTACAGGCTTGCGCGCTGACTGACGCATCTGATCAACCAATTGCTTTTGCAGGGCCTCAGAGCCAATCGCAGTACTCAAGCTAACTTCGGTCTGATTCTCTTCTTTTAATGCTAACTGATCTGAGGTTATCAACGATTTTTTACCCAAATTAAACAATAAAGAAAGAGAAAGAAAAATAACCCCAATAACCGTAAACAAAACCAAAACCGTTTTGGTCCACGAAAAACGATAGACTTCTTTTTCTTTTAACAAATCACCTAAACGCTCCTCAGAACCTTCTTCCTGATACTCAAATTGATCCGATACCTCGTCTTTTTGTACCACACTATCCTCCAAACGATTGAAATTAACTACCTAAAGTCTACCATATGACAAAACCAACGCATAGTTACTCTTTTAAATGACAAAAACTAGACAGCCTCTCCCCAGTCTTTTACCATTAACGCATGCTAGAAAATGTGAAGATCATTGAAACAAATAGCCAAAGTCAAATCCAAGCCTGTCAAACGCTTCAAGATATCGAACAATGTCGCAGCCAATTTTTAGGGAAAAACGGTCAAGTCACTGATCTACTCAAGCAATTAGGCAAAGTTCCACCTGCAGACAAACCCAAATTTGGCCAAACACTCAATCTCTTAAAACAACAGATCAACCAAGCCTTAAAAAACAAACAAAAAACTCTTGAAAACGCCCAACTCAACCAAAAACTTTTAGCCACCACCACTGATTGTACTCTTCCCTCAACTCACCCCACAAAAGGCCACAAACACCCTATCCCTGAAACCATTGATCACATTCACAACATCTTAAAACGCATGGGCTTTGTCGTAGAGGAAGGGCCTGAAATCGAAAATGAATTTTACAACTTCGAAGCGCTTAATATTCCCAAAGACCATCCCGCACGTGCCATGCACGACACCTTTTATTTGGATGCTGATCATTTACTCAGAACCCACACCTCTCCCATCCAAATTCGCTGTATGCAAAAACAAGATGCCCCCATTCGCCTCATCGCCCCTGGCAAAGTCTATCGCTGTGACGCAGACCCTACTCACTCACCTGTTTTTCATCAAATCGAAGGCTTATATATCGACAAAAACGTCTCCTTTGCCAATCTCAAAGCCACCCTGAACTTCTTTTTAAAAGAACTTTTTGGTAAAAACAAAAAACTCCGCTTCAGAAGCAGCTACTTCCCCTTCACCGAACCCTCCGTTGAAGTAGACGTCGACTTTAACGGCAAGTGGCTGGAAATTTTAGGCGCGGGCATGGTGCATGAAAATGTCTTCAAGGCTGTTAATTATGACCCCAAAAACACCCAAGGCTTTGCCTTTGGTCTGGGCATCGAGCGCATTGCCATGCTCAGACACAACATTACAGACATTCGCCTTTTTTACGAAAACGACCTACGTTTTTTAAGACAGTTTTAAAAATCCTCTTAAGAATCACATAATGGGTTAGCTTGCCCTGTCTCTGCTGATTCTGGTTGGGGCTCTGGTGTTAATTTTACTACTCGTAAATTTCGTGCATTTTATCATAAATATCAGTAAAACGAGCACCATTTCTACGACACTTACAACTCGTCTTGTAAGCGTAATCCTTCTACGTTTACTTTGACATAAACATCTGAAGGTTCCTTAGGTCGAAGTGAAATTTCAGCAAATAACCGTCTTCCAGGTGCTTCTTCAAGACCTTTTTTTCTAATTTGAGACTTAGAAAATCTAGAGGTGCCATGCACATGGACGCCCCCGTCAAAATAAAAAATAACAGCATCTCTTGGCGCAGATGTTAAATCCTTTCTATCAACAACCGCCTCTACTTTTAATGCATCAAAGATCTCGTTCACTTTTTCATTTAGTTGTACACCAAAATCTTTTCGACCTTGAGACTGAGAAATAAATGTAGCAAGTTGAACTAATGCCTTCTGCATCACTGTTTTATCCACCGCATATACAAGAGAATCACTTGTTCGATACTGAGCTATAATCTGATTGATTACCTGCTCTGTTAGACCCCTTACTTGAGGACTAAATCTCTTTAAACTTTGCTCTTTTACCTGATCAAAAAAATCTTGAAATGTGTGATAGTTTACTGGCGTTGAAAGATCTACTATTCGACCATCTTCTTCTTTAAGTCCTCTTACAACCGCAGACCTCATGGATCCTTGAAATGAATGTGGATCACGTAATTGTGCATAAAATTCGGATCCCTTGTCATCAATCTGACACGTAAGAGCACCTGTTGTACGACCTACCTGAGACCTAGCATTACAACGTTCAGAATGATGCACATGACCTTTAATTGCAGGTAAAGCAGGTTTAACCCCATTATCATTAGAAAGTAGTCTAATCACAACCTCAGACTCAGAATTTGTATCTTTTTTTATACCTTCAGCAACCTCCAACAAAGAGCGAAAAAATAAAGCAGCATCTTCATTTTCTTGTTCGCTGTGAAAAGTGAATAATCGGCGAACATCTTCTACACGTAAGTGCAAACCTGGTTTTAATGTCATATGTTTTGAAAAGGCAATGGCACCTGTCCCTCTAGCTATCTGCGGTTGTCTCGCTTCTTTTCCCACCTCAACCAAACTCGTCCTTAAGGTATGCATAATACTACACTGAAGATCTGTAAGTTCAGAGATGCCTGGGGTAAATGTATGTTGAGCTGCTGCCTCGTTAATATCAACACATGTTGGTCCTCCTGGGACTAAAGACGGACAAGGTAAGGTTGTCAATCCAGAAGCCATAATACGCATATCAGAACAAGAACTTACTGTCATTTGATTCATCGCTCTAGTTTGTTGGCTTGGAGACATCTTCAATAATACGTGATGTGGATTATCTTGCAACAAAGGGGTTTGAGAATTTCCACTAACACCTGGAAGCGAACTAAAAGCTAAATACATAACGATCCATTGCGGAATAGATCCAGCTATATTGGACTTACAAGCATCAGAAGATGTTTTTTTAGAACCTCCAGCCATTTTAGCTGAATCAACATCAAGTAAATCAGTTAAACAACAGAGTCTATTATGGGTCAAACACTTTGAAGAATCTGGAAAATGATCTATATCTGCCATACGAACATTCGACTTACCCAAACACCTCTCTAACGAGTTCATCACATCTCCAACTGTTTCCCAGTCTGAAACATCCCATTTCAAGCTGTCTACTTGCTCTTTAAATTGAGGCATAATGGAGAGACTTTTATAAAAATCAAAAAAAACCTTAAACTCTGAATCACTAACAAAAGAGGCCTGCGTTTCAGTCACTGGAGAATCCCCCCAAAAGCAAGCCGCTGCGGTTGTTGCTGCGGTTGTTGCTGCGGTTGTCACTGCTGTAATACTACTTGAGACTATAGATGAAAAATACGTATACATTTTAATCCCCCCTAATTAGTAGTAATGATATCTAACGATAATTTATAATTAAGTTTTCGTATTTTTTTTAAAAAAATTTCAATAATTAAGATTTATATACATTATTTAGCAAACTTCATCTCCAAGATCACCCCCATACTCTCCCTCCCATCCCACATCTATACACTCGTTAAAAACCTATCTACTATCCACCTTCATAATCCCCCCTTGTGTTAATCATCATCCTATGAAAAAATTTAATTAATAAACAACTATCTAACATGAAATTCCCAAAATCTTGGCTTAAAGACTTTATTAACCTCCCCAATAACGACCTGGAATTGGCCGAAAAGTTAAGTATATCAGGCCTCGAAGTTGACGACATTATTCAGCCTAAAAAAGACCTTTCTAATGTCATATCCGCCCAAATAAAAAGTATCGACAAACACCCCGAAGCTGATCGCTTGGTGATTACCCAATGTCATGACGGCCAAAACACCCATCAAATTGTCACCGGAGCAAAAAACATCAAAGAAGGCGATATCGTCCCCCTTGCCTTGCCTAATGCCGTATTAGCTAATGGCCTCAAAATCAAAAAAAGCAAACTCAGGGGCATTGATTCTTTTGGCATGCTTTGTTCGGAAAGTGAACTAGGTTTGTGTGAAGAAGCAGACGGTATCTGGATTTTAGAATCAGACATACCCTTGGGCCTAGATTTAGTCGAACATTTTTTATTAAATGACTGCATTTTTGATATAGGCATCCTGCCCAACCGTGGTGATTGTCAAAGTATCTTTGGCTTGGCCAGAGAACTCAGTGCCATTCTAGATATCCCTCTTAAACACGCCAAATGGCAGCCCCCCACACCTTCCTTCAAAAGCAACATTCACATAGCCAATTCACTGCCTGAACAGGTCCCCTATTATAGCGCTAGAGTTCTAAAAAATTGTCAAAACGGCCAAAGCCCTGCCTGGCTAAAGGCACGACTATGGGCCTGTGGACTGCGCCCCATTTCCTTAAATGTAGATATCAGCAATTATGTCTTACTCGAATATGGCCAACCTCTTCACGCGTTTTCTTACGAAAGTTTAAAACAAAAAGACAGTTCCTTAACCCTCAATATACGTTTTGCAAAAGAAAAAGAGAAAATCAAAACACTCGACGAAAAAGAACAACTCCTCACAAAAAACGACATCATCATTGACCATCATCAGCGCCCCATCGCTATTGCAGGTGTCATGGGCGGCCTAGACTCAGGCAGCACGACTAACACAAACAATGAAACATTGGTATTAGAAGCCGCCAACTTCAACCCTGTCCATGTCAGACGAACAGCACATCGTCTCAATTTACGCTCCGAAAGTGCCATTCGCTTTGAAAAAGGCATTGATCAAGACCAAATCAAACTCGCATCTGATCGCGCTGCCGATCTTTATCACACTCTATGTAAGGCAGAAGTGGGAGACTGTATCATTAGCAGCACCCCACATGAAACGCCTGCTATACCTTTCAGCACAGAAAAAATCAATGCCCTATTAGGAAGCACCTACAGCAACCAACATATCCAACAACAACTCGAAAAACTCGGCTTTAACATCGATCAAAACCGCTGTCTCGTCCCCTCTTGGCGCCAACACGACTGTAAAACCCTCGCCTGTCTAGCCGAAGAAATCGCACGTCTAGATGGCTTTACGGCGATTCCAGACCAACTCCCCCAAGGGCCAGTCCTACATCCCCCCGAACAAGAAAACCTCAAAGAGCGCCGTCAGCTAAGAAAACACTTAGCACAGCTCGGCTTCAACGAATGCTGCAGCTTTCCCATGATTTCAGACAAAGACTGGCAACTCACTCACTCCACAGAACCCCCACACACAGTCATTCAAAACCCCATTAGCCAAGACCAACGCATTCTACGCGACAGTCTATTAAGCAACTTACTAACGATCTACAAAAACAATCAACGCAAACAACAAACACAGCTCCATTTTTTTGAACTAGGTAACTGTTTCAATCAAAAAAACGAAACCTTTAATCTGGGTATTCTTATGGGCGGTCAATGGCTAAATAGCTATGACAAAAACACGGAACACCTACAAAAAAGCAGCCTAGCACATCTAAAATCATGTCTCGAACAAAGTTTGTCTCACAAAAACCTGCTATTCACAACAAACACAGAGCCGCCTGTCTATAGCCACCCCAGCCATTATCTAAACATCCACGAACATACAACACACATCGGGCACTGCTTCGAACTACATCCAAGCACTTTAAAAACAGCCGGCATCAAAGGGCAAGTCTTTTTCGCAGAACTCACGCTAAGCTCAACAACACAGGAAATCCCCCAATTTACTGCCTATAGCAAATTCCCCTCAACTCGTAGAGACATCGCAATCTTAGCCAATCAAACCCTCAGCTATCAAGACATTTTAGCCTGTATCGAAACCCATAAACACCCATGGGTCACCAACATCACGCTAGTTGATCATTACCAAGGTGAACAAATCGATGCCAATAAAAAAAGTTTAGCCTTTGCCCTACGCTACCAAAACCCAAACGACACTCTTTCAGACGACGCCGTTAATAAGGCCCACCAAGACCTTTGCAAAAACCTCTGTGATCATTTAGATATCCAGATTCGATGAATACGACCCTAGAGACCCCTATGATGCGCCAATACCAGGCCATCAAAGAGCAGCACCCTGATAGCATCCTGTTTTTCAGGTTAGGCGATTTTTATGAAATGTTCTTAGAAGACGCTAAAGTAGCCTCTAAAATACTCGATCTCACCCTCACCGGCCGTGGAAAAAACGAAAACCGTGTCCCTATGTGTGGGGTCCCTTTTCATGCCAGAGAAAATTACATCAATAAATTGGTCAAACATGGCTACAAGGTGGCCATTTGCGAACAAACCGAAGAAGCCACTCCCGGCAAAGGCCTAACCGAACGCGCTGTCATCCAAACCATTACCCCAGGCACCATTTTGCAAGACAATGCCCTCGAAGCAAGCACAAACAATTTCCTAATGGCCATTCAAGAACAAAAAAAAGGCATTGCCATCGCAGTAATCGATTACAGTACAGGCGATTTTCTATTAGGTACCTTAAACACAAGCAACGAACTCGAAACCTATCTAACCCAGTGTCAGATCAAAGAAGTCCTCATCGATGAAAACAGTCAGATAAAACTCCCGACCCCCTTACTAAAAAACCGTATTTACATGCATAACCTCTCGACTGCCACCCAAAAATTACAACAATATTTTCAAGTCAAAGATATGGATGGCTTTGGCCTCAAACATGATAGCCACTGTTTTTCAGCTGCCTATGCCCTCATTGACTATCTACAAAAAACCCAACAAATCGAAAACATCCCCCTCAAACCCTGCAAACGCATCCCTTTTTCAGAGTGTCTACAACTCGATCAACACAGCAGCAAACATCTCGAACTCTTCAAAGATACCCATGACAATAGCCAAAACAGTCTCTTTCATATCCTTAATCACTGCAAAACCCCCATGGGCAAACGCAAACTCACCTACCTTCTTCGCCACCCTCTTCAAGATATCCCCACCCTTGAAAAACGTCTCGACCAAGTCGAAAGCATGGTCCAAAGCCCCCTATTCAAAGAAGGCATACGTCAATTATTAACCCCTATCAACGACATCGAACGGATCAGCAACAAAATATGGACCAAACAAAACAACCCCAAGGATCTGGCAGCACTTAAAGAAACAATCAAGGCAATTCTCGACCTCAGTCAATGTCTCGAACGTTATGACATTCCCAACTTAAAACGATTCAACGACTACTTCAATGGCCCAGATAAACAGCTCCTTACAAAGGTTCAAAACGAAATAGAAAAAGCCCTCATTCCAGACCCTCCTAGCCATCTTCGTGACGGAAATATCATCAACAGTCAGTATAGTAACGAACTTGAAGCTCTTCTAAATCAATTCAAGGAAATTCGCACATGGATCAATAAATTAGAAGAAGAAGAGAAAGAAAAAACCGGCATTAAAACCCTCAAGGTCGGCTTCAACAAAGTCTTTGGCTACTACATCGAAGTATCAAAATTACAACAATCCCTTGTCCCCGATACATATATCCGCAAACAAACCCTCACCAATGCTGAACGCTATATCACTGCCGAACTCAAAGAAAAAGAACAAATCTTACTCCAAGGCGACCAACAACAAATCCAACTCGAACAACACCTTTATAGTGAACTCTTAAAAAAACTCCATCCCTTCCTGCCCTGCTTACAACGTGCCGCAGACTGGATTGCCAAATTAGATGTGATTCAAAGTTTGGGCCATGTCTCGCAACAAAACAACTATTGCCGCCCCAGCTTCCATACAGAAAGCGGCACCCTATATCTAGAAGACAATCGTCACCCTATTCTTGAAACACACACAAAGACCCGCATCATTCCCAACACCATCAGCCTCACAGCAGACAGCAACCTCATGCTCATCACCGGGCCAAATATGGCCGGAAAATCAACCATTATGCGTCAAGTCGCTCTCAGTGTCATCATGGCACAAATAGGCTGCTTTGTTCCCGCAAAAACCGCCCGTCTATCCATCACCAAACACATTTTCACCCGAATTGGCGCTAGTGACGATTTATATCGTGGGCAAAGCACCTTTATGGTCGAAATGGTCGAAACAGCCAATATCTTAAACAATGCCTGCAAAGACAGCCTCATCATCCTCGATGAAATTGGCCGTGGCACCGCCACCTATGATGGGCTTAGTATTGCGGCTGCCGTTATTAAACATCTTCAAACCCACATCACTACCAGCACCTTATTCGCCACCCACTATCATGAACTCACCCCGTATTGCAAACAATTAACAGGCATCCAACATCAACGTATGGGTATCATTAAAAGCAACAACACCCTACAATTCACCTATTTACTCGAAAAAGGCAGCGCAGATAGTAGTTATGGCCTTACCGTCGCAAAAATGGCCGGTATTCCAGACGCGGTTCTTGCAGATGCCCAAGCCCTACTAAAAGGTCTCGAAGACAAAGGCCTATCCCATATCACCCACGAAAAAAAGCCACGACACCCTGATAAAAAAGAAGGAAAAAACCCCCAGCTGCTTTTGTGGCAACAATAAACAGCTAAAACCTTAATAATCAGTCAAGCGACCTTGATTGATCAAACACAGGAAACCTAGTCAAAAGGTTCTCAACAAAAAGAGGATCACTGAAATCATGCATCCTTAGCAAACGCCTCTCCTAATCCTTTTGCAGTCACAAACCCAAATAAAGTAGGGTCATCACTAGGTTTATACGCAAAACACTGTTTAGCGGCAGGATATACATGATACGACTCTAACTGGTTAACTGAAGCATGCATTGTAAAAGCCCTGCCATGTCTATCTACACTGCTAAGCCATTGCTGATCTATAACGTTTATGTTATCTCGAAACGTTTGATCAGTAGGATCATAATCAACTTTATTGTTGTTTGTATCAACGATGGCAGAATAAGGCAAGACTTTTTGAACCTGCATGTCTTGGTCTAACATTTCATTAAAATAATCAGGGCTATTATCTACAAAACAAACCCCTTCACAAGCATCATGTTCAACGCGGAGATCTCTCCCACCTCTAGCAAGAATCTGCCTTTTTTGTTGTGTATTTCCTGTAGATGCCTTCTCAAGAGCCCTCATAAATTGAATGGCTTCAGGCTTATTTAAATAGCGCTCACCTTTAACAAACTTAGGTTGAAAAATTCTATATAAATGAAAAGGTTCCCCCTGTGTATCAAACTCCTGAACACAGCCCAATGCACTACACTGAAAAAAAGAGTCTTGGTTTGGAGAAATCTCCGACAAAGCAGAAAAAATGGCTCTACGCTGCTCAGAACTCAAGGTATCAAGACTTGCCGTTGAACAAATATTCAGACATATATCAACCTCTTGGTCTTGAGCATATTTCTTAATCTGTTGCAACATCTCTAAAACATCCTGATTAACAATGTTGTGTTTATCAAAATTTCGATGCTCCACTAAACCATTCAAAAAACATCCATCCATATCCAATTCAATCACATACTTACTTCTGTCCCTTTTTGCAAACGCAACACCCTCTTTAATGTCTGCAACAAGCTTTGTCGCATAGCTGGACGGTAAATCAGGTACCGCAGTAGGATCAACGCCACCTTCAAGACCCGTAACCCTAGCAACAGAAGCCTCACCTGAACGTGGTGAAACGACGGATGCTGCAAGATCCATACTAACATCAGCATCATAACTATTAGCAACATGTTCAAAACGACTAACATCATCAGCAACAACTACACCACGCACATCTTCCTCATCAATAACAGCTTCACCTTCAGTACCCCTAGAAGCAGTAGCCTCTGACAATTCTAATGAGTAGTGAAGACGATCCTGTCCGCGTGCCTCTGCAGAAGAAGCGCTAGGAATAACTTCAGCTTCAACCCTAACAGGCTTAGAAAACGCTAAAGGCTCCCGATCCAGAAGCTCAAAAAGGTCTTGAGCAGAAACCTGAGAAGACCGAAGCGCAAGCCTCAATGAATCATGATTCCCATCAGAATCATGCAAACTCACAAATGGCACATGGCGACTAGGATCCTGAGGAAACAGATTAGGCCTTATATCAATACCCCCCTCATCAACGTCAACGTCTTGCAAAAGCATAAGCTTATCAGGAAAAATCTTATCCTCTTCTTCTAAACCTAAACGAGGAATAGGATCCTCAACAATCGTTGTTTCGATACATAGAAACTGACAAAAATGTTCAGGCAATATATTAAAGGCATGAGAGGGAGCGGAAGGTCGAGCGGAGCCCGTATCTATCTTAGAAAAATACGCATAAACAGCCTCCCCTTCCTCCCTAATAGACTCAATATTCGTAGCTCCTTCTATAATATAACCAATCGAAGATTCTGTTTTCAACTGTTCAGCAAAAGGAACAACATGATTAAACATCAACGATTGCACAGCTAATTGCGCTGCACACATACGCTGATATTGAGAATGATCATCTGACGAAGCCAAAGACTGTAAAGAGGTCAAAGACAATTGAAATAAGACCCCTGCAATTTTCATCAGGGCATAACGACGACAATTAACTTGCCCCGAGAAACTTGAAGAATCTTGTAATGCCTCTTCACAGCGTTTAAACGAAAACGCACACAAATTTGAAACATCTTCTACCGCTTTTAGCTGAGTCATAGGGTCTGGAGACCCAAGATCAGCAATAACCGCTTGATACCCCGCTTTAACAGACAGCCCCTCTCCTAAGGGAAACAGAAAGTCAGATAAGGTGTCATCTTGCATAATATCATGCAATACCCCAGCTGAATGTCCAATAGGTATCTGATCCTCTAAATCTACCAACTCTTGCACACGAGTATGGATTTCACGCGTACAAGCAGCAAACTCAGGCATCTCAGCGTCCATACTACAAGCATCACTGCCTTCAACAGGATCTAAAGAAAGCTCCCCTAAGCCATTGGAAACACCAAGAGACAAATAAGGATTCGCTTTAGACAAACGTGTCGGATCAGCAGAAAAGTCAGGCCCTTTTCCAGAACTACCTCCCGAAGAAACACCCCCACTACGCACCGTACCACTCCCCACACAAATAACTCATCATACCCCCTAAAAAACGTTCTATAACAGTTTCCATACCCCTAAATAACAATCCTTAAACATAAAATCTAGCCAAAATCACATAAAATCGCTATAGTAAAATTTCATGAGCAACTGGAAAAACCGTCACCATTGTGGGCAACTTAATATAAAAAACAAAGGAAAAACCGTGACTCTTTACGGATGGATCGATACCGTACGTGATCACGGCCAAGTCTTATTTTTGCATGTCAGAGACCGATCAGGCAGCTGCCAAGTCGTGGCCGATCCCAAACATAACGACGCCTATCAATGTGCAGAAACCTGTCGTAGTGAGTTTGTCTGTGAAATTCGCGGCACAGTACGTGAACGCGACGAAATCAACAAAAATCCCGACATGCCCACAGGCGACATCGAAGTAGAAGCTACTCACATCACCCTTCTTAACAAAGCCAAAACACCTCCTTTTCTGATCTGCGAAAAAGGCAGTGACACGCCTGATCAAAAACCAAACGTCGACGAAGATATCCGCCTCACCTACCGTTATCTCGACCTACGTCGTAAATCCATGCAAAAGAACATGATTCAACGCAGTCGCTTAATTTCTCTCATCCGCCGCTACTGCGACGAGCATGAGTTTTTAGACATCGAAACCCCCATGCTCTGCAAAAGCACCCCTGAAGGTGCCCGTGATTATTTAGTCCCGAGTCGTCTTCATGCCGAAAAATTTTATGCTCTTCCTCAATCCCCTCAACTTTATAAACAACTTTTAATGATGAGCGGCCTCGAGCGTTACTATCAAATTGTTCGCTGTTTTCGCGATGAAGACCTCCGTCCCAACCGCCAACCCGAATTCACCCAAATGGATTTAGAAGCCTCTTTTATCGACGAAAGCTTTATCTACGAATTTATTGAAGGCCTCATCCAAAAACTCTATGCCCATCTAGGCATCACTATCCAAACGCCTTTCCCAAAAATCTCCTACAAAGACGCCATGGAACACTATGGCTGTGATCGGCCTGACCTTCGTTTTGACATGAAGATATTAAATATTAGTAATATTTTTACAAATTGTAAATACAAGATCTTTCAAAGCATTGTCCAAAAAGGCGGACAAGTCAAAGGAATCCTCCTCAAAAACCAAGCAGATCAACTAAGCAAAAATTTTCTTCAAGAAGAACTCGGCAAAAAAATCATCCAAAAGCTCGGCGGTAAAGGCGTGTCATGGATGAAAGTGATCAATGGTAAACTCGAATCCAATATCGTCCAATTTTTCTCTGAGGCCGAACAACAAAACATCATGTCGCAATTTAAAGCCGAAAACAATGATGTCATTTTACTTGTGGCCGATACCAATCACGCCCTTCTCTGCGACGTCGCTGGCCGACTACGTCTCTTTATGGCAGAAAAATGTGGCCTTATCGACCCCAAAAAAATCGCTATTTGCTGGGTCAATGAATTTCCGCTTTTCGAAAAAAAAGACGGTCGTCTTCATGCCATCCACCATCCTTTTACCCAGCCCTCTCAATCCCTAGACAATCTCAACGACGACCAACTCCTCAATCTAAACTCTCGCGCCTACGACATCGTCATCAATGGGGAAGAAGTGGGCGGTGGCAGTATCAGAATCCATGACCCCGAAATGCAAGCGCAAATCTTTTCCGCACTCGGTTTGAATGAAAAAGAAATCGACGAAAAATTTGGATTTTTTGTCAACGCACTCTCTTACGGCTGTCCCCCACATGGTGGTATTGCGCTAGGTATCGATAGGCTCATATCCATCCTACTCAACGAAGACTCCATCCGCGAAGTGATTGCCTTTCCAAAAAACAGAATGGCCGTTTGCCCCTTAACCCAAGCCCCTTCACCAGTTAAAACAGAACAACTCACAGACCTTCATCTTAAAGCACAGGTAAAAAAAACAGCCTCTCCCCCCCAAACATAAAAATCCCCCTCAGCCCGTAATAGCCTCTCCCATATCAAACTCACTCACGTCATAGCCCTGATTCAAACGAACTGTTTCAGGCATCGTATGTGTTAAGGTCTTATCGCCAAAAAATTGAATCGGACCTGGATGCACAAAATGATCGTCACATGGATCTGCCTCATTCTGAAAAGTGACTAAAGCCTGATACGCTGGCGAATCCAAATCTACCAAAGCTTTTTTAATAACAGTCACATCTTTTCCATCACGACATTCTGTCGTTACCAACGCAGCCAAAGGAATCCCATAGGCCACCCCACCAGAATCCAACTCAGAAATCGCCGCCATGACTCCCGTCTTTTCCGCTAAAATCAACGACGCCGCACACAAACCTAAATTGTAGGTCAAGGCCGCATCAAACAACGAAGGGGCTGCACAACGTCCTTCATAGCCAAAAAAATGGGTATTCGTCGCAAAAGGAACCGCCTCGGGCAACAATTCTCTGACCGCATGAATAATCAATTCTTCTGTCGGAATCTGAGACACTTGTACGTTGCCATGAGAATCCCGATCCTTAAACAAAGCGCTTCGAACAGATACTGGCATCTCATCCAATACATCCTGATCGTCACTATCCAAGGCCGCATAAATCAACTCAAAACGTTTTTCCTCGTCTTTGCCTTCCAATGACGTCGACAACCTCGCAAACACCCCATTAATATTCTGAATTAACTGCTGATATTCTGGGATAAATTCAATCAACCCTTCCGGCAGCAAAATAACGCCATAGTTCTTACCAAACTCTGCTCGTTTCTTCACCACATCCGCAATAGACTGCGCTACATCTACCAAACGTTGTTTGTTCGCCAAAACAGCCTCCGATATCACCGTCACAGGCGCCTTGGTTTTCAAGCCAACTTCCAAGGCAATATGACTAGCACTTCGCCCCATTAACTTTACCACATGCCAATATTTTCGAGACGAAGGGGTATCTTGTAAAATATTCCCCACCAACTCTGCATAAACCTTAGCAGCAGTGTCAAAACCAAATGAAATAGGTAACAAATCTGATACCTGTAAATCCCCATCAATCGTTTTAGGCACCCCAATAACCTTACATCCCAACGGTAACAAAGCCTCTGCCAATAACAAGGCATTGGTATTCGAATCATCGCCCCCAATCACCACTAAAGCCGTCAACGAAAAACGCTGCACCACATCTTTAACCTGAGCAAACTGTTCTTCCGTCTTAATCTTTGTCCGATCTGACCCCAATAAATCAAAGCCCCCCAAGTTTAATTTAGAGGCCACCTTCTCATCATCCAATTCCAGAAAATCTCCCTCCAATAACCCTTTTGGCCCCGCTTTTACTCCATACAAAATATGAGGATCCGGCAACAAAGCCTTCAATCCTGCAATCACATTATGTCCGCCTGGCGCAGGTCCTCCCGAAAACAAAACCGCCACTCGTTGTACAAGTTTCGCCTGTCCATTACCCACATCAGCACGCAACAAGCACTGTTTATCCGTGCTCCCCGAAAAATCGAACCCAGCTCGCTGTTGATCATCCTTCTTAAAATCACAAGCTTTAACGCCTTCCTGACCTCTAAAACACGCCAATGTAGGAGGACGTAATGATAATAATGCAGACTCAAACACCGTTTTCTCCCTTTTCATTAAACGTTGATTCATGATAAACACTCCCAAAAATACAAAGTTTCATACTCTAGTTTAAAACCCCCTTACACACAAAACAAGAAAAAACGTTTAAACAGCTCTCAAAGGAGGGCATATCTCTTATATATCCAGATAATGGAGGCTAAAAAATCAACAAAATAAGGCCCTTTTTATTCATCTATCTCCTACTAATGTTCATAGTAGGCGCCTCCCACATCCTAGCAAACCCCATGATACAAAGCTGTGTCGCTAATTTTGCCAAAGGAAACGCCACAACTGCCGAACAAAGCGGGCTAGAAGCCGTCTACCGAAACCCTGCCGGACTCGTAGGTCTTCAAAAAAACACCCTTTCTATCATGTCTGGATCCTACTTCAATAAACTATACAGTATTCAAGAATTAGCCTTTGCCTACCGTTTAAAAAACAAACTCATCTTCGCAATTACCCTCCCCACCCGAAGAATCACAAATATACGCTATCAAGAAAACGAAACCTTACACAACGAAATATTCGAAGATAAAAAACAACAAGTTCAATTCAGCTTAGCAAAACAACTCGTCCAAAACAAACTCAGCGTAGGCCTAACCATGGCATATCAAACACAAAAACTCTACAAAAGTAAGGCTAATGGCTATTTTATATCCCTAGGCGCACTATGGGCCAAAGGTCCTTTTCAAATTGGTACTGCAATCCAACGACTAGGAGGTCTAACGATCAATTGGGATTACGGCAAAAAAGAACATATCTCTCCCCAATTACTCACAGGCCTAACATGGACCCCCAAAAAAAATCTTCTTTTACTTACTGATATAGAATATCAAAATAACACCCATGCATTTAATATAGGCGCTTCCTATCACGCAAATCCCTTAATCAATCTCCATATTGGACTCAATCACATTCAACAAATAGATCAACAATTAAACACAGGTCTATCAATAACTCTAAACCCTATAAATATCCATTATGCATATACGAACCATGAGCTCCTAGGAAGAATTCACAAAATAAAATTTATCTATGACTTTCACTAAACTACTGCTAGTACTCATCCTATCTTCAAGTACTATTTTCGCAACCCCAAAAGTCATCACTAAAATAGAATTACCCCGACGCCTACTAAAAAAAAACAGTCAAGCACTTAGTCAACTAAGCCAACACATCCGTTGTATCAAACGGATACCCTGGCATAACACCAGCAAAAAAACACCGCTTCACCACGAATTATGGATTATTGAAGGAACCAACAAACAATCTCTACAGCAACTAAAAAATGAGCTAAAAAAATATAGCTTTATCACAAAAATCGAACCTTATATCCCCGCCCTGGGACAATCTATACACGAACACTCAAATACTCCCTATAAAAAATTAGAAAATACCGACTTAAAAAGGCTAATAGAATTAAAAAAAAGAGATGTTATTGTCGCAATACTAGATACCGGAATCGACAGACATCATCCCGCACTCTCTCAAAACATATCAATCAATACAAAGGAAATCATCAATGGCCAAGACGATGATAACAACGGATACATCGACGATCGATACGGCTATGATTTTACTGGACAATCTGAACAACTCGGTGATCCAAGCGACGAGAACGGTCATGGGACACATTTAGCAGGCATTATCGCAGGTAAACTTAGCAATCAAAAAATAGGACTCGCTCCTCATGTCAAATTATTAAATGTAAAATGCCTCAATGACAATCAAAATGGATCTCAAATAGATATCGCTCAAGCCATTAAATATGCCGTAGACCAAGGTGCAGAAATTCTGAATTGTTCTTGGGCAATCGAAAATCCAAGTTGGATTCTTAAAGAAGCCATTGAATACGCCATCAATCACAATGTCATCATTGTTGCAGCCGCAGGTAATAGAAACGTTAAGCCCATCATTTATCCAGCTGCCTATGAAAATGTCATCGCTGTATCTGCACTAAACAACGATAGAAAATTATCCAAATTAGCCAACCAAAACACTGCCTTTGATGTTGCCGCCTTCGGAGAAAATATACAAAGCAGCGATCTTAACCAATCATACAAAACACGATCAGGCACCTCTCAGAGCGCTGCCATCATCTCTGCCACCATCGCACATATCTTAGGATCCAGTCGTCACCCAATTACCAGCAAAACATGTAAAAATATACTAAAAAACGCCTATGTCATACAAAAAGAAAATAATCGAAACTATAAAACCATCAACTACCATCTACTCACACAAGAAATTCTATCCTATACAAAAACCCCCTCCCTTACATTACAATCTAGCACCTACCCAACACACTGTCGATTTTGGCCCAACCCCGCATCCCAAAACCAAGGAAATTTTAAAATTACCAGTCCGGAACTCAACCTAAATGAAGAAATATTGATCCAAATATTCAATGAATACGGCAAAAAAATAAAACATCTAAGAACACACTATAATCCTAACAAGCACATTACCTGGGACCTAAAAAACGACAACAACCAAACACTTAAAAACGGCACCTATTTTTACATTATCAAAGGTGAAAAAAGCCCCAAAATACTCAAAACAGGGACACTATCGATTCTACAAAATTGGAGGACCTAAAATTAGGCATTCTTTAAAAGTAATCCAACATCAACCGGGTAATCCCCAGTAAAACAATGATCCGTAAATTGCGGATATTTAGGATCACGAACACAATTCCCAACAGCCTTATATGTACCTTCCAAAGATAAAAAGAATACAGACGTTGCACCTACTATCTGCCGGATATCCTCAAGACTATGGTTTGCGGCAATAAGCTCCTTCAAATTAGGGGTATCAATCCCATAAAAATCAGGAAATTTGATAGGCGGTGAAGAAATCGCAAAATGAACTTCTTTTGCCCCCGCATCAAACATCATCTTAACAACCTTATGTGCAGTCGTACCACGAACAATAGAATCATCGACCAAAACAACCCTCTGTCCCTGTATACAAGACACATTAACGCTATGCTTTAATTTAACCCCAAACTGTCGAATACTCTGAGACGGTTCAATAAACGTACGCCCAACATAATGATTGCGAATAATACCTAACTCAAAGGGAATACCTGACTGCTGAGAATAACCAATGGCTGCAGGCGCACCTGAATCCGGAACTGGAACCACAACATCAGCATCCACTCTATTCTCTATCGCTAACTGCTTACCCAAATTTTTCCGATAAGTATAGACACTTTGACCATCCACAATACTATCCGGCCTCGCAAAATAAATCCGCTCAAAAATACAGGGTCGCTTTTGATAGCCTGAAAATACCCTCTCAGACGTTAAGCCAGACTCGGTAATAACAATCATTTCACCATTTTCAACATCCCGAATATAAGAAGCCCCAATAATGTCCAAGGCACAAGTCTCAGATGCAAGCACATACGCGTCTTCTTTTTTTCCTAAAACTAAGGGCCTAATACCATAAGGGTCCCTCACTCCAATCAGTTTTTTATTAGTCATTATAATTAATCCATATGCCCCTTTAATTTGAAACAAGGCATCTTTAATTTTATCAAGCACCTTTTTTTTCCTAGAACGAGCAACCAACTGTAAGATTATTTCAGTATCAGAGGTTGTTTGAAAAATAGATCCATCCTCAATAAGCTGACGTCTAAGAAGAGTCGTATTAGTCAAATTCCCATTATGAGCACAAGAAAAACCACCTGCCGCCAAATTAGCAAATAAAGGCTGTAAATTTTCAAGTCTTGATTCTCCCGTCGTAGAATACCGCACATGCCCAATAGCCACATGTCCCTTTAACTTATCTAAAACCTCTGATTGATTAAAATGATCCCCTACTAAACCTTCACGCTTAACAGAAAAAAAATCGTGCCCATCATAACTCACAATACCCGCACCTTCTTGACCTCTATGCTGCAAAGAGTGCAAGCCTAAGGCTGTAAAAACAGAGGCCTCTGATGAACCATATATACCAAAAACACCACACTCTTCTTTTAAACCCATAAATATCTTACATTACCACCATTCAATCATCCTGAATCATATCATATAAAACCGACAGGCCCTCATACAAATAAATATCTTTTTTCAAAGGATCAAGCCACTCATTATTCTTCGCCAAGCTAACAAAAGATAAATGAGAAAATTCTTTACTATGTTCATCTCGATCTTTTTTGATTCTTTCCAAACGTCGCCTCTGTTGAATTTGATGATCAATACGTAAGGAAATTTGCTTTTTATCAGAACGTAATTTCATAAAATCAAAATAACGTTGATAAGACAGAAACTTCACATCATCCTGCAATCGAACACGACTTTGTTTACGTAATGCAGAAACATCAAAAGTCTTTGGTACCATTTTAAAATGATCAGCACGAATTTTGTCCCAAGCCAAAGGATTATCCAAATATTTCTCCCCTACTTCAAGGTAAAAATCAGTATCAGGTAACAGAATATCAGGTAAAACACCTTTCAATTGTGTTGACTCTCCCGAAACACGATAAAATTTTTGAATCGTCATTTTTAAAGAACCTAAGTCTGGATTCAATTTTGCCGGCCCCGGATACAAACGTTGTAAATCTAAAAACGTTTGAACAGTCCCTTTACCATAACTCGTAGCACCCACAATAACAGCACGGCCATAATCCTGTAAGGCAGCTGAGACAATTTCTGCCGCTGACGCCGAATAATGATTAATCAAAATTAACAAAGGCCCATTATACAGAATATCCCGATCTAAATCTCGATACACAGTCACTGAACGTTTACGATCCTTAACTTGAACAACAGGTCCCTCCTCAATAAACAAACCAGCAACTTGAACAGCATCCATTAACGCCCCACCTTCATTATTTCTCAAATCCAAAACCACCCCAGAAATATCTTCTTTCTGAAAAGAATCTAACAATTTACGTACGTCCCCAGAAGAGTTACGTCCATCTTTATGGTTAAAATCACGATAAAATTTTGGCAAATAAATATACCCTGTCTTAATTCCAAGTTTATTATTTTCTATAATCGCTGCTTTAGCAAAAGTATCCTCAATTAACACAACATCTCTTACCAACACAATTTCTTCTGTTGTATCATCACTCTTTTTGACCCAAA
Organism: bacterium; assembly: GCA_038109055.1. Taxonomy (GTDB): domain Bacteria; phylum Margulisbacteria; class Marinamargulisbacteria; family JAYNIM01; genus JAYNIM01. Next base: position 55,325 of record JAYNIM010000010.1, read on the forward strand.
GACGCACAGTCGTCCCCTTTTTACCTCGAATCAACTTCACCGCATCACGAACACGCCGACCAATAATATTTTCATACACACCTTGTTCACCCTGAGCTACTTTTAAAATTTTATCATTAGCCGACAACAAACCTTGCCTAGAAGCGGCTCCACCTGCAATAATTCGATCCACAACAATAAAGTTATCTTTTTCACTTAAAACAGCGCCAATACCTTCTAACTGTCCCGAAATAGAAATATCAAAGTCTTCCTTTTTATCAATCGGAAAATACGAGGTATGTGAATCATAACTACTTAATAGGGCATTCACATAAAGGTTCTTTAAATTCTCATCACTTTCACTTTTAAAATTTTTAAATAACTGAATTAAATCTTCCTTGATTTTCTTTTGAGACGTCACTAATATTTCGGGATCAATCACAATAGGATCATCAAGGGTGGCAATAGTCACGTTCTGTGTACTATTAATTGCGTCTTCAGCTATATCCAAATACAAACTCATTAAACGATATTTTAACTGCCTACGCCAATAATCTAATTGATCAGATTCACTTTCAGCATACAAGTTCTGATCGTCACGATCCAAATCAACAAATTCATTCGAAAAAAAATCAACGGGTTCATCAACAAGCCCCATAACCTTCGGTTCCAAGGCAGCTAAACGTGCTCGCCAAATATCTATAATCTGATCAAAAAAAGCAAAACTTCCTTGTTTAATCTCATCATCAATACGATATTTATGAACAGATAAGGCCTCAATATCAGACTGTAAAAACACCTTTTTCTGAGGATCTATCCATTTCAAATACAAGGTATAGGTTTCCTCAGAAAAGGTATCATCCAAAGAAGTAGGTTGTACATGAAACGACTGTAAAGTCGTGAAAAGAACCTGCAATAAAATCTGATCTTTGTTTAATACCTGAGGAAAAACCCCCGACACAAACCATAAGAAAATTACAAGAAAAAAAGAAAAAAAACTACGTCGCATCCAACGCCAACGCCTGTAATAACGCTATTAAATTACGCGTCCCTTCAGCAGCCATGCCCTTTTTCCCCAAAGAAGTTCTATCTGTCAATCTCATCACAGGGGCAATATCTAAATGTACCCATGGCACTTTATCAACAAATTGTTCTAAAAACTTTGCTGCTGTACACGCGCCACCATAGCGACTTTCGCAACAATTCGAGATATCCGCAACAGACGACTTAAGATCATCCAAATAATCATCATACAAAGGTAAATGCCACACACGTTCTCCGGTAAAAGAAGAAATCGTTTGAAATTTTTTAATCAAGGTCTCATCATTAGAAAATAATCCTGCAGCTCGTTGCCCCAAAGCAACCACACATGACCCCGTCAACGTTGCCACGTCTACAATACAAGACACCTGTTGTTGAACAGCATAACAAAGAGCATCAGCCATCACCAAACGCCCCTCAGCATCGGTATTTAAAATCTCGATTGTTTTACCATTCATCGCAGTCACAACATCCCCTGGTTTTTGTGCATCACCAGAAGGCATATTTTCTGCCAAGGGGATCAAGGCCAACACCGGCATATCTATCTGTAAATTAGCAGCAGCATACAAGGCCCCTAAAACAGTAGCCGCTCCACTCATATCAGCCTTCATTTCAGACATACTTTTAGAGGGTTTTATAGAAATACCCCCCGAATCAAAAGTAATGCCCTTACCAACCAAAGCAATGGGTCTAGACCCTTCCTTGACCCGATATCTTAAACACAACAAATAAGACGCCTCAGCAGACCCCCTTCCAACACCCAAAAAGGCCTCCATGCCCAATGAAGCTGCCTGAGCTTCATCAATAACATCTACCTCTACAGGCAAATCTTTAAAAACTGAAGAAGCCCAATCTACAACTGCCTTAGGTGTCAATAAATTAGACGGTTTATTAGCCAAGGTTCTAACAAGACATACCGCTTCACCAATGAGCAACCCGGAACGTAGCCCTTCTAAAAATGACGTCGATTGATCCTCTGGACAAGTAACATTTAAAGATTTCAAAGCAGACTCGTTTTCCCCTTTCTTAGGATAAACATAGGAAGATAACAAAAGAGCTTCTCCAATTAATTGACCTAAAAGAGACTCAGAGAAATCAAAACAAAAACCAGGTATAAACAAGCTAATATCAGAACGTTTTGTCACATCCAACGCAAGATAAGCAGCAGCAATAGATTCTCGTAAAACGACATAATCGACACTCTCGGGTAATCGATAAAACACGACCAATTGCATGCCTTGGCCAAAATCATAATAAACCTGAGAAAAGGTCTTTTCTTTAACAGGAAACACGGGCTTTAAGGTTAAAAAATGTGCCTTCATATCAGATTCAAGGATATTCAGATCATCATCATCTCTATACAAAAATACAACAGCATCCCGATTAGGAGTAAAAGCGTTGTATGCACAAGACTCTAAAGTAAAAGACATGCGAACATTATACTGTGGAAAATCGAAAAAAGTACAGAATAAAAATAAAATTCAAAAAAATGAAATTTAAACATAGAAAACAACGTTAACCTTTATACTTAATTCATGAAAAAAAAAATACGCAACCTATTATTATTAATCCAATTAGCTACTTTATGGCTTGTTAACATACAAGCAGAAGAGTACCAATTGCATTATTTTAATAAATTTCAAACTAGAACATCGATAACAGAGCCCGGCAACAACCAACTTTCTATCTATTTTCTCAAACAAAACTGGACAATAGCACTCCAAGACCCAAACAGCGCTATCGGTCAATCTATCGAAGAATTCAGCTTAAAAAAAGACCCCGTCTTCTATCCAAACCCCTTTCAAGTTAGAGACAACCCACAACTACAATTTGCAATCTCAAAAATCAGTCAAAATGAATTCAATAACCTTAAATTCGAAATCAGAGCCTACGACTATAGAGGATTTGAAATTATAAGAAAATCATTCTTTAAAAATGACAAAGAATTTGTTTACAACGATCGCAGTGACGTTACATACATTAATCTACACTTCGAAGAAGCCGAATTAAAAGAAAAATTCTCATCTGGCGGCTATGTATACCTTCTGTTAAAAAACAACGACGTCATTGCCAAAGGACAATTTGCAGTTAAACCACAATGAAAAAACGACTAAAACATCTATTACTAATGGCATTTGTCATCTTAAATCAAGCACAGGCAATCCCATTCACAGGCATCACAGAATCTGGAAGTTCTGCACGCCACATCGCCTTAGGAAGTATTGATGGATTTAGCAAAGGAGCAGATTCTATTTTTGAAACTCCTGCAGCACTATACAGAATCAAAACCTACGCATTAAATTCATTCTCGAGTAGCATCTTAGGTGATTTTGTACACTATAACAATTTAGCAATTGCAGGCAAATTCAAAGAAGGTTCCTGGGCAATTGGTATATGCGAAGTCATCCATCCAAACCAACCCTACACATTTTTTGGTCAACCAATGGCACACAATAGAGGCGGGGCAAATTACGCAGAACCTCAAGGTATTTTTGATATTAAACGAAGCATCATAAAAGCAGGTTATCAATATTCTCCTATAGAAACACGTCATTTTGGAGCAACAATCAATTGGTACAATGACAACATGATCGATAGCGTAGGAAGAGGCTGGGACATCGATTTAGGCGTGATTCAAGAATGGAACAATCTGGAAATATCCTGCACGTTAAAAAATGGTTTAAAAAACAGAATATATTCTAAAACACAAACTTATAACCAAGAAAAACAAGAATACATAACAACCTATCCAACAGAGGACTTATCACGAGAATTAAATATCTCTGCAAAGTATATATGGAAAAGACTCTTCATTATGCCTCAAATTGAATTTAAAAGAAAAAAAATCATGCCTAGTATTGGATTAGAATATACACCCTGGTTTTTCAAACAAATGACCCTATACGCGGGATCAGAATCTAGCTTAATGCCAGACAACAGTACAAAAAGACGCCTATCAACTGGCATAGGCTTAAATTTAGGAATTCTAACCATGTATTACGCCTATAAAAAAAGCGAAACACCTACCACTAGTTTAATAGAAAATGACCAACATCATTTTTCAATTGAAATAATCCTTTGAAGAAAATACTCCTATTTTTAGGCTTACTATGTTTGATGACTTACACCCAAAGTAAGGCAAATCAAATAAGTTTAGAAGTAGGCGTAAAAGATAAAAACACCCATGAATATTTAAAAAGCGGCACAAAAGAAATACTCTTAGAGTTATTCGATAAAAACAAGGAAAGTGTCAATTTTTCTGTTATACGAAGAGTAGAGGTAGATAATACAGGTTTCTTTAGCCTAACATTTGACCCCCCTAACAAAGAACAACTTAAAGAATCAAGTTATTTTAAAATTGCAGAAATTGGCAATCAAAACTATCCAATCGGTTTATCTGATTACACCCCCTTAAACATTGCTCTAAAAGCAGCCTATGCCCTAACCGCAAATACCTCAGACTCTTTAGTTCCCAACTACGAAAAGCAATTTCTGAAAGCAGGCATAGAAACCACGGGTAACCTAACTTTAACAGATAACAGTCGTTTAGATTTCGGTGAAACAACCACCCTAAATGTAAAAGGAGCCTTTGTATTTAAAGGCACGCCAATCACCCTAGAAATGTTAAATACATCTTACAGCCCAGCATCAAACCAAAATGCCACGAATCACAACTCTAACTACATTACCGCAAATACATTAGAAATCAAAAGCCTTGATAATATACATTCATTCATCTGGCTTTCTGAGTCCGGTATTTCCAGCAACAAAAACCTTACCATCAACGGCAGCATCTCTGCCAATACGCTTCTCATCTCCAATGGCCTTACACTCACCGGTAATTTAAACATGGGTACAAATCAACTAACTCCCGACACTCTAGCCTCTCTTCTC
>JAYNIM010000011.1:0-31028 GCA_038109055.1 bacterium
CTAGGTCCTCTAGGTCCTCTACCTCCTCTAACTACTCTACCATCCATACAAATGACCTCCTGTACAAAAATTTATGCACTATCCTAGTGACCTATTTTCCTAATAAGGGGTATACCCACTAATAACGACTTTTAAACATACATATCATCATATATTTTGATTAGTTTACGTTAAAATTTTCAATTAATTTCAAATTTAAAGAAAATAAACAAGCTTTCCGCTATTCCCTTACCAACAAACCCGAGGACGCCTCCTGTTATCTGCTCCAAAACCTAAACATTGATCATTTTACAAAAATTGCAGGTCCCGACACCTACAACATCACCAAACCCGAACCCGGCGGGCTTCTCAATCTCTCAGGTTCATAACTATCCTTTGAAAGCCAGGATTTGACAATATTTCACCTTCACATCTGCGTGTAAATTTGTGTAAAAAGTCCATAGCCTTAATAAGATCCTCTCTTGTATACGCCTGATAAAACGCCATAAACAACGCCTCATTGGCAAGTATCATTTCACAAATACGTTCCGGAGAATATTTCAATAATGCATCTCCAGAATTTTGAAACGACTTATCCTTGATACACGTCCCTAAAACATCCTCTAACATAGGGTTAGCTTCTGCAGCAGGAGCCCCATCTACAACAGGAGACATCAATGAAGAGATAGAAGCCCGAGGAGAAAAAGGTGCGTCTAAAAGCGCCTTAAGTCCTCTAAGAGGGACAGCCAAATAAGCATTAAATATGGCCTCTGCATTCCTAGATGGCAAGCTATTAAAAAAAGAAAATGCATCAAGATCATACCGTGCAAAATGCTCTCTAACTCTTTTTTCTAATTGACCGTCTATATAATTGTAATGTGTTACACCAGGATGAATCGCCAATGCAAGCTCTGGATGTTGCTCACAATAGGATTCCACCGATTCAATGTCTACACCCATTAATTCAGATAAAATCTCTTTTGCTACCACACCCGATATAGCAGCTGTTTGATGGGTTTGTTGTTGAACTTGAAATGCAATAAATCTAAAATCCCACAATGTAAGAGTCTCTACGTCAATAACACCTTGATCAATTAAATGTAAAATATGCATAAAAACAGCCGTTCTGCCACTACGATCAGACCCATCTTTACACCCACACATTACTTTATTACGAAAGTCAACCCCATTGGCGTTCATATAGTGTCTAATTTGTATAATATCCCGAAGGGTTAAAGACTCCTTACGTGAAACAAAATGTGGAATAACACGTTCTCCAATACGCAAAAATCTTACTTCAATATTCTGCTCTACCCTACCTCCTTGAATGAAAAAAGTACCGTCACATTCCTCTAAACCCTCTAGTCCTTGACCTCTCGACTGTACGTCAGCCGTAGAAAGACAGTCTACCCCATCTACTGATTCACCCGGTTGTAAATAATCAAATAAAGCGTTACCTTGCACAGGGTCATTTACACTATTATTCACAGAAGCAGCATTAATTAAACAATCAGGACTATACTCCAAGACCCCTTTATAAAACGACTGTTGTTTAGGCCCTGGCTCACCTGCTCCAACAGGCGAACCGTGAACAACATATTGTGTAGGATCACCTTGTCCCAATTCAACAACACGTCCAGTAATATTAGGTCCAGTGTGACCATCCCCGACTCCCAATAAACGATCCGGACCTAAAATATGATCAGCCGACTTATTAATAGTAGTAACAGGAATAGCTGAATCAGTTTGCCAAGAATCATAAGAAGGCATATCAGGGCTTTGATAGCCAGACCAATAATAGGTATATTCTCTCCCTATATACTCGTCTACCTTTTCCCTTAAGGCATCCATGATCCCTGCATCTGATATCAAGTTCCCCCTATTATAAGCCTCATATACATCCTCAGGCGAACGTAACATTAGCTCATCAAAGACTTCATAGCTTATTTTTCCTTCTCGTTCTAATGTTTTTATACCTCGAAGAATTTCAGCTTTAGCACGCAAATAGAATTTTTTAGCATTGAAATTCAAGCTACCTTCATCTGCAGGCGCTATCATATGAAACACGCTGTCTTGAAAAACTAAATCAAAACGTTCCTTAAGCGCATCATATCGAGGTGAGAGCCCTTCAACGGAAGGCGAACCAACATCCAAAGGCCGAACAACCTCAGGAAGCGCCTCAATAGAACGACAATTTAATAGTCTTTTTGTTCTAACTGTAAAATCAGACTCATCATTACCGAAAAGTGTTAAAGAAATAACTCCATCTTCAGGATTAAATGAATCATAAACGCCATAACGAACAACAAGATGGCCTACTTTAGTCCGTTCTACAAAACGAACAGTTTGCCCCTTATCAAACGAGTCAGGATTAAAAACATAGCCTTCATTAAATGAATCTTGATCAATAACCCTAAGTTTACCAGGATAATCGCCCTGTAAATCTTGAATAAAAGGATCTCCTTGCCATTCCTGTGGAACCATAACTGTTGCCCCTTGACGCAAATTTTGAACTAATTGATCCTTAGCATCTCTATCGAATTCACTCCCCCCCTTCAGAAAATCTCCCCACAACTTATCCATCTCGTCAATTAGTTCCTGGTGTCTTTCATCCAATGCATCAACTTTTTCCTGAATAATATGATGTATTGTATCTACCTTGTCCTGATCCTCTGGCTCGCCATTTGAAAGCCCCCTAAGAAGACTAAGTTGAGCGTCTTTCCTTAAACATAAATCCTTAAAAGTGCCTACGTGATCACGTAATAAATCGTATAGATCCCCTATCTTTGCAAATACCTGAGATCGATCTAAGCCATCAGAACTCCAATCTTCTATATCTTCTCTTAAAGCATGAAATTTACTTGAAATCTTATCCGTAAAGTTTTCAGAAACTGATATTTCAGAAAAAAAAGATTTTTTTAAATAATCACCTTTGCTAAAGTCCAATGTCTTCGGAAGATGACGCAGACCTGCAAATTCTTGCTGACCCCAACAAGGTAGAGTCAAATCAGAAGTAACAGGTGAGAAAAATGAAAAGTTCTGAGAATCACTATTATCTACCAAAACTAAAGAATCATCTTCAAGAGATTGCGTGTAAACTTTAAACTGTGAAGGAGAGAGTCCCATTTCAGATAGGTCATCATCTTTATCTTGAGGCTTAACAACCACAAAACAATTTTTAAATGACGGATCTAAAACCGTACATGCCTCCCCATTTGATAATCCCAAACTATTCGAAGTAATAGACCTATCCAAATGTTTAAAATACATTTTAATAGCCCCTAATTCATCCCCTACATTAACGGGAATACCCTCCCCAACAGAAAAAGACCTTTGTAAAGACGCTAATCTAGATCCTGCTACCTCTTCCGTCCACGGCACAATACATTCAAACAACAATCCTTGTACCATACCTTGCATTTCTAACAAGTCTTGAGAAATTTCTGACAAACTACTCTTAGCATTATTCATCTGAGTCAACGATTCTGTAAAAAGTAAAGCTGTTAATTTCATCAACATATATTTTTTTAAATCATTCGCTGGCTCGTTCCCCGTACCTATTTCATTAAATGACTGAATAAAAAGTTGAGCAAAAGCCGTAACAATATTAGGCGAAAAAGGATCAGGTGAATCGAAATCAAGTTCTATGAAATTAACGATATCCTGACAAGTCCTTGATCCAAACAACGTTGGACTGCTTTCTTTAATCAGATAAAGTAAAGCATCTTTCAATGTCTCTCGTGACAATGTCCCTTCAGCACTTTGATCAACACACAATTGAACCTCGGAATGAACTACTTGGGTTAAACAAACAAGTTCTTGGGAGATAACAGCGTCATCAAACCCATAACTAAATATGGGCTCTTCTACCGATAATAAACCAGGTTTGGCATCATCCACCATGCCCCCCAAAACTGGTAATGAATGAGGAGTTAAAGCATCAGCAGCATTACGTGGAAGCTTAGAATCAGTCGAATCACTTAAACCGTCAAGACTTCCAGAACTTCCAAGACTTCCAAGACTTCCAAGACTTCCAGAACTTACAGAACTTCTAGGACTTCTAGAACTTCCAGAACTTCCAGAACTTCGAAAACCATCAACACCATCCATCAGACTCCCCCTCCTTAACTCCAGCCAATACAATAAACAACCAATCTTCCCCCTTAATTTCTATCACTATCTCTATCTCTATCTCTATCTCTATCTATACCCAAAGTATCCATCTCTTAAACATGAAAAAAATGGTTAACATCCCTCTAACGAACAATAAAATAATTGAAAAAATTGACAAACATCCCACTTGTATCTTTAATTGAGATATCAACAAGAACAAAGGAGTCCCTATGCCATACAAAGACTACCGTTTCACCAAAGACCATGAATGGGTACAAATAACAGATGGTATCGCCACAATCGGCATCACCAAACACGCCACCAACGAATTAGGCGAAGTTGTGTTTATCGAAGTCCTAGATTCAGAGACACTCAAGCAAAAAGACGAAGTTGGCACCGTCGAGTCCGTCAAAACTGTTTCCAGTGTCTACACGCCTATCAGTGGAGCTTACATCGAAAGCAACGAACAGGTCATCAAAGACCCTAACTTGATCAACGAAGACCCCATGAAAGACGGCTGGCTCGTCAAGATAAAACCAGATAACCTAAAAGAACTAGACACCCTTCTTGACTATGAGGCCTACAAAGAGTTTGTAGATTCACTTTAATCATGCCTGATTCTGTCGCAACAGAAAGTGCCACACAGTCACTCAAAAAAAAACACCCCAATATCCCTTACCGAAAACTCGGCAAAACACAACTTTACTGCTCTGAAATTGGCCTCGGCGCATACCGCATCGAAGAAAATAATGAGTCTCACCAAGAAGCCCTAGAGTATGCATTAAATGAGGGGGTTAATCTCATCGATACCAGCAGCAACTATAGCGATGGTGGATCAGAGCGCCTGATTGGGACAGTCTTAAACAATGCCTTTCATACCCAGCAACAACAGCGCGACGAAGTGATTATCGTCAGCAAAGCCGGCTACATCCAAGGCAAAGTCTGGGACTATGTCCAAGAACGCAAAAAAAGTAATACCTCCTACCAAGAAGTCTGCGAACTAGACTATGGACTCGCCCACTGTATCCATCCCGAATTTTTATATGATCAACTCTGTCTCAGCCTCGAACGCTTACAACTCGAAACCATCGATATCTTTTTATTACACAACCCAGAATATTTCTTAATGCATGCCCAACAAAAAGGGATCAAAAAAGAACAGGCTCAAAAAGACTACCTTGATCGCATCAAAAAAGCCTTTGATTATCTAGAAGAAGAAGTTCAAAATGGCCGTATTAACTATTTTGGTATCAGTTCAAATACCTTTCCAGACCCAAAAAACAGCGCCACATTAACCCCCCTAGACAAAATCATCGAATTCAAGCACCCTCACTTTGCCGTCATACAATGCCCCTTAAATCTGTTTGAAAGCAATGCCATTCACGAAAAAAATCAACCCAACAATCTCTCTTGTCTCCAACTCGCACAAAAACACAATCTGGGGGTACTTATCAACCGCCCTCTTAATGCTTATCACAAAAAGCAATTGATTTGTCTACGCGATCTCATCGAAAACAATGACATTGATCCCGACCCCACCCATGCCTTAAACGAACTCATTGACCTGGAACAATCACTTATTAATAGCATCAATATTAGCGAAAAAATAGCTGACGAAAAAGATCAAGAAGAACTCACAAACATCTTTAATTCAGCCACCTACATCCATGAAAATTGGGAAAAAATCCCAGGCTTCGAAGAAGCAAAACAATTTTTCTTTCATTACATTCACCCTCGATTAAACTATGCAATTGACAAACTGCATCAACAAACCCCCTTTACACAAGACGAAGAAATCCACCTGCAACGCTACCTTCAACAACTCAATAGCGTTGCCAGCAGTATCATCCAACACAAACGTGAACAGCGCATCAATGAACTTCATAAAATTAAATCAAGCCTTCAATCAAACGCTTCTCTTCAGCAAGACACGCTTAGCCAAAGCGCTGTCACGGCCATACGCCATTGTCCAGAAGTCAGCACTGTACTTGTTGGTATGCGCCAAAAAGCCTATGTCCAAGACCAACTTAATGGCCTAAAAACAGAGATTAAACAACCAAACAAACACCTATGGAAAGACTTAAAAAACACCTTAAAAAATATCCTTTAAAACTGATCATCTTTGATTTGGATGGCACCCTGGTTGATTCCATTCATGATATTTATGCCGCCCTGCAAGCCTGTTGCCAACATTACAAAATACCCGCCATCCCCAAAACAGCCATCCGCGAATTTGTCGGGCCCGGCGCCGAAGAACTCATCAAAACCACTATCAAAGATACACCCATTAGTCTAAACGACTTTTACGCCACCTTTAGAGACCTTTACCGCCGAGATTTTATCAGCCAAACCCATCTCTTTCCCGGCATCCAATCCTTACTCGATAATCTAAAAAACCACTACAAACTTGCCATCCTTACCAACAAACCCGAAGACGCCTCCTGTTATCTGCTCCAAAACCTAAACATTGATCATTTATTTACAAAAATTGCAGGTCCCGACACCTACAACATCGCCAAACCCGAACCCGGCGGGCTTCTCAAATTGATCGAAGAACTAAACGAACAACCCAATAACTCTCTCTTTATTGGCGACACTATCACCGATATCCACAGCGCCCAAGCCGCAAATGTCCCCCACATCGCTATCACCCATGGCTATGGCTGCAGCAACAGCATCACAGACGCAAAGCCCGATGCAATCATGAATAGCGTCAGTCAATTAGAAGAATTTTTAAGGGTCCATTATAACTCAACTCAAAAAACAAACTAAGGTAAAATGACCTACATCAGGTACCATCATCCTCTGCAGCACTTAAATCTACTGACAATGAACTAGAAACCCGAGGAGGAGGAGGAAGTAAAACACCCCTATCAGCCATTGGAGCCCCTAAAGCTAAGTCTTCTTGAACACGCTCATTCATCTGAAAAGATGAAAAAAGACCCTTTACCCCCCTTTGATAACTCGAAGATTGATTTACCTTTAACAAGTCTGTATGGAACGTAATAAACTGCTCAGAAGTACATACCTTATCACAAACCCGAAAAAATTCTTCTAAAAGCTGCCTATCATAACAACATGACCCATTAGAAAAAAATAGCGCAGGCTCTTCCTGTTTAAGAAGTTCTATAATAGCCATTAGCTCATCAAATGTAGGGTCCTCTCGAGCATCCTTAAACTGATCAACCATGAGCTGTATCTGATCCTCAATCCCTTTATACGGAAAAACACCCTCAGGAGCCATAGCATCCAAATCATGGCATAACCTCTCTAACCCATCCAAAGATCCTTTTTTTAAATGCACGAATGTAAAAACAGATTGTTCTACAAACTTATGCAAAAATTCAAATTTCTTCCTTAAGTCTTCACCTATATTTACGCCTTGCAACGCCTGACAAACCTCCAATGAAAGCTCCCCTTTCTCAAGACTCTCAGAAATATTCTCAGACAAGTCAGTAAACAATTCAGAATTCTGATTTTTAAAAGTTCTAAGTTCATGTATAAATTCAAGATACCGTGCAAAAAATTTACGTTCTTCGTCTTGAGTCAATCCTGCGTAAATATCCCTAGTTAAATCATCAAGATGAGAGACCTTCATCGCCTTTTTATCAATTGTCATACAAACATGATCTATATCTATCGGAGCAACCCCCAATGTAACCTTTCCAGTCGTATCATCTTTCTTAAATACAGGGATAAGACTCACACCCATCAAAACAAAATCACCCTGTTCAAGAGTTTGCTTCGCTTCACGAAAAGACAACACATATTGTCGGTAAAACTCAGCTTTCCTCTTTACATAGTTCTCAGAACCAGGCAATATACCTTCCAAACGCAAGGCGTGATCCAATACCTTGTTTAGCTCTATTTGCAAAAAATGACGATTTTGATAAGCCCCCAATTTTTTCATACGCCCGCTTCCATCCATAATCTTATAACCATGTTTCCCCTCTTGATCTAACAAAATCTTTTCGGCACTTTTCTTCACTTTTCCACGATTATAAACATATTCACCCTTATGTTGCGCACTTGCAACTAATTTAACTTCAGTAGGAGGGTCTGTCGTCTCTATTTCTTCCATCACTAAAATAGAATAACCTTCTTCCTTCCCACCTACTTTTGTCATGATAGATTGAGGCGGAGACCGAAAATATTCACAGGAAAAACGATTGATATCCTGTAAAACCGATTCACCTTTCAAAGCCTCAGATTCCTCCGCATCTTTACAAAAAACAGGTAATCGAGATAGTTTGTGACCTTGATCATCTACAAGAAAGGCATGATACTTCGCTCTAGCCCCCCCAAATCCAGACACATTGTCAAAAGAAACCCGAAAGCTCTGCGATGAAGTTGGATCTTGAAAATAATAACATGACGCCTCTTGATCATAATCAAGACCCAAAAGCACCTCTTGAGAAGAACATCCCTTATATAGCTCTACACGACGTTGAGGCCATTGATACGCATCATCTATCCGCCTATCTTTCAAAGAATCAACAAACCTAGTAATAGATAATCTCATAGGATGATCCCCAGATAAGCGTTCTAAATTTCTGTTAAGTGTCCCCTGAATCAAAGTTAAGAGCTGATCATTAATAGCCTCCAAAGGAATACACATAAAGTCATCTAAACACTGACTAACAACGTCAAAACCCTCTGTCCCCTCAAAGGCAAATTGAATCCCACGCACATCTTTTTTAAGCCTCCACAAAAAACAAGATCTAGAAAGCAACACCGAATCTCCCAAAGACGTAAACAATACACCCATAGAAACATCATAAGCATCAAGATCACGAACATTCGGCGTTTCCTCTATACAATACGTCATAAAATCATCCATAAACCGTATAAATGACTCTTGAGAAGCAAATATATCGTCATTATTCTTGGTATAAAACTCATGTAATTTCCTAGAAAACTCAGACGATCCATCGCCTATAACAGACTCAAGCACCGACTTAACACCAACACTATTCCAAGAAAGCTCCTCAGCCTGAACCTCAACCAAGCCAGCCCTCCCCTTTCCAGAATATGCATGTGCAAGAAATATCGCTGCACGCATCTCCTTGCCTCCATTGAAAACAGCCGTTACAAACTTTCTACATTCCGCTAATTTAAACTGACCAAACCTAAGAAGCCCCGATTCTATAGGAGCTTGACCCATAACATTAGGGCAATGCTGCCTCCCTATAAATCTTGTAACAGTATCTTGATCTTTCATCATTTGATCAAAATAACCCTGTAAAAAAGATTTGAAGGTCTCTGACTCTAAAGACTGTATACAAGTTTCAATCTTGGTCAAAGAAAAAGTCTTCGAAATCTGCGTTAACAACCGCTCATCATTGTCAGACAGTTCCGAACTCTCTAAACATGATCTAACAAAATCATGAATACTCGCTAAGGCATGCTTCCTCACAACCGTAATCCCCGACACAAAACCACTACGATCCTTACCAGAAAAACAATGATTAACGGCTAAAAAAGGAATTTCTAATTGTTCACAAACATGTTCCAAACAAAAATAAAGTTCCTCTGCATAGTCAAAATAGGTTTTTGTAGGATATTCATTTTCAAGAAAACCACAACATTTATCTATAGTAAAAAAATACGGCTCTAACGTCGCCTGACGACTGCCTTTTTGCTTTAAAAAATTAACCAAAGCCGTTATCCCCTCTTTTTTACCAGTTGTCGAGTCACCTCTAAGATCCTGATTCAGATACGCACAATGAATCGTCTTTTCAAATAGTCTTTTCCCCTGAATTTCATGCCAAAAAGCACATTCAATCTCACAGGCCAAGGCTTCATTACGCCGTCCCTTATCAGTATCATTGTGATCCAAAAAACCACGTCTCAACACAAGAACATCCTGACTATAAGAAAAATCTCCCTCCTCCGCTTCTTTCACCGCTTCTTCAACAAGCGTCAACCCACGCGACATGGACATTAAAGCGTTATAGATACAACTCTGAATATATGAATTGTGATTATATGAGGCAAAAAGTGTCATAAAAGAATCAACATCATGAACAGCTGAAAAATCAGGCATATTGCCCGCCCCCTCTCTTACGTCACCCTGTTGACGAACATACAACAAAAAAAGTGTTTGCAAAAAACCATTGATTCCATCTTGTAAGATACCTGACTCTTCAAGCAGTGCAAACGCCAGCTCAATATCCCTTTTTCTTCCCTCAAATAAAACACTTCCCTCATCATCAACTTGAGACGATAAGGCATCAGAAACAAAGTCCTCGCTAGTTCTTGCTTGAGACTCATTACAAGCTGCATGTACCCCCGGAGAAGACAAAGATAACAAGGTAGCAGAAACTGTTGTTTCCTGTCGTTTAGATGGATCAAAAACAATACGATCACTATCAACGAAAGGCCCTGCCTGTCCTGACCTACAGCATCTCTGTCGCTCACTATCTATAAACGCTCCTCCTGTACGTTGTTCAACCGTAAAAGGCCCATTCTCCAAGCAAACAAGGGACGTGTTCGATTTATCACGCCAACGAGCCAAGGTATTCGCATCTTTAAAATTACCCGACGCTTCAACCTCTAGGCTTTGGGGACCTCCACCAGCACGCTGATCAATAGTAGGATCTAATGCCATTTCTTCAAGAGATACTGCCCCCTCATCCTCTAGATGAAACAGCTGAGACTCAAAAGAAATAGCTTCAGAAGAATCCAGTTGACAATTTAGAGAAAAAGATCGAACACCCTGTAAAACAGGTTCAGTAGTGTCATCCTCCACTATTTTACCTTCATACTTAAAAGATTGTCTGCATCTTAAATCTGATAAATTCGAAAGTGTAAAAAGCTGATCCATATAAGAAGGTTTAACAATATCATATGACGATAAAACAGTATTCATACGTGTCATTTTGTCACACACAGTATCTGCAAAGTTAAAAACATTTTGACTTAAAAAAGACGTTCTCTTAAAAAACTCATCTAAATCTAACTGAGCTTCTTGAAATAACTGCTCTAATATCTTTCGAACATGATCTTCCATAGTTTCGTTTACTCTGCTTCTCAAATTCGCATCTAAACGTCCCTCAAGACCCTCAGAAAAAAGTAGAGAATATAAGGCATCATAACCTCCAACATGAGTAACAATCTCAGGAATAGACGCCAAAACTGCATAAGCCAATCTAACAACTTGACCGTTATCACATACAATAGATGTTCCAGTCGCAGCACCAAGACATTGACGAGCCTCAAAAGGTAAAGCTATGGCATAATCAGTCCTATGCTCAACACAGACATCTTTCCATTTATCCTTAAATTCCAAATCATTAATCCTAGCTAGATGAGCATCATAAGCCCGAGATAAGGCCCTCTTATCTTCTTCTGAATTAAACATAAGACATAAACCAAGTTCCTTCATCAATTCCTTCTTAGCAGAATCATCCAAATGATAGCACTCTAAAAGTTGCTGAATATACACATTGACATCTGGAGTTGTCTTCTTTAAAACATCCCCAATAAACGCTTTTAAGGCAACAGGTACCTGTTCATCCAAAGAGGCCTCAGAAGAAGCTGCCCTTCGAGAAAAACGAACAGAAATGTTCTTTGATCGATTATGCAATTTCTGTGATTTAGATAACTTAAAAGAAATACCCTCATCCCCCATCACAAAACGCGAAAACTTTAGATATTTTGCCTTATCGTCTGCATTAGAATCTTCATCCGACCATTTGTTAGAAAGCTCAGATAAAAATCTCTGTTGTAATGATACTGACATTGAGGATGGTAATGTCTTAACCCAACGATGAAATGCGGCAGCCTCAGACGGTTCATTTAGCACACCTGCCTCCGTTACCACTGCCTCCAAATCAACGATCGCCATTAACGTATCTACACCTATGTTTTCAATGACATACTCAGTACCAAGTTCCTCGCATAAAATCATTAAAACTTTCTTTTGGACCTCAACATCAAAAATAGATTGAAAAATCCTATCCCCCGAATAACCCAATTCCGTAAATTTTAAAAACAATGCCATGCATAACACCTTACTCGATGTGTCTTCCACATTATGATCATCTAAATTACTTAATACCGTAGCTCGAGAACAACACTCGTCATAATCTGCATTAACAATAGACCCTGTTAACTTACCAAAGACCGCATCTAAACAGTTAAAATTGTCCTCCTGAAAAAAATCGACTGTACGTACATCCTGATGTAACGTTTGAAAGGCCTTTTTATTAGAGTCTAATAAGTCAGGATTAGTCTCTTTATGACAACAAGAATGATACAAAGCACGAACTGCAGGTAGACCTATCTGTGTATTTTCAAAATCACGAAAAAAAACTCGATATTTTTGATACTTCTCCTCTGAAATAGCTAATTTTCTTTTATCTGGATCAATTGATGAAAGATAAACGCCTGGTATAAAATTAGATAAATCAAGATTTAATGGCTCTAGATCCTGAGACCTAGAAGAAACAGCTAAGCATTGATTATAAAAATTTGCATACCCGGCACATAATAAACGAATCTGTTCATCTTGGTCTATAACCTTTTCACCCGTTCTGTTACTTTCAAATATTAAATTAGCTTCAGTACCATAGGTAACAGTAAAAATGTCGTCTGGTTCCCCGCATTGCAAAACAATAGATGTTTCAGCACTACAATTAACATTCCAGTGATGAGGATGCAATGCAACTGTGACTGCATCACCAGAAAATACACATCCAGAATAATCCCTAGATATATTTTCAATACATTCCTGTGCCTTTTTGAGATTACCCTGTTGCAAACACGTCCTTGCATAATCAAATCTCTCCTGAAACGACGGTCTTTCGATAAGATTAGGATTCTTACATCTATGTTCAAAAGTTGAAAACAATTGTTTTTTTTTAATTGAATTAAACGTAAAAGTTGAATATCCATTAACGGCATCTCTTGATTCAAAGGCATCCGAAACACACTCAAGATCTTGAGATCTTAAAACAATCTCATGAGCTTGTACCTCTTTCATAAGACTGGTATCATCTCTCCACTGAACAAAGTGCTCATTAAGTAAATATAAATCTGACTCAGATTGCAGAGATTTCAATAATGAGTTGTCCTCGTTACTTAAATTTTCTCCAAAAGAAGACCCTGAACATAACCAATTAGCCACTCGTTGAGAATAAGGAGACAATTGATTCACACCTTCTTTTTTAATGACATATTCCAACAATTTATAGGCATTCAAATAACTGTCAGATAAACGCAAATTTGTCGGCGAAAATGCAAAGGAAACATGCTCATCTAACTGATAAGTAGTCATATGAAAAGTCCAGGCAACAACCGCTAATTCCAGCATGATCTTTTCTAAATCCTCCTCTACTAAACCTTTTTCAATATCCTCTAAACACCTTGTAAAATACCTATCCATAGTCTCAACATCCCCACCCTCAGGTGCAAACAAATGAATCTCTTCCGAAACACCCAAACGCGCCTTAACAAAAGAAGTCGTATGGTCCATAGCACAATCATATGCATCGCGAACCTCAGGCTGATGCAAATCATTGACCCATTGATGACACTGCTGAAGAGAAATCAAAGGAAGCAACTCAGACTGTTCAGATGAAGCTTGTTGAGAACCTGGTCTTTTTTCAGAAACTGATCTAGCAAACTGTTTAACTGAACGTAGAGGACGACTAAATCTATCTCCCATTCTCATTTAACAGCCCTCGTAAATATTGACGATACTATCCATACTAAAAAAGTACCCACAAAAAACTAGCGTTAAACCAAGCAAAAATCCCCCCCCAAATTTCCCCAAAAAGAGTCCCCCTTTACACCCCTATCAACAACAAAGAACGAAAAAAAAAGCCGTTAAAACGACCCAACAAATTACTCATCAAAAGTTGGAACAAGCGCTGAGTAATGTGCCCCATATCGATTTTCAAAAAAAAGAGTGCTAGTCTTTAAAGAGTCTTTATACGCTGCAGCCATGTTTTTAAAAGAACACAACTCTTGTATTTCGTGAAAAATACCAACCCCAACGTCTACATCAATCTCACAATCTTTACAAATGCTTTCAATATAATCATTTCCCCACCGAACAACCCATTCCTCAAACTCTTCTTTAGACTTTTGAAAATTATTTAGCATACCTACTCCACTATGTCCACCAAACATACCCTCACAAAATCTATTCGCACAGTCATATTTTGCAGATCCATTTTCCGTGTGTATTAATCCTACTATATAACCCTGAACAGCAGGCATATTAAATGGAAAATTATTATCAACAGCCTCCCTTCCACAAAAAATATAAATTTGCCCCTCAGGTAAAAGCTCTTTAAACATGACGCGTAACACCTCAAAACGAACAAAATTACCCGCATACGCTTCTTGAAGGTCACGTCTATTTTTATCAGGGTCCAACACAGACCCAGCCCCATCACCAGCACCTACAATATGATCACCAAGACGCTTTCGATGATGCTTAAAATATTCAATCAATTTAGACCCTAAAAATTGTTCATACTTTCTCCTATCAACATGAGGTGTATCCTCAGCTAAGTTATCAAACGCTACTATCTCTTGATCAGTTAAGAATGTGTTTAAATTTGCATAAATTCTCTCCCGTTGACAAGCATCAAGATCATAAATACCATTCGCCATCGCATAGAATCCACACATGGCACCCGCACCAGATGTTTCAATCTCTCGCCTACACGTCACAACATTCGGAATTTTACATTCTCTAAATCTATGATGATAAGATCTTGTTTTTGACCTAGCCCATGTTTCTGCAGAAGAAGCCTTAGCAGGCTGAGCAGCTTTTTGAGACTGATCCCTAACTAAACGCTGTCCTATCGATCTAAAACGTTGAACAATCGATGATTTAGAAGCAGACACATTTGATGAAGAAACAGACGTCTGTGATAAACCCTGTTGTGCTGTCAAATAACTAACAACAGCCTCCACAGCAAATTCCCTATCATCTAGCATCTTTAAAAATTCAGGCTGCTCCATTTGATTAAAAAGAACGTCCTGTAAAGCGTCATCCCTTCCTATCACCTTTAACAAAGACAATAAATTCCTCTCACGACAAGCCACCCCGTCAATCCATTCAACAATACTAGCTAAAGAAGCCCCTACTAATTGCATCCTTAACATTTCATCATCTGAACTTACCAACCTCTGCAAAACCTCCTGAACAACAGAGTCATCACCC
Source organism: bacterium (assembly GCA_038109055.1). Lineage (GTDB taxonomy): Bacteria > Margulisbacteria > Marinamargulisbacteria > JAYNIM01 > JAYNIM01. The sequence goes on from JAYNIM010000011.1 coordinate 15,275, forward strand.
CTATGTTTCAATGCTTCTTTTAGAGCCATAATAGTCTCACCCTCCCATTGCCTATATAACTCACTTATACACACTTTTAAATCTATTGAAGCTACATCATCTACATCATCCAAAAAGCTAAACATCTTTTCAATGAACTGTTGAGGCTCTTGGCAATGGTAGTGATAAAACCACGAATCTTGGGGCTGTAAATTTTCACCCTTGGCTAGTGCCTCTTGAATTTCTGAATTGTATTCAGCCCAGAATGTTTCAATAGCCTCTACTTTTTGATCCAAAAGGTCTACAGAAGAGCGACGAGAACCACCCCCAGAAGACATCGGACCACCTACATCAGAAACGCTAGCACCTCTCACCATATCAGTCCTCTGAGCAGCCTTCTTGGCGCTACCATCAAAACTATTTAAAGCCATACCAGCCCGCCTCGAAGAAGAATGTTGCTGAGAAGAGCTAGGAATTTTCATGACCTGCTTTCTAGCCTGGCTTAATTCAGCTATTTGTTTACCAAAGTTTGTTACTAAAAAAGAATTAAGTTTTCTTAGCTCTGATGGGAAGTGTGCTTTTAAACCTGAAGACCCAAGTGTAAGATAGTGTTTCAAAATAGTAGGTTCAATGTCTGAAAAGTCAAAGGAGCTAGTGGAAGTAACCCCCGATTTATTCAAAATAGACGTGAATAACGTGATAATCTCGGGATCCTGCATAGGATCGACTCTATCAACTAAATTAGGCATAGCCGAAGTGCTCCGGGAAACAGAAATAACAGGCCTCGAATCAGCAGCATACCTCGGAGCAGCAGCATACCTCGGAGCAGCAGCAGGTGCATAACCTCCGCCTCCACCATACGCACCACGCCTCGAATCAGCAGCAGCAGCAGCACCACTTCTACCTCCACCTCTTACTCTTTCATCCATACCAGCCCTAGCAACAGGCCTCGAATCAGCAGCACCATCACCTCTACCTCCTCTATGCATAACATGCCTATCAGAATATCCCCCCCCAAGACGCACATAGCTATCAGACCTAACAGCCTGTGAAGAACCTCGGCCACCACCAACATCTCTCGAAACAACAGCCACCCTAACGCCTCCAGCTTGCTGACCTCTATCTTGATTCAACCCCTTTATCAAAGGTCTCAAAGTTTGCACCCCATTCTCTAAACCACAAGACTGAAAAATCTGATTTAAAAAATCTGTTTGCTGAGTGTATGTTCCCTTGTCGGCACCTAACTCAGCTGTTTGATCTTGTACTATACCTGTATCTAAAAATTTATTAATACTGGTTGTATTTATCATGCCATCATCAATCATGCTCTGTATTTGATCTCTTAACACTTCCTGAAAACTTGAATGAAAGCTAATAGAGGGCTCTTGTCTGCTAACATATTCCATAAAATCACATACCCTTCCAACTACATGCTCTACTTCTGGATTTATTAAAGCAGCTCCATCACCCATAGCCACAGCGGCCTGATCGTGGTTAGTTCTGGAAGCAAGTCTAGCTCGTTCAGCTCCTCCAGGTACTCCATCTCCGCTAGATACTTCAGCTCCTCTAGGTCCTCTAGGTCCTCTAGGTCCTCTAGGTCCTCTACCTCCTCTAACTACTCTACCATCCATACAAATGAACTCCTGTACAAAAATTTATGCACTATCCTAGTGACCTATCTTCCTAATAAGGGGTATACACTAAATACGACTAATACAAACATCCATTAACTAGAAAAAAAAAGAATATCTACTCACTTAAAATTATTCTTATTATAATTAACGAAAAAAAATTAAATAATTTCAAAAAATAAAAATATCTCTACATTCAGACAGCCTAAACAAAAAGCAGGGTTATTTAATATAAAAAAAACCCACCAAAGGCGCCATCTCATCTGCCCCATTAAACCCATAATAGTCAAAAATACGTTCCAAATAAAACGTTGCCTGCCACTGTTGAATCGCATCTGAATCAGCACTCAAACAGTACGAGTCTGCATACACACTTTCTTTAGGAGGATCAACAAGCCCCGACAAAGAGAAATTCCAATAAAAATCCGCATGCTCAAACCGATAATCAGACAAATATTCATCCTTGCAAAAATGAATCTGCCCATGATTAGAAAACACCAAGGTCACCCTCTTTTTATCTGCCTGACGAGACTCATATAAGGGCATCAACAAATAGCTTGGCAATGTTTGAAATGGACCCACTTCAGTCATATTTTCTAACTGTGTTGCCGTCACAGTACGAACAAAGTGAGAGCCATGGGCTTCCAACATACGAAGCAAAGTCAACAAGGAATCTCCCTTGTCCGATAGTTTAACCAATCCCTGCTCATTTCGAGGCAAATCATTCCACTTCATCCCCATACAAATCTCCAAACGCTAATGGTTTTGATGCAAATCCGGATTCAAATGGATAGTTTTCAAATTCGGTTTACACAACACCTGACCCGTCCGAGAATCCTGAATAAACAACATATTATCTCGACCGGAAAGCTCAAATGCTTTTACCACATTTTCACCTTGTGCCACAACACGTCCCTGTATATTAATAGGCTCATTCTCCTGATTTAACAAAAAAATCTTCATCCCAGCATAGACATATAAACCAGCAGCAATGGTACATCCATACCCCAAAGAAATACCCAAGCCAGAATTAGCGCCCAACAAACAATTAGCCCCAATAGAAATCACATGCTGATTTCCCCCAGACAAGGTCCCCATAATCGAAGCGCCTCCCCCAATATCCGTATCCTTATCTACCATCACACCCGCTGACACACGCCCTTCTACCATAGCATTGCCTTCAGTTCCTGCATTAAAATTAATATAACCTGCAGGCATAACCGTTGTGCCCTCCCCCAAATAAGCACCTAAGCGCACCTGACTACCAGAGGCAATTCGAACCCCCGAAGGCACATGATAATTAACCAAATACGGTATTTTATCCACATGACTAATAATTAATGGATTTGCTGCAAACAATCTCATTAATCGTTGTTCCTCAATATCCTCTAATAAAATAGGCCCATAATTACTCCAAGCCAAATTATGTAAAACACGAAACATCGCCTCCAAATTTAATTGATGAGGCTTCACTAAACGCTGAGAGAGTAATTGTAACTTTAAAAAAGCCTCTTCCACGGTATTAATCGGCGACTGCAAATCATTGGCCAACACCAACACCACATCACACTCCGCATACTGCTGTGCACTGGGTTGTTTTTTTGCCAAATAGCTCACCCACTCAGGCTTCAACTGTAAAAAATCCAACTGTTCTGCCACAAACGAAGCTAACTGCATAGAAGTCAAAGGAAAAGTCTGAACCAAACACCCTTCTGCCATCTTAATTTCAAACAAATCTTCAACGTCTTGAGCCGACTTCAACACCAAACTTGGAAACAGTACATCCAAGGTTCTCCCTTTTTTTCGACGCCTCAGACCTAAACCCAATGCTATCTGACCTTGAGTTAAAAAACGTTCACGCACTCCTTTCATAACGCACTATCCTACCACAAAACAAATAAGAACCCTAATAAGAATCCCTTTATTTTTGATACAAAATATCCTGCTGCGGATGGCGATACATCGGCATACCCAAACGTTTTTCATCCAAAACATGCCCAATAATCCCGATACTACGTCCAAGGACAAAAAAAGCATTCAACAAGCCAGCTTCAATCAAATGATCTATTTCCTCGTCTGACTTAGACAACGAACGAAACATATCCACAAATAAAACACCCACACAACCATCTACATTCAAAATCAAATTCTCTTTTTTCTTGGTCGTTTCTTGTTCCACCAACAAAGCATAATCCAACAACTCTGTCTGTGGAAACACAGATTTAGCATAGGTCTTTAAGACTTCCACTCGCTTATCCGGGTTTAACAACGATTTAATACGATGTCCAATCCCTGGAATAGGCAAAGACTGCTGTTTCATATACCGAACAAAATCAGAAGGTGACATCTCCTGCTCCCTCCCATACTTAAAATATTTAGCCGCTCCATCAATTGCACCCCCAAAACGTGGTCCTATCGTCAACAAACCTGTCACCAAGGACGAAATCACATCCTTGCCCGCCCGTGCTGTAACTTTTGCATTATGCGCACCACTAACCGCAGGGCCATGATCCGCAACCAATTTAATAACCGTCTCAATAAAATCTGTGGACCAAGAAGGAAAGCGTTCTTTAAACCACAACAATGAAATTACATCCCCAATCGAATATTTCGTATCAGGTGTCGCTACATCACTAATCGGAACACCGGCATACGTCGCTTCCTCTCCACGATCATCGGAAATGGTACAAATAAAATTACTTTTCTTACGAATTTTGCCCTGTTTATTCGCTTCATCATAATCCAATGGCATATCTGGCACATCCGCCTCTACAGAGCGCCTAACTGATGAAAAACGGGTATGTGCTTCAGCAATAAGCCGAGGTAAATCATTAAAGGTTTCGGGGACCAAACAACCCGCCGCTTTTAAAGCTTTATTTTTCTCATTGGCACTTTCCAAAGCCACATTTGCCTTAGCGCCTGCATGACCAAACTGCACCGCATTATCAAAGGATTCCGCCACTGTTCCAATACACCAAGCAACTATAGGCTTGGTCAATTTACCCTGTTTAATCGCATCAATCACACGATATTCTTCTTGTCCTCCAACTTCACCCAGTAGCACTGAAAAACTCACGTTTGGATTAGTTTCAAAACGCAACAAATGCTCTAAAAACGAAGAGCCTGGATAACGATCTCCTCCAATCGCCACACCTTCCGCAATACCATCTGCATTCTGATAGATAAAATGACAGGATTCATTAAACAAACCACCTGAACGCGTCACCAATCCCACCGACCCTGGCCGATGCAACTGTGTCCGTGCAATATGAATAGAGGTCCCTCCAATATTACCTGTTTTTAAAGCACCAGGTGTAATTGCCCCGACCGTTGACGGTCCAATCACACTCACCTTCTTTGCTTTCGCTTCACACATCAATTGCCTCGAAAAACGTTCAGGAATCCCCTCTGCGGTCACCATCATCGTTTTAATTTGAGAAAACTGTAAGGCCTCCTTACACACATCAAAGGCTGTTCTAAAAGAGGCAAAATTCAATAACACACTCACATCACTACAAAGTTCCAATGCTGCTTTTATACTCTTTCTAACCGGAATAATGACTTCTGTCGATCCAAAAAAGAAGGGCATAATTTCGGTATCTGAACTTGGATGAACAATCACCGCTACGGATGGTTTCTCACGCCGACAAATATAGTCATAATCCAACATACGTTGAATTGCTTTACGATTTAAATTCCAAAAAATTACACGATCACTCGATTTAAACAAAGTCGTCATGAAAAATCTCCTTTAAGCTTTAATGTCAGAATACGCCATATCAATAATATCCGTCATATGCGTCTCTGGCCCATAAACATCAATGGATAAGCCCAATCTTTTAGCCGCCATGCGTATATTTTTTAAGGCCCGTTCATAATTAGGCCCTGCCCGACGAACATAAATTTTTACCCCAATCTCTTTAAATTTGTCTGCATACAATTCAAATGCTTGTATAATCCCTTCAAAGGTTTTAGCCACATCTGTAAAATTGGCTATTGCACCCCCAATCAACAAAATCTTATCTTCCCCTGACGCCAATGGTTTTTGCGTCATCAAATCAAAAATTGTTTTCGCATACAAAAACGTCTCTTCCGTACTTGGATTCCCCGAATACTCGCCATAATTCGCAATCTCTTTAGCCGAAAATAATTCTGCAATAGTATCCGTATAGACCACCGATGCGCCACCCCCCGCAATCATAGTCCAGACCTGTGCATCAGGATTTAATAAGGTCAACTTCAAGCTAGCCCCTGTTTTTGCATCTAATTGAGCAATAAAACGCTCTGCCTCTGTTTTTTTTGCACAGCCAAAATCAGCATAATACGGTATATCCTGCCACTCTTTTTCCATCAAAAAAGCCGCCGAATCATCCACTTCTGCCACCATATCCAAACAATAAACTGTGCTTTCTGTTAAAACAAAGGGATTAATTTCCAACTGGGTAAAATGATAGTCCCGAAAAAACTGAAATAACCCTGTGGCAAAACTTGCGAAACCTTGATGCTGAATTTTCTGGTCAAAAAACTCTGTTATCAAGGTAACAACCTGTTTTTTTTCATACAAAACAGGAATATGCAACACCTGTACGTGATCCCAATTTTCTTCTACATCAACCCCACCCTTCGTGGATACATACAACAAATCATTATCATGACCTGCTTTGATACAGATATAATATTCATCAGATGCCTCATGCGCAATAAAAGGCTCTATAATAAAACGCGTCAATTGACCACTAATACCATTTTTTAAGCTAACCTCTTTCTTCTTTTGAGCTTTAATCCACTCAGTAGCAGCAGGCAAATCAACCGTCTTTCCATTTTGTTGTTTCAAGTGCACCAACCCCAATTTTCCACGCCCCCCAAACAACATATCAGGCTTGACGACCAAGCCCTCTGTTTTTAACCAAGATTCACGATCAATAATTGAAGCATCATCAAGATCAGAATCTCGAACAATCTTATGATCAAATGTAATCTCCTCAAAATAACGCCCCCACTTCGACGCCAATAACTGTTTGACATCATATTCACAAATCTTTCGTTGAGCCATAAATACAATCACCTTCTTTAGCTAAAGATAATAAAAAAAAAAATTAAATCAAAGTACAGACAATTAATCAATAGTTTTACAAAACATACGTACAAAAAATGTGCAAAAACCAATAACTGTCCATTTATTAAACACTTCCTTCTATCATAAAAATAATCAAAGCTGGCACAGCGCATACACATACTAAATGAACAACAAAAGGAGGCTTTTTAATGAAAGATATAAAAAAACTAAACATTCAAGAAATAAACCCTGAGGTTTTAATCGACTATTTTAAGGCAGCTGATAAACTCGGTGGATTTTTTATTCCAAAGCAACAACAGATCCATCTCCAAGATACATCTATTACCTTAGAACTAAGATCAAACTAAAAATTCACTTTTCATAAAAATGAATCCCTCGTTTCAGCTTGTCCCCACCACGTTTTTGACGCCACAAATTCGTATCTCTTAAACTATAGACACACCCACAGTATTCCTGTTTGTAAAACCCCTCGTCTTTCGAAATCTCATACATACGATTAGCCCCGCCTGCTTTTCGCCAATTATAGGTCCAATACGTCAATCCATAACGCTGAGCAGCACGTCGACCTGAAGCATTAATTTGTTCCATATCCTTCCAGCGTGACAACCCCAATGAAGAGGTAAACAAGTCAAAACCATGCTCCTTTGCATAAAGCGCAGTACGTTCAAAACGAAGATCAAAACACGCCGAACAACGTATTCCACGCTCTGGTTCCCACTCTAAACCCTTCGTACGTTCATACCAACGATCTGTATCATAATCTGCATCAATAAACGGAAGATCATATTTTTCAGCAAAACGAATATTTTCCTGCTTACGCAGTTCATACTCATCCTTAGGATGGATATTCGGATTATAAAAATAAATACACTGCTCAATTCCTGATTCAATAAACCCCAACATCAACTCACCTGCACAAGGGGCACAACAGGAATGTAGCAATACTCGTTTCTCCCCATTTGGGGTCTTAAAAATAGGTCGTTCTTTCACAACAAACAAGTGTAGCAAATAAACAAATAAAAAAACAAAAGCTAATACCGATAGGCCAATACAACAATCAAAGAACGCTGATGCTTTTTAAGAACAAGAGGACTTCCAACAACATCATCAGACAAAAATCGATTTTGAAAGGGCACAATCAAGGTCCATCGTTTAGAAAAAGGTTTAATAACGGTCATTGAAAATCCTGATGACAACACACCTGAACGAACATTAAAAGCTGTCATACTCTCACCAGACACCTCTAGCTCTGGTGTCGAAAAAAACGAGCTTGCATACTGTTGATTCATCCACTCTACTTCATACGACACCGAAGCAATAATGTTGACTTTAGGAATATACAACCCATGCCCCAAACTTATAGAACCCAAACGAGCCTGAGAAAGAACCCCCATAAATTCTGTATACCTTAAACGACAAAAGGCATAATAAACCTTAAAGGTGTGCGTCAATGATATCTTAGGTGAAAACGCAATATCTCCCCATCCATTTAACAAATAAAAATCTGATTCTTTACGTCCAAAAGTATAGCCAAGTCGATAATCCACAGTTAAAAACGGCCAAACATCCCGTTGATAACCAATTCCATCTACAAAGTCTGCCTTCCAATGCTTTTTATAACTCCCCTGAATAAAAGGAAAAACACGTTCTTTATGTAAATCTGACCCTAAATAACGAGGTAATGACAAATACACAAGTCCAACATCGACTTCCCAATCAGTAGCAGCTAACTGACAACACGAAAAAAACAGCCAGAGTAACAGACAAAAAACAACATGTATGTTAATTTAACGTCACCGTAATATATCTCATATACCCATTCTGATATACCAACAATAATACCACTGAAGGCCGAGAAAGAACTGACATTTTTTGCTTAAAATCCGCCACAGAAGATAAATCTTGCTGATTCATCTGCAAAATAATCGCCCCCGGTCGTATCGCCACCATTTCAGCTAAGGAACCCGACAAAACATCTGTGACCAATACACCCCGTTTCAAGCCCAACCCACGCTGACGACGCTCATCCACACTTAAATCACGCAACATCAACCCTATATCATCACTCACTGGAGACAGCGGCTCCACCTTAACACCCACCTGCTGTCCCAAACGCCCAATTGTCACACTAATGCGCTTCAAACGACCTTGCCTCAACACCTCTATATCACAGAGTGTCCCCGGCGGCGTCAATGCAACACGATGTCGAAAAGCATGAACCTTAGACACTTTTTTACCTTTAAAAGAAAGAATCACATCTCCCTGTTTTAATCCCGCTTTTTGAGCAGGCGAATTTTCTTCAACTTGCGATACCAATACCCCTTCCCGAGTAGATAAAGAAAAGGACGAACGTAACTCTGACGTTAAATCCTGAATAGCCACCCCCAAAAAACCCCGTACCACATCACCATGTCGAATCAACTGGTCCATAATCGAACGCAGCATAGAAGATGGAATAGCAAAACCAATACCCATATATCCTCCACTACGACTAAAAATAGCTGTATTCATTCCCACGACATCCCCCTCTAGGTTTAATAAAGGGCCTCCAGAGTTACCCGGATTAATTGCAGCATCCGTCTGAATAAAGTTTTCATAATGACTAATCCCTACCTGATGACGTCCCTTCGCACTCACAATTCCGGCCGTTAACGAATTAGATAAACCAAAGGGATTTCCAATAGCCAATACCCACTCGCCAACCTCCAAAGCCTCCGAATCACCCAAAGACAAGGTGGGTAAATCTGTCGCTTCAATTTTAATCACCGCCACATCCGACTGTACATCACGCCCAATCAACGTTGCTTTAAACTCTCTACCATCAGGTAAAATAACCTTCAAAAGGTTGGCCTCTCCAACCACATGACTATTGGTTAAAATATAGCCATCATTGGACACAATAAATCCAGATCCCTGTCCCGCAATTTGTTTCTTATTCTGTATATTACCTCCAGACTGAGGCGAACTCTTTTCATAACGACCATAAGCATCACCAAAAAATTGCTTAAAAAACTCATCATTAAAAAAATCTTCATAACCATAAGGACTCGATTGACGGCGAGGCTGAATCTCTTTTTCTACTTGAACAAACACCACTGCAGACGATGCAGATTTAGCCACACGCGTAAAAGCCTTTCCTGTACGACGAACACGAAAACTATCATCAGAAGAAGAAAAAGAGCCAAAATTGTAGGCAACACCCGGGCCGTAAAAAAAGAAAAGCATCAGGAAGCCTATGATCGAAACACGCATGTCTATAATCTATACGCCTCCCTACAGAAAATCAAGTAAAAATAAGCATAAAAACCTATCATTTAGCCTGTAAAGAAAACAGAGCAAAAGCCCCCTTATACCAACATCAAAATGTATAGGTCATCATCATCCCAGTTCCAGCAGAAAGTAAAAGAGGTTTAAAAACCACGCCTTTCTTTTGAGACAAAGATACACTATCTGTCCCAAACGACGAAAGCCCAAGCCCTACCCCCTGTCTGTTATCATCACGCGTCCTAAACACCGCATCCACCGCCTGCCAGGCCAGAAAACACCCCAAAAACGCCTGTGATAAATAATGAGAATCATCATTCACCCGTGACCAGGCCACCGCGACTGACGCAGCATAGGCCAAAGCAGAAAAGGCTGGATAATCATCTAACAATTTTGCCATCACCAAAAACGGCACTGCTCCTATAAACGCATGTCCACTAACGGCATTCGCATCATTAAACGGTCTCCAATGGGAACCATGAGACGTTTCTCCAGGACGAGAAGCCCCCAATACCCGTTGGCCCATTAACATTAACGGCGCACCTACTAGATACGCACGGGATGATAAACTGGCCCATTCCCCTACACCAGAAGTATCAGAAAAAATAGCTGAAAATAGAAACATCACCGGCAACACATACCTCCCCGACCCAAATGGCTTTACAACAGAGGATATTTTATTCAATCGTTCTGAACGTATCTGCTCCTGATAAAAATCTTGAAAACGTTGATCCAAAGAACTATTTGCCAAGCTTCCCGCTAAAACAGTACTCAAAGCCATAGCTTTGAAGGTATCACCTGAATAAAAATATCGGTAATCAGATTGAATAGCCGACCAGCCATCCGCGCCATAAAAACCATCTGCATAAAGAGTTACAACACAAAAGAAACATAAACAAAGTGACAACACACGCTTCATAAAACAAATCATAACAAGCCTTCCCTTTAAACAACAACACTAACTAACATGCACATCAATCGCCTGCTTCAAACCCGGACACAAGGTCGATTCATGTATCACAGATGCATCATCCTTCCAAATAGACGGCCAATCTGGATACGAACGACACGCCTTGGGTCGTGCGTCATACACTTTACAACGTTGTTGATCATTCAAAAAGCAGGCTGGACGAAAGCGTGGGTCAGACACCAAGGTCCATCCTGAACGTGTTTTAGTATACTGCTGTCTAAAATCTGCAGGATTCATGTCTAGAATTTTGGCCATATTTTCAAGCTCCTGATCTGTCACATAGACATATCCCGGACAACGACAACAATTCCCAGAACCCTGACATTTAAAGGCCTCTAAAATAGAGTCTTTTTGCTCAACTAAAGAACTCATATATTCTCCCGAATCTGTTGTACAACATCCATCAAAAAACGAATGTTATGAATACTTAACAAGGTATGAGCTAACAATTCTTTCGCCATAAATAGATGACGCAAATACGCCCGAGAAAAATGTCGACAAGTATAACAGTCACAACTGGCATCTAAAGGGTCTTTATCTTGACTATACTCAGCACGTGTAATGTTTCGTCGCTCAGCAATTCCATGAATCTTCATAAATATTTGACCATGTCGCGCCAAACGCGTCGGCAACACACAATCAAACATATCAATCCCATGATCAATGGCCCATTCAAGATTTTCAGGCAAGCCCACCCCCATCGCATAACGAGGCTTATTATCGGGCAATAACCCTGCTCCAAACGCCATCATCTCCGCCAAAAGCTCAGGGGGTTCTCCCACACTTAATCCACCTAAGGCATAGCCAGGAAAATCAATCTCCTGCAAGGCCTTAGCACTAACCTCTCGTTGTTGTTTATACATCCCACCCTGTACAATCCCAAATAACCATCGCCCTTGATGTCCTTTTTCCCAATGCGTCTTTGCCTGAGCTGCCCAGCGATGAGTTAGCGTCATATCCTTCACAATTTTATCTTCAGAACAGGGATAAGGACTACAAATATCTAAGGGCATCAAGATATCACTATTAAAGCCAAATTGCAGATCCACCACTGATTCCGGCGTAAATAAATGCGAACTCCCATCCAAATGAGACTGAAACGTCACTCCCTCCTCCCGAATCCGTCGTTGTTTCGCCAAGGAAAACACTTGATACCCTCCCGAATCCGTTAAAATAGGCTGCTGCCAGCCCATAAAATCATGAAGTCCTCCAAAGTCCTTAATAAGATCCACACCGGGTCGCAACGCTAAATGATAGGTATTACTTAAAATAATTTCGACATTTTCATCCAAAAGTTGAACAGGGGTGATGCCTTTAACCGTAGCTTGCGTTCCCACAGGCATAAAAATAGGTGTTTGAATATCACCATGGGGTGTTTTGATCCTTCCTAAACGCGCTTTGCTTGTTTTTGATCGTTTGATGATTTCAAATTCAAAATCAGCCACAAATCACCTGGGTTTATGATTGTGCTTGATATTCGTGACGTTTTTCTTGCAAGCCTTTTTCAATTGCCTCGCTTGTTTCTAAACCATTCTCCCTAGCATATTCACGAATTTCTTCACTTATTTTCATCGAACAAAACTTAGGCCCACACATCGAACAAAAATGTGCCACTTTCGCGCCTTCAGCTGGCAAGGTTTCATCATGAAATGCCTCTGCCCGTTCTGGATCCAAACTCAAATTAAATTGATCTCGCCAACGAAAAGAAAAACGAGCATCCGATAAAGCATCATCACGCTGCTGAGCCATAGGATGACCTTTCGCCAAATCTGCCGCATGTGCCGCAATTCGGTAGGCCATAATTCCCTCTTTAACGTCTTCTTTGTTAGGCAAACCCAAATGCTCTTTAGGCGTCACATAACACAACATCGCTGTCCCAAACCAACCAATCATAGCGGCTCCAATCGCAGACGTAATATGGTCATAACCCGGTGCAATATCCGTCGTTAATGGCCCTAAAGTATAAAAGGGAGCCTCATGACAAACTTCAAGCTGCTTATCCATGTTTTCTTTAATTAAATTCATGGGCACATGCCCAGGACCTTCGATCATCACCTGAACATCATGTTTCCAAGCAACTTTTGTAAGTTCGCCCAAGGTTTCTAATTCCGCAAACTGAGACTCGTCATTCGCATCAGCGATACAACCCGGCCGTAGCCCATCTCCTAATGAAAAACTCACATCATAGGCCTTCATAATCTCACAAATTTCCTCAAAATGCGTGTAAAGGAAATTTTCTTTGTGATGAAACAAGCACCACTTGGCCATAATCGATCCACCTCGAGACACAATCCCAGTTTTACGTTTTGCCGTCATCGGAACATAACGTAATAGCACACCCGCATGAATCGTAAAATAATCCACTCCTTGTTCCGCTTGTTCAATCAAGGTATCTCTAAATATTTCCCAGGTTAAATCTTCTGCAACTCCTTTTACCTTTTCCAAGGCCTGATAAATAGGTACCGTTCCAACAGGCGCAGGCGAATTACGTATCACCCATTCTCGAGTCTCATGGATATTTTGACCTGTCGATAAATCCATAATCGTATCGCCACCCCAATGCACCGCCCAGGTCATCTTTTCAACTTCCTCATCGATAGAAGAGGTAATCGCCGAATTGCCGATATTGGCATTAATTTTCACCTTAAAATTCCGCCCAATAATCATGGGTTCTAGTTCACGATGGTTAATATTGGCAGGAATAATAGCGCGTCCTTCTGCCACTTCTTTTCGAACAAATTCCGGATCAAAACCTTCTCTTACAGCAATGTAGGCCATCTCAGCAGTGATGACTCCTTGACGTGCATAATGCATCTGGCTCACATTCTTGCCTGCTTTTGCTTTACGAACAAGATGTTCACCCGGAAAACGCAGTTCAGATAATCTATCTTTAGATTTGCGCTCATAATAATAAATAGAGCTTGGTTTAACTGCTTCGCTATCACCACGAGCCTCAACCCAGGTATCTCGAATCGTATCAAGTCCTTTTCGTATATCAGCAGAATAATCAGGATCCGTAAAAGGGCCTGACGTATCATACAATTCTAAGCGATTCGGAGTGGCATCCTCTTGAAGAGAAATTTCTTTAAAAGGAATACGCATGCCTGGAAACGCAGAATGTGATTTATAGATTTTTTTAATTGCTGGATGTAGGTTCTTTGTCATATCACTTAGTGTAGCGAGTTTAAGTGTTAGAGACAATAAAAAATATCAATCAATAGCAAAAGCAAAACAAACATAAAGTGATTCAAATAATGTAACACTAAAAAAATTATAAAAAAATCAGAGATCTTCTTTAGAGGGATCTCTCCTTTCTACTGGTGATACCAAAGTCTTCAGAATAGCTTTCAACCCCTTATACACACCACGAGGGACAGAATAATCATCAAATCGAACTCCATTATTTACATAACACAACAGACGCTTTACCTGCTGTGAAACAGCCTCCTTATCAGTAGTATAATTTCCAAAATGATTATAAAAGGACTTCATAGATTTACCTTTTGTAACCTCAGCAACACCTTCAAAAACATTACTAATAATCGAATAAACAATTTTAGACGTTCTCATATAGTCTGTTTGAACCCTACGCGACAACAAATCTCCTAAAAAATGGGCATAATCACGTTCAGTTGGTGAATGAAGCTTAAACTGGTACCACTCCCATATCAGGTCTAACTCCGGCATATTAGAATACGTTAAGACAGAGTCAATATAATCATATACATCCTTTTCTTGAGCTACAGTAGAAGAAGAAACCGTCTGATCAGCTAATGTTTCTAATAACGTTGGAACATGCTGTAGTAACAAGTCAAACATATAGTTAAATAACAATTTTTCATTAGCCCCCTCTGAACTAACAAGAAAAGTTACACATTCATTGTTTTGAAGAAAAAAATTCTTCCAAAAGTCCCCATGCATAGCTCCAACCTGTATAAAAGTTGTTTGAGATTTATTAACTTTTTGTTCAAATATTCTCTTCCAAGCCGCATGACGTGGATCATTAACCTTTACTTGATAAGCGTTATTTTGATCAACAACCTGTCCAACTGGTAAAAACCTTACCTCCCTATTAAAACGTTTTTCAAGATTCGAATCCAAAGGACAAAGACGAGAATCTAACAAACAAAATAGAACAGTTTTATCTTGACCAGAAATAGACGCACATCCTTCTGAATCTATTGTTAGGCGAATATCAAAGCTACATCCCTCATAAAATGTTATATCTGCAAATGGGTTTGGTGTCTTTTGACTAAAATACGAAATACCTAAAGTTTGCCAAAAAACAGATTCAAATTCTTTTGAAGGAAAGTGCTCTGATAAAACAACATTATGTTGACACTGATCATCACTTATACCTTCAAATTTTTGAGGCCTCCATAATTCAAAATCGGCGTGATAAGGATATATTGGACAACCTGAAACAGATACATTGAAAGGTAACTCACCAACTTGTTTTAAACCATCAAAAAAAGATCTTCCCATAGGTTGATTCAGTAAAGCCCCTACATCAAAACGATCAGAAAAGTCCTCTGCCTGTTCAGGAAAAACGGGTACCTCATCACCTTTATCAAAAGCAGCACCTGCAGCAGCAAAAGCCCCACCAGTACCAACAGCAAAAGCCCCATCAGTACCAGCAGCAACAGCAGCAGCAGCAACACCCATCATAGTTTTTGCAAAACTAATTCCATCCATACAAACACTCCTCTTAACAATAATTAAAAAAATTCTTTTCTTTAAAATATTAATAAAAATTATCTAAAAAGTATATATATATTTGGGGGGGGTGGGGGGGGGGGGGGGGGGGGGGGTGGGGGGGGGGGGGGGGGGGGG
>JAYNIM010000012.1:0-23126 GCA_038109055.1 bacterium
CCTTTTTTAACGCTTCACAATATAGGGCCACTATTTGTTTTTCTGTTAATTGGGCTTCTATTGCTACTCTTCGGCGCTGACCTGCGTTCTTATATGCCTTTAGAATCTCTGCGACTTTTTTTTCAACATGCTTACTGGCACGCGTTCGTGTTATTCCTGTTCGAACCTTTGTCCAAGGATTTTTTTTGTTGCTTACCTCTGAGATATCCATGCCTAAATTTTTGGCCTTATCTCGTAGAAGTTGTGCTATGACGTTGTTCTTTCCATTGCTTGCGATATCAATGGCTGTTCGTCTATTATCTTGATGCTTTAAAAACGTCTTTGTTGTCTCATTTCCTATTGTCTCTAGTATGTCTCTTAACAGCCCGACCTGTGCTGTTATCTCATCTTCGGTCTTTTGTGTTGAGGCCTGATTTACTAGGGTCATTAGTTCGTTTATCAAGGATTCTTTTTGTGGCTTTTGCGCTTCTTTCTTAAAGGCTTCCCTGATATATTGCAAGGCTGTTGCTCTCTGTTTGCCTTTTAATGTTTGATAGGTCTCTAAGAGTTCTGATATTGTTTTCGACGTCTCATTCCCTTCCCCCTCTTCAAAACAATTTGTATGCCCGTCTTGAATCTTTCTTAAAAGTTGGACATAGTCAAAAGGTTTCTCTTCTAAGCCCTCCTCCGTTATTGAGTCCTCAGTTACAGCGCCCAGTAGAGCATGTGCTTCACCTGCTGGATCTTCTACTGGTTTTCCCCCTCCCTGGCTCGTTCTTAATTTTTTTTGTCTGCTTGTCCTAGATACACTATCCATTTTATTTATCTCCTCATCATCTCTAATACCCTTTTTGGGCTGAGCTTAAACGTTTTTACGAACTTAATTTACCCCTCTAACAATTTATCCTCTTGAGGTTCTGATATATACTTTGTGAGAATGATGAACTTAGATTGGGTAAAAATTGTGCTGGTGATGGCGCTAAAGCAGGAATGTCCTCCCTGTTTAGAACGTGTTCCTCTCCTGACCTTGGCTGCCTTGGAGGCCAAGGATTATCGTGGTCTTAACACACAGTCACAGGGACTCTTATGTCTGGTATCTGGGGTTGGCGCTGATGCTGCACAGCGTTGTATGGACTGGGTTCGCACCCATATCCGCCCCATATTGCTCGTGAACATTGGCAGTTGTGGCAGTCAGGATCCGTGTTTGCGGGATACGCTGATTTCTCCCTGTCTGTTATCTCACTCAGCCCAGGATCAGACCTATTCGAGTGTGGGCTGCTTTCCTTTTTTGGGGGGAGAGGCTGTTCGCCCTATTACCCAGGGTATAAGCGTTGAGTCCTTTTCTGAAGCTCATCGTGCTGATTGTATTGATATGGAGGCCTATTGGCTGGCCAAAGGCTGCCACGAACAGCATATTCCCTTTTGCTGTGTGAAGTATGTGAGTGATGCCAATACGCAGACCGATCTTCGGCAGCTTCCTCAGGCCTTTGAGCGGCTTCGAGCGCGCATGGAGGACCTGCTCTCTGGGTTATTTGTTCGCCCTGTGCATGATGTCTCGGTGATTATTCCAAGCTATAACCGTGCCTCCTTTTTGAAACGCTCTATTGAAAGTGTCTTAGATCAACAGCTCAAGGTCGAATGTATTGTTGTGGATGATGGATCAACTGATGAAACTTCGACACTATTAGATCACTATAGGACTCGGATTCGGGTGCTACGTCATGACGAAAATAAAGGGGTCTCTGCTGCTCGTAATACCGGCATTCGGGCGGCAACAGGTAATTGGCTTATGTTCCTAGATTCGGATGATGAATGGCTGCCTGAAAAAATTGAGGCTCAGTGTGCCTACAGTCGCGCTTACCCCTTTTTTTCCTTGTTACAATCCCAGGAACGCTGGATTCGCCATGATAAAGCTCTTGCACAAAAAGCCTACCATCAAAAAAAAGAGGGCTTCATTTGGGAGCTCTGTTTAGCACGCTGTCTGATTTCGCCATCGTCTGTAATGATAGATCGTCGTTTGTTTGATGATGTCTCTTTTGATGAATCGCTACCTGCCTGTGAAGACTATGATCTGTGGCTACACTTTTCTCGTCGTTATTTGCTAGGCCTAGAACCCTCAATATCCTTGATTAAATATGCTGGACATGCAGATCAATTGTCTTTCGCTACTCCTGTTTTAGATCGTTATCGTCTTGCAAGTTTAAGCAAACATCTCGACGCGGACTGGCACCCTGTCTTTCGCAAAAAACTGTCTGAGATGTCCCATTATAAAGAAGCGATCGTACGCAAAGGAGCCATGAAGCGTAGGTTAAAGCAATCTGATGGTGACTAATTTAGCGTTTTTTGACAGAAAAGCCGGGGGATAGATCATGATTTTGTAAGGTATGAAAATCGTCTGCATTATTGATTAATAAGTTCGTTGCTCGACTAATTTTAACTCGAAGTGAGGGATACATATGAAAAGAATACCCCGGTAAACGAAACTCTTTGCTTTGTTCTATTTGACCAAAATACTGTGTTTTGACAATTTTTTTACCTTTTTTATTATAAACATCAATGCGCATGGCTAGCCCCAAAGAGTTAGGATGTTTTTCTTTTGCTTTTAATATCACCCCCAAACTTTTGAACCAAATAATGGGGTTAATATTTCTCTTCACTTTTTGTGAAAAGGTATATCTTTCTTTATAAAAATAGGCAAAATTGATTGTGGCGACCGCGTCTACATCTAATTTTTGGCAGAGATACTGGATCTCGGTTTTTTTAAACTTATGCTCTCGGTATGGAGTGACCTGATACGCATTGCTTTTAATGTTTTCGGAGGATGTCTCTGCTTTTACAAATGATTTGTAAGTCTCGGACTCTACCACTTCTGATCCGTATATGATCTCGAAACGTTGTCCTTTTTTAAAGGTTTCCATAATCTTTGCTGCAGATTCTTCTAAATGTACATAATCCCTGTCATCGGTGACTAGATAGCCTGAATTTTTATGTTCATCTATCACTTTTAGTTGATCCTTTTGATTGGACCAACTAAAACGTTTATCAAAGGTGATATTTACCACGGCAATCTTCCTAATATCCTCTGGTAAATAGGATAAATTATCGTATTTTTTTGTGGTGAATAAAAATGCATACGACAGGGTACTGGTCATAAAAACACTGACGACTACGATGCTTATTACGTGTTTGAACATAACTCTCTCATTCTTGTGATTTTTATTTCCATTTCTTTCCCCATCAGTTCTAATACCCAAAAACACGCCCTTTTAAACATGTTATTTTGATTATTTGTCCATCATTTCTTATTTTTTAGGGATTTATTATTTTTTTATATGATATTTTGATAGTATTAATGTATATATAAAGTTGGTGTTCAGTGAGTATTAAAAAATGGCTTCTATTGTCCAGTTGTATCTTCTTTTTTCTTTCTATCGGTGCTTATATTGGGGCCCGAGACATTCTATATTACCAAGGCAAATCATTCTGGATGCTTGCCCACAATTTCCCGCCCACAGCTCTTCGATCTACCGTTGTTTCTCGTTTATTGCTGCAATATCAATCATTAAAAGAACTTGTCTCTTATCGATATCGTGCTTTTCGAGCAGGTGATAAGGCTAATTTTGTATACTCAAACATTAACGCTCAACGTTTTTCGTTGGATGCCTCTAAGAATGCTTACACGCTATTGACTCATGTCGGCGCCCCCGAAGTTGTTTTAATTGATCAAGAGGGAAGTCCTGTTCATCGTTGGTATTATGATCCACATCGTCTCTTTCCAGACAGAAAAGGGATGAAGCTTGTTGTGAGACATGCCGAGCTTTTATCAGATGGAACCCTACTATGTATTTATGAAGCCCCAAGTACCACCCCTTATGGTGTTGGAATGGCTTGCTTTGACAAGAACTCCAATCTGTTATGGAAACAATCTCTGAATATTCATCATAGTCTTGTACAATCCCCACAAAAGGAAATTTATGCTTTATTTCACGATCTTATTACATTAAAAAACAGGCAAATATTAGAAGATGGCATTTTACAACTTTCCCCTTCAGGAGACATTAAATCTAAAAAATCAATTTCTGACATGTTTCGTTATAGTGATTATAAAAATTTCATTTCTGAACCTAATTATGATTATTTGCATGGGAATAGTCTTTCGTTTATTCAGAAAACTATTCGTTTGGGGACAACCACCATTCACCCTGGGGACCTTTTACTTAGCCTAAGAAATATTAGTGTTATTGCCATTATTGATCAAACCAGTCTAACGGTAAAATGGGCCATTAAAAATTACACCAACATGCAACATAGCCCTGAGCAATTAAAAAATGGAAATATCTTAGTTTATGATAATTTAGGCAATCTAAACCCCTACCGTTCATCCTCTGCTATTAGCCGTGTCATTGAGTTTGACCCTGTATCCTTGAAAACTACTTGGCAGTACCTAGGCTCGGTAAACAGTCCTTTGTTTGTGACGCCTACTGGCTCCAATTCACAAGGATTGGCGAATGGAAATGTCTTAATCTGTTTAGATCAAAAAGGTATTATTGAAGTCTCTCGAGATAAACGGGTACTCTGGCGATTGGACTTTCCTGTTCTTTATGCTAAGCGCTATCCTGCGTCTGAGCTCTCATTTTTAGGAGGTATCTAATGCCATTTGTGATCGTTTTCTCACTTTTGTTTTCATTGCTGTTATCTACTTATCTACATGCTTATGTTGGTCCCGCTCTCTCTTTTTCAATGCTCGGGTCTTTGTGGGCTTTTTTACTTTTATTTGTCTCCTCTGGTTTTTTTATTTGTCGGTGGATGATTAAGGCTTTTGTTGTAAAATTGCGCTATTTATTTAAGAAAAAACCCTAACATGTATATTCCTTTATGGCAGCAATGGATCACACGATTATCTCTTTTCTCTCCCTCTTTTTTTACGCGTCTCGGCAGTATTGAAACGGCCTTATTTGCAGATAAACTCACCCAAATCCCTATAAAATCACCTATTTTTATTAGTGGTTTGGCTCGATGTGGAAGTAGTATTTTGTTACAGTTACTGTATCAGCAAGGAGACTCAGCGAGCTTTCGTTATCAAGATTATCCTTTCATTTGCAGCCCTATTTTATGGCATTTTTTTACTCGGCACGCTACCCAACCCAACTCTGCTGCAGTTGTTGAACGTCTTCATCAAGATGGGTTGGGGGTTTCTGTACAGAGTCCTGAATCTTTTGATGAGGTGATATGGAAGGCTTTTTTCCCTGACTTACATTGTGATAATCATTCCGTAATTTTAGATGCTCGTCATCGGAATAAAGCCTTTGATTCCTTTTATACTTCTAGCATTAAAAAAATGTTATATATTCATCGCAAAGATAGGTTTGTATGCAAAAATAATTATCATTTTACACGTCGTGACTATCTATTGAACTTATTCCCTGATGCCAAATTCATCTTACTGGTCAGAGACCCCTATTCGCATATTGCTTCACTCATGAAACAACATGCCCTTTTATGTAAGCTGCAGACAGAACAACCCGCCATTCGACGGCAATTTAAACACCTCTGTCATTTTGAATTTGGCTGTGACCGCAAAGCCCTGGAATTGGATAATCCCGCTGCCCATCAACGGGTTTTGGACGCGTGGCGGCGCAATGATGATGTTGCTGGTTGGGCCCAATATTGGGCAATGGTTTATGGCTACTTAGTCGATACACTTCGTTCTGATGCTCGTCACTTTTTTGTCGTTGATTATCAGCAACTTTGTCAGGATTCTAAGAAAACGCTTTCGGCGCTATATCGCTGGCTTAATCTTCCTATATCGGATGTATTGCTTGATAAGCAGGCTCAAACTCTTCAGCTTCCTTCTTATTATTCTGTCTCTTTTTCAAAGGAAGAAAACGCCATTATTTCTGAGTATACCCACGATACTTATAAGGCCCTTTTAAGGTTTTCTGCTAAATTCCTTGTTACGTAGTGATTCTTTTCTGCTAAAGTGTCTCTATCTTGATATGATGACTAATTTTTTTGATACACTCTGAGACAGTTTCTTCTGCTGTATTTAAGGTAAGAGAGACTTTTTTGGGTTCTTCAAAGGGATGAGAGACCCCTGTAAAATTTGCGATTTTCTTTTCTTTTGCTTGTTTATACATGCCTTTGACATCCCGCTTCTTACATATGTCAATATGACATTTTAGATACACGAGTAGTGTCTCTGGCAGCTGTTCTTTTATATAGCGCCGATATTTTTCTAAGGGGGTAATCAATGATGCGATCACGACCTTTTGTTGATCTTTCTGAGACGCTGCATACGTGACTGTTCGTTTGATATGTGTAAAACGATCTTCCATCGAAAAGCCCAAATCTGATGACACTGTTTGTCTAAGGTCATCCCCATCTAACACTAGGGCCTTTTTATTGTGTCTTGCTATTTCTTTTTCTAAGGCCCAAGCCAACGTTGTTTTTCCTGAACAGGGTAATCCAAATAACCATATCATTTTTGTCTTCATTCTTTGCAATTAAACCATATATCTCGTTTATTTCGTAATCTTGGCTGTTTTTCCCATTTATTTTAGCATTATTTAACATTGTTAATGTTGGATATATGCCTTATGTTCCTCTATACACCGACACCTTTACTGTCTTTCTTATGGTATTTTTTTAGCTTTTTTCCAACGTAACACCCTATTGCGGCATGCCCTACAAAGGCGCCTAAAAATAAATCGATCACTGTCAGTTTGATGTGATAACCTAGCATACATAGCAGGGCAGAGCAGGTCATCATGATTGCGTTGATGATATTGGTGGCAGCAATGGTTCTGGCTTTCTGCGTTTGTTCTGCCTGCTGCTGTAAGATTGCGTAAAGGGGAACCACATAGACACCGCCAGCCATGGCTACAATCGTGATATCGACTAAGACTCGCCACTGCTGTAGAGACAGGCTAAGATCTGTGAAAAGGAACGGAGCTGTAGAGGTGATCATCTGTTGGCTCACGAGATATAAATCTAGGCCAAAAAGGCTAGTGACTAGCACGGACAAGAGGGTAAATTTCGCGTTTATCTTGCCCTTTAATAGCCGGTTACACGACAAGGACCCCACGCCTATCCCCAGCGAAAAAAGGACTAACAACAAGATCACGATTTGTTCGTCTGCGTTGAGGATATTTTTACAATAAATGGGAATTTGACTGAGTAAAGTTGCGCCTAGAAACCAAAAACTTGAGATACCTATGATGCATAGCCATATAAGAGGGTCTTTTTTGGCCTGTTTTAAGATCGTGCTTGTTTCCTTGAAAATGTTGAGAGAGATGTTTAAGCGGCTGTCTTGTGCTTGTGTGTGGGGGATGGCCAGGCTGCTGAGGTAGCCAATGATGCTACACGTGAGGATGATGCTGGAAATAATCCCTATGCCGTTTTGTGCAAGGATTAATAGTCCCCCTGTGAGGGTGCCGAGTAAAATGGCTAAAAAGGTAGCCGAGCTAATCCAAGCGTTGCCACTGATGAGCTCGGTTTTTCTTAAGTGTTCGGGCAGGATGCCATATTTGAGAGGGCCAAAAAAACTTGATTGGGTCCCTAAGCCAAACAGGATGATCATAAGCCCGGTGACAGAGTGGGCATAAAAGGCGACAGTCGCAGCGATCATCAAGACGATTTCCACCCATTTAATATGGCGAATTAATCGTGATTTTTCATATTTGTCGGCGAGTTTTCCGGCTGTTGCTGAAAAAAGGAAAAAGGGCAAAATAAAAAGTCCTGCCGCTAAACTGATCATTTTTTCGGCATTCAGGTCTGAGTAGGTGATGGCCTGATAGCTTAGCCATATTACCAGTGCATGTTTAAAGACGTTGTCGTTAAATGCGCCCAAAAACTGCACGATGAATAAGGGGACAAAACGCTGTGATTTTAATAGAGAAAATTGATTTTTTTGCATCTACTCTGATGGTAGCATGTTATTGTCTGCTCCTAATATTTAATGCGCCTAAATGGGCCATACTACATCTAGAAAAACGTGCAGACTACCGTCAGCGAAGCCTTCAGGCGCAGCGTGTAGTTCAACGTTTGTATAGGCGTGCTAGGGGACATGTTTATGGTGTTGGAGTGCGCCCGGTAGGAGTCGAACCTACGACCTACGGATTAGAAGTCCGTTGCTCTATCCAGCTGAGCTACAGGCGCATGTTGCTAGTATAGCAAATGCCTGTTTACTTGATAACTCTCCTATCGCTTATTTCGTGTAACGCTGATTTTTGAATGCCTAAAAAGAGGCCGGCTAACGACTTAAAAGCACTCTCTTTTCTCACTAATCCTTATCCCTTTTAGCTATGATCGTGTTATTATTTTTGACAAGTCGCTGATAGGTTCTTTTTGAATAGGCTATTTTTTAAACGTCATACAAGGGATAATAAAGCTGATGACAAAAGGGATCATTTTATGGATGGATTTTAAATTAATGATTGCTTTGAAGCAACTGGATGTTCGACTTAGCTTTGGAACACCTTCTTTAAGTAGGCATTAATCTCTTTTGATTCATACATCCATGTTGTGGTGTTTTTACTGTCTTCGATCCTGAGGCAAGGCACTTTGATTTTGCCGCCACCACTTAGAAGTGCGTCTCGATCTTTGGGTGATTTTTTGGCATCTTTAAGTTCAATGTTAATATTTAAACGCCTTATCTCTCTTCGAACCCGCACACAAAAGGGACAAAGATGAAACTGATAAAGCTGCATGTTTTTGGCCTGTTGATTGGCTTTTTCTTGCTCGATATCCGAGCGTTTGATCTTTTGAACGGGCATAAGCGCATCGATCCCAACAATAAGTTGGCCTAATAGATAACGGATCACACGTATAAAACTCATGGTTCTTACTATACCATATCTCCTTATGTTCGATGTAGATGTGACTATTTTTGATGGCGGCTTCGTTTCTGAAGGTTTTGACAATCCTTATTGTGTGGGTTGTTCTGCTGTATTTATCTTTAGTTCATCTTTATCCTGAAGATATAGCTGTCTAAAAATATCTGCTGAAATCTTCTCCTCTAAACAAGTAACTACCCTTTTGTCAGGTGCCTCATGCCATATTATAAAGGGTTTAGTAGATGGCATTGCAAGCATAATGGTAGCTGTTTGAGATACTGGGTCCATGTGTTCGTCTTGTTGATAGTCTATCTCTAGCTCATACATGAATCCTCCTAGCCTCTTAAGCTCGTTTTCCGTTATGCCATTGACGACCCCCTCTCTTTCTTTCGGCGCCATGTTAGTTGTTGTTAGGCTACAAAACGTTTTTAACTCTGACATCGTTCCCATTTTTTCTAATTTTCCTCTTATTTTTCTCTCTTCTTCTCTTGCTTTCTTTTTAAGATTTTTCAGTCTTGTGTCTATACTCTTTCTACTTGATTGATCCATCATTTTAAATAAAGGGTTTTGTTTTACAGCGTCGATTAGATATATCTTCATGATTATTGACTGATCTTGAACTATTTTATCTATAACCTCGCTAAATTCTAGATCTTGATCAAAATTACAGAAGATAAACCATCTTTTCATTCCATGGGCGAGTATTCGTTCTATGGGATGTTCTAATTCTGGGTGTTTTGTGGTGTTTTTTTTGGGCTTTGTAAACCATCGTTGTAAAAATACTAAGGGTTGACATTCTACTGCTTCAAAACTAGCTAGGGGCTGTCCTTCTTTTGATATGTCTACTATTGTTATGGGTGGATGCCAATATTGGTCGCCTTCTTCTCTTTTTATTTCTAGTACGAGTAGCAGTGAAAGTAGCTGATAGAGCCCTAGTTCTATGTCATCTTCTTTTATACCTTCTATTGTTTCACTTGCTAGCTTTTGTGGAAAGTCATCGATCAATTTGGTTCCCTTTATTGTCCTACTTAAGGGGTTTCTTTCCTCGCAGCTTATGCCTTCGACTTTACAGACTACATCTAAAAAAGCTTGGGACAAGATTACTTTATAATAATTTTCGATATCCTGTGGGTGTGTATACAAAACGGTTGTGTTGTTAAATCCACGTATCGGTATTGGGTGCATTGTCCCATGATCTGTTGATGTCATTTCTCGATACTTTTGGACTACTTCTTTATTCATAAATCGCGTTATGTCACATTCGACTTGAGGCTGTTTTTTGCTTTGTCCTTGCTTAGCGAAAAAGCCTTTCTCCGCAACCTGTGAATACTTGTCCCTGTTTGTATTCATGGCCTCCGTTAGCTTTTGTTGAAAGCTTCCTTTACCTGTGTTTTCTGCGATTTTAATAGCTGCTTGAAGTAATCTTAATTCATCAGTTTTTCTTCCTTTTTGACCTAACCATTTATCATAGTCCTCACATTTTTTTGCTGAACACCCTGCTAGTTGAAGACCTATATCACTTGCTTTCGGATCTAATCGGAAGAGGATGACTATCGCTTCTGCTAGATCCTTTTTGCTTTGTTGACTGTGGCTGGCTATCTTTTCTGGTAGGTCCTCTCTGCTTAGTCGACTGAGGTTGACTATAGTTTCTGCTATATGTTGACTGCGGCTGACTATTGCTTCTGCTATTAGTTGACTGTGTCTGACTATCGCTTCTGCTAGATCCTCTTTGCTTGGTCGACGGAGGCGGCCTATCACTTCTGATAGATACTTTTCTCTTAGTTGTCTGAAGCTGACTATCGTTTTTGTCAGATCCTCTTCGCTTGGTTGACTGAGCTTGACTATCGTTTCTTGCAGATCCTCTTCGCTAGGTTGACTGAGCTTGACTATAGCTTCTGCTAGATCCTTTTCGCTTAGTTGACTGAGCTTGACTATCGCTTCTGCTAGATCCTTTTCGCTTAGTTGACTAAAAAAACCTCTTACGTTAATAAAGTTACTTATCTTCTTCCAGTGTGCCTCTATTATAGTCTCAATCACTTGCGTGTTAGTAGACCTACTCGACACTCTATCCGTATTTTCCAATTTAGCTGGTGCTGGTGCTAGGTTTGTTGCAACTTGTTGATTATTGGGGCAGATCCTTCTTTCGGTGTTTGTGCCTAAACTAGGTACTTGTCCACTTTGCTTCTGTCTACATTTGTCCATAAATTGTTACTTTACCTTATTAAAATTATTAGTTAAAGTTTTACCTGTATTTCTTATATTTTTATTCCCTCTTTGCTTTTATACAGTCTTGTCACATTCTACTGCTTAATGTATATTTATCTTTTATTCATTTTTTTACTTTAAATTCTAGGAATATTAATTGGAGATTGATATCATGCCCACTCCTGCTGCTAAACCAAGCTACCCACCACTTTTGGATCAGTTAAATAAGCATAAGTTCGGACTTTCTGTTACTTTTTGTGTTGCTTTGCAGATTGCTGCCGCACTTTATTCATTGATACGAAAATGTCCGATAGCTGATGAAACAATTCCGACATATTTCGATGCTTTAACACTCGCTGGTGCTGGTTTTAGACCTGTGCGTGAAGACTCATCAGAACAATGCGATGCTGTCATGGATGCTTGTCGGAGTTCGCGTCCCTTATCAGAAATTACTGACGCCGTTTTAAAGTTACTCCCTCTACCTGAGGCTAGCTTAGATGCGCTGCGTAACGCCTTTCATTCACCCTCTACTTCTGAATTACCTGATGAACTCGTCCCATGGTCTAAGTTTGTTAGATGTGCTGCAGGAAATATATCGTGGTTTAGTTGTTTTTATCAGGAGTATATACCTAATCCTCTCAAATTTGATCCTTTCACGCCTCTATTAGGGACTGTGATATATTTTTCACAGATTCCAAACTCTTTTTTAAGATATTATTTTTCACAATGTGGGGAATCTCTTGAAGCTATAGTGTGTCCAGCAGACAATTCCCCTTCAACTCGTTATAGAGATCCCAGATGTTCAATTTCCTTAAAGGTTCTTTCGCTTGCTACATTATTGCTTTATCAATGGTTAAATTATCGTGATTCTCTACAGATTGAAGAAGGTATAAATAGCCTAAAAAATGGATGGAGGAAATCTTTAAAATGTGCTCATGAAGAAGGCCTTATCCAAGGCCTCAGTTCAGAGCAAGTCAATTTTACTGATGTAAGTCCTGGCTGTTTTGCCCTAGGCTATAAGGTGGATCATTTACTTACAGACATCATGTATGGGCTCTTCTTCACTCTGGTTCTTTGTCTTACATATTATGATCATTATCTGCCTCTAAAACCTACGGATACTACAGCGGATGATCCTGAAGGCGGTCCTACATCTCACGCTCATGTTGCTACAGCGGGTCATTCTATAACGTTGGACTCACCAACCCCTTAGTCATAAACGCCAAATGTTCTACGTATAGGCCTGCTTCATATGCTTGTTTAAGATTCTTTGTTTCTTAAAATAGTTTACAATAAGGCTATGTTATCTTTACATGATCCTTATCCCTCTACCTTGGGGACACAGGGCTGGTACCCCGCTAATGATACAGAACTTCGGAGTTTGTTGCAGGAGGCTTTAGACGCGCACTCAGTGATACCCTCCCCCTCTATTAAAGCGCTTATCTGTCCGCATGCGGGCTATCGTTATTGTGCGGATGTGTTTGCTGCTGCGATGGCGTGTATACAGACGGGGGCTTATTCACAGGTCGTGATTATTGGACCTAGTCATTATGTTCCGCTGCGAGATCAGGCGGTTCTTTGTGGCTATTCAGGCATACAAACCCCCTTGGGGACGGTGGCTATTGACCATCGTTTTGACTCGCAGTTGTGCAAGGCCCCTTATTTTAAGGTTGATGATGCGGTTCATGCGCCGGAACATAGTATTCAGATGATGCTGCCGTTTTTGCAAGTTTGTTTGCCTGATGTTCCTATTGTCCCGATTGTAATTGGGGATCTTCGTCCAGACGTTGCCAGGTCTATTGCGACTACGTTGAGGACTGTGATCGACCCCAAGACACTGTTGATGATTAGTAGTGATTTTACCCATTACGGCGAAAGCTTTGGCTATCAGCCTTTTTTAGATCTTGAGGGAGCTGCTCTTAAAGAGGCGATTCACGCTGTTGATATGGGGGCCATTGATCCCATTGTGGGCAATGATTTAGCCGCCTACTCCCAGTATATCTTTGATACCACAACCACGATCTGTGGCCGTTTTGCTATCCAAATCCTACTCTCCCTTTGCAAAGACTCTCCCACTGACCTTCGCTTATGTGACTACCAGCTTTCTGGCGACCACACTGGCGACTACTCTCATAGTGTGTCCTATGCCTCCTTGGCCATTGAAGGAGCATGGACATGACTGTCGATACGCTGTCTTTAGCGCAACAACAGTGTTTACTGCGTCTTGCACATGCCTCTATTTCTTTTTGTCTCACACAGGGCCAACGCCCTAGCCGTCAGGATCTTTTGGCGATCTTACCAGAGCCCCTTGACCCTTTATTTGAGGCTGAAAGATCGGCCTTTGTAACCTTGAAATTACAGGGTAAATTGCGGGGCTGTATTGGCTCGGTATTACCCAGCCAGCCACTGGTGGATGAGATTATTGTGCAAAGTGTAAATGCTGCGCTGCAAGATCCTCGCTTTGCGCCGCTGAGTGAAACAGAACGTGCTGATTGCCGGGTTGAAATTTCTGTTTTATCCCAGCCTGCTCCTGTTGAACATTACAAGAATATTGATCTCAAACGCCATGGGATTATCCTTAAAAAAGAGGGGAAATCCGCCTTGTTTTTGCCCAAAGTGGCGAGTGAACAGGGCTGGGATCTTTATACGACCTTGCAGCATTTATGTCGAAAAGCAGGCCTAAAAAAGGATGACTGGCAACACGATATGCTCTTTTTTGTGTTTGAGGCCTTTGAGTTTAAAGAGACTTAATTTAATTCTGTTTACTTTTTTTAGAATCTGGGCCCTCTGCATTTGGGTCAGAAGGATCTTCTACTGGTGGAGAAGGGGCTTTTCTTTTTGATGGTTCCTGTTTTATGATCGCTATAACCTCTTCAGGGCTCATATTATCCCAAAGTCCGTCAGTTGCTAATAAGACCTTGTCTATTTCCGATAATGCGAAACTGTCATACTCTTCGTCGTCATCCCCTTCCGTATCAAATTCATATTTTTCTTTTTTTGACAGTCTGATTTTGACTCTCTCACTCTCTCTATAAACTGAACATTGTTGAGGTATTGGGTTTGGATGTAAATAGGAAGGAATCCCTTGCTTATTTGGGGAATAATTCGGTGATGTTAAATGGAACGTCCCATCTTTAAATATGACTAATACTTGAGAATCTCCATAGGTTAAAACTTGTAATTCATCTATTTCTTTATCCGTATACACAATGCTTGCGGTTGTGTTTCCATAATGATTTATTATATCTTCTTCGTCTTTCTTACGGGGATTTGAGGCGCCTAAAAGTGCCTCTATTCGTTTTTCCGCTAATTCACGCCCATCTTCAAAAATATCTTGAACAGTGTACTCAGCATTTGGATCATGCCTCCCTGTTTTGTGGCTTTCAATAATAGAATCTCCTAATAGTTTAGCCATATTTCTAGGTCGAGCGACATTTGTTACTTCTCTACCATCGCTCATTGTAACTTTCTCTGATCCTGACACACCATCTAAAACCACGTGAACATTCTTATAACTATCCCCATAATCTTGCCCTTTTGTTTTTACTTCTTCCGCTTCTTGACCTTCTACTTTTTCTAATGAAGGTCTGTTTTTTACATAAAATGCCTCTGCCACTTCTCCACTCTTTATATCTATTAGCCGCAGATGTATATCGTCTGGTTTTCCGATATCTTTTACTTTCGTACTAAAATATGTCTTCTTAATATCTTCAGCCTCTGCAAAGTGATCATCCTTCTTTGAAATAGCTTCCCAGTAGGTCTGCAATTCCACTTTATTAACTGAATATGGCGTACGTTGGGAACTTCTTGATTTTTCCCATGCTTGACCTGCAATATAGTTGGCAGTTTGTTGTAATTCTGACATTGTTTAATTTCCCTCCACATAGAACCATATACTTCCTGTTCCTTTTTGTCAAAATTTACTTTAATTTTCTACTTATGTTTAACATTGCTTAAATTGTGGCATATTGTTAGAAAGGGAGATATGACCATGCCGACTCATTTTCCAGGACGCTATTGGGAAACACTGCCTGATGGGCGTGTTCAGTGCAATGTCTGTCCGCGACACTGTCAACTACGCGAAGGGAAGCGTGGCTTTTGTTTTGTGCGGCAACGTGTGGATGACCAGATGGTACTGACGACGTACGGGCGCAGTAGTGGCTTTTGTATTGATCCCATTGAAAAAAAACCCTTGAATCATTTTTACCCTGGAACCAGCGTTTTGTCTTTTGGGACAGCGGGTTGTAATTTGGGCTGCAAATTTTGTCAGAATTGGGATATTAGTAAGGCGAAAGAACTAGACCGCTTGATGGATGAAGCCAGCCCTGAAAAAATAGCGCGTGTTGCCAAAGAGCTGGGCTGTCAGTCTGTGGCCTTTACCTATAATGATCCGGTTATTTTTTTAGAATATGCGGTTGATATTGCCAAGGCTTGCCGCCAGTTGGGCATTAAGACCGTGGCGGTGTCTGCTGGCTATATTGGCCATGAGGCTAGAGAGGAATTTTTTTCGCTGATTGATGCGACGAATATTGACCTAAAAGCCTTTACGCAAACCTTTTACAAAAAGCTCTGTTTTGCCAATCTCGCCCCCGTCTTAGAGACCCTCATCTATTTAAAACACCACACAACGGTCTGGTTTGAAATCACCAATTTAATCATCCCTGGTTGTAACGATGACGATGACGAATTACGGCAGCTCAGTCGTTGGGTGATGGCGCATCTAGGCCCAGATGTTCCTCTGCATTTTTCGGCCTTTCATCCTGATTATAAAATGATGGATACCCCTGCAACTCCCCCTGAAACCCTGACACGGGCCCGAGAGATTGCCATTGACGAAGGCCTGCACTATGTCTATACAGGCAATGTGCATGACCCTGTTGGTGACACGACCTTTTGCCCCTCCTGCCATAGTGTCCTTATTAAACGAGACTGGTATGAGCTACAACACTATGATCTTAAACATGGCCGCTGTCCAAGCTGCACACACGCTATTCCAGGATTTTTTCATCCCGCTTCAGGCAACTGGGGGCGAAAGCGGGTGCCGGTGTCGCTGCGGGACTATCCTTAAAGTTCTTTGTCCGTCATAGGTGATAGCGTATATCCCTCTAATCCCGGTAGTTCAGCTATGTCAATTCCATCCCCCCTCCATTCATCCATTGTTTTAGGTTCTGTCCCCGTTAGGGCAGCTACTTCATGGTCCAGTTCTGTATTTTCTGGATCCACACGACCCTCTACTTGATTTTGACTATCTATCTCTTTTAATAATTCTTCAATATCTTTACATCCTCTTGTATTCCCTGGTGCCTCTCTAATCTTTTTATGATCTACTCCACCTTGTTGTAGCAAAGACCTCTGCTGATCTCCACTCAATGCCTCCGCCGTTCTTTGTTTTTTATGCCTACCTACATTGCCATCTGTTTCAATCCTGCGAGGAGCACTAGGAGACTTTCTTTTGTTGGTTTGTGCTGACAGTTGAGTTGCGCTTTGATCTGGTTCATCTATGTGCGGCAAGCATAATAACTCCTTGTCATTAAATAAACGTCTTAACAAGTACGTTTCTGGATTTGGGGATCCTATGTTTGGCATGCTTTTATCCTAGCATGAATAGTGCCAGAATCTTATGCATGAAATGTTCCAGATAGGATCATTTAAGCTTTAAGAGAGTTTTAGCGTAAAAATAAACTGATGTACGTTAAAAAATAAGCTTTAACAGTGATCTTAACACCATTAGAAGCAGTAGCCCCATCAAAATAGCCTGAACTTTTGTTTTTAATGGGAAGGCCAAAAAGATGTTTGTGTTGTATCTGAGATTTTCTTGGACAGATCGCGTCTTCGTCCACCTTAGTGATTGTAAAAAAGGCAACGTAAACGAAATATCGACTTGCGCCTTGCATGATGAGCAAGTAACCCGAAGTGTCTTAAAGGGTTTGATTGGCACGCGCAGTAATTGCCTGCACTGTGGGCAGTGAAATGTTTTTTTGGTTAATCCTGCAGGATTAAATCGTTTTTGTATGTTAGTTAACATTTGTTTAGATTAGCAATCTATTTACTTATTGGGAAGACGCGCTCTACGATAGCCTGAATCTTCTGCCTGTGTGAGGCATATATCGTATCTGTGTGTGGGTTATAGGTGCCGAGGCGGAAAAGTCTCAGAAATATGTATTGATTTGGGGTGCTAAGGGCTGGGGTGCTTGCTCGTCTTTACTGTAGCAACGTAATTTTTGTAGATATTGACGACTGTGTTTGTAGTGGACCTTAAGATGTTTAAAGGTCTTTTATGATCCTTCGTTATAGTTTTTTTTAAAAAATTATTATAAATTGTATAGATGTGCAGATTAGTTATTAATGGAACGTCAAGACAGATAGATTCTCTACATAGTGCCTCTGGGCGCCTTCTACGTAGATTCTCCACAGAACTATCGCTAAAAACTTCAGGGGCGCTTAAGCCTTCTGCAACCATCATTGGAAATGGCGTGATAGGCAAAATGCTTATGCAGCATTTGGTTGAGAAACGCCCTGAGGTGGCACTCACAATGGCCGATATTCGCGAACAACACGTACCTGAAGGTGTTCAATTTAGGCTAATTGATGTTCTTAATGACCAAGACCTTCATCACTTATTAAAAGACTGTAAAACCCTGTTTATGTTAGTTGCCGCTTTATCAACTGTCACAGATGAAGGTCTCATCAAAAAATTAAACCTAGAATCGCATGAAGTAGCAATGGGCTTGTCCCCTACCTTTAGAACAGCAAGTTCTATGGCGGTCTATAATCTCCCCCCTGAATCGAGGTGCTTCCCCATCAAGCAATCTCAATTAACAGGAGATCCTAAAACCCTGTATGGCAAATATAAGCGGTTGTTAGAAGAAGCGATTGCTATGCACATCGCAAAAGGTGGAAATGCCATGGCATTTAGACTGCCAGGCATAGCTTCTGCTGTAGAAGGAGGTAAAGGATCTACCGAATGGTTCACAGAAGTGGTGTTAGCTGCCGTTAGAGGGGTTGATCATTTTAGCGTTCCAGTCCCCCTAGGTACAAAGATTCCATATGCTCTTGATGAGGATGTTGCTCAAATTTTCTTAGACTCCTTGGATATTCCTGTACGTCCAAAAGACAGTCAACTTTATTCATGTTTGAACCTTCCAGGCGTTGCAATTTCTCCAAAAATACTTGAAGACATTCTTAATCTAGCAGGCTATGACATTACACTCAAATACACAAATGATGAAACCGACGCAAGATCTGGTATTGTTCAAACTTGGCCATCTGAAATTGAGGGGGAAGAGGCCATTAAAATAGGCTTAGATCTCCGTGCAACTACACCTGAACGTATCACTGAGGCAGTCGTCGCGGCTGCAGAAAAAAATAAAAAATGATTAGCTGGTTGATGGATTAGATGTAGCAGATCTTATTTAAAAAACTATCCTGCATTCATGTCATTTAGGTGTCAGAGTTTTATGTACGAAAGGTATCAAAGGTATTCATCATGAGGATCTGCCTGTTAGGGCTTGCCCTGGCGTTATTTATAGCGTCGAGATATTCGTGGGAAGGATGGTGTTTTTGACCTCGTCCTTTACGCGTCAGCTATTGTGACATCCCATGTTTCTACCTGTTTATTCCCATTTACGAGACGATAA
Organism: bacterium; assembly: GCA_038109055.1. Taxonomy (GTDB): domain Bacteria; phylum Margulisbacteria; class Marinamargulisbacteria; family JAYNIM01; genus JAYNIM01. Next base: position 18,656 of record JAYNIM010000012.1, read on the forward strand.
CAATGCTGGGGACAAGCACCTTGAAACCCCTTACTGGCATCTGGATCTAAAATAACCATCTCAGTGCCCTCCTTTGTGTTCTCTACTCTGGCTAGGTGATTATGCCCATGAACTTCAATGGGGCATGACCCTCCACTCTTAAGGTCTATCGGCCATATTCTAAAATCTTTACCCACATGACTTAAATTAGCTCTGAGTAGCGCATACTTCGATGGATCTTCTAACCCTTTGGGGTCTAGAGCGACCTCTTGTATCTCTTGATTTAATTGTGCTTCAGTCGTTTGTGCACTTTCCCTATGAGCCGCTTCCATTTTTTTAAGCTGACTGCTTGATTCATCTTTCAATTTCCCTAATTGTTCTAATGCTACTGCAATTTCCTGACTACCCTTGCTAAAGTTTTTTTCTATAAACTTTTGTAATCCTTTTGCATTGTGAGTTATAAATCCTTTTTCTTCCATTTTTGCTAAAAAGCTATTTAATTTTTCAAATTGTTCTTCTTTGCCTGTTTGCCCGTTTTCTTCTTGTATCTTCTGCACGAATGCTTGCAGCAGTCCTTTAAGCTTATTTTCTGCCTCGACTATCTTAGTGCCGGCGTCTTTTTTATACTGCTTTGCTTTTTCTAATTCAGGATATCTAAGTGTACTGTGGCTGAATAACACATTGCCTTCTGTGTGTGTAAATACCATTTGTCCCCCTGCGATGGTTGTCTGTAAGAGTTCTGCAATAAAGTTAAATCTTTCTGCTTGACTCTCATCCTCCCCTTTCTGATTGTCTATATCCCAATAAAAATAACCAGAGAGCTTTGAATAATTACCTTTGACACTAACACCTTTTTGTTCCAAAAAATGCAGGTCATGATCACCAATAAGCAGCGTCATTTTAGCCTTCCTGTCGCTCTCTATAACCGATTTCGCATGACGTAAGGTTGCGACTACCTCGGCACTTTCTTGATATCTGTCGCAATAATCTCCCAAAAACAGAAGGTTCTTATCGTTGGCGCCCGTTGACTTTAGATGAGGGATTGGGATCATCTTATGTGCTTTTATTGCCTCTTCGTTTGGTTCACAAGGTGTGTTATCTAGCCCTATATATATCCAAGGTGTGTCTGTGTCCAATTGAACGAGTCCTGTGCCTAATAAATACCCCAGTGCCAGCTCTAAATCTGCATGGATATCCGGAAATACCAAGGTCTGTTTATCAAGTCCCTCAACAGCAACTGACATTTCCGCTCTACCTCCCATTTCCACGCTATCTAGCTGAGATAATGTCACCGTTTTGTCGACAAATTTCTTCATTAGATCATTAAGCTCTTCCGCTCTGTGGCAACAATTAAGGAGGCCTGTTGATAGAGGTGTAGGTGGAGCTGCGTCTGCTGCTGGCTCTGCTGCTGGCTCTGCTTCTGGTACTGGAGCTAGTACTGGAGCTGCTGCTTGTGCTAATGCTGGTGCTAGCGTTGGTGCTGGTACTTGGACTGGTTCTTAGCCTGGTTCTTGTGCTGGGGGTTGGGCTGATGCTCCTAAGTTAACATCCATGATTGATTCCTATTTATATATTCTAGTTAGGTTATACCCATAAATAGCGATTTTAAAACATACGACACTTCGTACAAAACACTATTGACTATTTTTCCAAGAAGGAGAGTTGGGCCAATCTTCTGTCCTGATAGGGGTTCAAAATCAATGGAAACACACTCTCTAAATGTGCTACATACTCTTTCAACCCTTTTGTTTTTAATTGATCTTCTTCATTCCTTGTATGTAGATAAGGATCTACTTCGTAATTTTGTTGTCCTAAAGGTAATTTACTCAAAGATACTTGATTAGAGTTACATATTATCTCACTACCTTCCCTTATCTTATTTTTTTTACTTTACAAACTTTATTGACACTTTATCTCCCCCTGCTATACTAAAGTAGTCAATTAGAGGGGAAAATAATGATATTGGAGTTTTTACTAAGGCATTACACGCATGCCCTAAAGGGGATTTACATCATAAGACCGAAGAAGCTAAACAAAAAACGCGTTTACATCCAGCATTACAACGTATAGCTGAAGAAGCTAACCCACATGAAATCGTGAGGAATTCATCTTTCGCGTTCATTGGGCAGGATAACGCCTCATACAGAAGAATCGATAAAAGATACTATAAAGTTACGGGCCTTACCTTCACTGAGATTAGTCAACAAGCATTTGATAATAACAAGCCTTGATCTTATTTACAAAGGGCTAATATTCTACTTTTTTAGACCCATATTCAACGTGCTGGGCTAGACGCTGTGCTATGGTGCTGTGTGTGTGGGGGGGGGGGAGGTGCTTTTTATTTATCCGTCAATTGCTACACAATCAATGGCGTTAGTTTAAACAAACACAATTGAAGAAATTATATAAAGTGTATAAAATTGTATTAATATTAAATTGATAAAAAATGTTTAACGTCAACTCACAACTCGATCCATACACCGTAAATCCCAACGGCACCCTTAGGCGTCAAAAAACGCCAAAAGTAAGATCTATATTTAAAGCTGGAACTCACGACATTCGATTAAGCCAGGAGGCCAAAAGTGCCTCATGCAAAGATGATTATGTAAGAGTGTATGTCAAAGGCAACCGACAATCTAAGATAAATAAAATTAGCGTATTAGGCCAACTATTAAAGGATACTGTATTTCAAAGTGCTCAACATATACAAACTATTTCAAAAAAACAGGCACGCTACTATGTTCAGAACCTTAAAAGTGAGATTGCACGCCATTTTGACTTAAGCGTACACGAGCCATGGCCTAAACATATCAATGACGAGTTCTTTCTCTACCTTCAAAAAGCATTATCACTCATCAAAGATGATCTTGAAGAAACAACAAATAGACATCAAGCAAGACATCTTACAGTTCAAAGCCAAATGGAACTTTTATTAAAAATGCAAGGATATATTTGTGAAAGTTTTCAACTACATTTTGGATTTAATCCTACGCAAGCACTCTCACTTGCACAAGCCACCCCCTTTAAAAAGGACTTAAGAGAACCGTCAAATTTCTCAGAAAAAGCAGCCGCCTGTTTAGGGTATGTACGGTACTATGGAACACATTTATGGAAATCTAAGCAATCAACGCCAAAGCTTCCTGTATCCAAGCTATTTATCTTGGGTTTAGTCGCTCAATCCATGTTGCCTACAACCTCTGCTAACGCAATTACTAGCGTTGCTATGGCCGATAATACTGAAAGTGGAGAAGACACGACACGCTTACCTGGTATACTATCCAATCATTCAAACGCGACTATTCCTGGCCCCTCCCCTGAAGAAACGTCATCCTTAGGGAGTGATAACATATGTTTTACACGCAACAAAACAAATGAACGAGATAACGTTTTAGCAGCGGTTAAGCAAGATGGGTTTGCATTGGCATATGCAGCTAAAGAGCTTAAAGTTGATACCAACATCGTTTTAGCAGCGGTAAATCAACATGGGTTTGCATTGCGATTTGCAGCTGAAAAGCTTAAAGCTGATCCCAACATCGTTTTAGCAGCGGTAAATCAACATGGGTTTGCATTGCGATATGCAGCTGAGAAGCTTAAAGCTGATACCAACATCGTTTTAGCAGCCGTAAAGCAACATGGGCGGGCATTGGCATATGCAGCTGACGATCTTCAAGCTGATCCCAACATCGTTTTAGCAGCGGTTAAGCAACATTGTATGGCATTGCATTTTGCAGCTGATACTTTAAAAAAGGATCCTGATTTTATCAATCAGCTAGTCTCTGAACTATCTCAAGAAGAATTAACTACGCTATTAAGGCAGTTACCTGAGATGCGAACCAATCCAATTTTTGCCAAAGCATTCAAGGCAAAAGATGGGAATGCATCGCAATTGTCTCTTGAAGAACTGAAAAATTTTCCAGGGATATTTTTGACCCTCATTACGTTAAACAACTTTTATAGTGTTCTATTTCTGTTAGGTTGTATGCAACTTATTAAGTTATCTATTACTTTATTTACGCCAGTTTCTCGTCAAGATGTGGAAAATAATTGGAGATCATTGGAATATGCCTCTGACGATGTTAAAGCTAACCCAGAAATCGTTTTAGCAGCGGTTAAGCAGAGTGGGGAGGCATTGCGATTTGCAGCTGACGAGCTTAAAGCTGATCCCGGCATCGTTTTAGCAGCGGTTAAGCAAGATTGTAAGGCATTGCATTTTGCAGCTGAGAAGCTTAAAGCTGATCCCAACATCGTTTTAGCAGCGGTTAATCAAAATGCGGAGGCACTGTATTATGCATCTCAAGATCTTAAAGCTAATTTTAACATCGTTTTTGCAGCAGTAAATCAAGATGGGTATACATTGCGATATGCAGCTGAGAAGCTTCAAGCTGATCCCAACATCGTTTTAGCAGCGGTAAAGCAAAATGGGGAGGCATTGCATTATGCATCTGATACTTTAAAAAAGGATCCTAAATTTATCAATCAGCTAGTCTCTGAA
>JAYNIM010000013.1:0-8956 GCA_038109055.1 bacterium
TTTTAGATAGTTTTTAGTTTTAATTTAATGTCCAGAGTTGCCGCGTCTCTTAGTTAGTCTTGTGTGATATTTTCTTTTTCAAACTGATTGGTTAGGGTGTCTGATATGCTTTCTTCATTCTCTATTTGTAAGTTTAAATCGAGCATAATATCTTTGATGATTGAAAACATGCTTAAATAATCTTCCAAATCCATGGCTTCGGTGGCTTCAATTTTTAGGAAAGAGCTGACTTCTTTTTCGAAGGCTTTGAGTATGTTGTCTGGAACTTCGAAGCCTAATTCTCGGAATAGTTTAATAAGTTTAAAGATGTCTTCAACTTGACTAATACCACTGGTGAGTAAATTTTCGATTTCTTTTAAAATTTGTTGTGATTGTCCGAAACTTTTGTTGAAAAAAGCGGATTTCTCTTTGCTGCTTTGTAGATGCGCAAGGTCTTTGTGATGTTTGTTGTAGTCTAAAAAATGTTCAACTTGAGTGTGAAGCATAAAGGTGTTTTGGAGGGTGTTTACGGAGCTTTTATCTAGTAAATGTTGGGTTAAATTGGCGAGCTCTTTGATTTGGTTTAGTGTATTTGTGTTCAGTTCGTTGGTGGCAGCGATGGCGTTATTGAGATCTTGAAGTTGGCTGAGGCTTTTTTGAATACTTTCGGCTTGCTTGTCGTTTTGTTGATTGTTAATATGGAAGCTCATTAGAAGGCCCTTGTGTTTTTTAGTTTTACTATAACATTTGTGTTGTATATCGACCTAATAATAGGAGAACTTGTATGAGATGTTTAATGATATCTGGTGGATCAGCGGAAGATCAGGTCGCGTGTCGCTTGTATGATCAACTTAAGCGCTTAAACTCAGAGATCACTGTTTCTGTGTGGCCGTTGTTTGGATCTGGATTCTCCTTTCGTGCGTATGGTGTCCCCTTTTGTTGCGAGGGTTTTCAGGGCTTTTCGTTATTTTTTAATGTGACTTTTTTTAGATCTTTATTGGGATATATTGTTTGTTTGTGGCGTTTATGGTGTCGACGTAAAGACTATGATTGTGTGATCTGTGTGGGTAGACGATTTGCGTTGTTAACGTCGGTGTTAGTGGGGTGTCGGCGCATTTATTATTTGCCAATTTTTGCGTCAGGAGGCGGGTATTATTTTTTTCCGATGTTTTTTTATGTTGTTAAAGCCTTTGTCCGTGTGAGTTATTTGCCGAATACGGTGATGACTGCCTTGTGTCAAAATCGAGGTATTCGTTGTATGTTTTTGGGAAATCCGTTATTTGAAGATGTAAGTGACACCACGATAGATGTTGGTTTTGCTGAGGACGATGTCGTTGTTGCCTTTTTGCCGGGGGCTAGAGAGGAAGCCTACGATGCTTTTTTATACTTTTTAAACTTGGCCTTGGATTTAGATAAAACGGGTGTTTTTTCTCGTTTGCGCTTTATTATGTCTAAGGCGCCACATTTATCTTTGGAGCGATTACTAGACTTTGCAAAACAAGCTGGATGGGTTTGTGGCTCTCGTGGTAGCTTGTTATGTTTTAAAAAAGAAGGGGTTGAGATTGTATTAAGTGAGGATTTGGTTGGCGTGATAAAGGCGGCGTCTGTGGTGGTTGGGGTGTCTGTTACTGCTTGTGAGCGAGCGTTGGATTTAGCTAAACCGGTGGTGAGTTTTCCAGGATTTGGAGATAAAATTGGGTATCGGCGGTTGAAGTTGGATCAGGCTTATGTTGGGGATTGGTTGCATGTATTACCGCAGCGTTCTGTCTCTTATATTATTATGGCGATTCAGCGTGCGTTGGATGTTGTCACTCGTTTAGAGACCCCTTTGCAGCCTACGCGTTTGGCATCGGAGGGGATTGCCTCTCATTTATTGGGGGATTTTCAAAGTAAAACCTTGGGCTAAGTTTTTTTTTGGTTTTTATTGACGTTATTTCTTAATTCTTGTATTAAATGAGGGTGGAGGGGACTATTAAGGAGGCACCTACGTTTATTTTAGGCTTAATGTGATGAATGTTTTTATGCATTAGGTGTTTATTCGTGGGTGCCTCCGTGATTTTTGATAATTTTTTTAATTTTCTTGTAGCTGATAGTGCTGCCAAGAACGATGGCGGGTTTGTTAGGGGGGTAATAGACATAGAAGGGGACTGTGATGTGACCGAAGGATTTTAAATAAGCAGTGATGGATGGGTCGTGTTGGGTCCAGTCTAAGGTGATGACTTTTACCGCGTGTTGCTTGAGAAGAGACTGTGTTTGTTGGGTATTTAGAACGAGGGTTTCATTGGTTTTGCAGGTCAGGCACCAATCGGCTGTTACAACAAGAAAAATAGCCTGTCCGTTTTGTTGCTCTTGTGTGAGTTGTTTAAACTGAAGAGCGTTGTCATTTTTGACTGGGACTGTGTTATAGATGGGGATAAGGGATAGCCCGAGCCCGAGGAGGATAAGGCTATAACGAAGGGGACGGTGTTTAAGGCAAAATCCAAGACATAAAAGGCTCAAGGCCATGATGAAGGCTAGCCAATGTTCGCTGGGGGTTTGTTGTTTTAAAATCCATAGTAACCAGATGACGCTTCCAGCGAGGGGCAAAGCAAGCGATTTTTGTAAGGTGACCATCCACGGACCAGGTTTTGGTAAAAACTTTACGCTTTGAGGGATAAGCGCGATCCCTATAAAGGGGCTTGCCAATCCTAGACCTAAGGCCATAAAAATACTAATGCTGATGCTTAAAGATTGGCTTAAGGCGAAGCCGATGGCGGTGGCCATAAATGCGGCGCTACAGGGGGTGGCTAATACCACGGCTAAGCATCCATTTATAAAATCGTTGCTGCTGTGTTTTTGCTGGGTATCGCTTGCCTGTTGTTGCAGTGAAAATAGCCAGCTGGGCAGAGGTAGTAGACCGATAAAATTGAGTGAGATGGCCGCCATTAAGACAGAGAGAAAGAATACAAATCCACTACTTTGTAATTGAAAGCCCCAGCCAACGTTTTGACCACTGATTTTTAAGAGTTCCAGTGTGATAAGAAGGGCGAGTAAGGAACTTAGTATGCCTAAGGTGTAGAAAGAGGCTTTTTTAAGACGTGTTTGGACAGTGTTATGCTGTTGTTGTAGCAGCTGAAGTGCTTTAAGGGATAAAATAGGTAAGACGCAGGGCATGAGGTTTAAGATTATCCCCCCGATAAAGGCGAGGCCGAGCATTTTTAGAATGTTAGGGCGGGGCTTTTTTTTTTCTACTGTGTTGATTTCAATGTAGGAATGTGTGCCTTTGGCTTGGATTTTTAGTAGGCCGCCCTCCTTTAAATCTGTGATTTTAGTGAGGGGTATAGTGCTTGTTTCATTAGAAGATATCCAGGGGAGTGTTTGTGGCGCAGCGCCTTTTTTGTAGGGGAAAAAGCGTAGTTTTGTGGAATCGGGAAGAGGGGTATTTAAGGTCAGGGACGTCTCGTTAGTTTGTACTGTATGGCGTGGGTAATCATAGGCCTTTTTAAGGGTGTTGATGTCGGTGTAGCTGGGGCTTTTTATAGAGGGGCCGTGTGGAAGGCTGATTTTTATATGACTTTGTTGGGGGATGCAGCTTTCCTTGCAGATAAGCCAGTGGAAGCTGCCGTTTAAATGGAGTGTTTTATCGCGTGTTTTTTTGGTTTGTACTTCGATAATGAGGGTCATTTTCTGTGTATAACCAAGGCTGTAGCTGTTGTTGCTTTCGATGATGGAGGGGGCTGGCCAGTAGATGCGGCTATGTTTAATGGGGCTTTTTTTGTCCCAGTTGATGCTTAAGGATTTGCCGATGTTTCCTGGATTTTTCCAATAGCTGTGCCATTCGGGGTCTAGATGAAGGGTTGCTTTGAGTAATAGTGTGTCGCCTTGCTTAAGTTGGGTATAGTTGCTGTGGAGGGTGAGTTGGCTGTGAGGGTGATGGCTGTTGTGGATCTGTGATGCGACTAGGTTGAGTGGCAGAGATAAGCATAAAAAAAGACAGAAAAGGTAATGATGTAACGTTTTTACTATTTTCATTGTAGTTAATGTAGAATGTTGAGCGTGTTCTGTCTATGTTTTATAAGACAATTCTTTAATTAGTTGTTTCATTTTTGAGTTAAATAAACCCATATTGACAGAATTTTATTATTGATTTACACTTTTTTACACTTTCATAAAAAGAGGTTTCCTAATGATAATTATTTGTTGTACTGGGGGTTTGTATGCCTGACTCTTTTATACCTCCATATCAAAGGGGTTTCTCTTCTGTGAGCCTTAGGGACTGTAAATCTTCTGGGTATGCTACCTCTTTTTCTCCTGAAAATTCAAGGCGAGCTCCGTTTAGCGATGATCGAGCTGGCTATGACTCCGACGGCAACTCCTCTGTGGATTCTGGACTTTCTTCGCCTATGGGATCTGAAGAAGAAGATAACGTCTCTTCACCGGTGTTGGGCTTATGCCGACAGGCTCAAAAGGATATGGCGCTGTTACAGGGCTTATATATGAGTGTTTGTTCTAAATGTCGTCAGGGGAACTTTAACTCGGAGTCTAACGAAAATAAGGAGATTTTACGACGGGCTGAAGGATTTATTGAAGCGTTTCACAGATTGAAAGATTCTTTTAATGGGTTACAGGGTTCACAAAAGACAGCGCTTGTATGTTTATATGCTTATTATCTTACGTATCAAAAATGGCATCATGATGTTGCTAAGGCGCAGAGTTCTGGTCAGGATGAAAGGGTTTCTGCTTCTGTAGATGGCAGTGGGGGTTCTAATGTGAATGGTTCTGAATTACTTATAGATGAGGATGGTTTTCGAAGCCATATGCAATCTTTCATTTCTGATTTAAGGAGGGCCGGTTCAGGTGATCTTGTGGAGGAGTCTTTTTTTGAAGAGGACTACTTTGAGAAATTGTTAAAGTGGTGGCAAACTGATGCTCGTTTACATCTGCCCCCATCTCCTTTAAATCTAGAAGAGTCAAACACAGCTTTAGAGGAAGATAGAGAAGTAGCAGCACGTGTCATTCAAGCACGCTGGAGGCAACATCACGCAAGACAATCCTCCCAAGCACATATGGATAGAAGCGTAATTTTCCAACAACACGCAGCGACCCGTATTCAAGCGTATGTTCGAGGATGGTTAGTGAGGAGAAAGGGGCTATCCAAAGCAGAAGCGCTAGCACCAGCAGCAGCAGTATCAGAGGATAGCCAGTTACTTTCTAGAATAGTTGCAAGTTATAAAAAGGTTTTGGATGAACAGGCTGGTTTAACAGCTGCTCAAAAAGTACGAATTAGAGCGGCCTTGAAAGGTAAGCTTGTAAAAGAATTTACAAAAGAAATTGTGCGTCAAAACGGTATTCAAGGAGACTAAAATGAGTATTTTGCCAGTATTAACCCCCTTAGAAAATGTATATGAACAAAATCCATTTCGGACTGATTTGCACAGAAATACTGCAGAGGCTTTGGGCGGGATAGTTGACCTTTTTTCGAAGTGTTGTTTTGAAGCAGGACAAGCATTTCAAGCTAAACAGGCAGCGGATTTTCTTGCCTTGGAAGGTATTGTAAACTTGCATTCTGAATCTTTACGAGCTGTTCAAAATACAGGTCCGCAGGTTGTAGAGGCCCAGGTATCACAAGCTGAATCATCTTTCGATGTGCCGTCAGTGGAGATTGAATCTTCATCTCAAGACGTTCAACAAGGATTAAAAGATTTTAATGCGGCAATTTTTGACTACTTGAAAAACTATTTATCCGAGATTCGCGATGTTTTAGGTCATCTATTAGAGAGCCTCACGGACCCCGGTAATGCATTCGATATATCTTTGGTAGACTCTTCTCTCGAAGCTTTTCAAGCTCAGATTCAATCCTTATTGAATAGTGGTTTTGACGAGAGATATCAAGCCTATACTGATGATGTATATGCAAAATTCAAAACAGATCAAGGGGATCTATTTTCTATTAATGAATCAGATGAAGAGGCCAACGCGTTAGTTTGGGACTACCTGAGTATGTTGTTTTCTTTAATAAATCAGAAAGAATCTCTGCATTTTGACAGCAACTTTTCAACAAGTTCATGGAACTTGTCGACGGACATTAGGAAACGGAAAGAGCTCTTGGAAGGAAGGGAAGCTCGTCGACTGCATCATTTGGTGCAATCTGTTTTTCAAGAATGGAAAAATCAATTTAATCTATCTAAATCTCAATTGAATATAGTCCAGAATTCTATCGTCAAACTCCAACATCATATGCAGGCTCGTGTATTTCAAGCTTATTCCAACTATGTAACGAGGCTGCGTTTTCAGAGAAAAGGCGTACAAAGATTAGCTCATAGCCGAGAGGTAAAATTAATACGAAAAGCTTTAGATGCTTGGTCCTACCAAGCAGCTCAAACGCAGAGGGTTCACTCTAAGATTCAAAGACTTTCTACGACCCAATTAAGTAGTAAGCAGCGAAAAGCTTTTGCTGAGTGGCACAAAGAAATCAGTAAGCAAAAACGTCAGCGTATTTTACTTCGTAATAGGTCGCTTCGTATGTCACAAGATACTTATAAACGTTATTTTGATACATGGGTGCGCTTTAATAAAAAGTTAGTGCCTGCTAGCTCTACACCAGTTGGTTTAGATCGAAATATAGCTAATCAAAATGTGACAATGTTGCAGGTTATTGATCGGATCTTTAGGACGTATGTTCTTCCAGTTAAGCCTTGTGTGCTTGCACTTCAAAATGTGCAAACTCAGCTTGACTTGTCCCGTGTAGAATTTAGTTTACGTAATATCCGTGAACACTATGATGGTTATTATGCAGATATAGCTAAACAAACACTTAAGCTAGATGCTCAACGTATATTATTTGCAGCTATTAAGCTTATAGATAGCAAGCACAGACCAGAAGCTTTTTTAAGAGGTATGTTTAAAATTGGGGAACAGGACCCTAAGGGATTAAATAGTTTTTGCAGTGCGGTGATGAGTTGTGAAGGGCTTCAATCCTTATTTGCGCTTGCTGATACAACATATATTTTTGGAAGCAATGAGGCTCCGACATTAACAGACAGAGGCGTTTCCACCCTCTCATTCTTAGTCAACGGTGATGGTCAAATGCATCGCGGTTCGCAGTCCCCGGTTTTTAATGTAGCAAGTGTTTCTAATCGCCCAGAGACTACGATTGAGGACCTACCTAGTAATAGTGAAGATGATGATAATTCAGAGTTAACTGGTTCTGATGGTACTGTTGATGGAGACCCTGCGAGGAATGAGGTCATCCCTACAGGTAGTGATGAAGAGAGTTCAGAGTCAGATGGTTCTGTTGAGGGAAATTCCGAACAAGCATTAGTAGGAGCACAACCACCAGCAGCACCATCACCAGAACTAGCAGCAACACCAGCAGCAGAACCAGAAGAAGCAGCAGCAGATGGAGAAATACTTTTCTTTAAATCTTTTTATACTGATGACATCGAAGAAGATTATGCATCAAAATCATCCATAAATGGGTTAAGTCAATTCTTTTCAAATTATACCGATGAAGATGAAATTGAATTATTTGGTGTTTTTAGACAAGCTCTTGATGAATTGAAGGACGAGGCGAATGAGAGTGAATTACGTAAATTGATGGATAGTTGTAGCGACGTTAATGGATTAAAAGAATTTTTAACTAATTAATAAATGAGTAATGTAATTGTCTATAAAGAAGTAAGTAGGGTTTTTTCTGGAGCTGTAAGTTGTCTTACTAAGAATGGCCTTACAAACCTAGTAACAGATACACAAGGTCTACAAGAATTTGCTCAAGCTTTGAAGGGGGTGTCATTATTTACAAGTGGTGAAAGTCAATTGACTAAAACTCTTAGAAAGAATGTTGACGGTTTATCCCAAAAGCTTAATGACCCTTCACGTTTAAAGTATAAAGATGTAAGTAAGGTTTTTTCTGGAGCTGTAAGTATTCTTACTCAAAATGGCCTTAAAAATACAGTAGCAGATACAAAAGGTCTACAAGAATTTGCTAAAGCTTTGAAGGGGTTGTCATTAGTTACAAGTGGTGAAGGTCAATTGACTAAAAATCTTAATAAAAATGTTGACAAATTGTTAAGTAAATTAACTTCACAAGCCCCCCCATCAACCTCAGAACCAGCAGCAACACCAGAACCAGAACCAGAACTAGAACCAGCAGGAGCACCTTCACCCCCATCAACCCCAGCCCCAGCATCAGAACCAGAACCAGAACCAGAACCAGCAGCAAATGAAATACCAGTAGACCCAGACTTAGAAAAATCAAAAATACAGTCCTGGAAGGAAATAATGTCTCCTATTTTTCATCAAGCAGGAGCAGAACAAGGTTCGCAGAATGTGGCAAATTCTGATTCAGCAAAAGACTTTAAGCAAATATTGGATCAAGCAGAAGAAGCACTTGGTTCGGAGGTGGTGGCACGCAATGCTGTTTCAGCAGAAGACTGGGATGAACAATATAAACAATTGGTGCAAAATCTTGCCTGGGTTCAAACTTTGCCTGAAGGATTAGGATCTCCTTCTCCTTTGGCTGCTAACAGCTTCGCATCTCCTTTGGCTGAAGAACTTGATTCTGTCTAATTGTATGCCAAGTTCAGCCGCTTCCGCTTCTTTTCAATCTAGATCTGCTGATCCCTTAGTACGCGTTGTTGATTGGGAAGCTGCTTCAAAATGTCTTGACTTTGTAAAGAGTTTCCCTGTCAAACCAGATGTGAAAATGAATTATAAACGTCTTGCTGATAATCCTCGTTTTATCTCTTTTACACATCTTTTAAAGCAGGACGGTCCGTTAAAGAAGGAGGATCGGTATATCGTTGTTGATAGACAATCTTTTGTTGATGCCTTTCGGGGCTTAACTATCATGCGTGATAGTGATCTTAAGCGTGATTTAGCTCAGTTTCAAGACACTCTTGAATCTTATAGTACTGCGCTTCAAGACTATCAAGAATTTTTTTTCCAAGTTCTTAAGAAGGTAAATGACGCTTTTGCAGTATTAAAATCAAGAATTGAA
>JAYNIM010000014.1:0-7657 GCA_038109055.1 bacterium
TATGCTCGATTTAAACTTACAAATAGAGAATGAAGAAAGCATATCAGACACCCTTACCATTCAGTTTGAAAACGAAAATATCACCCAAGACGAACTAAGTGACGCGGCCACTCTGGACCTTAATTTACAACTAAAACCGATCGAAGAGCGCGAGCAGGAAGTAGCCCTTTTAAACCAAGAAATAACCCATACCGCACAAGCGTTACAAGCGTCCTCCTTAGCCCAGATAAAACATAAAGATCGCCTATCCAGCATTGAAAAAAATGAAAGGGCAGAAAGTCAAACAAACGATCACACACATAAAATAGAAAAAATACAAAAAACAGACACAAGCCTTAGCTCACAACAATCAAAACAACGACATAACGCAACAAAAAGTCTTAATGCCCTGTTAAAACATCACGACCCCCTGGATTTCATTCAAAAAATAAACAATGAACTCATCCTATTTTTATCCAAACAATTTCCCGAAGTAGACCAATTACTAACATAGTAAACATGGCCTCAATACACTCAACCAATGGCTCCATTTTTAGTATCACCTGCATCCTTTTATTTAGCATCATCGTATTAGCGCTAAGTATGACTAAAATACTACGTTCAAAAACCCAAGAAAACCGCAGTAAAATATACCAATTACAGGCCTACCAAGCTGCAAAAGCCGGCATAGAAGACGCCATATACGAATTTAAACAAGGAAACCAATGGGAAGAGGCTGATTTAAGCGCAAACAATTGGCTCATAGACTATAGCAAAAATGATACATTTTACAAAAGCTATAGCACAAGCCATAATGGCTTCGAATACCCCGTCACTATTTACGTCACCGCCACCAATACCAACGACACCTACAACATTTCAAGCAAAGCCATTTTAAACACAACAAATCCAAGCCAAAGCTACGAAAAAACGATCAGTGCTGAAGTCATCAAAGCCTTTACAAACAAATTTTACATCAGCGCCATACAAGACTAATGCAAAACAAACAGACTATCATCGGCCTACAACTCAACAAAGCAAGCCTAAGCTATTGCCAAATAAGCAAGGAATCCAACATCTTATCAATAAAAAAATTAAAGACCTTCCCATTAACAAAAGAGAGTTACACCCCTGAAACAGGCTACAACATCGAACAAATCGCTAAGGAAATCTTAGCAGAAGATCCCCTTCCAACGGGCAATGCTATCCTATGCTTTACACACAACGATGGCATAAAAAATTGCAGCAAAATTTCCGTAAAAAACCTAGAAAAAGGCATAGAAAAACACGCCAACGAACTACTCAATAACCCCCCTATTCTCAGCACAATTATCTACCAAGAACCCACAAAAAGTCAGCATAACAATGTATTATATGCCGCAATAGAAAAAGAAAAAATAAACACATTAACCCTGCTCGCCAAGGCCTTGAACCTAGATCCCATTGACTATGATCTCGGCAATTTAGCACGTGTCCGCAGCCTGACATGGCAACACACACACTCAACCCCCCATATATACATCAATAAAGAACATCATACACTCGACCTACACATCCATCACAATAACAACCTAATCTTTTCACAAAGTATCTATCTTCCTCATCAAAAAAATCAAGGTAAAGACGTCAAAGAAAAAATTAAGAAAAAAATTAACTTAGCCATTGAAAGTTTCTTTAATCTCTATCCTGAACACAAAAACATACAAAATGGGACCATTGCTCTCGATACAAAAGATCACAATGATTACCAAGAAATAATTTTTCACAGCCTCCCTGAAATTCAATGGCAACACTACACTGCCAACAATTTACCCTCTTCAACAGAAACGTTAGAAACCATCGATCTATTAAATAATCTATCCTGTATTGGTGCGGCACTAAAAAATTTCGACACCTCCCAACCCTACAATTTGCTAAAATTCACACAAACGCCGACCATCAAAATTAAAAAAAACACCCTTTCACACAGCCTATTGCTCGTCGCCTTTTTCACTATTATTTATATAACCTTAAACCTATGGATCAACAAAGAAAACAGACAATTACAAAAAAAACTAAAGCATTTACACACACAAAGCAAAAACCTCAAACGCGCAAAAATACAAGAATCAAAAGACGTTAATACTCTACAAAAACAAGTAAATATGCTTAAACAAGCCCACAAAAACAATCCTAAATTATACCCTTTATTCGAAACATTAATGGCAGAACTCCCCCAAGATATCAGCTTATTAAGCTTAAGCATCAACAAAAATACAGACATCACTTTAACAGGAGAAGCTTACAAACAATCCTCCATCTACACCCTCTACAAACGTCTAAAACCAAAAACAAACCATATAGACTTACAAGAAATGAAAGGCGCCTATCATCCAGACGAAAAACATGTCAACCAATTTACACTAAGTTTTAGTTTAAAAAACAAAAATTAAGCTCACCCTTTCTCATGTTTATAGCACACCATTAATGGGCATAACCCCTACGTGGATAATATAAAAAACACAAAATTAAAGAAAAAGTTAAACGACATTTATCAAGATAAATACGTAAAAAAAACGTTAAAATACGCCTATCCTTGCCTAAAATTTATAGAAAAACACCAAAAAGCCGTATTCATAAGCACGATCACCCTCTTAATGGGTCAGCAACTATATCTCAATCTATGGCCCAAATTCACAACCTTCCAAACATTAAAAAAAGAACAGGTCCATTCACAGCCCCACCAAACACAAACAAACACACTGACAACATCCACAAAAATAATGGCATTAAAAAAAGAAACAAACATCTTACGTGCTCAGTATTTTACTCCTGACACAATACTAGAGTTTGCCACAAAATGGCTCCCCAAAATCATAGAAAAAGAAGAGATCATCATAAGGTCTATCAGTTACAAAAGCCCTAAAAAAGTCCCCCCTTATCTCATCCATGAAATAAACATAGATTTCAACAGCAGCTATACCCAATGGCTAAATTTTTTACAAGGAATAGAAAATTTTGAAAAAAAGATCCACATCATCAACACTTCCCTGACACGCAACAACAGCAAAGAAAAAAATCCTATCCTATCAAGCAAAATCACCTTACAAAGTATCGGTCTATTACAATGAAACTAACACACCTTGTCTCAGGGATGACAAAAATAAGCGTTCTCTTCTTCTGCATCATCCAGCTAACCCCCCTTACAAACAAGGCTGAAACACCCTTTCGAAACATATTTGAACATATATCCAAATCAGATATCCAAAAATACAATAGCCACGACTTAAGCTCAAACGTATCCAAGCTTCACCGTATTCAACTCAAGGGAATCATCTGGGATGATGACGCCCCTGTCGCTATCCTTCAAAATCAAGGCAATCAACAAATTGTAAACATCGGTCAAACCATCAAGAACAACCAAATACTAGACATCGACAAAGATAAAATACTGATCGAACAACAAGGTAATATACTAGAACTAAAAATCGGAGAGCACAGCAACCTATGAACGTTTTAACTAAACAGCTCATCATGGCATTACTCGTATTTAACAGCTGCCTAGCGTCCAACGCCTACATCCACATCCATAGCCCCAAAAATAATACCGTATTTACTCACCCACACATCACCATCACCGGCAAGAGTTCAAACAGCAAAACATTACATATAAACAGAACACAAGTCCCCTTAACAAAATCGGGCCATTTCACATACAAAACACGCCTAGAAAATCCCAACCAAGACCATTTTTATACACTCATCGCCACCGATAAGCAAGATCAACCCAAAGAAACCCTCTTACGACTAATCTACAAACCAAAAGAAAACAAAAAAATAAGAATACATAAGAAAAGTTCAACGATACCCCCCCCACCCCAAGTCATCACAAAAACATCAAAATCACGCATTATCACCCCCATCAATCACAGCAAAAGCCACAATAAAACCATTTATTTATCTGGCCTAAGTCCAAACGCCCGCTACATTAAAATCAATAACACCACCTATCCTGTCCATGAAAGTGGCCATTTTCATATCCCTTACCAACTTAGCACCCCCAACCAATTAGAAAAAATCGTCTTACACGCGATCGATACAAACAACAAGGTAGAAAAAATAAGCCACCATATCTATTTTCATGCCCCAACCCCAAACATTAACTTCCATACCTTACCAAAGTACAACAACACCCGCAATAAAACCTTAGAGTTTACAGGTACTGTCCAACATACTGAAAGTTTATGGGCCAACCAAGAAAAAATCCCCCTAGATAAAAATGGCAAATTTATTTACACAAAAGATCTTCGTACTCCCGATAAAAAAGAAGTAATTACATTCACCGCCATTGGCAAAGGAGGCCAAGAAAGCAAGATAGTCAAACACTATACCCTGGTAAACCCCAAAAAAAGCAAAATAATATTAAAAACACCTCCAGAAACATTTGAAAGTCATAAAGATCACGTCACCTTTAGCGGAAAAGTAGAAAATGCCCGCGAGTTTTGGATCAATCATTTAAACATCCCTCTAAGCGAAGACGGATATTTTGAGTATACCGTCAAATTAAACCATCCCTATCAAGAAAAAAGTTTCATCCTCAAAGCCATCAATGAATTCGGACATAAAGACATAAAAGCCTGTTCAATTTATTACATCCCCCCCAAACCCATTCTAAAAATCATCTCCCCTCAAACCCGTAGCACAAGTACTGAGCACAAAGTCACCATCAAAGGCCAAGCCATCAATGCTTATGCCGTAGATATCAACAACGAAACTATCTCTTTAGATGAATTTGGTTTTTTCGAAAAAACACTGCTCTTAAAACAACCAAACCACCTCTATAAAATCATCATCAGCACCTACTCTGATCACGAAGAAGAAGCCCAAGAACAACGTTATATTACCTACGAACCAACCAGCACACCTATTTTATTAATAGAAAGTCCAGAAGAAAATGCCACAACCACAAAAGACTTTATCATTTTCAAAGGACAAGCCCAACAATGCAAAAACCTCTCTATCAATGATCGCCATGTTGCACTCGATCAAAACGGGTATTTCAACGAACAATTCAAGCTACCCGATTATAAACAATACACCTTTACAATCGAAGCAACGGGCAAAAACAACAAAATCATCACCACCAAACGCCATCTTACCCGTAAAGCCTTACCTCTCAGCACCCGAAAACCCAAAAAAGAAAACACCAACATCATTCGCCTAGCCACCAACCCCAATCTAGCCTATCTAAATAAAAAAATATCCCTAGATCTAACAGACACCGACATTAGAGATGTCTTAAAAATACTCGCAAAAAAAAGTAACTTAAATATCATCACAGATAAAAGTGTCCAAGGTAAAATCAGTATTTCCTTAATCGACGTCAAAATCAAACAAGCCTTAGACCTCATATTAAACAGTCAAGGTTTTAGCTATCAATTAACAGATAGAAATCTACTCATTGGCAACACCTCTAATATAAAAAAAGCTAGTCTCATTGAAACACGCATCATCGCACTCAATAACCTACCCGCGCTCCAAGCATACCAACTTCTTCAAAAAAAACTAAAGATAGGTGAAAGTATCGAAATTTTAGAACAACAAAACAAACTCATCATCAATGCAGACACCAACAATATCGACGACTTAATCACACTCATCACAGCCATTGATCAAGAAAAAGTCCCCCAAATAATCTTAGAAGCCCAAATTTTAGAGGTATCTAAACAAGCCACCAAAGAATTAGGGATAGAATGGATCCAATCCTTAGGTCTAAGCTACAGCACCCATACAAAAATAGGCAGTATCAAAAGTGATACACTCGAAAGTAGTATCAACTTTTTACAAGAACAAGGCCATGCCAAAATGCTAGCCAAACCACGCATCCAAGCCATCAACAAAAAACAAGCCGAAATATTTATCGGAAACCAAGTCCCCATCCCAAGCCAAACCACCGACCAAAACGGAACTATCACCAAAACCTACGAATACATCAACGTGGGAATCACCCTTCGAATCAAACCCGACATTAACATCAGTGAAGGTGAAATCAAAATAGACATTGAACCTGAAATCACCTACGATTCAAAAGAAAAAGAAGTCCCTACCATCCGAACACGCCGCGTCAAAACCACCGTCTTTGTCAAAGATGGCAAAATGGTCCTCATTGGCGGACTTTTCAACTCTCACGAATCCAATAACGAGCAACAAATGCCTATGTTAGGCAACATCCCTTTACTAAAAAACTTATTCAAAAACAAAGGAAAATACCATCACGAAGATGAACTCATGATCGCAATCACCCCCAAAATTATCAACATGAACTCAATAACAAACTAAGCTGTTTCAGCGTCCAAACACCTGAAACTCATAACCAATCCCCTGATCTTCATGAGCACCCGAACGATGCAAACGAGAAAAGTCTTCCGGTATCTTCGGAAAAAAACAATCACAATCATAGGTCTTCTCAACATAGGTCACATATATTTTTTGACACTTCTCCGACTCCAAAGCCTGTTGATACACAGCCCCACCCCCAATGACAAAAATTCGGTCAATCTCAAAACGTTCTCTTGCTGCCTCTAACTGCAATAATGCCGCCTCAAAACTCATCTCAACACAAGCATCTTTTGCCTGATAGTCTTTTTGCCGCGTCAACACCACATTATGCCGTCCCGGCAACGGCCGAAAACGACTAGGAATCGACTCCCAAGTCCGCCTACCCATCACAACCGCATTTTTGGCCGCAGGCACATGTGTTGCTAAGGTAAGCGAACGAAAATAGGCCATATCTCCAGGCAAATTCCACGGTAATTGTCCCTTCACCCCAATCCCTCGCTCTGCATCCATTGCCACCACAATATTAAAACCCACAGATTGCCTGTTCATCATTAAATCAGCATAAAACATTGAAAGAACATCAGCAAGCGTAGCAGAATGAAAAAATCAAGCTCTACCAAGCACCTAGATCTAAAACAATTCATACTTAAACCCTTTGTGAAACAGAACAATACCCCATTAATTTCACAGCTAATTCTTTAACCACATCATCCCCACTATCCAAACAACTCTCAAGCTTCCCTATACACCCGTTTATTTGACCCAAGGCAAGTTGATTAGACTCATTATTCGAAATTAAGCAATTCAATACCGCTAACGCATTTCTTTTAACCCTAACATCCTCATGATCCAAACAACTCAGAACCATCCCCCAAACTCCTTCCTTTTGACCCAATGCCTCTTGCTTGGCCTCATTATTCAAAATTAAGCAATTCAATACCGCTAACGCATTTCCTTTAACCCTAACATCCTCATAATCCAAACAACGCAATACCTTCTCCCAAACTCCTTCCTTTTGACCCAAGGCCTCTTGATTGGCCTCATTATTCGACATTAAATCACACAATACCGCTAACGCATTTCCTTTAACCCTAACATCCTTACTCTTCAAACAACTCAATACCTTCTCCCAAACCCCCTCTATTTGACCCAAGGCCTGTTGATTGGCCTCATTATTCGACATTAAACGCCCCAATACAATCAAAGCATTGCTTTTAACCCTAACATCCTCACTATCCAAACAACTCAGAACCTTTCCCCAACCACCATCTATTTTACCAAATGCATGTTGATTGGCGTCATCTGGCTTAAAAAGCCTAACAAAATAATCAAGCACAGATAGTCTCTGTTTATCTCCACC
>JAYNIM010000015.1:0-7646 GCA_038109055.1 bacterium
GCGGAGTTCTAGCTGTCGCTTGTTCCCTGTAGATGACCTTATTACCTGTATTTGTTTTTTTTAATTTTTGTAATTTCTTTCTAGTTATGACGTAAACATTATTATATTCATTGGGAGGACTATTAATTATGTTACCTTTATTTCACGAATCGGCTCCACGGTTATTGGGCATGACTGCAACTCAAACAGGTCATGATGACACTCTGCCTGCCTCAGATGGAGAAAAAACTGCTAACGCTTTCATGGCCGACAACTCTGCAGACCCCACTAACGTTGTATCCCCCACATGTTTTAGACCTGAGGGATATTTACCCCCCGCATCATCTGCAGACCCCACTAAGGGTGTATCCCCCACATGTTTTAGACCTGAGGGATATTTACCCCCCGCATCAGATGAATCTGCTATAAGCCCTTTCATGTTTGTTGCTTTTATATTGACCTTAGGTATTGGTTATGGAATCTATAAACATCTGCAAGATGTCTCACATGTAGAGTCTGGCAATGGAGCTTCTCAATCACCAAAATCCGCAAAAAAAGCTCGGCAACGAAACGCAGCTATTGAAACAGCTAATCAAATAAAGTTCAAACTTGATGAATTTTTAGTAAAAAAGGCTCAACTTGAAGAGAAAGAAGAAGAAAGTACTAGGATGCTTGTCAAAGGATTTGGAAACCTCTTAGATGACGATGATGACACTATCCCTCTTCAAAGAGATGTTTCTGCTTCAAGACAAGACCTCGCACGAGAGTTAACTGACTTATGTAAGGAAATTATCCGTAACTATGAATCGTCAAATAACCTTGTTAAAACTATCATTCAAAAGTCTTTCAAATATAGCAACGCTCTAGAAGCGGTCGAAGATCAGTTTGCGCTCCAAGATCAGCTTTCGGAGTCATAAATGAGAGAATTATGTTATTTGCAATTACAATTCCTGATTTCTATACTCTATTTTCACATCCCCTAGCTCTTCTCCTGATCCTGCTTTCGTATCAGAGGCTTTAGCTCCAAATCAATGTCCTGTGAGCGATCCCGATTTAGTATCAAAGGCTTGTGCTCCAGAGGCTTCTGCTCCATATCCTTGTGCGCTTCTTATTACAGATACAGAACCATTTCCCCCAAATCCTGTTGATGTTACATGCGGTAATGACACAGATATGCCTGTATCCATGGTACTCAATGGTTACCCAATGGATCCTTTTTGGTCTAGCTCTTGTGTTCAGCGTGTATCCCCCAAACAGATAGTCGACCAAATACGCTCTTGTGATTTAGATAGATATCCCAAGACAATGGATTTATTCACTGACATAATTAATGGATTGGATCAGTATCCTGGATATGTATATCCCCTTAACGACCTTTTGCCATGGTTCATAAAAGGGCTTTTAGTAGAGCCTGACTCTGGAATACATCTTCGAGACATACAAAAATTTGCAGAGGGAAGAACTAATTTCAAAGTAAAAAGACTTATGCGGCCTATTCGGCTTTCACCTGAATCACAAGCAGCCATGAGACGTTACATAGAAACTGTGGCACCTTATGTCCAAGATAAATTACACGATTGTTCGGATCTAGCCCCTTCTGATGTCTTAGCCTGCATGTATTACGTCGCCTTTGACACACTAACATTTATTGAAAAAATCACCGACATGAGTGGCATTGATTTAGACTTAATTACCGATAGGCCTTACAAACCACAGACTCTCTTTGAATCGTATGCACATGTGACCACAGACCCAGTCCCCCCCGCAACTAACCATATGGCGAAGGAAATATGGTCCGCCCTCAAACCTCCTAGTGAAGAAACTATGCTTAAAAGAGTTTCTTTTTCTAGTAACCATCCCTGTTTCATGGACTCTCTTGAGGATATTAGACGCGTCGGTAGGTTACAGGTCGCCTATACCTTACTTCAACAACAGGGCCCCTATAATATCAATGAAATTTTTGCCACTCTTATTAGAGAATTAATCATTAATCGCCCCTGCGAAACACCGCTAAAACCCTATATCCACGCTCTCTTAACTAAGATTAGGACCTGTTTACAGGCCCAACATATTGATACTCATGCACTCATGGCAAACATTATCGACTTAAACCAAGAAGACCTAGACAAGGCTCGTGAATTTTTTTTGACCTGAGAGACCCGTAAGGTAGTTAGGCCTTGTGAAACTAACACCAACTTCAGGGAATTTTTCCCATTGTTGACCTCACTTTGGGTGATCGTTGTTGAATAAACGTGCTGCGCTAGACTCTGCGCTAAGGTGGGGTTTTGGCCTGATTTATTTAGCGGGGCTAGGGGTGGGTTTTTGTTGGGGGGGGCGTGGGTTGAAGGGACGGCTTGTTTTAAAAAACTTGTTCATTTAAACTTTGTTATGACTGTTTTATCCAAAGAAGCTCATGGACCAGAGTGGGGATCTCGTGAATCTGGCGGTACATCACCTAGTTTATTGAAACAATGTTGTGATTCCCTTTCTAAGATTTGGGCACGTTGTTTCTGTTGTGACTCTGAGTATAAAGACCTTCCTTTTGATACACACATATAGCGCCTCGCCAGTAAATCCCTCCTGTAGGCTCTTGCCCCGATTTATTTAGCGGGGCTAAAGGTCTTTGGGTTAGAAAATTATCCTGTGGGGGGTTGTGGCGAGTCGCGGGGGGATGGGGGTGGGTTTTTGTTGTGGGGGTTGTTGGGACATCATGCTCTTTAAATAGTCGCTCTGACAAAAATGCCAATATAGCTCCGATATACGCGCGGGAGAAGGAGGGGGTTTGGGGATGTGATTTTTATTATTTAAGTTCCACTGTTGACTTTTTTGAACTTCAACCACATAATTCATGTTATATCATTTTTGTATTTTTAATATATATATAACTTCAGTTATAGAGGAGGTTTTTATGACAAGTTGTCTGTTAGATCGTAGTAGGACTGCATCTATTTTGGAAGGGACTTTGAAAGGGCATGTTGATTATGACAAAGCCATTGAAGAAAGGGATATAAAAACAATATTTAAAGACAAAGAAGCCCTACGCGACTATTTACGGGGCCCTGTAAAAAAAGGACATACTCATGAAAAAGGGAATCGGCTGGTAAATATAATTAAAGTTGTTCATGCATATGCGGGCTATCAAGTTAAAATCATCCCCGGTCATGACAAAGGGAAAGACCTAAACATCTCTGATAAAAATGGAACAGACTTAGAATATATTCAAGCAAAAAACCTAGATAAAAAGCTTTCAGAAGATGATACGGAGGATGCAATAAAAAAGATTCAAAGGAATTACAAGGTTAAAAAAAATACTAAGATCGTTGTTTACTCAACTGCGGGATTCACAAAAGAACCTGAAGCATATGAATGCAATAGCTTACCGGAAATAGAGCTCCTTTGTTTTGATAAATTCTTTGATCACCTAGCTTCTCTTGCTGATCCAAAAGGGTCTGTAAAAAGCAAACTATATGATTATAATAAGCCTATAGCCAAAAAGGGTTTTGAATATCTATCAAAATATAAAAAACTATATCTAAATTTACCCCCTTCTTTTGGCAAAAGTTTCATTATAGATGATATCTATCTCCAAAATTACTATAACAAAAAGATGTTGTGGGTAACGCCAAGTACGACAATAAACAAGAATATAAGTGAGAATATAAACACAACTATTAAAAGCGATAATATTAACTTTATCACTTATAAAAAACTATATATTGATTTAGTCCAAAAAAAAGTCACCCATAAAGCAGACTTAATTATATTAGATGAAGGCCATCGTATAGGTGCCCCTACGTTTGAAAAGGCTGTTAAGAAATTAATGGAAGATAACCCTGATGCATACATTATAATGGCAACCGCATCTAATGAAAGAACTGATGGCAGAGAAATGCAAGAGCTTTTACTATCAACAAAGACCCTTCCATGTTCAAAATTTACGATTAGCATAACACTGAAGGAGGCCATTGATCAGGGCATTATTGCCTGTCCGGACTATGTTATAAGGGGGTATAACTATAATGCCATGACGGATGAGATATACAAAGAACTTATAAAAAACTGTCCTGAATCTAAACAGACTGCTCTTAAAAAAGATATACAAACTCGCACAAAAGACTGGGATAATGTTATCAGTTTAGATAAAAACATCAAAATAGATTTTAAGCCAACAAGTAAGCCCATAAAGGGCATTATATTTTGTGAGTCCATAGTGGCTTTAAACGCAAATAAGGATGCTCTATCTAAGGCCTTTCGTCAGAGCAATAAAAATATACCCCCCATTTGTTACCAATACACTAGTAAGCAAAAGGAGAGTAAAAGCAAATCTCAAATGGCCCAAGAGTTTAGTGATTTCCAGAGCGCTAAAACTAATACTTACCACCTTTTATTTGTTGTCGATAAATTAAATGAAGGGGTCCATGTAAAGCCTGACTTTATATTGCTTTTAAGAACAACACGGTCACCTGTTTTATTCCTTCAACAATTAGGCAGGGTGCTAAGGACTATAGAGTGTCTTCAAGCTTGGGATCAAATGCCCGCTGTATATGATTATGTTAACAATTTGGATATTTCAGGATTTACTTTTTTCAAAGAGCACAAAGATGCTTGTGACAAGAAAAATAAGATTAGAGAAAAACTTGGTATTCCTAAAAAAAAGGTTCCTGTATGTTTTAAAGATCGTATTTTTAAAAAAACAGATGACTTAGTCAATGAGCTGGGTAATAAATATTCCAGTTGGATGGACTATTATGAGGTTTTAAAGAATTATGTAGTGAAAAATAATATGTTTCCTAAAGATACATATATTTGCGAGACAACAAGCTTACGTATAGGTAAATGGTTAAACTCCCAGCGAGCTTGGTTTACTCATTACATAAAACTAGCTAAAACCAAGAAAGATCTCATATATGACAAATCAGAAATATTTAATTTATTAAAAAAACATGGTGTTAAACCGCTTCAATTAGAAAGATTTACGTTATTAGATAAACTTGGTATTCCATGGTTTCCAAAACGAGAACGTTCGATCGCCCTCTATTCTCTACTATTAGAATATCTAAGCATAGAACATAAAACTCCACCCCAGAGTAAAATTTTTGAAGGTGCAAAAATTGGGGTGCTTGCAGCAAATTATAAGCGTTTATATAAATTAGGAAAATTAAATGATACCATCATCCAAGAACTCAAAATTAGGGAGTTTGATTTTGGCGTATCTAAAACAGATCTTCAAGCTAAATGGTTCCTAAAATATAATGAATGTAAACTTTTTTTTATAAAAAACAATCGTCTCCCTAGAAAAACAGAACCAAACTATAATTGGGTTCGGACTCAATATAGTGTACTCCGGGGAACAGTTAAAGGTTCCCTTTCTAAGGAACGAAAAATTTTACTAGAGAAAATTGGATTTAAATTAAATCAGGAAAATACAAAAGATAAAAATGATAAACAATGGCTTAAAATGTTTAAACTTTTAAAAGAATTTATATCCAAATACAACCGTTTTCCTAAAACTAAAGAAGACTATAAAGGGGTAAAATTGGGTGGTTGGTGTGGCCTCCAAAGAACTACTATAAATAAGGGAAAACTAAAACAAACCCGCTATGATCTATTAAGAAGCATTAACTTTCCACTTGGAAAAACTAAATCTAAAATAGCTAAAAGTTGGCATGATAATTATACTCTGTTAAAAATTTTCATAAAACTAGAACAAAGACTCCCTACTGCACTTGAAGAATTCAATAAAAAGAAACTAGGGAGTTGGCTTGTTGCACAGAGGGTTCGCCTTAAAAAGGGTATCCTATTACCAGAAAGAATCAAGTTATTAGACTCCCTCGACTTTAACTGGAATCCAAAATAACGTATAACAAAACTAGGTTCCTTATGACAAAAATAATATACCCACCTGATCCACCTAAAATCCCTGACAATTGGATGCGCCGCTATTGTGAGCTAAAGAAATTTTTAGATCGGTATGGTCGTTTCCCTTCTGTTAAGGATGCGCAAAAGTCAATGTTAATGTGGGTGTGTACACAGCGTGTAAAGAAACGCCAGGATCGTTTAACATCTGCACAGTTGAGCTTACTCAATAAGCTTTCCTTTGACTGGGACCCGCATAAAACTCGCTGGCTTGAACAATATACTAACCTCAAAAAGTTTATTTCTGATGTTGGGCGATTCCCTGCACGCGCCCCCAAACAGCCCGCTCGTCCCAATGAAAAAAGATTGGCGGAGTGGTGCATTCAACAACGAAGGTATTATAAACAAGGCAAGCTATCTTCTGAACGACAAGCTTCTTTAACAGCTATTAAATTTAATTGGCAACAGCACGATTTTTTATGGGAAGAATACTATACGATGCTCACTTTATTTAAAAAAGAAAAAAGATGCTGGCCTAAAAGTAACGATATGTATAAAGATGGATACCTAGGTCGTTGGTGTGTTTCACAGCGCCGCACTTATAAACATGGTACTCTTTCTCAGTCACGTATCCGGTTACTGGATAAACTAGGTTTTGATTGGTCCCCCCATGATACACGATGGGAACACTTTTATAGTCGTTATCTATCTTTTATTCGTGCATATAATCGTCCACCTGCTAGATTCGACGTCTTTCAAGGAAACGCCTTGGGTGCCTGGTGTAGCAACCAGCGTCAGGCCCGGAATAAAGGGCTTCTCAGTGCTAAAAACCGACAGCTATTAGATGCTATTGGCTTTGATTGGGGCAAAACAAAAAGAGATTGGCAAACGAATTGGGATAGTATGTACCTTGCATTAAAAGAATACATGTCCACGTATCATTCCATGCCAAAAAAAGGGCATTTACTCAGTCACTGGTGCCAACGGCAACGCCAAGCTAAAAAAACATGTAAGTTAACTCAGGATCGCATTAAGGCCTTGGATGACATAGGCTTTTCTTGGTCAAACTATTCCTCTTGGCAGCAAAATTTCGAGTTGCTTCGTGACTATATTCAGCAGTATCAGCATATGCCAGATCAACGGGTTAGCTATAAAGAGGTTCGGCTGGGCGCTTGGGCACAGATGCAACGAATGTTGGCGAAGAAAAATAAATTAAGTGCTGACCAACTTGGGTGCCTAAAAAGCTGTGGGTTTGTATTGGATCCGCTTGCAGAGGCTTTTCAACATTCGGTTGACCAGCTACGTAGATTCATTCATCAGAAGAAAAAGTGGCCGGCCTCATCATCCTCTGACCCTAATGAAAAAAAACTCGGCAAATTCTGTGAACGCCAACGCCAGGCTTACAAAAAAGGGAAATTATCGAAAGATAGAATCGCCCTTTTAGATGAAATTGGCTTTAAATGGTAACTATACCCCCTTTTTAACCCCCTACTTCCCCTGTTTATAAAAAGTCGCTTCACCTGTATCGATGTCGATGGTGTATTCGATAGAGTTAAATGTAAAACCACCAAACAAATCGATCCCTTGTCGGAATGGTTGCTCAAGTATAACACCTATCTTCTTTCCATCTCTATAATCTATCCTATCTAAAACCGCTTTACCCTCTTCCTCCTTTATATCTAGACCTATACTTGTAAAGGGACTATCGTCTATATTTTGGACCTGCCATAGCTGTTGGCCTGTGTTTTTGTCGTAGCAGAAGAGGTTGTTTTTATCATATTCATGGTCATGTGCTTTTAGGCCTACATGCC
>JAYNIM010000016.1:0-5082 GCA_038109055.1 bacterium
GCTCTGTGTTACTTTTTTTAGCATAATCAACGTAAAAATAAAAAAAGATACTTGAAGACCTAAGAGTAGTATCTTGGTTTGCCCCCCAAAAAAGGAGCATATCGTAAAACTATGTAACCAAAAAATGATAAAACTTCCATATAAAATTGCAGGCGTTAAGACAAATGAGAGCCAAGAGCCTTTGATGATCTTACTCAACTTGGTATTCAATTTCCCCGAAAAAACTCGAGCAATGATTACCCCAAGACCCAATGAAACCAATAAAGCAGTAAGTTGGATAAAATCACCCAAGCCAAACGAAATGTCCAACACAAGTTTCGATAAATGATTTTCCATAGATCCTTTAATTATAGATAATTGAATCAATGTTTTCGATAGAGTTTTATAATAAACTAGAGATACGAGCAAATCTGATAAAATTACTGAAGAAAGTATATCAGGAATTAGCAAGAAAAAAAATACACACTTAAGGTATCATTTACCTTTACTATTGGGGCCTTATTATAGGGCTATTTCAAAATTAACATTTTTTTCCGAACTTTATCTTTCAGAATTGCAACTTGACCCGTCATTTTTCTGAACACACTATATCTAGTGTTTTTTGAGAAGCGCTCATACAAATAACTAACTGTAGTTTTTTTTCGTTTAATATTATTCAATAGGTCTCTGTGGTAAATAAAATTAATAACGACACAGCAAATAAATTCTTATCTAATAAAGATTCCTCCAAAAGGGTTGCAAACGCATTAAAAGATTCTTTAACCCATCATAGTCATCGTAAATTGCAAGGTGAAGATCACACAGGCTGTCACTATCCTGAAGGGTTTGAAGAATATTTTAGGAATGAATTTGGCAGGCTTTACCCTATTCTTGATGAAGCTTGTGACGAGAATTCAACTGGGAGTTTGATTTAACTAAAGAAATTGAAGAAAATATTTTACATACAGGATTATCATTCAAACCCTATGCAAATGGAATAGATCCTCTCTCAACGCGCTGGCCTTTTGACAAGAATATTACCTTTTATCTATTGCCAGATGTAGATCCAAGCGATCCACGCCTAAGATTACCTCATTCAGATGGATTTTTTTTTCATGTGGATATACCCTCTGATGGATACCTGCCTGCCCCAACATACTTTAGTGGAAAACCATTAACAAAAATTTTAGAAGATATAATGAATGGTTAGACTTTAAAACGTTTTGCTGGAGATGGTTTTGGTTTTACAGTTTCCAATCGCAGTATTTATGGTGACTTTGACTTTAATCCTTTTGATGAAGGAACAGAGCGTACTTATACTGGTGAAAGTTTAGAAGGCTACCTTAGAGGAGAAGCTTATCCGTGGCATAACTTGGACTTACCAGTACCTCTTTTTCAGTGTGAACGTGGTAGTAATGAAGGTGGACACTATCTCAACTTTCCAGCTAGAGAATTAAAGAGGACAGTGGGAGGCGTGTTAGAAAGATTGATGGTTTTATCAGGAAGTGGAATGATATGTATGGATTTCATTAGTTATGAAAGCATAATAGGACTGTCTCGATACCCTATTATTTTATCGATACCAAAAAAAATTTATACTTTTTTAAGAAATCATGATGAAACAAAAACTCCATGCAAACCAAAGGGTAATGGTGACGGCAAGCTGGCGATGGCTTGTTCTTCAAAGTTTTGGGCATCTAAAATGAGCAAAAAAGACTGTTGGTTTTGTTCGTTTAATACCACGGATAAAACAACACCATCATCTTCTGTTTTGGCCTGGGGACTAGCCACAAAAACGGGCTCGCCTGGGAAACAATGTTGTTTTTTCCAAATTTTTTGAACCTTTTTTTTAATATCTACTTTAATTAAGTGATTAAATATCTGCTTATTATCTCCTCCCACACCATAAACATAACGATAATCTTTCATGTTATAGCGATAATTTATACGTGGCAGTTCGATATTTTTAGATATACATTCTGTTGTCACTTGTCCCTGATGGATAGGCAAAGAAAAACGCGTTAAATAGCGTTGAGGAAATGGAGTGGATGTTTTGTTTAAATTTTCAAGATACAACGTTTTAATAATAGAAGCGTCGTTATACGTCACAATATCGAGATTAATATGATTGTTTTTTTCATAAGCATTGGCGTGATGAAAGGTAAAAAAAGCAGGTACGCGATGTTTTGCAAGTAATTTACCGCTTGATTTATCAAAGACCGAAAATACGGTTTCTTTTGTTGCATCCCAGTGAAAATTTTCGATAAAGGGTTTGCCGAATAATAGTTTTAATGAATGACTCAAGCAAAAAGGTACATCTGTGCGAATGATATAATTTTTCGTCATGGCAAAACTATGCTGATAGCTGGGATGTTTTAGTACTTCTTTGGCAAAGGGAATTCGGGTTAAACTTTTTGGATGTAATTTATAAAAATAACAACTATTTTGAATCCCATAATGCGACACCAAGTTATAGCTTATTTGGGTATTTAAATCGAGGTGAGGATGTGCTGTTAAGGTTGATATTTTAAGCTTATCTGTATAACTAAACTTTCCGATTGTTTCTAAAGTTTTGGCATCAAATTCTATAGGCATGGGTGTTTCGGTTAGCGCTAAAAAATGCTCTCCTATTTGAGTGATATTTACATTAGCATTATCTGTATTTTTGCGATACCAGCCCGAAAAAACACGTTTAAAAATGCCCCCACAGGGATCGCTTGCAAAGGATCGAAAGGAAATTTTTTTATTTTTAGTATCTTGTTTATAGGCTTCGGATTCTAAAAAATGGTTTCGATAGTCAACCTTGCCTTCTTTAATACTAAAATTATGTAGTAAGGAAAGCCCATCAAACCAATGCCGATAACCCTTATCTCCTAGATCAAATTTTGCTGGACCATTACGCAGTAAATCTCCATTAAGCCAGGCTGGAATCTTTCCTTTTATTGGCAGGTCATCAACTTTAAAGTGTTCAGTTAAACTGTTAAACCCTGATTTCATAGCTATTGCAATTAGTACCCCATTATAAGGTTTAAGCTTGTATTTTGTGAAATCACTTTAAAGGAAGCTTCTTTAAACTGAGGTGCTTTAAATTTAGGTCGAACATTATTAGAAAATGCATAACCTTCTTTGGGAATACCTAAAAAGGTATCTAGCTTGGCATTATTATTTTCATCATGATAACACGCAATGGCATAGGTACCGGGGCTTAGATGTTTAAACGTATGTATCAGCTCATTTTTAGAATTGAGTTGAGACTGATGATCTTTTAGAATAATTTTTGTTGTTTGAATTGCTTCAACTTGGTTAGATGGAAAAGCAGATGGGTTGTTATGAAGGGCTATAAATAGCTGACCTTTTTGATTTTTAATATTTTTAATATAAATATCAACATCAAAGTCTTTCGCAGCCACATACACGGGTAGAGCTAGACTTAGGATTAAGCCACAAATAAATTTTTTTCTCCTAATGAAATAAAAAATCATCATTTATACTTTATCAAATTCCATTTAATACGTCTTTCCCCCAAATGATCTATACTCAAATCCCTATCACTCATAACGAACTATCAGGTAAAAATGAAAAAAGCCTCTCAACTCGGTCTATCTACAAAACTACTCCCCTCTCACCGTCAGCAGTTTTCAAGTTTCTTTTTTAAAAAATTGCTTTATCTTGCTTTACATAAACTATCTTCTGTCAAAAAATAGGTTCTAAGTGATCTCGTAAGCCCCGCCATCACTTTTATACCTTAAACTCTGGCACTATCCGTGCAAGACTCTGACACCTTTAGTCTGCTTTTGATATACTTGCTGGAAGACCTACGTTTTTGTTACTTGATTTTTTTTGGCCAATTTTTCCCTTTTCTTTGTAATCCTTCCTCTTACTTTTTCAAGATCTTCACCTTCTCCTCGAAATACATCCAACAACACCTCACTCATTTTATCGGTTATCTCATAATATAAATCAGGGCGTGGGGGTTTCATACCTAAACATACTTGATATAATAAATTTTTAGTCAGTCCCTTCATTGCGCAGTTTCCAACACTTTGGACTTTTCGTTTAGTTAATGATTCAGCTGAAATTCCTTTAAAAACATCAGACAAAATCTCCGTCATAAACACATTGGCATCACATTGTTCTTGACCCTTACTGTTTTGGGACGTTTGCAATTGTTTAGTCATTTTAAAAATACGATCCTTAAAACTCTCGTCGCTTTTATTCTCTCTTTTTTTAACGGTATAACGTCGGAGCAAATTAGCTTTCCTTGTCGGACTAGTGGCATCCAATCCTTGCACACCTTGCCCCGTATTACCCACCGTAAAAACGACTTCATCTTTTTGTGTTTTCTTTGCATGCACATATAAAAAATGGCCGGGCGTATTGGGTGAACACAGGTATTCACCACTGGCCCCTTCCCACAATTGATCAACAAGTGCTTCTGATGTCAGTTTAAATGCTTCCGATCGATTAATACTCATGCCTGTAGCAAGATTAACAAAGGCAGCAAAGACCTCTTTTTGTTCTCCTTCAAGATTCATGAGGGTTTGCATGGTAGTTAACCATGTAATACTAAACAATTCTTGTCTGGAATCACTCAAATCTAAAAAGGTTAATGATTGTTCCATAAAATTTTGCATGGCTATCTCTGTGAATGACTCAAACTGTTTGCGTATTGTTGAGCTTAAGGTTTCTTTAGAAAAATCTGTTACTAGCGCATCAATGTTTAATCCTGGAAGCTTAGGTACTCCACTTACGCTACGACTCCCTGCTTTGTTTCTCGTTATAGATTGGTAAGCAACCTTACGAATTTCTAAATCAGATTTCAAATTTGGTGAGGCATAGATTAAAGCCAACCCATCTTGTCCCACTGCGGCTAAAACAATGTCTCGATACTCTGCACACTCTTCTGATACCGATGCTAATGTTAATGCAAAACCATTTTTTTCCACTGCAGCTTTCACTACTGCTGGATCTGCTTTCATTTCTTCTGAGGCATAGATTAAAGCCAACCCATTTTGTCCCACTGCGGCTAAAACAATGTCTCGATACCTTTCACAATCTGTTGATACATGTTCTAATGCCAAACCATCTTTTTCCACTGCGGCT
>JAYNIM010000017.1:0-2943 GCA_038109055.1 bacterium
AGTGCTTATGTTTAGTAAATGAAGGAATAAAATGGAAAGTTTATTACGCCGAAAGAGGTAGTCAATCAAATATTAGATTTTTTAATAAAGAAGAAGATGCATGTAACTTTTTTTTCAAAGAATTAACCGAAAGCGAAACAAATAGAATATAGAGTTGAATAAAATACAACTAAAACCTCCCCCCGCGACGCCCCACAACCCCTATTGTGTTATAATACGACCTCAGCGACAGCGACGTGGCCAACAACAATGGTGTCAGTGTGGGTGTGGGCGGCAAGAAGATGAATCTGGGCCTTAGCGAAAACGGCCATGACATCCAACGCAGCAGCAAAGCCACAATCGGCAAAGGCCGTCTCAGTGTCCAAGGCGAGACCCTCAGCCAAGCCCAGCGCGACGAGCAGGGCCTCAATAGCGACATCAGCGACAGTCAAACATACACAAAGGTCGAAGAAACAGGCGGCCTAAATATGAATATCACGATTCCTACCAGCGTGGATACTATTAAGGAGGGCATTAAGGATATCAAGCAGAATTTGGACGATATTAAAGGCTTGGCGGAGGTAGGAAAAGCAGGAACAAATACCGTAAAGGCGGGTACTAATTTAGGCAAAGCGGTAGCAGATACCGTGACGGGACGATCATCAGATGGGCTTGTATCCGAGTATCGAGGGCGAATCCGTAACCAAGAGCTGGGATTACAGTTAGCACTTGATCATGATGAGGGACAAGTGATTACAAAAATGGCTAATAGCCCCGAAGAAATGGCCCAAGCCGAACAAGCCCTCGAACAGATCGTCGATACGGCTGTTGCTGCTAGCGGTGTAGAAGGAGGGGTGGATATTGTGATATATAATAATCCCGATGACAATACCATGGGAAGCCATAAAAATGGTAAAATATATTTAAATATGGCATATCAAGATGGCTCCACCGAGACCTTAGCGACCGTATTAGGCGATGAAATGAGCCATTACGTGGATTATAAAAAGAAGCGTGATTATAGTGAAAAGAGACAAGAAATATCGACGGGCTACGGGGACGATGCTGGGGAGCAGATGAGAGGATATGTTGTGGCTGAGACGACAGATGCACAGACATTTCAAGATAGTTTGAAGGACTTTGATTTTAGCAAGACGAACCAAGAGGTAGCAAATACGGAGGGAATGGAGACACGGAAGTATAAGGTGGAGGTAGATGCTCAAATACCTTATGAAAAGGTAGATAATCCTATAGATATTACAGGAAAATATTTTCATGGAGATAATCGAAAGAATTTTGAAGAAGGTACCTCACGAATGAAACAAACGTTTATTGTGGAGACAGACCCGAATAAAAGTAAGAATCCATTGCTACAACAAAATGATCATCAGGCAACAACAATTTTATATGATAGTAAGGGAAAAGTGTATAAATCTAAGCAAGCAAGTTCGGAATATTCGTCAAATGTCATCAGAACAAAAGAAAATGGAGGCGATAACGTGCAAATTGATGTGACAGGCCATGGTCAGAATCCTCTAGTTCCATTTGCACCGGCAATTGATTATGAATATCAAATAAATATTAATCCTGGAACAGGTGATAGAACTGAACCTCAAATCAAAATTAAAGGAGAGCATGATAGGTTCCCAGCACATAGTGTTAAAATAAGTGATATGGAAAATGGAGATGTGTATAAAGTACATGACTTTATACCCAACTCTCCAAATGATGTTGTAAAATTAGTCCCTTTATTTCCTAATAAAAAAGTTAGTGAAACAACGAGGTAGAAGCTATGTATCGTCTATTATTAGGAAGTGGTATTACGGGATTGTTCATTACTATAGTTGTGTTATATTACGAAATCTGGATGAGTTATAATTCATTTTTAAGTGAAATAGGTTTTTTTGTATGGTATGAAGTAATATTCTTATTGTTATCTACGTTTGTTATTAAATATATTTTAAATAGAAAAATTAATAAAAAATTTAAAATTAGTCTATTTTTAATTGCATATATAGCATTGTTATTCCTTTCAGGGGCATCATTTGGCATACTTCCGCTACTTGTTTGGAATGTAGAAGAGGCTATATTTACTACATTGTCTTGTACAATTATAGGCAGTAGTTTTGGTATTTTATATGCAACACCGATATATTTAGGGGTAGTTTATTTTTTATACAAAGATCATCAGAAGATAAAGTCCTAAAACAAGAATGGTTTTTGAATAAAAAGCAATTAGCCTTACGTTTAGAAAAAAAACAGAATAAATTAAATATCCAAACCAAGAACTATCAAAACGAGTGGGTCGAAGACGCATCTGTTACCAGCACCACAGCCGGCGAGCATAACGACTATGTCCGTGTGTTTAGTCAGGATAATAAAGTAGGATTAGATGAGAATTTAGAAAAAGGTAGATGGATGATGCTAAAAAGCGATATAGTAGACCCACAGACAGGCAAAACAATGAGCGCAACAAAAATACAAAACAAATACTCCATCCGCGATACACCTACCCATATCCAAAAGGTTGTTCCTGAAAAGGATACCCTCGTAAAAGTAGGAAAAGCTGCAGGTAAAAAAGAGGGGAATACCTTTGGTGATGGTGGCGGTATGCAGTTTCAGTTGCAGGTAGAAGATAAAGATTTAGACGTCAAATGGTTTGGAAAGGCAAAAAAGTTAAATGATTAAATTACTTAAAAAAGATATAAAATTAGATAATGGTGAAATTAGAAGTTATTATTCAGATATTATTTTAGATAACGGTATAAAGATATTTATGCCTACCGGGATAGATTTTTATGTTGATATGAAAGATAAGTTATTTATTATGCTTTACACATTTCAAGCCGAATCATTATATGAAAGAAAATTTAAAAACAAAAAGTTGTGCAACAACCTTTTCTGCTACGACAAAAACACAGGCCAACAGCTATGGCAGGTCCAAAACATAGACGATAGCTGCTT
>JAYNIM010000018.1:0-2630 GCA_038109055.1 bacterium
AAACCTTATTTGAACCAAGTTCCCAGGGTTAATTTCTGACTACAAAGGTTCGTGGTCCATTGACCATTAACCGGCAGCCTTTTGGCATCTGAATTGCTTAAAAAGCTTATTGAAAGAGCTGGCTAGAGGCATTCTAAAAAGGATGAACAACTTGGTCAAAATTCCAAGGAATTCGAAAATTGGTCTAGAAGAAAAAACACAACTTCTTCTAAAGTCTGCTGTTGAGCGACATCAAAATGGCCAACTAGAGTCAGCACATCTGGCTTATGAAGAGCTCCTAAAAATTGATCCCAATAATATAATTGGATTGCAGCTTTATGGGGTATTGGCCTCTCAGGTAAATCAATTTGAAGTGGCTCTGAATTTATTGAATAGATCAGTATCTCTCGAGCCAAATTATGTGGATGCCTTGCTGAACCGGGGAACAGTATTACAAAATCAGCAGCGCTATGAGGAAGCGATTGCTGATTTCAATAGAGTGATCACCATTCAACCAAATTACGCTGAAGCCTACTTTAATCGCGGAAACGCAAGGAGAGATATGGGTCAATTCGAAAAAGCACTAAAAGATTATAATAGTGCTCTACTGCTAAAACCTAACTATCCTGACGCTTTGGCAAACTCAGCCAGAACACTGACAGAGCTTGGTCAATTTCAACATGCATTAGAAATCTATAATAAAGTCATAGCCATTGATGCAAACCGTGCTGACGCACATCGGCAAATTAGTATTCTGAAAAAGTATAAGACACATGACAAACAGCTCCTCACGATGGAAAGATTAGTTAAAAGAAACAAGCTCACCTCCGAAGAAATAGCCCAATTGTGCTATGGCCTGGGAAAAGCCTACGATGATCTAGGAGAATATGATAAGGCTTTTTTGTACTTTCAAAAAGGCGCGACTCTACGCAAAAAGCTCTTAAATTACGACATCTCTAAAGATGAGATTCTTTTCTCTATGATTAAAAAAAGAGCGAAAAAGCTTAACAACTTTTCCGTCGTCCACCCTTCCACTGTCATCACGCCAATTTTCATTGTGGGGATGCCTCGCTCTGGTACAACGCTAATTGAACAAATTCTATCTTCACATTCTATGGTTTTTGGTGCTGGTGAACTGCCTTTTTGGGGCATTGTTTGCAAAAAACTTATATATGAAAATGCTGTTTTGCAAAAAAACACAATCATAAATATACGTGAGCAGTACCTAGCCGCACTAAAAAAAGTTACGGCTAAAAGCCTGATAGTTACCGACAAAATGCCGCATAATTTCCTTTATATAAATTTTATTTTAAAAGCATTTCCAGAAGCAAAAATTATCCATTGTTCAAGAGATCCAGCTGCTGTTTGTTGGTCGAATTACGCGCATTATTTCTCGACGAATGGCCTTGGCTACAGTTATGACCTGAAAGATTTGGTGAGTTACTATCACATGTACAACAAGTTGATGAAATTCTGGCAAAAAACATACCAGCCATCAATTTTTGATATTAAATATGAAAACCTAGTTGCAGCACCTCAAAAAGAAATCAGAAAATTATTGCAGTTCATTGGCCTCGAATACCAGATAATGTGTTTGTACCCTGAAAAAAACAAGAGATTAGTTGGAACCGCATCTCAGCAGCAGGTGATGTCACCAATCTATACTGGAAGTTCTAAGAAATGGAAAAACTATGCCTGTTTTTTAGAAGGACACTTCAAGACGCTTCCAAAAAACTAAAAAATAACCGCTTTTTTTGATGTTAAAGATCGGCATTGCCCACTTACTTTTTATTTAAATGCTCCACGATTTTATTTTTGACTAGTCGTTTGGAACTTTATTCGCCGCTCAGCCTGCTCATATACCCCATTTCTGCGCCAATTAATTTCATGCATAGGCGGTGCGCTTTTGTCACCAATTGCCACTGCATACATCAGCCAGTTTTGAATAATAAGAACATCATTTAAGTTCAGGCCTGAGATGGTTGGATAATTGGTTTTGATGGCTTTAAGGCCGTTGTTGATGTCAAACGTCTCTTCCACTTCTCTCCAACTTTTCTGGTAACTCATAATGTTCTGATCATGAGCGTTTTTTATTTCATATTCCGGGAACTCCAGTGAGTATTCGGAACACCCACGTTTTACTTTTACGACTGGTCCATTCCCAATGCGTCGACGAACTACTCTTTCAACATTGGTTTTTATTTTATTTGCTTGTTCTGAGCTCGAACAATAAATAAGTCCCTTGTAAAAGCCCGTTATTTGTGGACGTAATTCAATGATACATTTGCGGGTATTGTTTTGCTTTAACAATAAATTATCAAAAATCAAAAATAACTTTATGAGGTCTATTACCGTTTCGGTCTGAACTTGTACCTTGAAACAGCCAAAACAAAACTGTGGTATTATTTTATGTCTATCAAACAAAGATTTGTGTCTTTCACAATTTAAATTTATGTGGTTCCTCCGATAGATTTGACAATTTCTTGTGCCAGCTTTTAAACTGAAAGAGCGGATAATTTCTGAAAATCCAGAGATTAAATTTTGGATACAGCTGTCTGTTATAACTCCATTATGTGATTTACTGTTTGGCAACTTCCTGACAGCGCTATTTGCCAATAATAGAGGAGGTGTTGAGGTTTTTTGGGGGGTGG
>JAYNIM010000019.1:0-2057 GCA_038109055.1 bacterium
AACACCCTAACAGACACCAGCTTGTGTTATAGCTCGCGCGTCTCCAAGTGTGCTTACATCTCCAATGAATATTCAGTCCGGCAATCGCTGTAGCCATATCCGCCTCCGTTTGCTAGAAGATAATCTTTCCCCTAAGGGCAAAGTCAATACATCAAGGAAAATCTGCTCATGAAAATCGGCCAAGCTGCCAAAGGATCAGGTTTAACGACCAAGACTGTTCGCTACTATGCGAATATCGGTTTGGTACACCCCACGGTTGATCCATTGACGGGATATCGACAATACAACCAATCAGACGTCGCAAAACTTAAATTTGTCGGGACTGCCCGGAAATTTGATTTTTCAATCGAAGACTGTAGGGAATTACTTGGTCTTTATGAGGACAAACACAGACCAAGTAGAGATGTAAAAAAGGTGGCGTTAAAAAAAATCAAAGACATTGAGAGCCGTTTATCCGAACTTCAAAGTCTGAAAGAGGAGCTTTTGTCTTTGGTCAACGCTTGTGATGGGGATGATCGTCCCAATTGCCCAATAATTGATCGTTTATCAGGGGCAAAAATCTAAAGACAAATACTCCCTAAGGCCCACTTTTCAAAATGAGTTATTGCCTCAGGAAACACCCCCAGATAGGAAGCACCTTGGATTTATATAAATATCGTATTATGATTTCAATATGTGGGATCAAATAGGTTTATGCTTTAAATGGGCAACGCATTCGGCAAAGTTAGTTTTTTTTGTGTTATTAGTCTGATATCGCCAATCACAACCAATGCAAATGATGACATTGGACGGGCCGCTGAAACGATTTTAAAGGCCTATGAAGTTGATGATAAATTAACATCTTTCGTTTCTGGTTTTTTCAGTCCAGACGTTGAAGAACCATTAGCTGCTCAAAACAACTACACACAGCCAATCGAGTGGCGGAGTAAATTGAGGTTGAGAAGTGCCAAAAAAATCGAATATCAAATTGACGAATATCAAAGCCTTAAAATTAAGTCAGGCGGAGTTTCCTACACCTTCACTTATCCGCTATGGTGATCATTCGTTTTATTCGTTTTGATCAGGTGTGGGTGGATTGTTGGGATGTCTGCAACAACATTAATGAACTTTATAAAAATTTACTTTCTCTCCGATAATGAGAGGGAACTTTACATCGCAATGCATGAGCAGATGTGGAGCGAAGCTCTTTTAAAAAATTAGGCCAAATGGGTTTGGTGAGAAAAGTCCTAACTAAAACATGGAATAAAGAAAGTTTCAGAGTTGTTAATTGCATGGAATATAGAGACCAAAAATCAATGCAAAGATGCATTGATCTGATTGACAAAGAAGTTGTTCAGCACCCTTTAAGTAAAAAACTTGCGATGAAAATAGTAAACAACAGGTGCGTTCTAGTATCAGAATTTGTCGCTTAATATCACCACAGGTTCTCCCTCAGCCATAGGCCTCTAATATCATGGGAAGCAAGCCCTATGCATGAGCTGCCAGACATGCTCATTTTACGGCACAGATACGGCGCTGAAACCTTCGTCATAATGTACGACCATTTATACTCGAATAGACTTACCGCTAGGTTTTCTATGGTATTTGAAACGAGAAAATGGTGCGGCTGAGAAATTCTATTATGCCTTACGGATGCACCATCACTGACCTGAACATCAGCAATGCTCACAATTTATGTGTCTCTGACTCACTGTCAACAAGCACATAATCTTTCACAGTTTCTTTCACGGTCAGAAATCTTCGGGTAATGGAATAAGCCTATTGATGCTTATCGTTATCAGTACAGAGTAAGTGAGATATGTAGGTGATAGATACATATCCTTGTTAATGACACCTAGCTGTTCACTTACAGTGCCTTAACAATCCCAATATCAATAACAGCTAAATGCCATACACACCCCATGCATGGGCCATAGGGGGTGTGTAGGTTATGTGTTCATGGGGTGTGTGACAGATTAGGTGGAATAGCTGTTAACAATAAGCTTCTAACTACCGAAACTAAGTGAAGTAGGCCGCCAATAGAATATTAACGGCCTACTTCTCTTTTTGGACTTGAA
>JAYNIM010000020.1:0-1780 GCA_038109055.1 bacterium
GTATTTTATCTTTATGTTCATCAAAGTTTGAGATTGCACCTAACCAATCTTTTTTTGGTTTGCTATCTTTATTTCTATAAAATGCTTCAAACTCATTTCCAATTTGAATTCGTTTTTCAGCATTTAGTTTTACTTTATTTGTCATTTATTATCCTTTCGTTATTCTGGGAAATTACACTAAAAATAATTTTATGTCAAATAAAAAAACATTTGACACCCCCTTGAATATTTGGTATAAATTCCCATATACAAAAGAAAGGATAATAAAACTATGAGTACAAGATCACATATAAACATTGTTTTGAAAGATAATTCGATCAAATCAATTTATGTTCATAGTGATGGTTATCCTGATGGTGTTGGGCGTTGCCTGATTGATAATTACAACTCTTACGAGAAAGCGGTTGAATTATTTAATTATGGCAATGCCTCATATCTCGGGTCAACTATCAATGAGTGTAGTTTCTATGGTCGTGATTGGAATAGAGACGAAGAGCCTGCTCGTAAATACAATAATGTAGATCATTATATGTTAGATATGAGGGGCGATATATGGATAGAATATATCTATCTATTCCAAAACGGTATTTGGAAAGTTAGTTCATTAGAGTATGCAAAAACTAAAAATGGTTTTGACGACTCTATTGGATACTTTTCAAAATTTTTACCTGTGAGAGAACACAAAAATTTTACAGGTGAGAAACATAATGGAACAGAGGTCAAGATGTTAGGTGACCTTAAAAAAATGCTAGAGGGTTCTTTTGGTGCTGACGGTGTTTTGTTTCAGGGTCAAAAGTTAAAAAAACCTAATTAAAAACTTTTGGGGCGTAATGCCCCAAAATGGCTCCTGGGGTATGAGCCTTGATAATAACTGCCCCATTGAGCTGTGATAACTGGCACTGGATACAGTGTTAAGCCCTGGTGCACCGGTAAACAATTGCCGCTGGGCTTCAATCCAGTTATCGCAGGTCAAGGTGCCCAAAACCTCATTGAACAGAGGGCGTAAGCCTACTGTTGCAATGTAGACGAACGAACGCATAGATATGTACCTGGGGCGTTACTTGACCGCTTGTATTAGTTATCTCATCGAGGCCCCGGAGAAATCCGGGGCCTAAATTCAAGCTGCAAGCCTCAAGCTTGACTTTTAAAAAATGAATGCTTATATAAGAAATATAAAGGAGAATTAATTATGACATTAGAAATAAATTCTAGTGAGATCTTTGAAGATGCTTCTGATATGGAAGCTATTGATAAAAAGATTGCGCAAACTAATCTGGACCATTTGAATAGTCTAGAGCAGCACTTAAAACGTGGCGCGCTCACTTCTCAAGAATTACTTCGTAACGTGCAGGTGATGGCTGATGCAGCATCCGATAAGGCCTTAAAGAAGGTCCTGAAGATCCTGATCAACGATGAACGTGAAAGTTATGAAGAGAATTAATTATAACGATTTGCTGCCGTGGTTCACCAGGGACCACAGCAGCCTGCCTCCAGCCTACGTTGAGAGAACAGGAAAATTTTTCCGGGAGTTGAGCAACAAGCTGCAAGCTGCGAGCTGTCCAAAAAATTTGCATAAACCTGGAATTCGTGTTAAAAATAGATTCCATAGAAATATTTAGAAAGGATAATATGAAAACAAACGAAGCGTTAAAACTGGTTGGCGGTTTAAGTAAGCCATCAAAAATGCCTGGCTGGGCGTATGGTATACCAGCTGCAGAATGTAAAACTGGTAAAAAATTACAAGACGTAGAAGGCAGCACCTGTTATGGCTGTTATGCTT
>JAYNIM010000021.1:0-1704 GCA_038109055.1 bacterium
TTGTGAGTCTGCTACTGAGTATAATTTAACAAACAATGGAAAAAGGTGGGAGTATGTTTTGATTCCACACACTAAAATTAGCTTAAATAAAAGTTTTACTGGCCTTATTTCAAGCTATAGTCTGTGAGCTCTTTATCACAGAGGATTTCCAAAGCAGACTACCTCCGTTATCTTGAATGTCCACGCTTTGCATGGTTGTGGAAGCAACGACCGGAACTACGCATTGACTGTATCAATTCACGCTTATCCGACCAAGGAGATGCTGTTGAAAAAATTGCTCATGAGCTTTTTCCTAAAGGAGTTTCGGTTAATGTATCTGGAAATTTATCCAACCAACACACTTTGTCCGTCATGGAAACAAAAGAAACGGTTATCTACCAAGCAACTGCCATAACATCCGCATTCATAGCTAAGGCAGATATTCTAATAAAAGATGATCTAGGTTGGCACCTTTACGAGGTTAAGAGCTCTACAAAAATTAAGCCAGAGCACATTGCAGATATTGGTTTTCAGGCGTCCGTATTTACTGATTGTGGTATTACACTGAACTCGTTGAACATCATTCTCGTAGACACCACTTATATATTTCAAAAAAACAAAGGAATCGAACCTAATAAGTTTCTATATACGAAAAACATCAGTGAAAAAGTTTATGACGATTTACTAGATATCCAAGAAAAAATGAAAAAGGCACACAAAGATCTCAACCGGAAAAGCCCGCCTAATGTACCGTCACTCAAAAAAAGTTTCAAATACGACTTACCTAAAACATTAGAAAAGTGTTATCGGCAGCATGTTCCCGAATATAGTATTTACGATATCAGTAACATTCGAAAACCAAAACTTGATGAATTTTGTAAAAAAGGGATTATAAAAATATGCGATGTCCCTGATAGAAGCTTTAAATCAAATGCAATGAACCTTCAAGTTTCCCTAACAAAAGAAAAAAGCTCTAAAGTAAATATCTCCTCAATACGCGAACAACTCGACGCGCTAGAGTATCCCCTTTACTTTTTGGATTACGAAGCCATAAACCCAGCTATTCCACTTTTCGACAAAACTCACCCCTATGACCAAATACCCTTTCAGTATTCACTACATAAAATCCCCAAACCTGGAGCAAGACTCCAACACACGGAATTTCTTCATGCCGATAAAACAAACCCGATTCCCACCCTTGTGAAACAGCTTACTCATGATATTGGACAAACTGGAACAATTATTGTTTGGAATCAAAGTTTTGAAAAAAGATGTAATAGATATATGGGAAAAATGTATCCCAGATACAAGTCACAACTTGAGTCCATCAATTTACGTGTATTTGATCTCATGGGAATTTTTAAAGAAAAATACATCGATTATAGATTTAAAGGCAGCTGCTCTATTAAATCCATACTTCCCGTTTTAATTCCAGAACTTTCTTATTCCGAACTTGATATCCAACACGGAGGAATG
This sequence comes from bacterium, assembly GCA_038109055.1. Lineage (GTDB taxonomy): Bacteria > Margulisbacteria > Marinamargulisbacteria > JAYNIM01 > JAYNIM01. The sequence goes on from JAYNIM010000021.1 coordinate 1,456, forward strand.
GCAATTGATGGAATATTAGACATTGTTGAAAACAAAGTTATAGATCGACCTAAGTTAATAACTGGCTTGAAGGAATATTGCAAACTCGACACAATGGCCATGGTTCGAATTTTTGAGTTTCTCAACGATCTTTAGTAAAAAAAAGTTATACTGATTCAGTAGCATCTACAATGCCAATATGGTTAGTTACCAGGCTATTCTATTGTTCAAACCCCCAAGGTAAATGTGTGTAAATTGGGAGGAAGTCAT
>JAYNIM010000022.1:0-1514 GCA_038109055.1 bacterium
AAGAATTAGTTGAGGGAGATACGGCTACTAGTGTTTTTAGCGATTTAATAAAAAGAGAGGAGTATCCAAATGGACCAAATAACTAAAAATAAAATACGCCAAGTGATGATGGCGATTGATATGTACGCACCAGAAATTTTGGAAAGTGAAAGATGTTATATTCAAGAATTTCTGCACGATGATATTGTTTATTCAGATGAACTATATTGTTTGGCGTATAGTAGTGGAAAAATAGCAGAGTTGAATAGCGCTTTAGCAACTGCAAAAGACTTTATGAAAATACAAAAGGAAGTCGATCTCGAAAATAAAGACCAAACAATAATAACAAAAATTCATCCTTGGTTTGTGCCAAAAGACAACACTAAAGAGACTGGAGGTCTACCAACTGGAAGCACAAAACCTTTAAATACAGATGAAGTGTTTAAATTTAGAAAAGGAAAAATGAATTAATGAGCGTAGATAAAAAATTAAATTATGGTGCAATTAAATATGGTCAAACAGTACCAACTATTAAATCATTATCACCTAAAGTTGCTGAAATAGTTAAACGCACAAACTTTATTAAAGGCGGGGAAGTTGAAGATCAAAAACCAACTAATGTTTTACCACTGACACCAAAGCCAGACGCACCATTTAATCAACAAACAAATCCAAGTGGATGGATGAAGGTTTCATCAAGGGAAGATTATTATGAATTACTCTCCCCAATATTTCCAGAAGGTCAACTAAAGGATTTAACAATAGATGAACTTAAGGAATTACTAGATTACTACATTGACATAAGGAGAAACGTTTAATGGCTGGGAGAAAAAAAATAATGTTTGGTGAACCCGAAACTTGGAATAATCCTGACGGGTCCAGAATGACAGTAGATCAGTTTTTGGAAGCTCAAAATGATTATAATAATGACCCTAAATTTTTAGATGCTCTAGTTAATACTCCTTATCTTGATATGCCGTTAAATGCACTTAATCCTAAAGCTATAGAGGATAGACAAATTAAAATAGACGCAAAAAGAGAGCTTGATAAAGACTTGATGCAGATCAGGGACAATCCCGTTGCTTATGTGGAAAACAAAATAGATTTGTATTCAACAGAAGATCAAGAAAATTTAAACTACCTTAAAAATCTAGCTAACAAAAAACAAAAAGTGGCTAGTGATGAAAATTTAAAGAAAAATATTAATACTGCTAGAGCGATGGGAATTTTACCTGAACCTAGAAAAGCTTTAGATCAAGTATTAAAAAAATCAAAACCGAAAACTACCTGGCAAATAATGTTAGAGGGGGCGGATCCTAAAGATCGAATAGCATACCAAAGGATTTTAAATAATGAGTATTACAAAAGAGGACCAAAGAATTTATCGGAGTATGAACTAAAATATATCAATAAGCACCCATCGCAGATGAAGCCAAAGGAAGAAGCAAAACCTGTGGTCGAACCTGTGGTGATACCCCAAGAACCCGTTGAAGTTATCATCAAAAGAAGAGCAGATGAAAATCTACGGAGACAAC